>CAYZPV010000027.1:16528-85244 GCA_964480585.1 uncultured Opitutus sp. | reverse complement strand
CATCCTCGGCAAACTCGAGCGCCTTTCTAAGGTTACTTGCGGGACAGGACACTAGAATACACGGATTTCTCGGGATTCCAGGAGAACCAGCCGCTCATCGGCGCGTGGTGCGTGGAACTCCTCGCGTCCCGGATCATGAACCGCGACGTCGGCATCCCGGCGCACCCGCGGATCGAGATGGTCGAGCGCACATGGCACCATGGCAAATCTCTCCGCGCCGCGCCCGGCTGAACGCGGCGGTAGAGAAAGAATCTTTCAGGGCCTGAGAAAGTGTTCGAGGAACGCGAACGCTGCCCGATTCGACTCCGGCGTCGGCGAGTGCTTCGGGCGGTTGGTCATGGCCACGCGATTCTCGTAGCCGAGGAAGCGGTTTACTTCGATGGCGTGATTGAGGGGTATCCAGCGCTCCGGCGGATCTTCCGATCCTCCGGAAACGAGAAAAGGGCGAGGTGCCATGAGCGCGTGCAGTTCGTGGAGGTCGTGGCCGCTTTCGACCAGAGACTTGTAGGGCCCGATGCGGGGATTCTCCTTCGTGATGCGTCCCCGTCCGCGGGTCAGCCCATCGACCTGTCCGAGGTACCAAGGCTCCCAGTAGTTGGGTCCGGTCCTGGTCTCGTCGAATACCACGCCTCCATCCGACCACACGGCTGCCGCGAACTTGTCGTACAGGCAGGATGCGAACATCGACCACTTGCCGCCGTAGGAATGGCCCATGACGCCGATGCGGGCCGCGTCCACCTCCGGTCGCTGCGCCAGCACCGTGTGGCAGTTGGCCGCGATGTACGCGTAGTAGCTCATCGGCTGGCAGCGCGCCCCGTCCAGTCGGGGGCGGTACGCGTCGTCGCCCGGCGTGCCGATCGAAAGGGTGACGAAGCCGCGCTTCGCGAGTGCCAGCCCGAAGTCCCGGTCGACGCCGCGTTCGCCGCCCTTCAGGTACTTCGCCGCCTGCCCATCCAGCGGGCGCGGGCCGTCGTACGCGACGCTTACCTCGGGAGCATAGAACGGCACCAGGACGGCGGGCCGCTTTCCCGCGAAGGAGCTCGGCGGCAGCAGCAGGTAGCCGTGCAGCATCACCCCCGGGGCGATCTCCACCTGCACGCGCTGCTCGGTTACGCCGCCCCCGCGATCGCGGCGCTCCTCCTCGCTCACCTTCGGCTTCGCGAGCAATTCGGGCCAGGGGCCCATCTGCCCGTGCCAGACGCGCAGGATTTCCCGGCGTCGCTCGTCCCAGTCCGCCTTCGTGGCGACGGGGCGGCCGTCGTAGAATTTCAACGGGGAAGCGTAGGTGCCGAACTTGCCTCGGTGTTCTGCCGGTGGGCTGAAAAAGTCCTTCAGCTCCGCCGGCAATTCCGCCGCGGCGCATGCGGAGATCGCGACGATGCCGGCCGCGATGGCGCCAATCCACCGGATGGCGGGCCGTCGTCCGGGAATCGCCCGGTCGCGGATTGCGCCGCCGTGTTGTTCGAAAGAGTCCTTCATCGTGGTAAATGGGTCGGGGTTGGGAATCGGCGAGCTGTGACGGCCCCTCGTTAGCCCCTCCTTCGGGGCCACGTCAAGTTGCGCGTGGCGTCTACAGATCTGGCCGACGCAGAGGGAATCAAGGTATGCGCAACTCGCATGGATGCTCGCGGAACTGTGCAGTAGGCGGCGCGTGTTGGTCCGCTATACTTTCGGCATGCGGCACTCTCCCAATTTCATCCGCGCCGGGATTTGCCACTTTAATGGCCTCCAAAGCTTGACACGCGGCGCGAACCGTCCGTGGGTGCACCCGACATCGCGCCCCATGACTTCAGCTCCCACAGTTTCGACTCGATCACTTGACATGATCGACATCTGTCCGGCCCAGCCGGCGCTGTGATCTGGACGCACCCCGCTTGATTCCAGGCCCGGTCCGCCCAGCCCGTCAGCGCCGGCAAGTCAGCTCCTCCAGGCACCCTTCGGGATAGCCTGTTCGTGGCGCGCACGGAGTCCCTTCGGTCACGTGCGTGCGTTCCCTGCACGCCCTCGGTCGCCGCTCAGGCGCTCGACGGCCGCGCGCCGAGCCATGCTCGCTGCAGAACCATAACCATCGAAGCCATAAATATGATTCCTCACAACTCCTCGAACAACGATCCGAAGCTCATCCTCCGTGGCCATAACGTGGAAATCGATCCCGCCTTCAGTGAGATGATCCACGCGAAGGCCGAGCGCCTGTTCCGGCACGAGCCCGGAATCATCCGGTTGCGCATCGACGTCGAGCGCGACCTGGGTCGGGGCGGTCTGTTCACCGCGAAGGGCCTGATGGAACTCGCCGGTCCGGACCGGACCGCGACCGTCGCCACGCATTCCGCGCACAAATCGGTGAACCTCCTGGTCGACAAGCTCGACCGGATGCTGCGCCGGCGCTCGACCAGCGACCTCCGACGCCGGACCTCCGATGACATCCGGGCTCACTCCGAGCCCGTAGCGGCCGAGTGACTGGATCCCGACCCCTCCATGAACTCCCGAACCATCTGCCTTGGCGTCCCGGCGCGGTGAGCGCGCGGACCTGTCTTCGCTTCTGAAGCAGGCCACCCTCCCCGGCGCCTGCCTTTTCCTTCCAGGCCGACCGCGGCATCACGCCGCAGTTGTTCCACCCCTATCGAAAACCGCGCGCTCGCGCGCAAGAAGCCGAAAAAAGATATGATCCAGAAACGCATGATGGGCCGCACCGGCCTCCGCATCTCCGAGCTGTGCCTCGGTACCCTCAACTTCGGATGGAAGACCGACGAAAAGACCGCATTCGCCATCCTGGACGCGTACTTCGCCATGGGTGGAAACTTCATTCAGTCGTCGAGCCGCAGTCCCGAGCTCTTCCTGCCTTCGACGGCGACGACGGTCTCCGAGGAAATCGTGGGTCGCTGGTGGCGCTCGCGCGGATTGCGTCGCGACGATCTCTTCCTCGTGACGCGCATCCACGTGCGGCCGCCGGCCGACGGCGCGGGCGTCGACCTCAATCGAATCGTGCGCGAGTCCGTCCGCGATTCCCTGCGGCGTCTGCGTACCAGCTACCTCGACATGGTCGTCTTCGACTGGAACGAGGGACTGGCGCCCATGCGCGCGACCTTCGAGGCCATCGATCTTGTCGTGCGCTCCGGCCTGGCCCGATATGCGGGCGCGGGAGATTTCCCGACGTGGCGCGTCGTGGACGGTCTGGGACGCGCTTACCTCCGCAACCACAGCCGTATGGAGGCCCTGCAGGCCGACTACTCGCTGCTCACTCGCGCGCGGTTCGAACCCGATGCGATGGCTATGTGCCAGGAGCATAGGCTCGCCTTCTTCGCCAGGTCTCCGCTCGCGGGCGGGTTTCTGGCGCGGAAGTTCGACCTCGAGACCCGCTTCACCTCCATCCGCCGCGATCGCCTCATGGAGCGGTACGGCAATGCCCACGGGGAGGCTGCGCAAGCGGCGGTGGCTGACGTGGCGTCGCGCCTTGAGGCCTCCTCGGCCCAGGTCGCGCTGAGCTGGGTGCTGCACAATCCGGCGGTCACCTCGGCGGTGATCGGAGTTCATTCCGTTGCCCAGCTCAACGAACTCGCGCACGCCGGCTCCATCCGGCTCTCCGACGTCGACCTCGAGCAGCTCGATCATGCCACCGCAGTCGAAGAGGTGTATATCGGGCCGGAGGTCACGCGCTCCTTGCCCGCCGAGCTGTCCTTCAATTGACCGCGATGCGAAGCCCGTCCCTGAACAGGGGCGGGCTTTTCGTGCCTTATCTGTCGACCTTGGAAAGGCCGGGAATGGTGCGGTCCGGCCATCGTGCGCAGCGCGAACGCCCGCCAGTCAGCCGTCATGAACCGAACCGTTCCAAGGCATTGCGCGCAAAATCTCGATCCGTGCCCACCGAGAAATCCAGAGGCTCGGCATCTTGCAGGGGAAAGCAGTGGGATCCGATGGCTCTTCCCAGATGTAGCTGCATGTTCCAGCTGGCCCAGTTGGAATTCATGTAGGCAACCCGGTCTACGTTCGCAGACGAACCGCTCCAAGTGATCGCGGAAACGGGCACGAAGCAACGCATGCCGGGAACCTCACCCGGGAGGATTACGCACTCGGACCCGCGCAGGCGCAGGGACTGGATCGTCGCACCATTATGCATGCTCAGATGTTTTCGCGCTCTTAGAGCCTTGGCAAGCGGGTGGGGGGATTCGGGTGAGACGTTCATATGGCCACCGTCGGGGGAGGAAGTGCGTGGCAACGCGAGCACTTCCGGCAGGTCCGAATCCGACGGGAGCGGGTCATCACGGAATTGCGGCGACCCGCCCCGGCCACTATCCGGCAATCCTCGGCTCGTGCACGGAGAGCGTCTCTGGGTCTGCGCAAGAATCGCATCGGAGGAACATGCGCGTCCCCGCTTGCCGTAGGTCCGTTCTGGAAGGCCCGCCCCGGCGTGGGGCGCGCTCTTATCCGACAGATCCGCGCGAGGGGTTGAGGGCCTAGAAAGGTGCGATCTGGCCGTATCGCTAGGCGCAGACGTCCCCATGTGGGACTCGCGGCGCGCGGTCGGAAATCCGGTTGCCGCTCCCGAGGGATCCGCGCACGATCCCATGAAACGATTCGTTCCCTTCCATGGCCCCGGAGATAACCCATTTCGTGTTCGTCGACTTCGAAAACGTGCCGTCCGTCGACTTGGCGCTCCTCGAAGGTAAGCCGGTCCATGTCACGTTGTTCATCGGCGAGAAGCAGACGCGGCTCGATTTTGCCCTCGTGCGACAGATCCATCGATACGCGTCGCAGGTCCGACTGATTCCAGTCGGCGCATCCGGGCGCAACGCGCTGGACCTCGTCCTGGCCGCGCATCTCGGACGCGCCATGGCGGAGCGGGAGGCCGCGGACTTCACCATCATATCCCGCGACCACGATTTCGATCCCTTGGTGGCGCATTTCAGCGCGGGCGGCGTGTCGGTCCGGCGTGAGCCTGACCTCGCCGCGCTGCCGATCTTCAGACCCGCCAAGCCAAGGGCGCCTCTCGGGGGACGGCGGACGACCGAGGCGAAGCAACCTGCGTCCGCGGCTTCGCAACCTACGCCTTCGGCAGCCCTGTCGCGCCGGCAGGCGAAGCTGGAACGCCTCGTCGAGCAGATGAAAACGAAGAGCCATCGACCCAAGACGCGGGTTTCCTTGATTCACCACATCGACACCGTGTTCGGCCCTCAGCTGGCGCCGACCGATCAGGAGGCGATCCTCGCGGAGCTATTGGGGAGGGATTTGTTCACCATTCCGGACGGTAAGAAGGTAGTCTACGCGGACTGACATCAGGGCCTGCCAGGAAGGCTCACCTGCGGTCGAAATTCACGGGCGTCGACTCCTTCAAGGCGTCAGGTCCCTGACATCGCCGCCGCGCAGGCCATGGCAGTCAGGACGACGACGGCGATGCGGATATAGAGGTTTCGGAAGGAGCGGTCGTCCGGTCGTTTCGGGTTGGCGATGAGCGGTATCTCGGGTCGCGTGCGTCGCGGATCGAAATCCTCGCTCAAGGACGGGTAGCGCGGCGTAGGGGGAGAGGCGTGGTCTCGGTGGATTTGTTCGTTCATGGAAATGATCTCGTAGGCGGTCAGTTCGGGCGCCGCCTGATTGCTGTCGGAAAGAAGGCGTCCTGCCCTCGGAGGGCAGGACGCGACGCTATCAGTTCTGTTCGACGGTTTCCTGCCGCCAGCCGGCGAAGGCCTCGGGCCAGTCGCGTTCGGCCTGTGCGAACACGTCCGGCCAGGGCTTCTTGAGGAGCGCAGTCGCATCCTCTTCCGTCAGTTGGGCGATGTACTCGGCCACGACGGCGCAGCGGTCCTGCCAGTCTTTCGGATGCACGGCTCGGGCCCAGCCCTGCATGCGGCGGAGGTTGTTGTTACTCAGGGTTGATTTCGGTTCGGAATTCATAGTTTTCAGGGGCCCGGAAGGGGCCAGTTTGAGGGTGTTCGATTGCGTGGCGCAGCCTCGCGGCGACGCCCGCAGATCCGGGATTTCCGTCGGCCGGCCTCGGGGTGTGCCCCCAGCCGGCCGTTACCCAAGGTAGGCGCGGAGCCGGGTCGCACCGGCCACGGAGGTTGAGTCCGCGCGGGCGGAAAGGAGGAGGGCTTCGCGGCTGGTCATGGGTGCTCGGGTTTGGATGCGAGCCACGAGCGGAAATTGCGCAGCTGGTCGAGCGTTCCGAGGCCCAGGATCTGGTCACCGGACCGGAGCGCCTCGGCGGACTGCGGGACGAGGATCTTCGCCCCGTTCCTCGAGATGCCGAGGACGCGGACGCCGGTCCGGCGCGCGATCTGCAGGTCTCCGATCGGCCGGCCGACGGGGCCATCCGCAGGGACCGTGAAGGACTCGAGAACGGCGCGGTCGAAGTCGGGCCGGTCGATGGGCGCCGCCGGCTCCCCCTGCAGGTACGCGGTGGCCTTGTCGACTTCGCCGGGCTTGCCCAAGAGCAGGAGTTTGTCACCGGGGAAGCACGCGAGGCTGGGGGCCGGTTGCGTGATGGCGAAGCCGTTGCGCTCGACCTCCGCGACGAAGCAACCGAAGCGGCCGGGGAGCTGGAGGTCGGCGAGGGTCTGTCCTGCGTACGCTGCGCCGTGGGGGACGACGCATTCTTGGAGCGTCATGTCCCAGTTCTCCAAGCGGTGCGCGAGGGCGTCGCGGTCGGCGCCGCCTTCCGGGCCCGCTGCGTGACCGTGGCCCGCGAGCACCTCGTTGACGGAATGCTGCCACGAGCTGTGCCAATAGATCAGCTTCCGGGAGAACGTTGCGATGACGGCGATGGCCGCGAGGGCGAGCACCATCCAGCCGATTCCGCTGAGCTGCACCGGGAAGAGGGCGTAGAGCAACGCACCTAGCGCGATCGCGGCGACGACCTTGAGCGTGGTCTCGACGAAGCGCATCGGGAGAGCATGGACGCGCCAGGCGTCCGCGACGATGGCGGCCATCGCGCCGACGCTGCGCCACACCGCGAAGAGCGGCACGAGCACGCTCAGGCTGAGCGCGCCCCAATAGGCGAATCGCAGGAGGTCGGCGCTGATCCAGGTCGCGACGACGCTGGTCTCCAGGAACGTGAGGAGCTGATGGGAGAAGATCAGGAGACCGGCGACGAAGAGCACCTCGACGACGACCTGCACGAGCCGGCTGCGGAGGAGCTTCCAGACGAGCGGCTTGGAATCGCGGTGCTGCACGTGGTGAAGCCAGGTCTGGTACGCGGCGATGAAGCGCGTCACGGGCCGCGGCTCGAGAACTTCAAGGCCCCGGAGGATGGGATCCGCGAATCGGTTCATGATCGGCGTCGCCAGGACGGTCAGGACCGACAGCCCCACCGCCAGCGGGTAGAACGAGGCGGGGAGAATCGAAGCGCCGATGCCGGCCTGGGCGATGATGAACGTGAATTCTCCCAAAGGCGTGAGCAGCAGCCCGCCGCGCCGCGCCTGCCGCGGAGGGACGCCGACCAGCATCAGCGCGAAGCCGCAGGCGATCGGTCGCACGATCAGGGAAAATAGGCTCAGGGCGAAGACCGGCAGCCAGATTTCCCCCAGCAGGCTCAGGTCGATCATCATGCCGATTGAGACGAAGAAGATGCTGCCGAAGAGGTTTCGGAGGCTACCGAACGACTCCTCGATCGTGTGCTTCTGGGGCATCTCGGCCATGAGGGCGCCGAAGAGAAACGCGCCGAGCGCGATCGAGTAACCGGATTTGATCGCGACTAGGGAGAGGAGGAAGAGGACTCCGGCGACGACGAGCATCTGGAGTTCCGCGTCCGCGCGGCGCTCGAGCCAGCGAAGGAGAGGCGGCAGAAGCAGCAGGCCGAGGCCCACGAAGAGGACCACGAACGCCGTGAGCCCTGTGAGCACCTGGCCGATGCCGCCGGAGCCCTGGACGCCTTGCGTGGCGAGCACCGTCAGCATGATCACCGCGACGACGTCCTCCACGATCGTGATGGCGAGCGCCATCTGCGCCGCACGGTCGTGGTTCAGCTTGAGTTCGCTCATGATCTTCGCGATGACCGCCGAGCTCGACACCATCAGCATCGCCGCCACGAAGAGGCTCTGCAGCGGCGACCAGCCAAGCGCCCTTCCCAGAAGGAGGGTGAACGCGAACATGAACAGCGCGCCGATCGCCGTGGCCATGATGATCGGCAGGCCCATCTTGCGGAGTTTCGAAAGGCTCAGCTCGAGACCGATCGCGAACATAAGAAACACCAGGCCGACGTGAGACAGTTGCGCGATGTGCTCGGTGTCGGTGATGAGGGAGAACGGGGGTGAGTACGGGCCGATGACGATGCCCGCCACGAGATATCCGACGATCGCGGAGAGCCCCATGCGCTTGCACAGCATGCCTGCGAGCCCGGCGGCCAGCAAAAGCACGACGAAGTCTTGAACGAGAGTGTAGTGGTCCATGGGTCAGTCTCTTGGGTCGGGACAATCCGAGATCGCGGTCAGATGTGGCGCAGTTCCATCTTCGGATCCTGCACCGTGGAGGCGTTGGCCAGCGCGCCGACGTCGTCGGCGCTGAGGGAGAGGGTGGTCGCGCGGGCGAGCTCCCGGAGTTCTCGCGTGTCGGCGGCGGAGACGACGGCCGACGTCACCTGGGGATTCCGGAGGACCCACGACAGCGCGATCTGCGCGGGGGTTGCCAGCCGCCGCTCGGCGATCTCCGCCAGGACTCCACGTACGGCGTCGCCGGCATTGCTGCCGAAGCGCTCGTTCCTCCAGTCGCGCTCCGGAACGCCCGACTCGGACGCCGAGGCCGGAGCCTGCGCAAGGTAGCCGCCGGCGAGCGGCGATCGGGCGAGGAAGCCAAGCCGGTGCTCCCGACACATCGCGAACGCCTCCGGCTCGAAGCGGGCCCGGTTCATGAGCGAGTATTCGGCCTGCAGGGCCTCGAAGCGGGCGTGGTTCCGCGCGACCGAACGGTGGATCGAGTCCACGACCCGCCATGGCGGGAAGGCTCCGGCGACGGCGAAGCGGACCAGTCCGGCCCGGATCAGCATGTCCACGGCTTCGACGAGGTCCTCGACGGGTGTGAGGTGTTCGTCCCACTCGCAGATGAGGAGGTCGAGATGCTTCGCGCGGAGGCGGCGGAGCGAACGCTCGCACGATTCGCGGATGAGGTTGGCGAACGCGATCGCCCCGCCGTGCGCCGGTCGGAAGAAGTTGATCCGCGACGCCAGTACGAGGCTGTCTCGGTGGATGCCCCGGGTCTCATGCCATCGGCCAACGATGTCCTCGGAAGAACTCTCGACCAGTTCTGCCGCGGTGGAATTAGGCGCGAATCCGAGGCTCTCGATGAAGCTGCCGCCGCAGGTGTAGTAGGTGTCGAGCAGGGCGAACGAAGTGGCTTCGTCGCGGGCGACGCCGAACTTCGCGGTGTCGAGGCAGAGTTCCGATACGTTGAGGTTGGTGCGGCCGAGCTTTCGTTTATTCATGGTGGTTCGTGTTTGGGGGTGGACGGGTGGGGGCGGGGCTCGCCGGGGCTGGGGCCTCGCGTGAGAGGTCGATGATGCCCTCGAGCCCCAGGACCTTCCCGGCGGCGTTCATGATGGGCGTGAGGCGGTCCTCGACCCTGACCCACGCGCCGTGCGCGGCACGGATCAGGTACTCCAAGGTGACTTGTCGGCGCAGGCGCACCGCGACGCCGATGCGCTCGTTGACACGCTCCCGGTCAGAGGGGGCGACGAGGTCGCCGAACGCGAGGCTCGCATTCCCGACGAAACGGTGAGGGTCGTAACCCGTTACGTCGCGGCACCCGTCGCTCACGAATTCCATCGTCCATTGCGGGTCGAGACGGCGCCGGTAGACGAAGCCGCTCACGTTGCCGATCAGCCGTTCAAGCGTGTCGCGGCAGTCGACGCATTGGAGGAGATTCGTGGATGGGAGGAGAGAGGTGTGATTCATGATGTTGCGGATTGGTAGAGGTTGAGGGGTGGGACGCGGCGGGGCCGCGGGCGGCCGAGCCGTTCGGCGGCCTCGGCGGTGAACGGAAGGCGCGCTGCGTGGAGCAGCTCGCGGAGCTGGTCCACAGAGGTGACGCTTACGAGGGTTGATCCGACGTGCGGATGCGCCATCACCCACGCCAGCGCCACTTGGGCAGCGGATGCGCCAAGGTCGCGGGCGACGGCCGACAGCAGGGGCCGGATCCCCTCGGCCGCGACGGCGGCGCGGCGGTCGCGTTCCCCGCGCGGGCGAAGGGCGCCCGCGCCGACGTTCGACTCCGTTGCCGCGAGGTGTCCGCCCGCGAGCGGGGAGCGCGCGACGAGGCCGAGGCGCCGGGAGGCGCAGAGCTTCTCGACGCCCGCCTCGAATCCGAGTCGGTTCGCCAGGGAGTACTCGACCTGCAGGCCCCCGATCGTATTGGGACCGCCCAGCGCCGAGGCGAGGCATTCGGCGACCCGGTTGGCGGGGAAGTCGGCCGGCGCGACGGAGCGCACGTCTCCGGAGGCGATGACCGCTTCGATCGCCGCGATGGTCTCCCCGACCGGGACGATGCCGTCGGTCCATTCGAGCACGAGCAGGTCGATATGGCCAGAGTCCATCCGGCGGACCGAGTCCTGCGCGCAGCTGCGGATGAGGTCCGTGAAGGTGGCGACGCCGCCGATCACCGGGCGCGAGAGCGCGATGCGGGTCGCGATCGTGACGCTCGCGCGCTCGACCTTCCGGAGCTTCAGCCAGCGGCCCAGAATCGTCTCGGGTAGGCCGAGGAATCCATCGCCCAGGTTCACCCCGGGGCAGATTCCGCTCGTCTGGAAGAAATTCCCGCCTGCGGCGCGGAACGCGTCGAGGATGGCGAAGGAATCGTCCTGGCTGACATGGCGCGCGAAATTCGAGGTGCTGAGGCAGAGCTCCGAGACCCGGAGATTCGTGAGGCCGAAATTTTCCTGTTTGAGTTTCATGCGATGTCTCTCCGTTTGGCTACACGGGTTCCGGCAGGGCCTTGATCGCGTGGCGCTTGAGCGTCTTCTGGAAGAAGATGTTGTTCGGGACCTGGAGCGTCCCGCCGTCGTCCGCGCGCAGGGTGGTGTACACGGGATTGAGGTCCGTCACCTCGCCGAGGACCGTATCGTCGCCGACGACCTCCACGCGGTCGCCCACCTCGAACGGTCGGAAGACGACGATGAGGATCGAGGCGAGCATGTGGCTGAGGATGCTCCACATCGCAACGAACCCGATGGCGATCAGGCTCAGGGCTCCGACGATGGTCGACCAGAGGCCCTCCACGTCGATGCCGAGCATCACCAGTCCGGCGGCGCCGAGCGCGGCGATGGCCAGCCAACGGGCGACTCCCTTAGGGAGGCCGAGGCGGCGGCGGACGCGGGCCGGCGAGGCGGTGCGCGGACGCCTGGGGCGCGAGAGCAACGCGGTCGCGAGCAGGGCGGCTGCGGCCAGGGTGGCGGGGCCGTAGGTCTGCGCGGAGAACGAGGAGATCTGGGAGACGAAGGTCATGGCGATGGAGCTTTGCTGGATTTCGGTCTAGGCGACCCGGGTGAGGCCCGGGCCGCGAACAAGGGCGGCGGCGCGTGCGCCGCGGTTTAGGCGAAGGCGTAGGCCGGGGCCGCGCCCGCCGGGGCTTCGGCTGGAGCCTGGGTGACCCGGCGGACCTTGAGCTGGCGGATTCCGCCGGGCGTGGTCCACTTCACCAGGTCGCCCACTCGGCAGCCGATGAGCGCGGTGCCGATCGGTGCCAGGATGGAGATGAGCCGGCGTTCGATGTTGGCGCGGTCCGGGAACACGATCGTGTATTCCTCGATCTCGCCGGTACCCACGTCCTCGTATTGGACGGTGGAACCCATCGCGACCACGTCGATCGGGAATGTGGCAGGGTCGACGACGGCGGCGCGGTCGAGTTCCTCGCGTAGGTTACGCCGTGCGGCGTTGGCGTTCGAGTAGGAGGAAGTTGCGAGCATGAGGCGCAGTTTCGAATAGTCCTCGCGGGAGATGTAGATGGAATTGTGGTTCATGGTTATGTCGTTTGGGTTTTTCATGGATGTGCGGTCGCGCGCGGAGCTCGTGGAGCCCGCGTGCCTGCCGCGTTAAGGTTGGTGGATTCAGACGACCGCTGGGACGCCTGCGGTTTCCATGGACAGGCTGGCGGCCTCGATGGAGGAGTGGCGGGGCTCGGTGAAGAGCTGGCTGGTCATCTGGTCGGTGCGCACGATGACGTGGTTCGGATACTCCGCCCCGAGGTTGCGGCCTGGATTGATGAAGAGCGTGCCGTCGCGCTGTTCCCTCCAATGGAGGGGAGAGTGCACGTGGCCGGAGAGCATCAGGCGAGGGGCGTGGCGCCGGGCGGGACCGACGAGGTCAATGTCGCCGGCGTCCGCTCCGTCGGAGCGCGTCGCGACGAGCGTCTTGCTCGGCGGAGCATGGACCACCCACACGTCGGCCTCGCCGCCCTTCGGTCGGGTCGTGGCGCCGATGTTGAGGATCGAGAGCCCGTCGAGTTCGATGCGCTGGCCGTCGATCCAGACGTGTTCGTTCGCGATGTCGCGCAGCCAGTAGGCGGGCGTCCAGCGCTCCGCTGCGGAATCCCACTCGAGGTCGTGGTTGCCGCTGCATACGCTGATCGGCCGCGGGAAATCGTTGAACCAGTTCGAGACCCATTCGATCTGGCGGCGCTGCGGAGTCGCTGCGGACAGGTCGAGCATGTCGCCGGACATCACGACGAGGTCGTGCGCGGGGGCCGCATGGAGCAGCCAGTCGAACCAGCGCTTGTTGAAGTGGAAATCGGATACGTGAAGGATGGTCATGGGAGTTCCCAGGCTGTGACCGCGCGCCGCAGCCCAACTGGGCTTGCGGTCGAGGATCGTGTTGCAAGGGCCGCGCGAAGGCGCGGAGTTGCTGTCTGGAGCGTGCACGCACGAGGGCGCGCCGCGACTTAGGCTAGCGTGTCAACCCGGTGCCGTGTGCTGTCCCTGCGCGTTTGCGCGGAGCTCAGCTTGCGGCGCCGGGCCGCTCGGGGCAGATGTACAGCGCAATGCCCGCCGCCGTGTGCTGGCGGGCGCAGAAATTTTGTTTCTGTTGCGTGTTGGGGTTCACTCTGTGCCCACCAGTGCGCTGGAAAATGGAGTTGTCAAGCTGCATGGTGATTTTGTGTTCGGGTTCGCGCGCAGAATTTTCTGCGCACGCGAAAGACTGGGCTTCGCCTGCTTACTTGGCGAAGACCGCCAGGAATGCGACGATGATGACGATCGCGAGTACTGAGATCACTCGGACCGAAGAGAGGAGCGCGGGGCGCTCTTCGCGGGTTTCCGACTCCGTATTGGACGAACGCGCCGGGCGTCGGCGCGGGAACCACGGCTGGCCATCGTCGGAGAGCGACGGGTAGCGCCGGGCGGGAAACCGCGGGGGGCTTCGGCGGGCGCCTTCGGTGCCATCGCCGGTGGGGAATCTACCGGGAGGAGTTTTCATGGCGTGATGATAGCGCTGAGCCTGCTATGCGCATACTGCGGTGACCGGGTCGCAACCATGCGAGTCGCGCATGGCTGGTGCGAATTCTCCCCCGGGGTGTGACGTGCCAGGCGCGGAGCGCTCGCCTCCGCACCGGCTTTGCGAAGTGGGTGCGGCATTCGCCTGGAAGGTCGTGATTCGGGACATGTCCTTGGCTTTCGCCCGCCTGCCAGATGTGTCCGTGCGGAGTTATTGGCTGTCTGTCTCGGGCTTCATCGGGCTCGGGCGCCTCCTCATGGAGGCACCTGGAGGCGCGGCGTCTGATCCTTCAGAGTGCACGCATCAGCATCTCCACGGAAATGGCGAACGCCACCAGGGCGACAACGGTCTTTGCGACGACTGCCAGCATGCTGGGCTGTTTTGGTCCTGTTTTCATCTTCATGCAAACCAACGCCTCCGCCTCGCGCGGAAGCGCCTACGGTGAAGTCGTGATCGGTAGTGCGACGAGCTCCCTCGTCAGGTTCTCGAGTTCCTTCGACACCGCGGTCGTCATCGATCGGGTCCCTTCGCAGGTTGGAAATCTTGAGCAGCTCCAAAACGGCCCATGCTTGCCGCTCCTGGATTTCATCCTCACGTCGCATCGCGGGCACCTGGGAGTCAGTCCCTCGAGCTTCGTCCGGAGTTCGGCGGCGGCCCGCTCCGCCGCCCTGCGCCTCTCGTGGTACTGGGCGGTGTCCCGTACTCCGCCGTGCTTTGCCTTGAGCTCCTCGTATTCTAGCGGGGTGATCCTAGCGATCTGATTGAGGGACCGGTCGGGCGGACCGGAACGGGGTGCGTAGTCCTTGTGCTCCACGAAGCGCGCGAGCCAGGGCTCGCCCTCGATGATGCAGGCAAGGGCGGTCTCGCTGGTCTCGCGCTGAAATCCGCTCTGCTTCTCTTCGAAGGTGTGGTCGATCACGACGATTCCGGAAAGTCGGTACTGATCTACGAGTAGATCGATGTCTGTGCAGTAACCCATCGGGCGGCATTAAGGTCGGCGACGATGCGCAGGCAAGCCGCGCGACGCGGGCGGTCCGGAATGGCGCCGGCGCGGCGCTCAGCTCGGCTCCCGGTCCCACCCCTTCGGCAGGAGCGCGTCCGTTCCGCAACGGAGACAGACGCACGTGCGATCATATCGCTCTCGTCGCGCCTGGAAGTCTTTCGACTCCTTGATTTCCTTCCATAGCGCGGCGCCGTTCATGCAGAGCACGTAGCCTGCGAGACCGATCAGAATCAGGTCCACCGAGTCGCCGTTCCATCGCAGCGGAATCATGGCGTACAGGCACCACAGACCTAAGGGCGTGCCGAGGATGATGGCGAGCGGCCTGCCGGTTTCCGGCGGGAGAGGTGGTGCGCAGCGGGCGGCAAGGTGCGTCTGGGCGAACGTCTGGCCGCTGTATTCGCCGACGTGCGATGATTCCGTTTCCACGTATCCTTCTTGGCGGCCCGATGTCGTACCGCCTTGATGGACGACCCGCGCGAGCGCGAGATCGTTTGAGCCGCAACGCGGACAAACAAATCCCTTCACGCTGCTCCTTATCGCTTTGGCGCCGCGGCATCCATGATGCCGCCGACCGCCGCCTTGTAGGTTTCGCTGAGCTCCTCCGCAGCCATGCTCCGACTCTCGGCACGAGCTTCGGCACGCTGCTGATCCTGATGGGCTCAGTGCTGTATTTCAGCCTCACCGAGCAGCGACCCGCCGTGCACGAGGTGTTGATCTTCGTATTCGTCACGGTGACGACTCCCGTGACGCTGATGCTATTGGCTCGGGCCGCGCTTTACCGGGACCGCGCGGAAAAGAGTGCTTTGGTTCCACCGCCTCTCAACGACGCTGAGGTGGAAGCGAGGAGCCCTCGTTTAGAGAAATCAGACTGAAGCGGAGCATCACGCCCGTTGATCGTCGCCTTCGTGGCCTAGTGGAGTGTTGCACGACGGCGTAGACTCGCCTTCGCCGAATCGGCCATGGTTACGAGCGCAGCGCCGAGCATGATCACATCCTTTATCACAAGCCGGCCCCGGCCGCTGAGGTAGGGAAATCCATGTTCAGCGTCTCCGAGCGCGGGCACCCAGGTCTCTGGGGTCGTGATCAGAAACGACAGTGTCACCAACGACATTATCACGACTAGCATGCTGCCGACTGCTGCAATCTCGGGTCGCCACGGATGGGCGCAGAGCATGAGGCCGTAGAGGACGATGACCGCTCCAAGGCCGTAGGAAAAAACGTATGTGCGATTCTCACGGTGCCAGGCTCGGTTCTTGGCGACGAGTTGGCCCTCGGCGTTCATGTGCGATTTGTATTCCGGGGTGGGATGCTTGTAGAAGAATCCCATCAACGGACTGTTGGCGACGAAAGGCACGATGCCGTCGGCCTCGTACTCGAAGGCCTTGAGGCCGCCGATCCACAGGAGCACGATGATCAGTCCGGCTCGCGTGACTGCTGTGCCCATGCCGCCCGCGCGGGCGGCCGTGGAAAGGAATCGGGAGAACGCGTTCATGTCCCTCCATTGTACCGGCGGTACGCCGGCCCCGGAAGGGACGAAAGTCGCCGTCACATGGACAGATTGCGCCCGCCGCGGATCGCCGTCTCGAATTCCCGGAAGGCCGTGGGGGCGCAGCCGGTGGCGCGCTTGAACACGCGGCTGAAGTAGAGTTCGTCGGCGAACCCGACCTCCCATGCGATTTCCTTCACCGGCCGGAGGGTATGGAGCAGTTGCCATTTGGCGTGCTTGAGCACGCGTTCCCGGATGAGTTCGGTGAGGGTTCGTTTGTAGTGGCTCGCGACCATCCTGCCCAGAGCCTTGGAGGTGATTTTCAGTGCAGAGGCGTAGAACGCGGGGGCGTGTTGCGCGCGGTAATGCTCCTCCATGAGCTGTGCAAGGCGCTCGAGTGCCGACGGGATCCGGGGGCTGGTTGATACGCGCACTTCCTGCTGCTCGACCTTCAGGCGCGTGGCCCTGATCAGGAAGACCTTCAGGTAGGAGACGAGGATCTCGGCGTGCGCTAGGTCGGCGGCTTGGAGTTCGTCTTCGATTTGCCGCGCGATTGCATCGAAGCCGGCCGCTTCATCGCACGTGAGTGGAATAAGCGGATGCCCGTAAACGTCGTTGAAGAGCACTCCGTTGCAGCCCACTGCCTCGTGGTGGGTTTCGATGCAGAAGAAGTTGGCGTGGAATCGGAGGCGGACACCGCGGAGCGTAGACTGCGTCCCGAAGAAGAACCGCTGGTATGGATTGAAGAAGACCAGCACCGGAGCCTGGAATGCATGTTCCGCAAGGTCCGCATGGAAGACGCCGGTGCCCTCCGAAATCAGGAGGGCCGTGAAGGAATTGGCCCGCTGCGCGCGCGCGAGGTCGCCGACGTCCGCGAATCGCTCGATCTCGAACGCGACGTCGCCGCGCCGCGCCGCGGATCGAACATCCGGAACGTCGTCGGTGGTTGGGGTTTCACGCGCGAAGGCATGCGAGGGCGTTGCATGTCACGGTGGCTTTCATTTCCACGCAAGCAGCGTGATTTGCAGGCTCGTCACTCCACGGCCCATCCGCAGGCGTGGCGGCGGGCGAGGTTTCCTGAGGTGTCGAGCGGACCTCGCGAGGCGCGCTGTGACCTCGCTATTATCGCGCAGCGCCGCCAACTTCTTTGCATATCAGTGAATGGTGGGTTGAGCAGGTGTGTGAAAGCAGCTACCATGAGCGCTATTCATGACTGCAAACACACCGGAAGAATTCCTCTCACGCGTTAAGGCCCAGGATCCTCACCAGCCGGAATTCCATCAAGCGGTGGAGGAAGTGATCCACAGCCTCTGGCCGTTCCTCCAGAAGAACCGGCGCTACACCGAGGCCAAGTTGCTAGAGCGCATGGTGGAGCCGGAACGCGTGATTCAATTCCGCGTCGCTTGGATCGACGATCGGGGCGCGGTGCAGGTCAACCGTGGCTACCGCGTGCAGATGAACAGTGCGATCGGGCCCTACAAGGGCGGCATCCGGTTCCATCCTTCCGTGCGGCTGGGCACGCTCAAGTTCCTGGCCTTCGAGCAGACCTTCAAGAACTCTCTGACCACGCTGCCGATGGGCGGCGGCAAGGGCGGAGCCGACTTCGACCCCAAGGGGAAGAGCGACCCGGAGGTAATGCGTTTCTGCCAAGCGTTCGTATCCGAGCTCTTTAGGCACGTGGGCGCGGACACGGACGTGCCTGCAGGCGACATCGGCGTAGGCGCCCGTGAGGTCGGTTACATGTACGGTTACTACAAGAAGCTCACCAATCAATCGACCGCCGCCTTCACGGGCAAGGGGCTGAGCTTCGGCGGCAGCCTCATCCGTCCCGAGGCCACGGGATACGGCTGCGTTTACTTCGCGCAGGAGATGCTGCAGAAGAGGGGACTCGTGCTCGACGGACGGAAAATCGCCATCTCCGGTTCGGGGAACGTTTCGCAATACGCCGCGGACAAATGCATCGATTTCGGCGCCAAGGTCGTGTCGCTATCGGATTCCGACGGAACCGTGCACATCCCGGAGGGCCTCACCGAGTCACAGCTAGAGTGGGTGATGGCGCTCAAGAATGTCCGTCGCGGACGCATCAAGGAGTTCGCCGACGAATTCAAGCTGCCCTACTTCGAGGGTCGCACACCCTGGCACCTTCCCTGTGACATCGCGCTGCCGTGCGCGACCCAGAATGAGCTGTCCGGCAAAGATGCCGAGGCGCTCCTGAAGAACGGCTGCACGTGCGTCGCCGAGGGGGCCAACATGCCGTGCACGCTCGAGGCGGTGACGGCATTCTTGAACGCGCGCATCCTCTACGCGCCCGGCAAGGCGGCCAATGCGGGAGGCGTCGCCACGAGCGGCCTGGAAATGAGCCAAAACGCCCTGCGCATTTCCTGGCCGGCGGCCGAGGTCGACAACCGGCTTCATGCGATCATGCAGTCGATCCATCACTCGTGCGTGGATCACGGGACCGATGCCGACGGCTTCATCAATTACGTGCGGGGTGCGAACGTGGCAGGTTTCGTGAAGGTCGCCGACGCCATGCTGGCCCAGGGAGTCGTCTGATAGAGGGATGCGAAGGCGCACCGCTTGCGCGCCGCGCCAATCCGGCTATCTTGGCGCTCCGGCGAGGTTTTCGACGAGATCATGGGTTGGGACCTCGCCGAGGTCTTATGAATGTCATCAAGTCACAGATCGTCCGCCGCGGCGTTGCTCACCGGTGTCCGAACTGCGGCGGCAAGACCCTCTTTCCGCCGCGTTCGCTCCGCATTCGTCGGCGGTGCCCGGATTGCGGCACGGGGTTCGACCGCGGGGAGGGTTTCTTCCTCGGCCCGTGGGTCCTGAATTACACGGTCGCGGTCTTCGTCTTCGTCCTGCCGGCCATCGTGGCGGCGACCGCCGGCGTCATTGGATGGCCGGTCGCGGTCGTGCTCGCCGCGTTCGGATGCTCGGCCTTGCCCCTACTGCTTTACCCGAGCACGTGGAACTGGTGGCTCATGCTCTACTTTCTCTGTTTCCCGCAATCGCTGCCTGCGAATGGCGGGCCCATAGGCGAAGCGGAAGAGGACTAGGCGTACTGCCGGTCCCCTCCCAGGACGGATGCGATCTCACTCACCGGAGGCCGCGAAAGTAGGACTGGCCGTGCGCCGGTGCTGGCTTGGCCGATCAAGCTTCCTACTTTTGGCCGCGTAGCTGGGCGGTTTGCAATTCTGCTGAAGGTGACACACCTTCCGACACGCTCCCGGACCCCTCATGAATACCATGACCAACTACTCCCTCGAATTCGGAGTCGTGATGCGTGCGGTCTGCCCGATCTTCGCCGGGCTCGAGGACTGAGCCGACTTCGGCTTTGCCGCGTCGGCACTCGAGCGCCGGTCGCCTGCTGTCAACCCGTCCCATCATCCCAGCGGGACGCGGCGCGAATGCGTCGTTTCCCGCACCAAATTCGAACCAACGTATCATGATTAATCCAATCACTACTCTCGAAAACCCCGGCGCATCCCTGCGCCCACGTACCATCCTCTCGAAGGAGGGTTTCACGTGCAACCTGCTCACGCTCGAGCCTGCGGTGCAGACTCCGATCACCGCGGCCGACGGCGCGGATGCGTTCATCCTCTTCGTGATCGACGGCGATGTCACCGTCCGCGAAGGCGCGGTGAACACGATCCTCGGCAAGGACCAAGCGTTGCTTGTGCGCGGCGGCGCGGATGTCTCCGTCACCGGGCGGGCCGGGTTTCCAGCGAAGATCCTGCGGGCCAACGTGCCGCCTCGGCAGACGGTGACTCCCCAGATCATCGAACTCCCGCGCTGATGGGAGTTTAAGCAACGAGCCCGCTCCTCTGAAGCGGGCCCGAATGCTTTTGTCAGCGCTAAGCGGATTGCTGGGGAGGTCAAGTTTGCAGGATAATTCGGAGCCAGCGCCTCTGAGGACCAGGCCCCAATCGCGATAGTCGGGACTCCGACATGACGGGAGAGACGCCGGGGAATGTTTCGGGCGATTCTACTCAGAGGACACCGACCCCGTCGAGGATGCGCCGCCAGAATGCGGGATGGTCACCATGGCTCAAGGGGAGCTGCGCGATATGGCTGACGCGTTCGGCGACACCTGCTCGGATCGCTCCGGCGACAATCCGGCGTAGAACGGTCCGAGCGAGGCGGATTCGCCCGTGAGTAAGGAAGAATTGAGCTGCGTGGGGGATTCGATCAACGTATCCCGCAGAGCGCTGCGAGCGGAGCTTCAACGCTCGCGTGCAGCTTGGGCCGTGCTCACGGCCTTCTCATTCCTCGTTTTCCGAGTGAGATGTCTCTACTTTTCGGGATTCGGAGGAATTGGCCTTCCGCAGCCCTTTCGTGAGAGAAACCATCGCGCCGATCGCGAAGAATCGCTTTGCCGGTTTTGAAATGCTTCGCACCCAGAGGTGCACTACGACCTCGCAGCAAACATGCCGTCCCCGTCTCGTCCTCCAGCGTGACGAACACCACCGCTCGGCGTGCGACGCCTGGGCGGCACGTCACGGCTCCGGCAAAGGTTACACGTTGCCCGGTCGCACACCACTTCAATTCGTCCGCAGGCCACACATCGTTAAGCTGGTCTCGTATCAGCTTCATCGGATGCGCCCCGGTCGTAAGCTCGGTGTGACTGTAGTCCGCTCGCACGCGTTCAACCGGCGTCATAGGAGGGGCACGTCACCCACGCCACTGCCTTCGGCCATCGCCCACCGGAACAGCTCATCATTCGACGCCTGCGATTCGACCCCCCCCGCATTCCCACCTTTCGATGGCCGGAGAGGGCGTTGAGCGCGCCCGTACCCGCCAGAGCCCTGCGCTCCTTCGCGCTGAGATTCGTCCGCCGCAGGAAATCCTCCACCGAGGTAAACGCCTTCGCCTGCCGCGCCGCCAGCATCTCCCCAGCTGCCGCGAGCCATAGGCCTTTGATGGATGAGAACCCAAGGCGGAGGGTGTGCTCGTCATCCGCCCGGGAACGGGCCTCGGAAAGAAGGAGCACGGGGGCGTTACCTTCACGCCATGGCGCTTCGCATCTTGAACACTGACCCTAGAAGCCGTGAGCGCTGGACTGTCCTGCGCCAAAATCGAACTCCAGGTCCAAAACGGCGTCCCCGCTGGGCGGTAGGTCACTCTAATTTCGATAGACGGCCCGAGCGGTGAAACGTGCGAACTCAGCGGCTCGGAACCTCGCGCGAGGTTCACGCCTTGCTTCGTCCCGTGCAGGTTTCCAGCATCGCGACCATGCGTTTTCATAGGACCGGGAGGTGTCGGCACGTCTTGTTGATGGGGCTCTGGTGCGCTTGCTACGCGCTTCTCGCCCCGCTCGCGCGCGCGCAGGACAATGCCGCGTTGGTCGAGCGCGCGCGACAAGCCAACGACAGTCGCCAATTCGATCAAGCTCGCGCGGATTTGTCCGTGGTGCTCGCGCGCTCGCCGTGGAACGAGGGCGCGATGCTCGAGCAGGCGCGCTTGTTCTATTTCGAGCGCAACCACGACGATGCGTGGAAACACGTCAACGCGCTCCTCGGCGAGTATCCCCGCAACGCCTCCGCGCTTAATCTGCGCGCGCTGCTCTACTTCGAATTCAGGAAGGACCCAGAAGCCGCTCTCGCCGACCTCGCCTCCGCGGTGCAGCATGACCCGACCCTCGCAAAGGCCTTCATCAATCGCGCCCGCATCCTGCGCACGCTGAAGCGCCCGGCCGAAGCGTTGGAAGAGGCCGACGCAGCCATCGAACTGGAGCCCGAGAACGGCGCGTTCCGCTGGACCCGCGGTCATATTTTTCTTGAACTGAAAGAGCCGGTGAGGGCGCTGGAAAATTTTAACGACGCCATCGACCTGATACCCGACGACGCCGAGATGCGGATCCGTCGCGCGACGCTAATCCACTCGCTGTGGACGCCCAACTCACAGGCGGAAACCTTCAACGGGATGAAGCCCGATATCGAGCGCGCGCTGGAGCTCGTCCCGGGCCATTCGGAAGCGCTCCTCCTGCGCGGTCTTTGCCTCGAATTCGAGCAGGACTTCGCCGGGGCGTTCGACAACTACTTCGAAGCCTACAGGAAGCTGCCGAACGACCTGCGCGTGTGGCGGGGCCTGCAGAAGACCTCCGGCAGCCAGTTCGAAAAAGGCCGCGACCCGGCCCGCGTTTACCAATTACTGGCCGACGCCAAGGAGCGCTTTGTGCGCAGCGACTTCGATGACGGTCAGGCTCGGCTTCTGGAAACGAGCTTCGGGTTCATTCCGTCTGATCTGGCCGGCGATCCGACCCTCAGGAACAAGCATTATCTGGAGAGCCTGCTGCGTTCCAATCCCGGCAACCTGCGCCTGCTTTATCATGTGCACGCCGGCGTCATCGGACTCGAAGCCGAACAGGCGATGCGGGCCGTCGTGCGCGACCATGACCCCACCAAGGACGCCCCGTTTGCCGCCCTAGCCGCCGTCCATCTGTCCCGTATTCTGCAGCTCCGGGGCGACGAGGAACCAGACCGGGAGAAGAGCCGGCTCTATAAGGAGGCGGGAGAATGGTTGATGACTGCACTCAAGGCCGATCCGTCCTCCGACCGCGTCAAACGCGAGGTCGAGAGATACCACCAGAAGACCAAGTCCCTTGTCGCGGAGCGAGCAACCAATGCCCAGACCGCCGAGACGATGGCCGCACGCCTGAAGGATCTCAAACGACGCTTCGGGCAAACCCGCCACTACATTGAATCCACCGATGCGATCGCGGCGAAGCACCTGCAAAGCGCGAAGGACGTACTGCGGAACAGCAGCACCGCCAATCGCGGCGACCTCAACCGGTCGTTGACCTACAAGCAGAGAGCCTGGGATGCCAAAAAAGGCACCATGGTGGGAGTGGACGCCCTGATCAAAGACATCAACGCCTTCCTCCACGAGCATCGGTTCGATCTTTCGAAGGAGGTGAATGACTCGCTCGAAGAAGCCCGGAACTATCTCGTTTGGAAAAGGGGTGAGTTCGAGGCCATGGAAAAAGAGATGAAGTGATCCCCACACCCACGCCGCCGGAACTGCCCACGCTTTTCAACCATAGGAACGCGACCGGAACACCCGGTTCCGGCTGCGTTTGATTTAGGCGAAGCAACCGCCTTCATCGCCACGCCGACCGTTGTGAGGTCGAATCGATGCAGCACGCGAAGTGAACCGCGGTGAGCTGTCCTGTCTTGTCATTCCGAACGAAGCGAAGGATTCCGGACGCTATGACCGCCAGCGCGCACCATCGTGAATTCGCCGTCACGCTAGAGACGAGAGGTTGTGCGCATTCGTTGACGAAAAGCGCCCGATGCATGTGCGTTTGCTCCCATGCCCGGAGATGAAAAAGATCGCGGCCAACCACCCCAATCCTTGGGTGCGAGCCTGGCCGGATGCGTTGGCTGTTGCCGGCTGCCTGGCGCTGGCGTGGTTCAGCCACTGGGAGACCAAAGACCTCGTGTGGAGCTTGTGGCTTTCCAGCTTGGTGGTGGGTTACGCGATGATCGTATGGTCCATCTTCGGTCCAGCGGTGTTCAACGGCGCCCAAGCCTGGGGAAGGTCGCGCGATGCTAAGCTCGGGCCACTCGCGAAAATCGTCGAGTCGGACTGCAAACTCCTGGATGACTTCATGACCAAGTATTCCTTTTTCGAGCATGACCAGCCGCCGGAAACCTCATCGACGTACCGGAACCGAACGAAATTGAGGCTGATCTCACGAAACTCCAATCTAGTGTGAAGAATTCAAGAAACGGATAGCTCGACCGAAGATCCGGTTCGGATCGCCGCCATCTAGTGAAATCGCTCTACGGTGAAGAGTCGGCAGGCGCTGCCGAGTTCAAAGCGCTGGAGCGGTTCTTTCGCAGGCGTAATTCGTTTGGGGAGCGGATTTCCGGTGACTAACTCACCTCTCTTAAAATTCTGCTGAAACCACTGCGCCAATTCCTTGCCGCCGTAGATACGCGGGTATTCTTTTTTCTGGTTGGCGCGCGTGATCTTCCACGCGAGTGGTTGGCTGAACCCCTCGACATACAGGGCAATCAGCTCCCCAGGCTGTCCAATGAGTCCATGGCATTCCACGGACTTAGGGCGTGTTTGCAAAAATCAGTTCTTGAGCCAATCGAGGACGGCGGCGAGTTGAACGAAGGCGACGAAGGTGGAAGCGAGTTTGTCGTAGTGAGTGCTGATGCGGCGATGACACCTAATGCGCCAGAAGAAGTTTTCGATCCGATGACGGCGGCGATAAAGCGGGCGGGAGAAGGGGCGTGAGCAGTTCCGCCGCCGTGGGACGCACGTACGTCCGCCGAAGTAAAGTGACGCGGGCAGCGCATCGGCGTCGAAGCCTTTGTCGGCAACCAGCGTGCGACCTCGCAGCAAGCAGGCGTGCTAACCTGCGGTGCGGATGTCGCTGCACGGGCTTGGATGCAGGCTGAGCGCCACCGCCCGCCCGTGACTCTCCACTACGGCGGCGATCTTGCTGTTGAGTCCGCCTTTGGTGCGGCCGATCGCCTGCTCGCCTTGGCCGCCTCCGGGGTTGGCTCCGTCTTGGTGCAGTTTGACGTGCGTCGAGTCGATGAACCGGGTCGTACCCCGCGCGCCTCGTGCCAAAGCCGCAAGCAAGCGATCCCATCACCCCGCCGCCGTCCATCGCCGCAGCGGCAGTAGGCTCCTGACCATTTGCCAAACTGCTCAGGCAAGTCACGCCACGGTATACCCGTCCGAAATATATACACCATCGCCTCCACCATCAGACGATCATCCTTTGGGGTCGCCCACGCGGTAGTTAACCGTTTGGTAAGCCTCATTTCTTCCGCTCAGCTTTATTTTTTTAGCCGATCCCAAAGTGGGTCAGGTAGACTGAAGCGGATATCTTTCATCTGCGCTCCTTCGACACCGCTCCGCTCACTTGTTCCTTATTCCATTTTGCAGACACGCCCTAGGGTCGGAGAAGCCGGCTACGGAACTTCGTAGACCTCCACGAGGGCCTCGCCGGTGGTGGTGCCGGCACCGCTGAGGTGGATGGTGTAGGCACCGGGGTTGAGGAGGGTGAGGGTGGCGGCGTCGCGGCTGTTGGGTTCGAGGGCGAACGCGCCGACGTGTGAGGTCGCCTGCACCAACTCACCGAGGAAGTCAGCTTGGCCCCAATTGTCGTTGGCGAGAACGGCGCGTTGTTCGGAGTCGTAGATCTGGAAGCGGGGATCGCCGATAGCGCCGGTGACACCGAAGGAGGCGAGCTGTGGGCCGACGCCGCGAACGAGGAGGGTGCGCGGGCCCTGCCCGCCGAGGACGAAGCCAAGGATGAGCGTGGAGGCTTCGGTGCCGGCGTTGCCGCGGACGGAGACATTAGTCAGGCGGCTGGTGGAGGTGGCGGGCGCATCGGCGTCGTATACTTCGATAAGCACGACGCCGCTGGAGCCGGCGACTCCGGAGACGACGACGGTGTAGTTCTGCCCGGCAGTGAGCTCGGTGACAAGGACGGCATCGCGGCTGCCGGCGGTAAGGCCGAAGGCTCCGACGCTTGCGAATGCGGTGGTGGTGGCTGCGGCGCCGTCCCAATTGTCGTTCTCGCCGATCTTGGTGGATCCGCGATAGATCTCGAGCTTGGGATCGGACATGATGCCGGCGACTCCGAACTGCCCGAGGCCGGGGCCGACCGCGCGCACCATGATGCGCTTGGAGCCCACGCCGGAAACGGAAATGCCGGGGATGATATTCTGGCCGGCGGCGACATTGGCGCGCACGGAGATATTGGCAGGGCGCGAGGCGGTCGGCGATAGGGTGACGGTGCCGCCGTTGCTTGTCACCGAACCGGCGGAATTGGTGATGCGCACAGTATATTGACCGGCATCGGACGCGATGACGTTCTGCCGAAGCAGTATCGCTCCGGTCTCCCCCGCGAGCGCGACGCCATTGCGGAACCACTGATAGACATTGCCGGCACCGGAGGCACTGGTGGCCATCGTGAAGGTGCCGCCGGGCGACACGGTCTTGCTGATGGGCTGGAGCGCGATTACGGGCGCGCCGACGCTGCTGACGGTGACGCTACCGGCGCTGAGCCGGGTGGTGCCGAGGGAATTGGTGACGTCCACGGTGTAGGTGCCGGCGTGCGTGGCGCGCACGCTCTCGATCACGTAGGGATTGGCGGTGGCGCCGGCGATCGCGACGCCGTTGAGGAACCACTGGTAGGCATAGGTGCCGCCGCCGCTGACGGCGATGGGTAGCACGAGGCGTCCGCCCGCGGAGATCGCACTGGAGAGGGTGACAAAGCCGGGGGCCAGCGCGGGGCGGGCCGAGGCCGTGGCGGTGCCGGTGAGGATGCCGCCACCCGCGAAGGAGTAGCTGCCGCTCCATGCCCCCCACGAGGCGCTCGAGACGCCATTGCGCGTGGATGCAGCGTAGCTCGACTGACCGGGGAGGATAGTCACGACGACGGTCCTGGTCTGGCCGACGGCGACGACGCCAGCGTGCACGGCGGCTCGAGCGACGGAGGAATCATCGGTGTAGACATCGGTGCCCCAAACGGGGCCGCCACTGGCACCGGTGACGGTGAACTCGAAGGTCTGGCCGATTCGGTTGCGGTAGCCGACGAGATTTACCGGCGAGGCGATGGCACTGACCGAAGTGCTCGCGGCGGCGCGCGGCGCATCGATGCGGTAGGTGGCGAGGAGCCGGCCTTGGATCGTCAAATGACCGGTGGCGGTGAGACGGTTGTTCTCGATGCGGCCGGTGGTGTAGCCAAACGCGAGGTTGGAGCCGGAAGCGTCGAACGTGACATTGCCACTCGCGTCGACGCGGCCGGTGAGCGTGCCGGCTTGGGCCGTAAGCACGCCACCGGGGGTGACGGTGGCGACAAAGTCGCCGAAGAGATTGGTGGCGACCGGTCCCGGGATGCCGGAGAATTGCTGGCCGCTGTAAGTACCGGCGAAGGCGCCGACATTGGGCGCTTCGACGACGACGGCGTTGGTCGAGCCGGTGGCCGTTACGGTGACGGTGGTGACGGGGCTTGCGGCGGACCCATTGAGCGCAGTGAACGAGAACGTGAACGTGCCGGCGGTGGTGAACGTGCCGGTGACGACGCCGGTGGTGGGATTGAGCGCGACGGGCGCATTGCCGCCCGACGCGACGTACGACGTGGCGGCGGGCGTGGTCATGATGGCATAGGTGAAGGGCGCGCCGACGGTTGCGTTTACTTGCGCGGCGCTGGTGACGACGGGAGCGGTGACGGGGGCCGCGGAAACCGTGACGACCACGCGGATGGACGCGGAGCCGCTGGCGTTGGAGGCGACGGCATTAAAGCTATACTGTCCGGGCGCCGGGAAGGTGGCGCTGACGAGGCCGGAATTGTTGACTGAGAGGGACGGGATCGTGGAGACCGCGACGGCGCGGTAGCTGGTGGGAGTATTCGTCGCCGTGATCTGATAGGTGAACTGCTGGCCTGAAATCGCAGTGGCCGTGTTGGGGCTCGTGATCGCGGGCGTGCGATCCACTTCGCTGAGATAGTAGTAGCCGGTGGCAGACGCGCCGGTGCCGGACTGCGTGAGCGTGAAATTGCTGGTGAAGATCTCATCCGTCACCGACTGCATGGAGATCGTCACCGGAACAGTGTCGCCGGGGCGCGTGAAGTTGGTATTGAAGGAGAGGACCGTGGTACGGATGCCCTCTCTCTCGCTGGTCGAGACAACGGTGTAGGTGCCGCCTTCGGTCACGATGCCGGGCGTGCCACTGCCGGAGCGGAGGTAGGTGGTGGCCGAAAGCAGCTGGATGTAGAAAATGTTGCTGCTGAGGCTGAGATTGGTCTCGAACGAGCGCGAGGGGTTGTAACGCATCGTGAGGGTGCGGCCAATCATATTGGCCGGCACGATGTCATTGGAACTCACGGCACGCGCAAGGGGCGTGAAAAGCAGAGCCGCAACAACCAGCAACAGTGAAAGGGATGATCTGAAACAGCGAAGGATCATAGTGATGAAGCGATAGCCGAAACCAGCCTACCTGGACTGGGGCGGCCTGTCGTTACGCAAACACGCGTACGCGCGCGGGACTGGCGTTTCATCTCCTCGTGTTCGGGCTGCCGAGAGCCGGAGGCTCGGACGCCTATCCCAGCCTCAGTGAACGCGCGGGCGGAGGGCGTGTGAAAGCTTTTCCTCATCGCCGCGCCCGCGGAGCTTAGCGGATTCGACGCGTCCCCGGAAATATCTCGTGAAAGCTGTCCCGCTGAAAGGGCGAGGCGATGTTTGCGCAGGCGTGGGCGTGGATCTTTGGCGACGCGAGGCTCGGAATGGGCGCCGGTCCACCACGGGGGCTGGCGCTGATGCGTGCCGCGCTGCATGCAGCCCCAGCATCTTATCTGTCATCCCGTTGGAGCGGAGCCTTCCGTCTGATTCTCCGTCCCGTCTAGCGGTTGTGGCCGCTTTATTCCTCAGCGAATGCGCTACCTGGGGGAGGCGCCTGTTGGCTATTTGGGGCTGTTTCGGCGGACATGAACCACCAGCTGAAGATCAACGTCCCTCCAATCGCCAGTGCCAGATAAATTCGCGATTTCCGAAGCACGAATCGGTATCTTTCGAACTGCGGGGCGGTGGCAATACGCCTCCCTCCTCGTGTCGTCCCCGATGCAGTCTCCAGGTAATGTCGCGGTCTTCTCTGCCGCCGCAGCTACGAGGTTTCCACTATATCCGACTCCCAGTTGATATTAGTCGGGCCCGCGGGTAGCTCCCTCCTGAATCGTTTTCGCCCCGTCGGCAACTGAGCGTCGGCAGATCGGACCGTCGCCTCAACTTCGAAGCATGCAGAATGCGCATAGCTAAACCCCAGGCGACGCAGTGGCGGCTTCTCCACGCAGGTGGTATCCTCTGGCCATGAAACACACTGAATCCACCGTCACCGAGGAACGTCCCAATCCCGCGTGCCGGCCCGTCGCAACCGGGGTCTCCATCGGGCACGTCCATCTGAAGGTCTCGAACCTCGAGCGCGCCATTGGGTTCTACTCCGGAGTGCTGGGATTCCAGGTCACCGAGCGATACGGACGCCAGGCTGCCTTCCTGTCAGCGGGCGGCTACCATCATCACATCGGCTTGAACACCTGGGAGAGCCGCGGTGGGTCTCCGCCGCAGCCCGGGTCGACCGGGCTCTACCACGCCGCCATCCTGTACCCGACGCGCGCCGACCTCGCCGACGCGTTGCGCCGGCTGCTGGCCCACGGGGTCCGCATCGACGGCGCCTCGGATCACGGCGTCAGCGAAGCGATCTACCTGCGGGATCCCGACGGCACCGGCCTCGAGTTGTACTGGGACCGCCCGCGGGGAGAATGGCCTCGCAACCCGGACGGGTCGCTCGCCATGTTCACCCAACCCTTGGACTTGGATTCGCTCCTTATGGAGCGTTGAGTCCGTAATTCCCCGGCGCCGCCGCGACCGGATGGCATTCAACCCTCGCATCATCCCCATGAAATCAAAGCCCGTATCGAAACCGAAGTTGAAGTCCGTCACGTCGGACGGGATCCTGTGCGGCACCGACTTTTCCCCTGCTGCGGAGGTGGCGGTCGACGTCGCCACGGATTTCGCCCGCCGCCTCTCCAGTCCTCTAACGCTCGTGCACGCCGTCGAGCTGCCGCGCGTCCTGAAGGGCGATGCGAAGGCGTCCAAGTGGCTCGGCGCGGTGCGCAAGCGCTCGCTGCGCGAGGTGGCGGAAGGCAGCCGCAAGCGCGGCGTGGCCGTGCGCGAGGTGGTCGCTGTCGGCAGCGCCGACGACGTGCTCGTGCGCACCGCCGAGTCCGAGCGCCCACGCTTCGTCGTCGTGTCGTCGCTGGGACACCGAAGTCCCGGTAACTGGTTTCTTGGTAGCGTCGCGGAGCGCACGGCCGGACGCGCTGCGACCCCGACCCTGGTACTGCGGAAGGCAGACCCGATCCGGGCGTGGCTCCGCGGCAAGAGATCGCTGGTGAAACTAAGAAAAAAGCTCGTCGGGCTCCCTTCAAATCCTGCTTCGGGACATTCAAGTCTGCCCCCGCAGCCGACGACAAATCCAACTAAGATCCCCGCCCCCGTGCGGGCAGCAATTTCCTTTTGAAAGGGATGCAAACGCGCCCAAATATAGAGCCAGGCAGTCATCCTGTCGAGCGTGATGACTACGCCTTATCAACAAAGCGCATCGAAGATCTTGAGAGCCTGGTTATTCGCATGCTGGACGAGCGGGAGCCTGGCCTTCTCGTGGCCGGAGGCATGAGGCTTGGAAAATCGAAGGCGAGAAGATATCTTGAGATATCCGTAGCGGAAAGAATTCCGGATTTAACGATACTAAGCCATCGCTGCCATCGGCAGCTGCGACCAAACAAGGATGACTTCCTCACGGGCCTTCTCGATTGTTCCGGGGATCCAGATCCCACAGTAGGCAGGACAGTGCGGAAGCGAATCAGGCTCTTGCAACGACTGCTTGATAGGGCTGATCGCTCAGGCAGAGGGCAAGTTGTCCTTTTCCTAGATAACGCGCACAAACTTCAAGCCCATGAATATGAGTGGCTGATTGAATTATACGACGACCTAGAAGAGCAGGGGGCGATGCTTGCACTTTGCTTTTTCGGACAGCCGGAGTTGATTCATCAGCGCCAAGCATTCCAGATGGCCGGCAAGCGCCACATCATAGGACGCTTTATGGCCCATGACTTCGCATTTCATGGAATAATATCAGTGGATGAGCTGGAATATTGCCTTCGAGGTTACGATTCCACCGAGTATCCAAAGGGCAGCGGATGGACCTACACGCGATACTTCTTCCCCGACGCGTTTGATGCCGGATGGCGGTTACCAAACCTCTCCACGCTAATCTGGGATACATTTCTCGAGATCACAGTGAAACACGCGTTAAGCAGATATGAAGAAATTCCGATGCTTCACTTCGCACACACGATTAATGCACTGTGCCGGCAGGGATTGAGCTACGGGATCGAAGCACGCATCTGCAAGTCACAACTGGAAGAGATTATAACAAATACTGGATTTCTGAAGTTCAGACAGTTCAGCGTGGACGCAGCTCAATCCCATGCAGGCTAATACGCAACTTCCGAGAGATATGCCGTGCCATGGTGCGCGCATTATTGTATTAGGCAACCGGCATCACTCGCGAAGATATTGTTGGCGACAGTGCGACGGCCCCTGGCCAGGCGAGTCACTATGGTCGCTCATGCAGTGCTTCTGCATGCGTAATGGCCTGACAGGCGGTCATTTCTTGAGGATTCTGCGATCAAACAACACACGCATCAGCAAAGTATGCTCTCCATATAGGCCTATCGATTGGCGCATACTTACGCCCGATACTGTGAATCGGCTAGCCGAACTGGTAGGCTCCACCGCTGACAACCTAAGCATGGGTCACCTTCACGGCTATTTTGGAGGCATCCCGCATCGCGCCCTGAACGAGTTGGCTGCGCCACATTTGCGTCGCTGCCGAGAGTGCACCTCAATCGGCTATCATGGATTCTTTCATCAACTACGGCTACTTGATTTCTGCCCACTTCATCCGGACCAACGTCTAACGACGCGCTGTGATTGCTGCGGAGCGGAGTCGCCCTATGGCTCACCTCACGGGAACTATCCGGACGCCTGCTATCAATGCGGACGCAGTCTTATTTCACCTGAGAATCGGAAAAGCCTCACAGGAGTCAGGTTTAGTGAAGCAAACGCACTTATGGATCAATTCAGGGCCCACCGAAGCAAGGGACTTAACCTTGCGGCCAGTTTTCTCGGTTCCGCATCGAATAGTAAGATGTCGAATACATCCCGCTCGATCCATGGACGCAGACTCGGACTTTATCTGGCTACCGCGGCCGGAGACCACGATACGCCCGATAGGGGAGCCGTAAGCCATGCAATGGTTCGATATAATATTCATGCACTCCAGGACCAGCCCCTGCGTCCACACGAAAACACGGCTTCCTTACGATCTATATACAAGACAATTTCCAGACGAATAAGGAAGATTCTATTAAAGAACTCTTCAGGATCTCTGAAGCTGGCATGCATCGCAATCCGTATAAAATCAGTCGCATTTCCCCATCCGCCGTTCGCATCGCGAGACTGCTACGCTTTCATAAACTGGCGCATGTTTTGGGAGCAGGCAGACATACCGGCCGGGCTGTACTGTCGCCCGTGGGGAGGGGCTCACCGCTGGGAGCACAAGATTTATGGCACTTTCGTCGAAAATTTTTCCTGGAATACTAGCGATATACGTATTCACGAAGCCCGAAACGCAGTCATGGAGCGAATTTTTGCAATGACCTGCATGGCCACCTTTTTCAGGCTTTTATTAACTTACAGACAATCATTTACCTCCAGTCCATACGAGTGGCGGTATTGCGATGTCAGCCTTCATGATGGCCCATTCTATATTATACAACAGAACGGAGCTGAAACAGCGCTTCATTGGTTCATGGATAGCACTACGATCCATTCACAAACGCTGTTATCCTTAACGCGGTAAAAGACTATGAATGGAAGTACAGAAATGACGGGTCCTAGCAAACCATTTACAGACCACGACGGATCACAGTCATTCACAGGGGATATACAGCTTACATTCTTCCAAAAATTAGTGCCGTACGGTGAAATCGCATTCGACTCAGAGTTCTACGAGTCAGTACCAAAATTCCTATTGTCAGCACGTTCTTCTGGCGCAAAGCACGAGATTCTAGATCCTGTCAGATTCGATTTCAAATGGGGCACCGCTCACTTTATTTCCGTCATTTCTCCTGCCGAATTCCCATCCCGCTCCGCCGAAGACGAAACCGACAAGCAGATACTACCCGGTCCCCGGGAATGTGTGGTCTTTCGCATCTCTCAACAACTGGCATACGAAGAAATGATAGCTTCGGATGGCCTAGGTTTTCGCCAAGCGATACGGACGCGCTTGGCGATCAGTGAAGTGCGTTCGCGTTTGCGAACACTTGGGCGTGAGTTCAAGTCCAGTGAGATTCGGGATGCAATAGCAGTTCTCGCAGGCGCCAATCTGACAGTGAGATCGGTAGCCTCGGGAACAACCGTCTACTCCGGACCATATCTCATGCTGAATGCTAGAGATCGCCGGTCGTTGCAGCGCTGCAAGGTCCTCGAGGTCGAGTTCCATACTTTAATGGCTGCGGGTGTCACATGCGGGGCCCGTCGCCTGAGGAATACCGCACGCCTTACGCCGCTCTGCCATTGGTTATGCGACCTCATCACTCGTGAGCGCAGCGAGCTCATAGGGAAAGCGGCAAGCTTCCCTTTAACTCTTTCGCAGGTGATACAGGAGAGCGGACTAATGAGTCGTTCTTCGATACGCTCCAACCTAAGACGAGTACGCGAAGCGCTTTCAGACCTAGTTAGTGCCGAATTGATCGTCTGGACGCCCAACTGCCGGGAACAACTGATTTTTGAACCATGGAAGGGGAGAGGGAGACGTCGAGTCCTTGATGCGAAGTGGGATTTGGTCCCGAGCGACCGATTGAGCTGAGAGCGGGGGGCCAAAGAGTGCTCAATCACGCGGAACTGAGCTCATTTCGAGCCGGGCGGAAGAGGTTTACCATAACCTACGGAAGGTGTTTATAAAAAATCACTAATGTTTTCTCTCCTCCCACGCGGAGAATCCTGAAAATGGCTGGTGACCACTTTCACCTACAAACTGGTGACCAATTTCACCTCCTTCGAAAATGAAGGTGGAAAGAAGCGCCGTTCACGGTAAATTTCAACTTAACATAACGTATATTGTGCACGCTGGTGTGGGTTCTGCGCGTGGAGGCCGGTGGAGGTCGTGTGTCGTAAATAGCTGGCTGCTGGCTGGGGACTATTGCGAAGCAGTGCTGGGTAGCGACCGCATGGTCTGGGGTCTTAAGTTTGGACGTATGGGGGTCGAAAAGGCCAAAGCGGGCGTTTTGCCCGATTTGTTCTCTATGCGTTACCTCCGTTCATCCCTTGCGCTGGCCGTGGCTACGGTCGTTTTCGTGCCCGTTTCTGCGGCGGAGGCGCTTTCAGTGGAAGAACGTCTGAATCGCATCGAGGCGACGCTCCAGCGACTGGAGGCGCGACTGGGCGCGACCGTCACCGCCGACGAGCTGGCGCCGACGGTCAAGGATGTGAGCGCGCTGAAGCGGCAACTGGGTGCTGCTTCGTCGCCGGGCGTGGTGCTGAAGGCTGGCGGCAAGGAGGAGCGGCTGACGATCGGAGGCTTCATTCATGCGCAGGCGGAGGCCGGCGACGCGCCGGACAGCCGCTACACAGGGATCTACGACCGTGTGCTGCTTCGGCGCGCGCGGATGACGGTCGCGGGGGCATTTGCGGAAAAATTTCGTTTCGTGATGCAGTCGGATTTCGGCAACAACGCGGTGGCGGGGAATACCAGCTATCGGGCCCATCTGACGGATGCGTTTGTGGCGTGGACGCCGAGCGAGGCTGCGATGGTGCAGGTCGGCCAGTTCAAGACGCCTTTCGGCTACGAGCAGTTACTCGCCGATACGAAGCTGCTGGCCGTGGAGCGCTCGCTGCCCAACGACCTACTCACCGTGGGCCGCCAGATCGGGATCGGCGTTTCGGGCGAGCTGGCGCATCGGAAATTTGGATACACGGTAGCGCTTTTCAACGGCAACGGCGTCAACAACGGCAACAACGACAACGATCAGTTCATGTACGCGGGGCGGCTGACAGCGGCGCCCTACCGGGCGGCGGGTCGCGCGCTGGCGGTAGCGGTCAATGGCTACCGGTCGCGCGATACGGGCAGCGCATTCGCGGGGGTGCGGACCGCGTGGGGTGCGGATGCGCAGTACACCCAAGGGCGCCTGGGCCTGGCGGCGGAGTATCTCAACTCGCGGCAGGATCGCGTGACGGGTGTGGATACCCGAGCCGACGGCTTCACGCTGCAGGGCACCTGGTTCTTCGTTCCCGATGTCTGGCAAGGGCTGCTGCGGTACGAGCGCCATGATGGCAACACGGCGACGGCCGGCACAACGAGCACCGACTGGGTGCTGGGCGTGAACTACTCGATCAAGGGCGACGACCTGCGGCTGTTTTTCAACTATGTCCTCGGGGACCCAGCGGGACCGGCTGCGCGGCAAGGCCGCTTCCTGAGCCGGATACAGCTCATTTTCTGACCATGCGACTTTCTCCCAACCCATAGCCTATAAATCCCATGAAACCCAAATCCCTCCTCGTTTCCATCCTTACCCTGCTGGCGCCTGTTGCGGCGCTGGCGGCGCAGCTCGATGCCAAGATCCAAGCCAAGGTCGACACCCAGATCGCCGAGGTCCGCGCGTGGGCGGCCGATGCGGTCGTGGTCAAGGCCGTGCGGGCGCAGAACGCCCAGCTGTCTGAGGCGCTGGCCAGCATGACCGAGGAGAAATGGAAGTCGCTGCACGCGCTCGATCCGCTCGTGCGCGGATTGGCGCAGGGGGCGGTGGGCGAAGTTTTGAAGGCGAAAAAGGGTGCGAGCGTGACCGAGGCCTTCGTCTCCGACGCGGCAGGCCGCAAGGTTGGCTTCCTGGCGAAGACCTCGTCGTGGAGCCACCAGGGGCAGCCGAAGCACGACGTGCCGATGGCGGGCGCGGTGTGGCAGGGCTCGATCGAGGTGGATAAATCGGTGGGCTCGCGCCAGCTCCAGTTTGCAGTGCCGGTGCTCGACGGCGGCAAGCCGATCGGCGTGCTCGTCGTGGGATTGAACCTAGCGGCGCTGATGGAGTGAACGACTCCCCTGCCCTCGCCCGGGCTCCCGCTAGCGGGCCGGGCCCCAGTGCTTCATGAAGGGGTAGTACACGAAAAGCGGTCGACCGACGACGTCTTTCTCGGGGACGAAGCCCCAGACGCGACCGTCGGCGCTATTGGGGGAATTGTCGCCCAGGGCGTAGTAGTGGCGCGCATCGACCGTGAGGATGCCGCCGGGCAGGAGATTGCCGCCGGGACGATAGCCGGGGTACTGGCCGGCCTGCTTGGCATTGGCGTCGAAGGCGATGGAGCCTTGGAGCGGCTGGCCATTGCGGTAGAGGCCGGTGCCGCGGAGCTCGATCTTGTCGCCGGGGCCGCCGACGAGGCGCTTGATGTAGTACTGGTCACCGTAGTCCGCGGCGATGCCTGGGATATTGCCGGTGCGGAAGACGAAGCCGTCGCCAACAGAGGGCTTCACGAAGTGGTAACTCATGCGGTCGACAAAGAGCTGGTCGCCGGTGAGGATATCGAAAGAGAGGATGCGCTGGCCTTTCTCGACGCGGCGGCCGGTGTGCCAGATGCGATTGCCGCGGGAATCAGTCCGGATGGCGTTTTTCTCGCGCTCGAGAACCAGGGCGTAGGCAACGTCGTCGCGAGGTGCATTGCGCGTGGGGGCGGCGGACGGGAAAAACGTGTCGCGGAGCGCCCAATCGAAGTCAAAATCGAGCGGTACGCGGACGGTGGCGGGCTGGCCATCGACGAGCAGCGTGTACTCTTTCAGCGTGGTGGGAATGATGAGCCAAGTGCGACCGGGCACTTTGCGAGGCGCGCCCAGCCCATCGTTGTTGATGGGAATCTGAATCTCGCCCGAGGCCGGGGCATCGACCCGTTTGGCGACAGCGCCAAACGCGGCGAAGCGCAGGACTTTAGCGACGGCAGACGGTTCGTCTTCGGACTTGGCGAAGACCTCGGGCGTCATGCCATTGTAGGTCGGCCACATCGAGTTAGTCGGGATCTTGAAGGGCTGCACGAAGTACGTGCGGATGCCCAGAATCACGAGGGCGGCGACGAGGAAGAATTCGACGTTTTCCACGAGGGCGCTCTTCGGGTAAATCGCCCCACCCGTGCGCTTAAGCACTTCCTCGAGACGCTCGATGCCTAGCTTGAGCTTCTCGGCGCCGGCGCGCTCCTTGAGCTGGCCTTTCAATTCGGCGGTGCGCGCCTGGAGCTCGGCATTCTGCGCGTCGGTGAGGACATCGCGGCGGTAGTGGTAAACCTTTTCGGCGAGTTCGAGCCAGTTGCCCGCGTTGTCCCGCATCTTTTTTTCCTGGGAGGCGAAGAGGCCGAAGAACATGGAAGCTGGAGCGGAGTTTTGAGACGACGGCGCTTAGTTATTCTGGAGCACCTTGATGAAGGCATCGGGCGGGATGGAGACCTTGCCGATCTGCTTCATCTTCTTTTTGCCCTCCTTCTGCTTGTCGAGGAGCTTGCGCTTGCGGGAGATATCGCCGCCGTAGCACTTCGCGGTGACATCCTTGCGCATTTCGCGGACGTTGTCGCGGGCGATGATCTTGCCGCCGATGGCGGCCTGGATGGCGACCTTGAACATCTGGGGCGGGATGATCTCGGCGAGTTTTTCGCAGAGTTCGCGGCCTTTGCTCTCGGCCTTCTCGCGGTGCACGATGCTGGCAAAGGCATCGACCGGGTCGCCGTTGATCATGATATCCATCTTCACGAGGTCGGAGACGCGGTACTCGCCGAGCTCGTAGTCCATGGAGCCGTAGCCGTGGGTGATGCTCTTGAGGCGATCGTTGAAATCGACGAGGATTTCATTGAGCGGGAGCACGCACTTCAGCATCACGCGATTCATATCGAGCGTGTCGGTGTGCTCGCAGACGCCGCGCTTCTCCATGATGAGGGAGAGGATATCGCCCATGGAATCATTGGGGATGATGATGGAGGCGGTAATCGTGGGCTCGCGGATCTCGGTGATGGTGCCGGGATCGGGAAGATTGACGGGATTGTCGACCTCGATGAGCTCCTTGCCCTGCGGGAGGACGTGGTACACAACGCTCGGGTACGTGGAGATGATCTCGACGTCGTGCTCGCGGCGGATGCGCTCCTGGATGATCTCCATGTGGAGGAGGCCGAGGAAGCCGCAGCGGAAGCCGAAGCCGAGGGCGATAGAGCTTTCCGAGGAATAGACAAAGGCCGAGTCGTTGAGCCGCAGGCGGCCGAGGGCGGCCTTGAGCTTTTCGTAGTCGTCGCTCTCCAAGGGATAGAGACCGCAGAAGACCATCGGGCGGACCTCCTTGTAGCCAGGGAGCATCTCGGTGGCGGGCTTATTGGAGATCGTGATGGTGTCGCCGATCTTGATGTCGGAGGTGGTCTTGATGTTGGAGACGACGTAGCCGACATCGCCGGCGCGGAGCGCATCGCGCTTCTCCATCTTGGGCGTAAAGACGCCGACTTCCTTCACCTCCGACTTCACGCCATTGCTCATGAGCAGCATCTGCTCATTGGCCTTGATGGAGCCGGAGAAGACACGGGCGTACGAGATGACGCCGCGGTAGGAATCGTAGAGGGAATCGAAGACGAGGGCGCGGGTCTGCGGATAGTCCGTCCAGCGCGGGGGCGGTACGCGGGCGACCACGGCCTCAAGGATATCCTGGATGCCGATGCCAGACTTGCCGCTGGCGAGGATGGCCTCCTCGGCCGGGATGGTGAGGATATCCTCAAGCTGCTTGGTGCAGAGCTCGAGATTGGCGCTCGGGAGATCGATCTTGTTGATGACCGGGATGACCTTGAGCTTTTGCGAAAATGCGAGGCTGGCATTGGCGACGGTCTGCGCCTCGACGCCTTGGGCGGCATCGATGAGGAGCACCGCGCCTTCGCAGGCCGCGAGGCTGCGCGAGACTTCGTAGGAGAAGTCCACGTGGCCGGGCGTATCCATGAGGTTGAGCTTGTAGACCTGACCATCCTTGGCCCGATAGTTCATCGTGACCGGGTGCGACTTGATGGTGATGCCGCGCTCCTTCTCGAGGTCCATGGCGTCGAGATGCTGGTCGGTCATCACGCGCTGCTCGACGGTGTTGGTGTATTCGAGCAGGCGGTCGGAGAGCGTCGTCTTCCCGTGGTCGACGTGGGCGATGATGCAGAAATTACGAGTGTTACGATGCGGCATTACGTTCAGTCTCAGTTTGTGGCCGCAGCGATGTCGGCGAATTCGGAAAAGCTTTTCACTACCCAGGTCTTTTCGGTGCGGCGGGCGAGGCCGGCAAGGACACCGCCAGGCCCGAGTTCCCAGTAGCCAGTGGCGCCGGCGGCAGCGGAGGCGCGCATGCAGTCTTCCCAGAGCACGGAGGAGACGACTTGCTTCACGAGGGCGGCCTTGATCGCGGCGGGGCCGGAGATCGCCTGACCGGTGGTGTTGGTAAAGACGGTGAACTTGGGCGCGGCGAAGGGAATGCCATCGAGGTACTCGGCGAAGGCGGCGCGGGCAGGCTCCATGAGGCGCGAGTGATAGGCGCCGGCGACATTGAGGGCCATGAGCTTCTTGACGCCGCGATCCTTGGCGACAGCGACGAGGGCATCGACCCTGGCCTTCTCGCCGGAGACGATGATCTGGCCCGGGGCATTGAAGTTGGCGGCCTCGATGTCGAACTCCTTGCAGAGTTCCTGCACCTTGGCGCGCTCTTCGCCGATGATGGCGGCCATGCCGCCGGTGGTCTGCTCGCAGGCGACCTGCATCAGGCGGCCGCGCTCGGCGACGATCTTGAGGCCGGTGGCGAAATCAAAGACGCCCGCCGCGCAGTAGGCGGTGACTTCGCCGAGGCTGAGACCGAGGGCCATCGTGGGCTCGCCGGCCGGCACCTTGCCCGCCTCGCGGAGGGCGGCGAGAAGCGCGAGGCCGTGAACAAAGAGCGCAGGCTGGCAGACCTTGGTCTGGGTGAGCTCGGCCTCGGGGCCTTCGAAGCTGATCTTGGCGAGATCCCAGCCAAGGACGCGGCCTGCCTCGGCGTAGAGGCTGCGCGCGGCGGCGGAGTTCTCGACGAGCGATTTGCCCATGCCGACCTTTTGGGCGCCCTGTCCTGCAAATAAAAGTGCCAGTGCCATGCGTTGAACGGTCGAGCCAAGCGTCCGATGTGCCCTATTCCAAGCCCTAAATCCTGCGTTAAAACCGCTTGAGCTGCTTGAAATATTTTTCGTCCTGAGCGGGCCGCGCAAAGTCGGGCACGGAGGGGCGCGGGGCGGGATTGGCGGGGGCGGGCGAAGGCGCGGGAGTGAGCGTGGAGGGAGCGGGGGGCGGTGGCGTGGCGGGGAGGCCGACGGCGGGGGCCGGAGGCAACGTGAAGGTCTGGAGATAAGGATTGTCGCGAGGCGGAGCGCTGGGAGCGGGAGGCGCGACTCCGAGGGCATCGGGCGAGGCAGGGCCGCCAGGGAGAGCGAGGCCGCTCAGGCCGCCGCCAAGGCTGGCGGGGAGCGAGACAGCGCCGAGCCCGCCGGGCTCAGCGGAGGACACGGAAAGGCCAGCGCCTAGACTCGGCTGGAGGGCGGCGTAGTCGCCGGGCGTCATCCATGCGGCGAGGTAGCGATCGAGCGGATTGGGGGCTGCGGGGGCCTTTTCGGCGTGGTCGGCGGGGCGGGAATCGCGGGAATCGGGAGCGCGGGCAGGCTGGGCCTCGGGGTCACCGGGCGAAGGCAGGGCGGATTCGCTGGTCTCGCCGGCGGGAAAAGGGGACGCTCCCCTGCCCTCGCCGCCCGCGGAGGAAGGCTCACGGCGATCGCGGGAACTGGAGGCGCGAGCGGAGTCTCGCTCGTGGCGGGCGGCCTCGCGGGCGACGCCCTCGACGAGCCAGTTGGCGGATTTTTTGGCGGGATCGAGCGTGGGGCTGCCGGGCACGGGCCGAGGGTCATGGCCCAAGCCGGTTTGGAACTCGGGCACGGCGAGGCGAGGAAGCGGAGAGCTCCCCTGCCCTCGCTGGGCGGCGTCGCGGGCGGCTTTGAGGGCGTCGAAGTCCTTTTTGGCGCTATCGATGGACGTGGCCGGCGCGGGCGCGCTGGGTGCGGGAGTGCCCGACGAGGCCGGGCCGGGCTCCGCGGCAGGGAGCGACGCGAGACCGCAGCCGGTGGCGAGCGCCAGGGCAAGGAGGCGGTGCGGAACTGGAGGGCGAAGACTCACGCGCTCAATCTAGGTGGGCAACGATGCGGGGAAAACGCGAGGGAGGCAACTGTGCGGATCGGCTCCCGCGATGGGAGTCGCAGACGGGACGGGCGGGCGGAAATTTTTGGGTGGGATGTGGGCGAACGAGGGCGATTTAGCGCGGATATAGAGGAGGAATTTGGGCAGGGAGGCGTGGCGAGGTGCTGGGTAGCGGCGACTGTGACAGTGTGAGTGAGAGGTTTTCTCCAAGGCAGAGGTGAACCGCTAACGGGATGCCGCCAACGGGGCGGCATCGGAGAGTGCGGCTCCGGCTGAGCGTCTGCGCGGGGTTGCTTGGGCGCCCGCTGAACGCTTGCGGGGGGGATATTTTTGGGCGAGATGTGGGCGAACGAGGGCGATTTAGGGCGGATATAGAGGAGGAATCTCGGGGCGGCGGTCGGGATGAAATGGGGACGACGTGACGTGATGAGGGAGAGTTTAGCGGGTTGAGGGGTCGGAGACAAGTGGGTGCCGAGACTTGTGCAGCCGCCCTGCCCTGCTAATCGGGGGGCAGGTGGGTATCTGCAAGCTTGGCGGAGGGATTGCGTGGGGCGGCCCGGGATGATTGGCTGGGGCGTGGATTCTTCACTCGATGGTTCGTCGTTGTATGAGCGCCTGGGTGGGCGGGTGCGGCTGGCTTTGCTGCTGAGGCACTTTTATGCGGATGTGCGGCAGCACCAGACGATCGGGCCGATCTTCCAAGCGCAGATCCACGACTGGCCGGCGCATCTGGAAAAGATCGCCGATTTTTGGTCGGGCGCGACCGGCGGGCCAGCACGCTACGCGGGGCCGATGCCGCAGCGGCATTTTCCGCTAGGACTGGGGCCGGAGCATTTCGAGGCGTGGCTGGAGCTGTGGCGGCGGAACTGCGCGATCTACCTGCCGGCTAAAGAAGCCGCGGAGATGGTGCGGCTGGCGGAGGGAATTGGGGCGCGGTTGAAGGTACTGATCGATACTTATGGGCCGGAAAAAGGCAGGGCGCGTTAGCATTAACGCGGCAATCAAGACCTCCGAACCCGCTGAGTCAGTGGATTAAGGCCAAGCTGCCCCGCCCTACCCACGAGTCAGCTTTGACGCGAACAGGCGACAACGGTGGGCGCGTCCCAAGGCCGATAACATGGGTCCGCAACCTCGGTCAGCCAGGGGCCTGAGAAATCCCGCCGGGTGCAGCATCCGGCCACCTGACGTGCGGACTGTCTATTTCGTCTCCGACTTTTTCACGGCGTTCTCACGCAGACGAAAATCGCCTGTGAGCGTCATGTCGAAAATTTCGGCGCGCGTCTTGACCGTCACGTGCGTGCCCTCGGGGAGCCGGACGATCCAGAACCACACGAAATCCCCATCGAGCGAGCCCCTCACCTGGTAGCGCACACCCGCCTGCGCCTCAAACGGGATCTCCGCCATAGCGCCGAAGGGCATGCTGGGGATGATCCGCTTCACCTTCCAGCGCATCCCGGTGTACAGCACCTCGGCGGCATTTTTACCGATGGGGATCGCATGCAGCGATTCGCTGTCGTCCCAGTCGCCTGGCTTGTCCTTGAACTCCACGCCATTGACGCTTTTCGCGGTGACCCGGTCGGGCATCCCCTCGGAATCCGTGGCGATCTTGAAACCGACAAGCTCCGCCCGGCTCGGATCGGCGATCGGCAGCGCGAGCTTGGGATTCTCGATCCGCCCGATCTTATACGCCTCGCACCCCGAGAAAAGCGCCGCCACCCCAGCGACCACGGTCAACTTGAGAAAACCGAATTTCATGTCGTGCGCGATGACACCGCACGCCGCGCAACCGCCGCAAGCCCGCAATACCTTAGTGCTGCCAGAAAAAAGCCCCAACTCGCAAATCACCCGAGCCATCGCGCGGCCAGTAGACCGGGCAAGAGCGCGCGGCGCATGGTGCGCCTACCCTTCAGAACTCAATCCCGCGTAGCGTGCGTCTTTGTGATCTTGGCCACCCGATCCGCGCCATCGAATTGAAGCTCAAGCGAGGCATTGCTCTGCGCATTCGCAGTGATTTCCCAGCGCCAGAGCGCGCCCTGGCGTTTGACCGGCTCGCCCAACGAGGTGACGACCTCCTGCTTCGTCATGCCCGAGCGCACGCCCGAATAGCGCTTGGCTGCGGCGTCGACCGCCTGCTCCTGCTGCGGCTTGCGTGCGCAGCCTGACAGTAGATTTAGCGATAGGAGAAATACGAGCGTGAGGAGTGCGAGGAGCGTGCGTTTGAAGAAGTGAGTCTGAACCATGGCCCAAGAACCCACCTCGCGCGGCCAAGTTTCAGTTTTCTGGTGGCGGCTTCACTACCCCAGTCAGCGATCGAGCCCCAGCGGGTTTGATTGTCTCCAGTCGATCTACAAATGAGTGCCAATATCGCCACTCGGGATCGTGGCTGTGTTCGATGGTAATTGGAAATCGAGGCTTATCCACCAGGCTCTGGTTCAATAGCCCCATGAACATTTCGTAGCTGCATGTATAGTAGCACCACTCGTGCAGCCCCCCGACCGTCATCACCAAAACGAGCTTTGCATCCGACGTATCCGAAAGTTGCTCTAAAGCCTCCTCGAACTGCGCCATGGCAGCTGCTGTAATCTTGTCGGGTAGCGGGCCTTCATATTTCCAGCTGATCGATATCTCCTCCGAAAGCGGTGTCGATTTCCATTCGTTTGGTTTCGACGTGCGATAGCGAAAAACTCCTCCGTAACCGTTGATCCGCCGAACCTCGGCAATGACCCAGTCGTTTTGTCGCGATTCCGGCATTTCAGAAAACAATCAACAAAAGTGACTCAGGAAATCACGTCTTAATGAAAATCCCCTTCATATTCATCTCCAACTGCTGAGGATTGGGGGAGAATTTCAGGGCGTCCTGCTTGTTGATTTTGCCGGCTTTCCAGAGGCGGTAGAGGTCTTTGTTGAAGGAGAAGGTGGCGGAGTCGGCGTTGCTTTCGAGGAGGCCCTGGATTTTTTCGTTCTGGCCTTCGAGGATGAGGTTTTTGACGGTGGCGTCGGCGTAGAGGATCTCGTTGGCGGGAACACGGCCGGTGCCTTCGGCGGTGGGGACGAGTTTCTGGCAGATGAAGCCGCGGAGGGAGCCGGCGATGGCGCGGCGGGCCTGTACGACCTCCTCGGCGGGGAAAAACTCGAAGAGGCGGGTGAGCGACTGGGCCACGGTGGCGGCGTGCATGGTGGAGAAGACGAGGTGGCCGGTCTCCGCGGCGGAGATGGCGGTCTCGAAGGTCTCGCGGTCGCGCATCTCGCCGACGAGGATGATATCGGGATTTTGGCGGAGGACCGCTTTGATGGCCAATTCGAAGTTGGGGACGTCGAGGCCGATCTCGCGCTGCTGGAAGAGGGACTTGTCGTCCTGAAAGGTGTACTCGATGGGATCCTCGATGGTGACGATGTGCTTATCCTGGTTTTGATTTATCCAGTTGAGCATGGCGGCCATGGTGGAGCTCTTACCGGAGCCGGTGGCGCCGCAGACGAGGAGGATGCCATCCTTGGCCTGAGCGAGCTTGATGAGGGCATCGGCCGTCTGGCCGAGGGAGAGCTGATCGAAGGTAGGGACGCTGCTCTTGATGTGACGCATCACGATGCTGACGAGGCCGCGCTGGTGGAAGGCATTGACGCGGAAGCGGCCGATGCCTTCGCAGGCGTAGGCGAAATCGACCTGGCCCTCATCGTCCCAGCGCTGGCGGAACACCTTGGGGACGTGCTCGGTGACGAAGGCCTCGGCCTCGGGGCACGTGATAGGGTCCATATCGACGGATTTCAAGCGGCCGGCGAGGCGGACGTAGCCGGGCTTGTTGGACTTGATGATGACGTCGCTGACGCCGCTCTCGACCGCGAGGCGGAGCAGGTCGTTGATCATTTCGGTGTGAGGTGTGAGGGTGGCACCGGTCGACATGGGCAGAAAAGCGTTGCCGACCCCTATTTCGGACCTGTTGGCTCCGCAAGGCTATCTATCGCCTGCAACACATGAAACTCCGCCCGCTCACCGGTACCATCACCGCGCTCGCCACGCCGTTTCGCGACGGCCAGGTCTCCTACCCGGACCTGAAAAAACTCGTCGCGCACCAGCTGAAGGGCGGGATCGACGGTCTCGTGCCGGTTGGCACGACGGGCGAGTCGCCCACGCTGGACTATGACGAGCACCTGGAGGTGATCCGCTTTACCATCGCCGAGGCCAAGGGCCGCGTGCCGGTGATCGCGGGCACAGGCTCCAACTCGACGGCGGAGGCGCTGAAGCTGACCAAGCTCTCCCACGAGGCGGGCGCGGATGCGATGCTGGTGGTGGCACCGTACTACAACAAGCCGAGCCAAGAGGGCTTGATGGACTATTTCTCGGCGCTGGCCGAGGCGACGGACCGCCCGATCATCCTCTACTCGATCCCTGGGCGCTGCGGCATCGAGATCAGCGTGGGCGTCGTCGAGCGGCTGCGCGCGAAGTACAAGCACCTGGCCTGGATCAAGGAGGCCGGCGGCAGCGTCGACCGCGTGGACCAACTCAAGAACGCGCTGGGCAAGGATATCACGGTGCTGAGCGGCGACGACTCGCTCACCCTGCCCTTCATGTCGGTCGGCGCGGAGGGCGTGATCTCGGTGGCGTCGAATCTGTACGTGAAGCCGATCTCGCAGATGGTGAAGCTGGCCCTCGCCAATGATTTCACGGCGGCGGCGAAGATCCACCGCAAGCTGTACCCGGCCTTCAAGACGCTCTTCATCGAGCCGAATCCGGTGCCGATCAAGTACGCGCTGCGCCGGGCGGGGATCATCCAGTCGGACGAGGTGCGGTCGCCGCTCGTGGGGATGACGGAGGCGAATACCAAGACGCTGGAGAAGGTGCTGGCGGCGGTGGGCTGAGGCGGGACGGGGCAGCTCAGTTGAGAGTTGAGGGTTGAGAGTTGAGAGTCAGACAATGGCTCGGCAACCTCGGCCCTCAAGTGCGCTCCGGCGCTTCGGCGGATCGGTCTTTCAACTCTCAACCTACGACTCTCAACTTTTCTCTCTCTCTTACGATGTCTCTCAGTATTTTGATCAATGGATCCAAGGGCCGCATGGGCCATGCGGTCGCGACGGCGGCCAAGGATGCCGGCGTGACGGTGGGCGCGGCAGTGGATGTCGGCGACGACATCGCGGCGGCGCTAGCGACGTGCGATGCGGTGATCGACTTCAGCTCGCATACGGCGACGCGTGCGCTGCTGGAGCGGGCAGTCGCACAGAAGAAGCCGGTGGTGCTGGGCACCACGGGGCATCAGCCGGAGGAGAAGAAGCAACTGCTGGCGCTGGCGGCGCAGGTGCCGTGCGTGTGGGCGGGGAATTTCTCGATCGGGGTAAACACGCTCTTTGCGCTGACGCGGCGGGCGACGGCAATCCTGGGCGCGGACTACGACACGGAGGTGATCGAGATGCACCATCGCTTCAAGAAGGACGCGCCGAGCGGCACGGCGGAGCGGCTGCTGGAAATCATCCTCGAGGAGCGCAAGCTGACGCGCGAGGCGCTGCGGCATGGCCGCGAGGGCATCACGGGCGAGCGCCAGCCATCGGAAGTGGGCGTGCACTCGCTGCGCGGTGGCGACGTGGTGGGCGACCACACGGTGGTCTTTGCGGCGCTGGGCGAGCGGGTGGAGCTGACGCACAAGGCAAGCGACCGAGGGATCTTTGCGCGCGGAGCGATCCGGGCGGCGCAGTGGGTCGTAAACCAAAAGCCCGGCGTGTACGACATGCAGGATGTGCTGGGGCTGAAGTGAGGGTGCGGCTGCAAACTTCCTGAGTGCTGAATAGAGCCACAGGGGGCACGGCGAGGACGCTTTCGTGGCCGTGCCCGGTGGTCTCTGGGCTCGCCTCGGCGCCCTCCCTGGCTCACCCCTGAAGCGTTTCAAATGATTACCTCCATCCAAGGCCTACTCACTTCGGCGACGCCGCTGCACGCGATCATCGAGCTCAATGGGTTTGGCTACGAGGTGAACATCCCGGTGACGACGGCGGAGAAGCTGCCGAATCCCGGGGTGACGGTGAAGCTGCACACGCTGGTGATCTATCGCGAGGATGCGCAGACGCTGTATGGCTTTGCGACGCCGGCGGAGCGGGATTTTTTCCGGTTGATGATCGAGAATGTGACGGGCGTGGGCCCGAAGATGGCGCTGACCATCATGAGCCGGCTGTCGCTGCCCTCGCTGGAGAGCGCGATACGGATGGGCGATATCAACACCCTGGCGAAGACCCCCGGCATCGGGAAGAAGACGGCGGAGCGCCTCGTGGTGGAGCTGAAAGCGAAGGTGGGCGGCACGGAGCTGGGAGGAGCGGCGGCGACCGAGGCAGCCGGCGGCGAAGCGGCGGGCGGCGGGGCGAGCCCGCACCGCGACGCGGTGGCGGCGCTGATCGCGCTGGGCTACAAGGCGGCGGATGCAGACCAAGCAATCCGGCGCGCGGCACTGGCGCTGGGAGCGGCGGCCACGACGGAAGCGCTGATCAAGAAGGCGCTCGCGGGCTGAGCGCCGCAAGCGGGGGAACCGGCACGGCGGGCGCAGGCGGGCGGCCGCGAGAGCGAGGGCGCCCGGCAAGGCCAGCGCCCGACGGGCGAGGACGCGCTACCGAGTGGCGACGGGCGCGGAGGCGGCGGCGGCGCGGAGAAGAGCCTCGGCCATGAAGTACTTTTGCGCGGAGAAGGAGGGCTCGCCGAGCTCGCGGGCGGGCGGGAGGTAGCCATTGGGCGGCTGGAGGTCGCGGGCGTCCTCATTATCGCGAAGCTCCATGGCGAGGATATCGGAGATCAAGCGGCGCTTGAGATCGGGGTCTTCGATGGGAAAGGTGGCTTCAACGCGACGGAAGAAATTGCGGGGCATCCAGTCGGCGCTGCCGCAGTAGACGATGGGGTCGCCACCGTTTTCAAAGTAGAAGATGCGGGCGTGCTCGAGGAAGCGGCCGACGATATTGCGGAGGCGGATGTTGTCGCTGAGGCCCTTGACGCCAGGGAGGAGGCAGCAGGTGGCGCGGACGATGAGGTCGATCTTCACACCGGCCTGGGAGGCGGCGTAGAGGGCGTCGATCGTGGCGGGATCGACGAGCTTATTCATCTTGGCGATGATGCGGGCGGGCTTGCCGGCGGCGGCGTTTTTCGCCTCGGCGGCGATGAGCGCCTGGATGCCGGAGTGAAGATTGAAGGGAGCGACGAGGAGGTGCTTGAACTCGGGAGTGCGGCCGTGGCCAGTGAGCGTATTGAAGACCTGCGCAGCCTCGGCAGCGAGGTGCGGCCGGCAGGTGAGCATGCTGATATCCGTGTAGAGGCGGGCGGTCTTGGGATTGTAGTTGCCGGTGCCGAAGTGGACGTAGCGGCGAAGCTCCCTACCCTCGCGGCGCACGACGAGGCAGCACTTGGCATGAGTCTTGTGACCGACGAGGCCGTAGACGACGTGCACGCCGGCCTCCTCGAGCTCGCGGGCCCACTTGATATTGTTGGCCTCGTCGAAACGGGCCATGAGCTCGACGAGCGCGGTGACCTGCTTGCCGGCGAGGGAGGCATCGATGAGCGCGCGGACGATGGGCGAGTCGCCACTGGTGCGGTAGAGGGTCTGCTTGATGGCGAGGACTTCCTGGTCGCGGGCGGCCGTCTCGATAAACTCGACGACGGGGGAAAACGAATCGTAGGGGTGATGGAGCAGGATATCGCGCTCGCGGATGCGGTCGAAGATCGTCTTGCCGAGGGCGTGCGGGGCGAGCTCGGCGGGGATGAAGGGCGGGTACTTGAGGTCCGGCCGGTCGATCATCTCGTAGAGACTGAAGAGGCGGAGCAGATTGAGAGGGCCCTGCATGCGGTAGGCCTGGGCGGGCGAGACGCCGATGTGCGAGCAGAGCATGGCGAAGAGCTCTTCGTCGATGCCATCCTCGATCTCGAGGCGCACGGCGGCGCCGCGGCGGAGGTTGCGGAGCTCCTCCTCGATCTTCTTGAGGAGATTGGCGGCCTCCTCCTCGTCGATATAAAGATCGCTGTTGCGGGTGACGCGGAAGGCGTGCGCGCCGAGCACGTGGTAGCCCGGGAAGAAGGCGCCGGCGCAGAGCTTGATGATCTCGCTGAGGAAGATGTGGCGGAGGGGACCCTCGGCGTCGGGATCGATCTGCACGATGCGCGGGAGGCTGCGCGGCACGGGCACGATGACCATGAGCTTCTCGGCCTCGGGCGTCTCCGGATGATCGAGGGAGACGATGACGTTGAGCGTCTTATTGCCGAGGAGCGGAAAGGGGTGAGCCTGGTCGACGGCGAGCGGAGTGAGGACGGGGTAGACCTGCTTGTCGAAGTAGTCGCGCACCCAGACCTGCTCGGCGGTGCTGAGCTGCTCGCCGGTGCGGAAGAGCACGCCCTCATCGGCGAGCGCGGGGACGAGGTCCTTATGCCAGCAGGCGTACTGGTCGGTGACGAGGCTATTGACGGAGCGGGTGATGCGCTTGAGCTGCTCGCGGGGGGTGATGCCATCGAGGCTGAGGAGACCGGCCTCGGAATCGGCCTGCTGGGAGATACCGGCGACGCGAATCTCGAAAAACTCGTCGAGATTGGAGCTGACGATGGCGAGAAACTTGACGCGCTCGAGGAGGGGATTGGCGGGATTCTTGGCCTGCTCGAGGACGCGGCGGTTAAACGCGAGCCAGCTCTCCTCGCGGTTGGCGTAGACCGTCTTGTCGTCTGGGCGGGGCGGACGAGCTGGCTGGGCCGGGGGGCGGGAGTTGCGTTTCGGGCGGGTCACGGGAAAAGAGGAATGAAGGGCTGACACGCTGAACCGCAAGGGGTTCGCGCTCCAGCGTGGAAGGCGGCCGTTACAGAAAAGTAACGGACATGGTGACGGGGAGGATGCGGGGCGGTGAGGCCGGGAGCGGTGTGCTCCCGAGGCGTGCCGCTCAGCCTGCGATGGCGGCGGCGGGCTCGCCGCGGCGGAGGCGCCAGAGAGCCCGGGCCTGGGCGATGGTGTCGGCGAGGACGGATGGGAGGACAGCCTGCTTGGGATCGTCGCCGATGCCTTGGCTCGGGGAGACGTGCGACTCGATGCAGAGGCCATCGGCACCGTAGGCAACGGCGGCGAGCGCGCAGGCGGGCACGTAGACGGCCTTGCCGACGGAGTGAGAGGGATCGACGATCACGGGCGCCCAAGTCTTTTCCTTAAGGAGGGGGGTGATGCTCTCGTCGGGATGCGCGCGGTAGCCGTCGAGCGTGGGCGCAGTGCCGCGTGGGCAGAGGAGGACATTGGGATTGCCGAAGGCGGCGATATACTCGGCGGCGGAGATGAATTCGTTGATGGGGCCGTTGTGGATGCTGCGCTTGAGGAGCACGACGACCTTATCGCGATCGCCGACGGCGCGGCCGACCTGGCGGAGCAGGGAGTAATTGAGGGCATTGCGCGCGCCGATCTGGAGCGAGGTGACGCCTGCATCGAGCGCGAGCTTGATGTGCGACTCCTCCATCACCTCGGTGTCGGCGGGCAGGCCGGTGCGACGGGAGGCCTCCATGAGGATATCGAGAGACTTGGTGTCGCCCTGGAAGGTGTAGGGGTTGGTGCGAGGCTTCCAGACGCCGCCGCGCAGCATGTTGGCGCCAGCCTCTTTCACGGCGTGGGCGGTCTCGTAGAAGAGATTGGGATTCTTCGGGTCGATGGTGCAGGCTCCGGCGATGACGAAGAGCTCCTTGCCGAGCGTAATACCGCCGACCTCGATGCGGTGGCTCGCGAGATCAGAGCGCTTATCCATGAGCTTGAAAGGCGACTGGATGCGGTCGATGCGATCGATGTACGGAAGACCCTCGATGCGATTGATCATGAGCTCATCGCGCTCATCGCCCACGAGCGCATAGATCGTCCGCACCGCACCCACGATGGGCTGGATCTTGCAACCAAAGTCGGCCGCGATGGCGGTGACTTCGGCGACTTGTTCGGGGGTGAGACGGGTGGACTTCGGGAGGATCATGGGAGGCGGAATGCGACGATGCCACGAGGGCAAAGCCAGACGGACTCAACCTCCCCTGCCCCGGTGGCGCAACCCTCGAGTGGGCTCGGCGCGGGGGCAGCGGCAGCGTGTATTACCCCGGCTACTGTGCCGGCCCGGAGGGGGTGTTGTTGTTTAGAATTATTCTAATTATCTCTTGCGCTTTAGAATCATTCCAATTCGTTCTGCCATTCCTTACAAACGCATGGCTGCTTTCGAAAATTCAGACGCGCTCACCCAGCGACTCGCCGACAGCGGGTTGCGCGCCACCCCGCAGCGTGAAGTCGTCTATAGCGTGCTGCTGACAAAGCGCGACCACCCCACCGCGGACGAAGTCTTTGCCCGCGTGAAGGCCGAGATGCCGACCATCTCGCTAGCGACGGTCTACAACTGTCTGGAGACGCTGGTGCAGTGCGATCTGGTGCGGGCGGTAAACTTCGAGCGCGGTCCCACACGGTATTGCCCCAATCTGCGGCCGCACGCGCATTTCCACGATGAGCAGACGGGTAAGACCTTCGACATCGATCTGCCGACAGAGGTGCTGGAGCGCGTGAAGTCGGTGCTGCCCTCCGGCTACGATCCCCGCTCCATCGAGATCACGTTTCACGGCAAGGCGATCAAGCCCGCCAACTGACGCGCTGCATTTTCATTTTTTAGAACACCGAATTTAGCTCATGTCCTCCCTCGTCATCAAAGACCTCCACGTCGCCATCGGCGAAAAGCCCATCGTCAAGGGCCTCTCGCTCACGATCAACAGCGGCGAAGTGCACGCCATCATGGGGCCCAACGGCACCGGCAAGTCGACGCTCTCCAAGGCGATCGCCGGGCACCCCGACTACACGATCACGAGCGGCGACGTCCTCCTCGACGGCGAGTCCATCCTCGACAAGGAGGCCGATGAGCGCGCCCGCGCGGGCCTCTTCCTCGCCTTCCAGTACCCGAGCGAGATCCCCGGGGTCTCGATCGCCAATTTCCTCCGCGCCGCCGTGCAGGCCCGCATGGCCGAGGGCGAGGAGATCGACGCGACGGCGTACTACAAGCGCCTCTATTCCAAGATGGACATGCTGAAGATCGACCGGAAGTTCACCTCCCGTGCGGTCAACGACGGTTTCTCCGGCGGTGAGAAGAAGCGCTGCGAGATCCTCCAGATGGCGATGCTCGAGCCCAAGTTTTCACTCATGGATGAGACCGACTCCGGTCTCGACATCGACGCTCTCCGCATCGTCGCGGAGGGCGTCAATGTCATGCGCGGCCCCAATCTGGGCGTGCTGATGATCACGCACTACCAGCGCCTCCTCGATTATATCGTGCCGGACTACGTGCACGTGATGTACGACGGCCGCATCGTGAAGAGCGGCAACAAGGACCTCGCGCTCGAGCTCGAGGCCAAGGGCTACGACTGGGTCAAGAAAGAGCTCGCCGCCGCGACGGCCTGAGTCCGCGCGAGCATAACCACACCACCACCATGAAGCCTCCCGAGACCGACACGCTCCCCGCAGCCGAGACCGAGAATCCCGTCGCGGGCATCGACCAGTCGCGCGGCGATTTCCAGTACGACGTCAAATACGAGTTCGACGCCGGCACCGGCCTTTCCGAAAAGGTCGTCGACTACATCAGCTCCGTGAAGAAGGAGCAGCCGTGGCTGCGCGAGTTTCGCCAGAACGCGCTGAAGGTCTTCAACTCGAAGCCCATGCCCACGCACTGGGCCACCAAGGACCTCGAGAATATCAACTTCGACAAGATCCGGTACTACCTCGCGCAGGGCCAGAAGCCCAAGCGCACGTGGGACGAAGTGCCGGACGACATCAAGAAGACCTTCGAGCGCCTCGGCATCCCGGAGCAGGAGCGCAAGTTCCTCGCGGGCGTCGAAGCGCAGTTCGACTCCGAGGCCGCGTACTCCAATATCAAGGAGACGGTCGCGAAGCAGGGCGTAATCTTCGTCAATTCCACCGAGGGTCTGCGCGAGCACCCGGAGATCTTCCGCAAGTTTTTCGGCAAGGTCATCCCCACGGGCGACAACAAGTTCTCCGCGCTCAATAGCGCGGTGTTCTCTGGCGGCTCGTTCATCTATGTGCCCCCGGGCGTCAAGGTCTCGCACCCGCTGCAGGCCTACTTCCGCATCAATGCGGAGAACTTCGGCCAGTTTGAGCGCACGCTCATCATCGCCGACGAGGGCTCCGAGGTGACGTACATGGAGGGCTGCACGGCCCCCAAGTTCTCCACCGCCACGCTGCACTCCGCGGTCGTCGAGCTCGTCGCGCTCAAGGGCGCGAAGATCCAGTACATCACGGTGCAGAACTGGGCCAATAACGTCTTCAACCTCGTCACCAAGCGCGCCGTCGCGCACGAGGAAGCTCAGGTCAAGTGGATCGACTGCAATATCGGCAGCCGCCTCACGATGAAGTACCCGGGCGTCGTCCTCAAGGGCCGCAAGGCTCGCGGCGAGGTCATCTCGATCGCGCTCGCCAACGACGGCCAGCACCAGGATACCGGCGCCAAGATGATCCACGCCGCCGACGAGACCACGTCCAACGTCGTCTCCAAGTCGATCAGCGTCGGCCAGGGCCGCGCCACCTATCGTGGCCAGGTCCACATCCCGAAGCACCTCAAGGGTTGCAAGAACAACACCGAGTGCGACGCCCTCCTCATCAACACCAACAGCCGCACCGACACCTATCCCGCGATCACGGTGCGTGGCGACGCCAACTACGTCCAGCACGAGGCCAGCGTCTCCAAGGTGAATGAAGAGATGATTTTCTACATGCAGCAGCGCGGCCTCACCGAGGGCCAGGCCATGAGCCTGGCCGTCAATGGCTTCATCAACGATCTCGCCCGCGAATTCCCCATGGAGTACAGCGTCGAGCTCAAGCGCCTCATCGATCTCGAGATGGAGGGCAGCGTCGGCTGATCTATCGACGCTGAGTGTACAGAGGGCGCAGAAAGTTTGCGGAGACGATTAAAGCCTCCGCCGCTGTGGCTCTCGGTATCGCTCCGTGTCCTCTGTGACCAACACCATGTCTACTTCCACCGTTTCCTCCACCGCTCGCTCGCCGATCGGCTCCTTCACACCCGATATCTTCGCGTCGCACGTCGCGAGTGCCGCGGCGGCTCCCGCCTGGTGGCTCGAGCGCAAGCGCGCGGCTTACGAGACGTTTGCCGCCCTCCCTCTGCCCCGGCGCAACGACGAGTCATGGCGCTTCAGCGACATCCTCTCGCTCTCGCTCGAGGGCTACGCGCTCCTCGGCGGCGGCAAGACCGCCCTGCCCCCGCTCCCTGTCGCCAACGCCGCGAGCCTGACCTTCGTCAATAACGTCGCGATCCGCGGCGCGACGTCGGCCAGCAAGCTCCCGGCCGGCGTGATCGTCACCACGATCGCGCAGGCGCTCGCGAGCCATCCCGACCTGCTCCGCCAGCACTTCATGGCCCAGCCGCAGAAGCTCGGCTCCGAGAAGTTTGCGGCGCTGCATACGGCCTTCGTGCGCGACGGCGCGTTCATCTACGTGCCCAAGGGCATCGAGGTGGCCGAGCCCATCCTCGTGCAGCACATCGCGGTCGGCCAGGGCGCGGCGATCTTCCCTCACACGCTCGTGATTGCGGAGGAAAACGCCAAGGTGACCGTCGTCGACTCCTTCGCCTCCGAGGGCACCGGCGCGCACTTCTCGTGCGGCGCCAATGATCTCTACGCCGGCCATGGCGCGCAGGTCACCTACATCGGCACGCAGAATTGGTCGCGAGACACGCTCTCCTTCCAGAGCAATTCCACGGTCGTGCGCCGCGATGCCCGCGTGCAGTCGCTCAATCTCCATCTCGGTGGCCGGCAGGCCCGCCACGAGTCGCTTTCGCAGCTCCAGGCGCCCGGCGCGTTCTCCGAGATGCTGGCGCTCACCGTGGCCGACGGCGACCAGGAGTTTGACCAGCGTACGCTGCAGATCCACCAAGCGCCCAACACGAAGTCCGACCTCCTCTACAAGAACGCGCTGCGCGACACCGCGAAGACGATCTTCTCGGGCCTTATCGTGGTCGATGCCGATGCGCAAAAGACCGATGCCTACCAGTCCAACCGCAACCTGATGCTGAGCGAGAACGCGGAAGCCAACTCGCTCCCCGGCCTTGAAATCCAGGCCAATGACGTGCGTTGCACGCACGGTGCCACCTCCAGCCGCATCGATCCTGAGCAGGAGTTCTACCTCCAGGCCCGCGGTATCAACAAGGCGACGGCGGACGAACTCCTCACCTTCGGCTTCTTCGAGGAAGTCCTCAATCGCCTCACGAGTGACGAGCTCCATGAGGCTCTCCGCTCTCTGATCCAGACCCAATTCACCAAAAAGTAGCTAGCATCGAGTAGCGAGCATATCGCTTTTTATTCGTTCTACTCGCTACTCACTACTGGCCACTCGCCACTACAACATGAATCGCGAACGCACTCTCTCCCGCGAAGTCATCGCCACGCAGATTCCCTCCGGCGACAAGCAGCCGCTTGCCGCTGGTGCGCGCGTGCTCATCCACCAAACGCTCGGTGGCAGCTACACGGTGCAGACCGACTTCGGCCTGTTTCGCATCGACAACAAGGACGCCGACGCGCTCGGCGAACAGGTGGCCGACACGACAGTCAAGGCAGCCACGCTTTCCGACGGTGCGCCCGATCCAGAGGCGGTGTGGGCCCAGCTCCGCCAAGTCTTCGACCCCGAGATCCCGGTGAATATCGTCGACCTCGGTCTCGTGTACTCGATGGACATCGCCAAACTTGAGGAGCAGACGCCGCCCGGCTACCGGGTGGACGTGGCCATGACGCTCACCGCACCCGGCTGCGGCATGGGCCCGGCGATAGCGGAGGATGCAAAGTCGAAAGTGCTCTTGGTGCCCGGAGTGACGGATGCGGATGTGCGCATCACCTGGGATCCGCCTTGGAACCAGCAGATGATCTCAGAAGAGGGCAAGATGAAGCTTGGGCTCATCTGAGCTGGGTACCCTCTCCTCTTCTCTGCGCCTCATCTTTTCGGTGAGGCGTTTTTGTTTCTTTCGACGGGGCCACACGACAGTGGAGCATACGTGCGCGATAGCCCTGGCGTTAGGGGCCATTGTTGTGGCTGGAAAGATAGCGAAGGATTTATAGCCCCTCGCCCCTTGCGATTTAAAGGCAGTTTGCTAGGATCTTCCCCGATGAAAACGCTTTCCATCATCTTTATTGCTCTCGGCCTCGTCGCTTCCGCCTTCGCGGCCTCGTCCCAGTTTGCTGACATTTCCCACAAGGATTTGCAGGCCGCCATCGAGAAGAAGGCTGTGACCCTGCTCGATGTGAACGGCACCGACTCCTTCAAGGAAGGCCGCATCCCTGGCGCCATCGACTTCGAGGCCAACGAGAAGAAGCTCGCGAGCCTTCTGCCCAAGGACAAAAACGCGCTCGTGGTGGCGTATTGCGGAAACCAATACTGCAATGCTTACAAAGCCGCCGCATCCGTCGCGCAGAAGCTCGGCTACACGAATGTGAAGCACTACTCCCCCGGAATTGACGGCTGGAAGAAATCGGGCGCGAAGGTCGAGAAGAGCTGAGCCACGCGATCTCGCTCCTGTGATGATCCAAACCCGGGCACCTCAGCCCGGGTTTTTCTTTGGTCGCCTTACCGCATCCCACGCCCTCCACTTCGCCGTCCCCACTACCCCCCGTCTACCCATGCTGCGCCATCTCTTAAGCCTAATTTTACTCGCCAGCTCGCTCGCCGCCCAGAGTTCTGTCTGGAAAGTCACGCGTGGCGGCAACTCCGTATACCTCGGGGGTACGATCCACATGTTGCGCGCGACGGATTTCCCGTTACCGGCGGAGTTCGACGTGGCATTTGCGGCCAGCCAGAAGCTGTACTTCGAAACGGATATCGGCGGCATGCATTCGCCCGAAATCCAGGCCCGTATCGCACGGGAAGGGGTGTTTACCGACGGAAAAACCCTTGAAAAGGTGCTGACACCGCAAGCATGGAAAGCAGCGCAGGAGTACTGCGCCCGCGCCGGGCTTCCGCTCGAACGATTGCAAGCGATGAAACCCTGGCTTTTCACCGTCACTCTCGCGCTCATCGAGCTGCAGAAACTCGAGGTGAAGCTGGAGGGCGTCGATCATCACTTTCACAAGCTCGCGACTGAAAACGGCAAGGCCACTGGCTCGCTCGAAACGATCGAGAACCATCTCAACCATATCTTCAACCTGGGCCGCGGGCACGAGAGCGAGATGATCCGCAAGTCGATCGACGATCTCTCCGATCTGCCGCGTGTCCTCACGCAGATCATCGCTGCCTGGCGCTCGGGCGATATGGCGCGGCTCGACAAGCTCATGATCCGCGACATGCGCGAGAAATATCCCGCTGTCTTCAAAGATCTCCTCGCGGATCGCAATGCTGCGTGGCTGCCCAAGATCGAGGCGATGCTGGCATCCCAAGAGGTCGAGTTTGTGCTCGCCGGGGTAGGCCACATGCCGGGCAAGGAGGGGCTGCTCGCGCTGCTCCGGGCGCGAGGCTGCACGGTGGAACAGATCACGGCGCCGCAGCCCCAGCCGGCTCGCTAGGGCCGTGCCATCTGCCGGAAAGAGGCCGACGACGCGGCCTCGCGGTAAGTAGCGACCGCCCAATCGAGGGCTCTGGTGATGGTCGAGTCGTTTGCCGCGAGCGTGCCCTTCACCCTATTCGTACGTCGTTATCCCCACTACCGGCTGTTTCTGGCGATACCCGATGGCGTTGCTGGCGGCAGTCGCTCTCGCGCACGCCTACTGTGCGCCGTGTATGACAGAACGGCAACGGCTTTGGTGGGAGAGGTGGATCACACACGCATCTTCATACGCAAGGGACGGTGCAGGGACGGGGGCGTGCAGTAGGCACCAGGGAAGCTGCCCCGCCCCTGTTTCGCGGGCAACGTGGAGTGCGCCTCGGCCGGAAGTGCCGAGCCGGAAAATCAAACGGGCGGGCCCGTATGGCCCGCCCGTTTCCACCCGCGTCGCGGCTGGCGTGCGATCACTTCGCCACTACCACGGCGGCCGCCAACGGGAGGCCGTCGCAAAGCTCCAGCACGGCCGGGCGGCTGGAGGGTTTGGCCGGGGTCGCAACGAAGCTTGCGGCCCGGGCGGTGGGAGCGAGACGGTGCTGGGCGATAAGGTTGGCGGATGGGGAGACGGCGCGGAGATCATAGGCCTCGACCAGTGCGACGCCGGTGCCGGAGGAAGAGGACACAACTGCCGTGTAGTTGCCAGCAGGTAGCACGACGACCAGCGCCGATTCGGCGGCATTGGCGGGAGCGCCGGGGATGCGGGCAAGCTCAGTGCCAGCCGTCACGCCCACATCGTCGTTGGTTGCGATCAGGCGGCCGGCAGAGTCGTAGAGCGCGAGGCGCGGATTGGCCAACGGGGTGGCGATGCCGAAGCTCGAGAGCGACGGCCCCTTGGCCGTGACGAGCATGCGCACCGGCTCAGCGCCGGTGATGGCAAAACCCGCGACCAACTCCTGCCCCGCGCCGCCAACGAAGCCGCGCGTGGAGAGATTGTAAACGCGGGTGCCCGGCAGGTCATTGGAGACTGTGATCTGGCCGCGTAGCTGTCCCCCGGAAAAAGTCTGGCTGTGGTAGTTGAGGTACATGCCCCCGGTGAGCAACACCATCATATCTCCGGTGAAATCGAGTTCGTCGTGCGCCCCGGCGATGTAGCCATTGGCGGAGCTGTAAGCGCCGGCATTGGCATTGGTGCCGAGGGCCACACGCACCGGGCCGCTCAGGCCGGGGATCCCCTCATGAATATGGGAGTTGGTGAAGGGATTGGTGTAGTTGAAGAGCGAATGCCGCAGACTGATCTTGTTGGTATCGGGTTTGTACGTGAGTACCGCACCGCCAAAGCTCGTCACCCCGGAGAGATTCACCGCGGGAAAGGCCGCCTGCTCCTGTGCCACGTCGAGATTGGCCACCAGACGCACGGGCCGGGGCAGGAGCTGGCCGCGTATCTCACCACCGGGAAACTGGGCCGAATGGATATTGTAGTACGCGCCGCCTTGGATGAGTTTTACCCGATCCCCACCGTGCGTGATATTGCGAAAGGTGCGACGAAGGGTATTGCCGCCAGTACGGGCGTACTCGGCCTCGCCACCCAGATTGGTGACGAAAGGGCCATTTACTCCCGCAGCGGCTTCGTGGATGTGGGAAGCGGTGGCATTGTTGGTCATGCCCGAGATCGAAACGATCAAGTCGAAGGTATTGGTCGCGATATCGTAGAGCATGATCGCGCTGCCGCTGGCTTGGGAGCTGGACGTGTTGTTGGGCTCCTGGGCTGAGTTGAGGGTGGCGTGCAGCTCGATCACCTGCGCGCGCAGGCCGAGCGAGGAGGCGCAGAGCGCGCCGAGAAACAGCAATCCGCGAAGAGGGGTGATTTTCATGGGGACAAAGCAGAGCCAACTCCACCTTGCTCGCGGCGACACGTCTTCTATGGTAACAGGATGGAAACATATCGGCATTTTCCAGTGCGCCGAGTCGACGGCTGGCGCGTCTGGCCACTCCCGGCGCTGGGGAAACCCAAGTGCCTTCCGCAGCGTCAAATCTGAACACGCCCGTAAGCCACGCTTCTCCACGTGGCTTGCGGGCGGGATTGATTTGAACTTTCGTCTTCGCTGGAAATTAATCCTCGGTTTTCGTGATCACCTGCAGCCCCTCCCCTTTGCTTGATGCGCTCCGCATGGTGCGCTCCGCCGCGCCATGAACGACACCGCCCGCCAGTTCCGTGACTTCTTTGTCTCGCTCAAGCTCACCGTGGTGCTGCTGGTGCTCGGTATGTTGCTGGTCTTTGCGGCCACGCTCGACCAGGTAAATCTCGGCATCTGGGCGGTGCAGGAAAAATACTTCCGCAGCTTTATCGTGCTCTGGCGCGTGGGCGACGTGCCGATCCCGGTCTTCCCCGGCGGCTACTTCATCGGCGGCCTCCTGCTGGTCAATCTCGTCGCCGCGCATCTCTACCGTTTCAAGCGCTCCTGGAAAAAGGCCGGTATCGAGCTCACTCACGCCGGCTTGATCCTACTCCTCATCGGCGAACTCTTCACCGGCCTCTGGCAGGAAGATTACAGCATGCGGCTCGAGCCCGGGGTGCCGACCAACTACTCGATCAGCTTTCACGACAACGAGCTGGCGGTGATCGACATCACCGACGCCCAGTTCGACGATGTGGTGGCCATCCCCGAGACCCTCCTCAACCGGGGCCAGACAGTGCAGCATCCCAAGCTGCCCTTCCGCGTCGTCGCCAAGGCCTATTATCCCAATGCCGCCACACGCGAGCGCAAGACGGGCGCGACCGCCCCGGCTCAAGGCGACAAGGGCGCCGCCATCCAGTACGAACTGGTGCCAGTGCCCGTCACCTACAAGCAGAACGAGCGCAATGTCCCGGGCCTCGTGGTGGAACTCATCGGGGCGGAGGGCTCGCTGGGCACCTGGATCACCCACGCCGATTTCCGCCCGCAGAGCTTCCAGTACGGCGGGCGCAACTACACGGTGGGCTTCCGTTTCACGCGCAAGTACAAGCCCTTCACACTCACGCTGCTCAAGTTCAGCCACGATCGTTACGCCGGTACGGATATCCCCAAAAACTTCTCGAGCTCCGTCCGCATCCAGACGCCCGATGGCGTCACCGATCGCGAGGTGCTCATCTACATGAACAACCCGCTGCGCTACGAGGGCCTCACCTTCTTCCAGGCGAGCTTCGAGGGCGAGGACGTCACGGTGCTCCAAGTCGTGCGCAATCCCAGCTGGCTCATTCCCTACATCGCTTGCGCGATGATGACCTTGGGTCTCGTCGTGCAATTCTGCATCCATCTCTTCGGCTTCATCAATAAACGCCGGGCCGCGCGCCCCTCCCAAGCATGAAAAAGCTGCTCCCCTTCATTGCCCTGGCCGTCGTCCTCGCCGTCATCGGGCGCTCGCTGATGGCGCCGAAGAACCCCACCGCATTTGACGTCGTCGGCTTCAGCCAGCTCCCCGTGCTGGTGAACGGGCGTATCAAGCCCGTGGATACCATCGCCCGCGTGGCGCTCCTGCAGTTCCAGGGCCGCCAGACCGTCACCACGCCTGACGACAAGAAGCTCATGCCCATCGAGTGGCTGCTGGACGTGATCTTCCACTCCGAGAAGGCCGACACCTACCAGACTTTCGAGATCGTGCACCCCGATCTGCTCGCGCTCTTCGATCTCAAGATGAGCGATGGCGCGGGCGAGAAACGTTTCTCCCTGAAGCAGCTGCAGCCCAAGATCGCGGAACTCCAGCGGCAGGCACAGCTCGCCCGCCAGGTGGATCAGGCGGTGCGCACGCCCTTCCAGCGCGCTGTGGCGCAGCTCTATGCCAATCTCGTCGAGTACCAGCGCATCCGCCACGCATTCATCTCGCCGGACAGCGCCGACTTCCTCGCGGAATTGATGAAGTTCCAGGATACGGTGGCCGCCGGGCGCGCCGCCGTGATGGCCAAGATGAATCAGCAGCCGCACGACGAGGCTCTCGCCGCCGCGACGATCGCGATCAGCGAGCGCTTCATGATCATGGGCGAATCGACCACGATCCACGCCGTGCCGCCCGACGCCGGTGCGACAGATCTCACCCAATGGAAGCCTACCGGCGGTGCGCTGCTGGAGACCTTCCGCACGGGCCGCGTCAATGCCGGCGCCCTCGCCTACGCCGGCTTCGCCAATGCCTGGCGCACTGGCAAGCCCGAGCAGTTCAACAAGCTCTTGGAACTCTATCGCGCCGACCTCGGCAAGCGCTTCTCCGAGCAGCTCAAGAAGGGCTCCGTCGAGACGCGCTTCAATGCCGCGCAGCCCTTCTACATCTCCTCGGTGCTGTATGCCCTCGCCTTTTTCATCGCGGTCGCCTCCTGGCTCGTGCTGCCGGAGCCGCTCCGCCGCTCCGCTGCCTGGATGACGGCAGTGATCTGGCTGCTCTCCACCGGAGGCATCTTGATGCGCATGTGGCTGGATGGCCGCCCGCCGGTGACCAACCTGTACTCCTCCGCCCTCTTTGTCGGCTGGGGCGCGGTCGGGCTCTGCCTGCTCCTCGAATACTGGTATAAGAATTCCATCCCCACCGTCGCCGCTGGCGCGATCGGCTCCGCCACGCTGATCATCGCCCACCACCTCTCACTTTCCGGGGACACGCTGGAGATGATGCGCGCAGTGCTCGACTCCAATTTCTGGCTCGCGACCCACGTGATCATCGTCACCGCAGGGTACTCCGCGACCTTCCTCGCAGGCTTCCTGGCGCTGATCTATATCCTTCGCGGCGTCTTCACCAAGACGCTCGACAAGGGCACCGCCGATGCACTCTCGCGTATGGTCTACGGCACAGTCTGCTTTGCGACGCTCTTCAGCTTTGTCGGCACCATCCTCGGCGGCATCTGGGCCGACCAATCGTGGGGCCGCTTCTGGGGCTGGGATCCCAAGGAAAACGGCGCGCTCATCATCGTAATCTGGAACGCGGTCATTCTGCATGCTCGCTGGGGTGGCATGATCAAGCAACGGGGCCTGATGAATCTCGCCATCGGCGGCAATATCGTGACCGCTTGGAGCTGGTTTGGCACCAATCTACTCGGCGTGGGCCTGCACAGCTACGGCTTTACCGACGGCGCCTTCACCTCGCTCTACGGCTTTATCGCCAGCCAGCTCGTGATCATCGGTATCGGCTGCCTACCCCTCGAGAAATGGCGGAGCTTCAGCTCCGGTCGCACTGCCATCCCAGCGCGCCCCGAGCACGTCGAGGAGTTGCCGGCCGCCGGCCAGTAAGCGCCAGGCACCTCGCCCCGGGGGCGCGGCATCTCTCGCGCTGCCGGCCGGATAGCCTGTCCCTGCCGTCACGGGCAGGGTGAGCTCCGGTCATCCCTTGCGACGCTTCCAACGATCGAAGAGCACCGCTGCGAGCAGGATGCCGCCGCGGGCCAGGTACTGGTAGCCGGGCGGGATGTTGAGAAGATTCATCGCGTTTTGGACGATGCCCATAATGAGCACGCCCGCGACGACGAAGCCCATGCTGCCCACGCCGCCAGTGAGCGAGACGCCGCCGAGTACGCAGGCGGAAATCACATCGAGCTCGAAGCCCTGCGACGTGTTGGGCTGGCCGCTCGTCATGCGCGCGGCCAGGATGAGGCCCGCAAAGGCTGCCATCACGCCCTGCGCGGTGAAAATCACGATCTTCACCCGATCCACTGCGATCCCCGCGAGGTGCGCCGCCTCGAGATTGCCGCCGACTGCGAGCGTATCGCGGCCGAAGACCGTGCGATTGAGGATAAAGCCGAAAAGCAGGAAGCAGCCGATCGTGATCAAGATCGGCGTATCGATCTGCACCGCGGTGCCGGGGATCGAGAGCCGCGATTGACCTAGCGCGTAGAAACCCTCCTGTGCGATGCCCACCGCCTTGTAGTCGGAAATCACAAAGCTGAAGCCGCGCACCATCTGCATCGTGGCGAGCGTGGCGATCAGGGCATTGATCCGCAGCTTGGCTACGACGACGCCGTTGATAAGCCCGGAGGCTGCGCCGCAGCCAAGGCCAGCCAGGGCCCCGAGGGCGATGCTGTTGGTGGCATTCATCACCAGCGCGGCGACGACGCCCGCGCAGGCCACGACGGCGCCGATAGAGAGATCGAAATCGCCCGCGGCGAGACAGAAGAGCATGGTGCAAGCAACCATGCCCGTCGTCGATACGGCCAGCGCGAGGCCCTTGAGGTTGGCTACCGAAAGGAAATTATCGATGAAGATGGAGCAGCCCAGGAAGAGCAGCGCGAGCACGAGCAGCATCCCGGCTTTATCGAAGAAGCGGCCGAGGGCAGTCGGGTGGCGGACGGCGGTAGCGGTTGGGGTGGCCATGAATGCTGGGCGGAGAATCGATGCGGCGGAACTCAGGCTCCCTGCGCCGTCTCCAGCGGCAGCGCGAGCTTGAGCAGGCTGGCCTCGTCGGCCGCGGCTCGGTCGACGACGGCGGCGATGCGGCCCTGGCGCATCACGACGATGCGGTCGGAGACGCCGAGGACCTCGGGCAGCTCGCTGGAGACCATGACCACGCAGACTCCCTCGTGCGCGAGCTCCTGCATGATGGTGTAGATCTCGCTCTTGGCGCCGACATCGATGCCCCGGGTGGGCTCGTCGAAAAGGATGACCTTCACCGGCTCCGAGAGCCAGCGCCCGAGGATGACCTTCTGCTGATTGCCGCCCGAGAGATTGCGGATGAGCTGCTGCGGCGAGGGCGTGCGCACGCGGAGGCGCGCGATCTTGTCCTGCGCATTGGCGCGCTCCCATGCCTCATCGATGAAGAGCCCGGCCCTGGCTTTGCGGCGGCGGGTGCTGAGATTCGTATTCTCCAGCACCGAACGCACGGGCACGATCCCCTCCTTCTTGCGATCCTCTGGACAGAGTACCACGCCGGCCTCGATGGCCTCGCGCGGCGAGCCGATCTGCACCGGCTGCCCGTGCACGCTCATGCGCCCGCCAGTCTTTTCGACCGCGCCGAAGATGAGGCGCATCAGCTCGCTGCGACCCGCGCCGATGAGGCCGAAGAACCCCAAAATCTCTCCCGCCCCAGCCGTGAAGCTGCACGGCTCCGCGAGGCCGGGGCCCATGAGGCCCTCCACCGCGAGGCCCGCGCCCCGCTGCTCGCGGGGCGCATAGTGGTAGATGTCGGCCAACTCACGGCCCACCATGCGCTGCACGACGTGCTCGCGCGAGATCGCGGCGAGGTCGGCGGTCTCGACGTGCTGGCCATCGCGTAGGATCGTGATCCGGTCGCAAAGCTGGAAAATCTCTTCCATGCGATGCGAGACGTAGAGGATCGCGCAGCCCCGCGTCTTGAGGTCGCGGATGATGGCAAAGAGCCGGCGCACCTCGCGGTCGGAGAGGCTGCTGGTGGGCTCGTCGAAGGCGATGATGCGTGCGCCACGCGTCAGCGCCTTGGCGATCTCGACCATTTGCCGCTGCGCGAGCGAGAGCCGGCCGAGCTTGGTCGCGGGATCGATATCCTCGCCGATCATCTCGAGCTGCTTGCGCGCCGCCGCCATCAACTCTCCGCGCTTTACCACGCCGAAGCGGCTCGGCAGATGCCCCAGAAAAAGATTCTCGGCTACGCTCATCTCCGGCACGAGATGCAGTTCCTGGTAGATCACGGCCACGCCCGCCGCCAGCGCGTCCTGCGTATGTGCAAAGCTCCGTGGCTGCCCGTCGATCCGCACGGCGCCGCCGGTGGGACGGTAAGCGCCGCTGAGAATTTTCAGCAGCGTAGATTTTCCCGCCCCGTTCTCACCCATGAGGGCGTGCACCGAGCCCGCGCGCACATCGAAGGAGACCCCTTGCAGCGCTTTCACGCCGGGGAACTCCATGGCGACGTTGTCGAAGGCCAGCGCGTGAGCCATCAGTCGCGCAGCCCCTGCTCTTTCAGCACCTGTTTGAAATTCTCGCGCGTGATCAGCGTGCCGACCGTGCGGGTATCGAGTGGCGGCTCCACGCCGTCCTTGATCCACTTGTGCAGCATTTCGGCGGTCTGGTACCCATGGGCCTTGGCTGAGAGCAGCATGGAGCCGTAGAACGACGTCGGCTTTGCTTTCTCCAGCTCGACGATGCAGTCGGTGCCATTGATGCCCACGGCGACGCTGCTTTCGGGGGCGAATCCGCGGCCCTCGAGCGCGCGTACGGCGCCGAGCACGGCATTGTCGTTGTTGCCGCACACGAGCCAGTGTTTCACGTTGGGGCGCTGCGTGAGCACGGTGTTGGCGGCATCGATGGCGCCCGGGATGTCGGTCTGGCGCTGGGCGGCCTTGTAGATGCGATCCTGCGGGATGCCGGCGGCCACGAGTTGGCTGATGGCGCCATCGGTGCGGGCCTTGGCGGTTGCGAGCTCGTCGTACGTCATCGCGAGCACCGCCGTGTCGGCGGGATTGAAGCCGCGCTTTTTCATCTCGGCGGCGAGCGTCTTACCCACTTCCTCGCCGATCTTCCCCGCGGAGATGCCGAGGTAGTGCACATTTTTCATCGGCTGGTTGTCGGCGCCGATGAATTGATCGTCGACGGCGATCATCTTCAGGTTGGCGGCCTTGGCCTTGTTTACGATCGCCGGGCCCATCCGCACATCGGGGATGCAGACGACGAAGCCCTGCCCGCCGCTGGCGGCGAGATTATCGATCGCGGCGAGGAGTTTCTCGGCATCGGGAGTGCCTGTCTTGATGACGCTAAAGCCGTGATCCTTGGCCGCCTGGTCGGCGAATTTCCACTCGAGCTGAAACCACGGCTCCTCCGGCTGCTTCACGAAGAAGCCGATCTTCACCACGCCGGGCTTGGTAGCCGCGCCGCCGACTGCGGGAGCCTCGGCGGACTTTTTGGCACAGCCGCCCAGCCAGAGTGCGGCGGCGGCGACGGAAAGTACAAATGCGCGACGGGAGGTATGGCCGGTCTTCATAAGAGGAAACGCGTGGGAGGGGTATGCGAAGCGCAATGAATCGATGACCTTAGCGCCCGGGCCAAGCCCTTTTTGCCCCGGCGCGTAGGATTCGTCGCTTCTTGGCGCGCTTCCGGCGCGCTTCGCTTGCGTAGCGTCGGGCGGCTGTTATCGCTTTCAGCACCACCCCCTCCATGAGCACTGCGCACTCCTATACGCCCAAAGGTTACCACACTGCCACGCCCTACCTCGTCGTTGATCGCGCCGCGGAGGCACTCGATTTTTACCGTCGCGCCTTCGGTGCCACTGAGGTCATGCGCCTGGACATGCCCGGTGGGAAGATCGCTCACGCCGAGATCCAGATCGGAGACTCCCGCATCATGCTGGCCGACGAGGCTCCTGACTGGGGCGCGCTGAGCGCCAAGACCGTCGGCGGATCGCCGGTCTCGATCATGGTGTACGTGCCGGATTGCGATGCCACGACAGCGCAGGCCGTAAGTGCGGGAGCCACGCTCACGATGCCCTGCGGCGACCAATTCTACGGCGATCGTTGCGGCAAGGTCGATGACCCCTTTGGCCACAAGTGGATCATCGCCACCAACAAGGAAGAGCTGTCGCCGGAAGAGATCGGCAAGCGGGCGGCAGCGTTGTTTGGCGGGCAATGAGCCAGCCCGTTTAATGGCGGCCCGCTAAACGGGGAGCCATTTATCCTTCACGGGTGTCCCGCGGTCGTCAGCGCGCTCTAGCCGCGTGAGCGCCGGCGACGGAAATGTATTTCTCCGCCCAACGACGAAGCCCTGCCCGCTCCGTCTCCGTAAGCGGGCGCACCACCTTGGCCGGTGAGCCGAGGATCATCGACCCTGGCGGGGCGACGAAGCGCTGGGTCACGAGCGTATTGGCGCCTACGATACACTGGTCGCCGATCTTCGCGCCGTCGAACACGGTGGCGCCCATGCCAATCAGGCACTCATTGCCGATCTCGCAGGCATGGATGATCGCGGCATGGCCGATGGTGGTGTAGTTGCCGACTTTCACGCCGTAGTCGTCGGCTAGGTGGACGATGGCGCCATCCTGCACATTGGAGCCCTCGCCAATCACGATGGAGTTGATGTCGCCGCGCAGGACGCAGCCGTACCAGACACTGCTCTTGGGGCCGAGCGTGACATCGCCGAGCACGGTGGCATTGGCTGCCACGAAGGCCGCACGGGCGAGATCCGGAGTGCGGCCCAGGTAGCGAGTGAGGCGCTCGTCGATGGTCATGGTCAACTTGGTTCTCGCCCGCGCGATCAATACGCGCAAGCTCGCTTCGGCATCGAACCAGCTTCCAGACCCCACTAAATGGAGACTCTGACCTACCTGTTCCGCGGCCTTCTGGGCATCGCGGCGTTCATCGGCATCGCCGTGGCGTTCAGTGAAAATAGACGCGCCATCCCCTGGAAGCTCGTCGGGGGCGGCCTCATCCTTCAGATCATCTGCGGCGTGCTCGTGCTCAAGATCGACGCCGTGCGCACAGCCGTCGACTGGGTGGGCCAGCGCTTCGTGGACATCCTCGAATTCAACCGCGCCGGCTCGCAGTTCCTTTTCGGCAATCTGATCACCGACACCAAGTCCTTCGGTTTCATTTTCGCCTTCAATGTGCTGCCGACGATCATCTTTTTTTCCGCGCTTACTTCGCTGCTTTTCTACTTTGGCCTGCTGCAAAGGGTCGTTTATGCCTTTGCGTGGCTCATGTCCAAGACCATGAAGCTGTCCGGTGCGGAGAGCCTCAGCGCCTCGGCCAACATCTTCCTTGGGCAGACGGAGGCCCCGCTGCTCATCAAGCCCTACCTGGCCACGATGAACCGTTCGGAGCTGCTCGCCGTGATGATCGGCGGCATGGCCAATATCGCGGGCGCGGTCCTCGTGGCCTACATCGGCATGCTCGGCGGCGAAGACCCCGTGCAGCGGCTGATCTTTGCCAAGCATCTTATCACTGCTTCGATCATGTCGGCGCCGGCCTCCCTCTACATCGCCAAGATCATCATCCCGCAGACCGAGCCGATCGATGAGACAATCGCCGTGCCCAGGGAGAAGATTGGAGCCAATGCCCTCGAGGCTGTCGCCAACGGCACGACCGACGGCTTGAAACTCGCGGTCAACGTCGGCGCGATGCTCCTCGTGTTCACCGCCATGGTGGCGATGTTCAACGCCATCCTGGGCTCGCAGGCGATCGGTGGCTGGACAGGGATCAATGACTGGATCGCCGCGCAGACCGGTGGCCGCTACACCGCCCTCTCGATGCAGTATATTCTCGGCATCGTCTTTGCCCCTCTGGCCTGGCTGATGGGCATCGATCACGGTTCGCTCACCCTCGCCGGCCAGGTGATTGGCGAGAAGACGATCCTCAATGAATTCTACGCCTACGGGACGCTCGGCAACCTCATCCAAGGCGGCCTGCTGCCCGATGTGCGCGCTCGCGTGATCCTCACGTATGCCCTCTGTGGCTTCGCCAACATCGCTTCGATCGGCATCCTCATCGGAGGCATCGGTGTACTCGCTCCCAATCAGCGCCCCGTCCTGGCGCAGCTCGGCGTCAAGGCCCTCATAGGCGGCAGCCTCTGCTGCTTCATCGGCGCTTCGATC
>CAYZPV010000027.1:0-16518 GCA_964480585.1 uncultured Opitutus sp. | reverse complement strand
GCGCTCCCCGGCTGGCTTTTCGCGCCGCACATCTGACGAGTCGAAAAAAAGCCGTTCCTGTGGCTTGCCTTCCTCCTAGGCGCTGCCGCAAATCTAGCGCCCCTTTCCGAGAACCCGTCGTCCCTCCCCTCTTCAACTTTTACCCATGTCCGACACCAACGCCTCCTCCACGCGCTGCGAGTACTCGCTGGCCTTCCTCGTTCTCCGGCTGTTCCTCGGCCTCCGCACGCTCATCGCGGGCCTTGAGAAGTTTGAAGCCAACAAGACCTTCTCGATCTCGAACTACAACGAGAACATGGCTCGTATCGCCAAGGGCATCAGCGATTATTCGATGATTCCGCCGTGGGCTTCCGGAGCATTTGCCTCCTCGCTCGGCTACCTCCTCGTCATTCTCGGCGCCGCCATCCTCCTCGGTATCAAGAATCGCTGGAGTCTCTTCTTCGCCGGCCTCGTGTACACCGGCCTCGGCTTTGGCCTCATGGCGGTGCAGGAAGGCGAAGGCGTAGCCTGGATCGGCGTGCAGGTCCTCATGTTTGTCGTGGCGCTCTGCCTCGTGCGCAACGAGCGATTTGCACTTTGGGCCGACAAGCATAACTAAGTCTCATCTATCGGCCGCCCTGTTTCAGCAGGCGGTTTTCCCCCTTCACCGCGTCGCTCATCATGTCCGCCCCCATCTCCTCGTCCTCCCTCACCCGCCGCGACTTCCTCAGCACCAGCGCGAAGCTCGGCACCGTCCTCGCTGCCGCTCCCTACATCTCCCGCGCCCAGGAGCTAAATGCCAAGGGTGACACGGTAAATGTCGCCGTCATCGGCTGCGGCGCTCAGGGCACCATCCTCACCAACGCCGCCCTTCCCATCCCCGGCATCCGCTTCAAGGCGGTGTGCGACATCTGGCCATACACGCTCACGGCCTCGTCGCGCCGCCTCCAGAAGTTCAACCACGACGCCAAGCCGTTTGAGGACTACAAGGAGATGCTCGATCAGGTGAAGGATATCGACGCGGTCATCATTGCCACGCCGGACTTCATGCACGCGGAGCAGACGATCGCCGCCCTCAAGGCGGGCAAGCATGTCTACTGCGAGAAGCTCATGTCCAACACCGTGGAGGGCGCCCGCTCGATGGTCGTCGCCGCGCGTGAGACCAAGAAGCTCCTCCAGATCGGCCACCAGCGCCGCTCCAATCCTCGCTACCTCCATGCCCGCGATCGCGTGGTCCGCGAGGGCCGTCTCCTCGGCCGCATCACCAATATCTCCGGTCAGTGGCACCGCGCAGCCGGCGACGATCTCGGCTGGCCCAAGAACTACGCCCTCTCGGAAGAGAAGCTCGCCAAGTATGGCTATGCCAACATGCACGAGTTTCGCAACTGGCGCTGGTTCAAGAAGTACGCCGGCGGTCCCGTGTCCGACCTCGGTGCGCACCAGATCGACGTCTACAACTGGATGCTCGGGGTGAATCCCTCGATGTGCATCGCATCCGGCGGTGTCGACTACTACAAGACTCACGAGTGGTACGACAACGCGATCGCCATCTACGAGTACCCCACCAAGGAAGGCGTCGTTCGTGCCACCTATGACGTGCTCACCACCACCAGCGCTGGCGGCGGCTACCACGAGTACTTCATGGGCGACGAGGGCTCGCTCAAGATCTCCGAGAGTCCTAAGAACACCAAGCTCTACCGCGAGGCCCGCGCTCCCGACTGGGCTCCCCACGTCACGAGCAAGATTCTTTCCCGGCCCGAGTCGGGCGAGGGTGCGCTCGTAGGCCTCAAACCGTGGGATAAGCCCCAGAAGAAGCTCGCCATGCCTGCCAAGGTGCCGGTGAGCGGCGCGGGCGGCGCTGCGGGTCCGGCCAAGGTCGATGCCCGCGAGACGGCCGCGCTCGATGCCTTCGACATGCCCGTCGTGCTCGACAAGGCCATCCATACGCCCCACCTCGAGAATTTCTTCGATGCCATGCGCAAGGGCGTCGCTTTGAATTGCCCGTCCGAAGAGGCCTTCGCCTCAGCGGTGACCGTTCTCAAGGTCAACGAGGCCATCGCTGCCCGCAAGATGCTCACCTTTAAGCCCGAAGACTTTATCGTCGGCGGCGTTTGATTTTCGGCACCACCATGGCGCGAGGCGACGATTGTTGAATATCGCGCCTTCGAGCCGCGTCTCATACCGCGCAACCCAGCACCACCAACCTTTCCCATCCATGAATCGCAAATTCGCCCTCATCCTCGCCGCCTTGGCCGTCGCGTCCTCCGCGTTTGCCCAAAAAGAGCCGCTCAAGGTCGAGCTGCCGCGCCCGCTCTTTGCTGGCACGCCCCGCCCGATCCAGCTCCCCAATCTCGAGCCCGCCGGCACGAAGCGCGACCCCATCATGGTCCCCGCCGGCACCAAGCTCCTCTCCAAGGGCAAGACCGTCACCTCGAGCGATGCCCTTCCTGTCATCGGTGAGCTCTCCTTCATCACCGACGGCGACAAGACTGGCACCGACGGCGCCTACGTGGAGCTCGGGCCCGGCGTGCAGTGGGTGCAGATCGATCTCGGCGCCTCCTCCAGCATTGCGGCTGTCGCGCTCTGGCATTTCCACTCCCAAGCCCGTGTCTATCACGACGTCGTGATCCAGCTCTCCGACGACAAGGATTTCAAGAGCGGTGTCACCACGATCTTCAACACCGACACCGATAACTCCGCCAAGCTCGGCAAGGGCTCCGATAAGAACTACATCGAGGAGTACCTCGGTCGCGTTATCGACGCCAAGGGCACCAAGGCCCGTTACGTCCGCCTCTACAGCAACGGCAACACCTCCGACGAGCTCAACCACTACTGCGAAGTGGAAGTCTTCGGCAAATAACCCATTCTTCCTCGCAAAACAGAAAAGCCGGGGTCACGCGCTGCGTGCCCCGGCTTTTTTTCGTTCTCGTGGTTTGCTCCCTGCCTTCATGGCACGGAGCATGGGTAGAGGACGATCAACCGAGCCCTCACGGGCCCGGCGACGCCGCCTCAACCATTCGGAATATCCGGCTCCACCAGCCGCGCGAGTTGCAGGAGCGACTCCTGCCAGCCCAGATAGCAGCCCTCGGCGGGGATAATGTCCGGCACGCCTTCCTGCACGATATTCAGCTCCACGCCGCAGGAGACCCTCTTGATCGTCACGGTGACGTTCATCTCGCCCGGCAGGTTGGCGTCGTCAAATTTGTCGGTGTAACGCACTCGCTCATTGGGGACCAGCTCCGTGTAGGTGCCGCCGAAGGAGTGGCTCTGGCCAGTGGTAAAATTGGTGAAAGACATCTTGTAGCTGCCGCCCACCCGGGGGTCGAAGCTATGCATCTTGGCCGTGAATCCGTACGGCGGGAGCCACTTGCACTTGGCATCGGCGTCAAGAAACGCGCGATAGACTTTTTCCGGCGTCGTACGGAGTACGCGATGGAGGCGGATGGTTTGAGGCATGATAGAAACTCCTGTGTGTGTTGAATGAGTGAGTCTTCGCTATCTTAAACGAACCAGCCTCTACAGGCCGGACAACGGCTGCACTTTTTTATCCCCCACCCCAGCGGCGGACTAGCGGGAGTTCGAGTCGCCGCGGGTATCCCGGCTGGGCTCGGTCGGCATCCCCGTGCCCGCTCGCTGCGACAGCGAGCGCATGTCTCCGGTATCGGGGTTGCGTGCCGCACTATCGCGATATGGCACCCGCTGCAGCGTCAACTGCCGGCCGATGGGATTGCTGAGACTGGTTACCTGCACAAAGTAGTCAGCCTGGTAGGGCTTATCCGCTACCACGTAGCCGCGTCGCTCGAGCTCCGGCTGCACCACACTGCGGATCGAGGCCATCTCCTCCGGCAAGGGTGCGCGATTGAGCCCGGGGATGCTGACCAGGATGGCCACGGCCGGCTTGTGTGGCCGCTTGACGGAGGAGCAGCCGGCCAGCGTGATGAGCAAGCAGCTCAGCCAAAGGCCGAAGGGGTTGCCCAAGGGTTTCACACCTGAAATAAGGTAGCCGTCCCGAGCAACGTCAATGGTAGAGTACTGTGCATGGTATACGTCGCACGTGCGCTCGTGGATTTTGTAAGAGAACGAGCGGCCGGTGTGCGTTGAGACATGGGGCCCAAAAACAAAGGCGGAAGCGGGATCGCTCCCGCTGCCGCCTGAGATTGCCAGGCGGTCACGACGACCGCGCCATTCCACTTAGAAGCTGAACGTCGCCGTCAGCGAGTAGTTGCGCGGCACGATAAACGAGAACTGACTCGGCGTCGCGACGCGTTGCGGGTTGGTGATGTCGCCTCCGGGCGCGCGTTGCGTCGTCGTGTAATAGAGCAGCATGTCTTCGTTGAGCAGGTTGCTCACGCGCAGATCGAGCTTCACGCGCAGCTTCGGATTGAGCCGGAAGGAGTAGCCTACCACGCCGGTCACGAGCGTGTACGGGTCGCGATAGACCGGAGTGGTGGCGTCGACCGATGGGTCGTCAGCCGCTGTGGTTGCCCCCGTGCGGATCGTGTCGCCGCCGCGATAGCCGATGACTTCCTTGCCGCGGTAGTTGAGACCAAGCCCGAGGCGGACATCTTTAAACATGCCATCGCGGATCGTGTAATCGGTGAAGAGATTGCCTGTCCCCTCGACGAGGCGGGCGACCTTCTGCTCGGCGGCGGTGAGGTTTCGCGCGATCTCCTGCATCTGGTTGTAGGCGGAGATCGCGCTGGCGGCGTCGGGCGAGTTCTGGCCGGTGGTACCGGCGCGGAGCACGGCTTGGCCATTGACGACATCCACGCCAGCATCGCTGAGGATCTGGCGGAAGAGCGTGTCGTTGGCCGCAATGTAGGCGCGGGTATCGGCGTACGCGTCGACCTCGAAGGCATTCTGGATCGCGTAGTTGGCCGAGATGCGCCACTGCTGCGTAACATTAGCCGTGAGCTCGAACTCGTAGCCCTTCGACTTGCGGCTGGCGGTATCGAAGTAGTTGCCGGGCACCGTGAGCATGCCGCGAGCGTTCATGCCGGCGCCGTTGAGATCGCCAAACACATTGGTATTGGCGATCGAGTTGAAGAGATTGCCGAGCGCGTTGGCCAGGCCGCCATTGGTGCCGGTGCCGCGGCCGATGTTGTCCTGCTTGCTGGCGTACTTCGACGCCGTGAGAGACAGTCGTTCGCCCAGGAAGGTGAAGCGCGCCCCGACATCCCAACCCTCGGAGACCGAGGGCAGGAAGCGCTCGCCGTTGATGCGCAACTCGCCTGCGGGCGGCAGCCAAGTCTCGGCGTAGTTGCCGAAAAGGCTCGCCCACTTTGTCACGTGCAGCACGCCGCCTGAAGAGTACGTGTTGACCTCGCCTTTAAGGGTTGGGAGCGAGTAGTCATCGCGGAATCGGTCGTTGGCGTACTGGGCTTGCGGTACATTGTTGGTGCGCGGCCGGGCCAGCGCCTCGGCACGGGGGCCGGTGGGGTTGCCGGCTGCGTCCTTCGGCACATAGGTGAGTGAGAAATAGTCCTCAGGCGGGCGCGGGCGGAAGAGCACCTGCGTGCCGTTCCAGTTGTTGGGCTGGTCGCCGCGGAGGAGCATGTTATTGGTGATGCTCTCGTAGTCGTCCCGACGGTAAGCCGCGAGCAGATCGAGCCGCTTCTTGAAGAGCTTGGCTCCAAAGGCGGCTTGCTGGTATGTGAAGGTGTCGTCGATCGAGGTCGTGTCGTTGGGACGCCCGACGTCGATCACATAGTCCATTCGCAGGTTGCGGCTGGCGCCGGTGACAGGGTTGATGACGTTGTAGTTTCCCGGCGTGATCTGGTCGAGCGGGCCGCCCCAGTACACGCGCAGTCGCGCGATCTGATTGATCCAGTCGCGCGAGGCCAGCAGCGGATCCTGCACCATCATGCGAAACTTGATGCGCGAGAAATTCGCGTCGGATACGCCCGTCTCCAGATTGAGGCGGAAGCTCCCGAGCGCCGTATCGTCGAAGACGAAGGCGGCGTTGCCGCGCGCATTGCGCGAGCGCCGCGTCACCGTGTCGAAATCCTGGGTCGACTCCGAGTACGGTGTGAGAAAATACGGGTTGGACTCACCGTTGGGCAGCAGACGATTGATGTCGATGTAGAGGTTATTCAGTCCGCGGGCCACCGTGAAGTGGGTGTAGATCTTGCTGTAAGAATAGTTGGCCGACACCCCGAGAAAGACGTGTTTGCCCACCTGCTGGTCAAACGCGGCGTGGATATTGTGAAACTTCGTCTCCCACGAATCGCCGCCGAGCGACGTCGATTTCTCTCGACCAGGGTTGGTGAATTTCGGTGCACCGCGCTGCACGTTGTCGAGGGTGAAGCTAGGGATGTTGATGGCGCCGAGCAGCGGCTGGGCGTCGATGTTGGCCAGCGGCCCCACGACGAGCCGGCCGCCGACGGGCACTGCCGCGTTGGCATTGCCGCCGAGAGTGAAGGCATGACCGTTCCAATCGACGATCCCTCCTCCCATCAATCCGGGCGAATAGATGTAGTTATTGACCCCGTAGACCGATATGCCGAGGGCATTGGCGTTGGCCGGCGTCGCGGTGAGACGGCCGTTGGTGGTGTAGAGGCCATCCCAGCCGGAGACGCGGTCGCCCATGCCGGAAAGGGAGGCGTTGCGGTGGTTGTTGCCGGTCTCCGCGGTTACGCGGAAGTTGCCACCCTTCCAGGGGCGGTACGTGCTCGTGATCGTCGCGGCTCGGCGATTGTAGTATTCAGTATCACGCCAGGTGTTGGTGTCCTCCCAAAGGCCGTTGAAGCGGATGGCGAGCTTGTCGGAAAGCGGCTGATTGAGATCGACCGTGGTGCGATAGCTCTCCCATGAGCTTATCCCAACGGTCACCTCTCCGGATTGCTTGCCGGTGTTGGCGCGCTTGAAGAGGCCATTGGCGGTGCCGCCCATCGAGCCGCTGCCAAAGAGGATCGAATTGGGACCGCGCGCAAAGTCGAAGCGCTCCAGATTGTAGCTGTCGTAGTCGTAGTAAGCCGGAAAAAACTCGATCTGCTGCTGATTGCTGCTGACGCCACGGAAAGTGCGGCGGCCGCGCTCGCCGTCGCCGAACTGGTTTTGCCGACCGTCGTCTTCGATCTCATTAAAGCCCACCGTCCACTGCTGGGCCATGGTGAGATTGGTAATATTCAGCGCTTCGATGAAATCGCGCGTGAGCACTGAGTACGCCGCCGGCGTATCGCGCAGGTCGGTGGCTAGGCGGCCGCCTGCAAGTGCACTTGCGGCCACGAAGCCGCGGTCGCGGTCGGAGTTTACCGTGAAAGGCGAGAGCTGCACCACCTCCTTGCCTTGGCCCGCCGAGCCTATGTCGGCGCCGTTTCCTCCCGAGCTTACGCTCGCCGCCGCCGCGCGGCGGGTCACGCTGAGCCCGCCCGTAGCGGCGTCGCGCCGGCTGGTGAGGCGCGTGCCATCGAGCATCTGATCGAGGGCATCCTGCGGCGCGAAATCGCCCCGCACCGCGTTGGTCGTCACGCCCGCGACGGCCTCGGCGGAGTACAGCAAATGACCGCCAGCCTGGGATGCAAAGACCTTCAGGGTGGAGGCAGCTTCGCCCGCCGGCACATCAAACCGCTTTTTCGCGGCTTCCGCCGAAAAGGCCGATACACTGCACACGAGAGCGGCGAGAGGCGCCGCTGTCGCGCGCCGCAAGGAGGGGGTTAGGAGGGTCACGCAGATACAACGAGCACCCCCGCCCAACTCTCTAAAGACAAACCGCAAAAAAATCGCGCGCCGCCTGTTCAGGGTGCCTTCAGGCGCAAGCGGGTTTCTCCGCCCTGCCGCTCCGCCACGACGCCGAAGTCCGCTTCCAGCATCCGTACTACCGTCTCGTGATCGGTGGCGGGAAACGAGCCGCCAAAACGACGCTCGCGCAGTCGCTCATCGACGATACGCAGCTGGTGTCGGTTGTAGCGATTGATTTCGGAGACGATCTCGCTCAGCGGGGTGGCATCGAAATCCAGCCTCCGCGTCTGCCAGGCGAGCGTCTGCCGGATGTGCGCTGGTGTCGCCTGCACCGGCGGCTCCAGGCTCTCGAACTGGCGCGCCGTCAGCGCCACGGTCACCCGCTGGCCAGCCGTGAGTTCCGCGGGCGCTTGTGCCTCGGGTCGCTCCGCGCGACTCCCCTCGGAAGCCGAGGCCACGCGCACGCGCCCCTCGGTCACGAGCACATCCACCGCATCGGGCCTGAGCCGCACGTTGAAGACCGTGCCGAGTACCCGCACATCCACGCCGCCTGCGTTGACGACAAAGGGGCGCTGCGCGTTCTTCGCTACCGTGAAGTACGCCTCACCTCGCGCGAGGCGCACCCGCCGCACGGTTGGCGCAAATTCTACATCGACGACGCTATCGGTATTGAGCTGGATGATCGAGCCATCGGGTAGCTCGATGCGCCGGACGCCACCCACCTCGGTCTTGGCTGTCATGGCAAACTGCGCATCCGCCAGCGCGCGGGTCTCCTGTGGCCGCTGCCCACCGACGGCGAAATACGCGACTGCCAACGCCGCCGCGGCGGCAAAGGTCGCTGCGATCCAGCCCGCCCGCCTGCGCGAGACTGGGCGAGTCGCAATCGCGGCCTCGGTCTTGTCTGCCTCGCCCAACAGAGTCCATGTCGCCGCCAGAGCGCGGTAAGTCGCCTCATGGCAGGGATCGGCATGGAGCCAGCGAGCCAGCTCCTGCTCGCGCGCCGGACTCAGCCCGCGATCGCGCTCCACAAGCCATCCGGCCGCAGTTTCCTCGATGGCGCCAAAATCGGGCTTAGCGGACATCGGCGGACGGGGTTTCGGGCATCGTGACGCAGGCACGCGCCACTCCATGCTCACAGAGGTAGCGGCGGCAGCGCATAAGCCCGATCGCGAGCTGGGCGTTGACCGTGCTTTCCGCGATGCCGAGTTGGACGGCGATGGCCCGGTGCGAGAGGCCCTTGATGCGCCGCAGCGTCAGGATCTCCCGGCAGCGTGGTGGCAGCGCCCGCATCGCATCGTCCAATAGAGCCAGTTCTTGCTCATGATTGAGCGTCTCCGCCGCATCGGGCCTTTCCTCTACCACGGATAGCCCGTCGATCTCCGCTAAGCGATCTATCGCCACCACCTTTTCGCGGCGGATCAGATCGAGGGCGACATTTCGCGCGACGACAAACAGGTAGGCTCGCGTCAGCGTCGCCTGCCCGCTCACCCGCGCCCGGAGCAACCGCGCATAAGTCTCCTGCACGAGATCATCGACGTCCGGCAGCGTGGGAAAGCGTCCGCGCAGATACGCACGCAACTCGCTCTCATGCGGGCGGATGGCTTGGCTAAACCATTGGGTGTGTTCCACCGACCCTAGCAGGACGGGCGATGGATACGGCAACGAATTGGCGGACGGGGTGTTCACGGCGGGGGTGCGACCGTACTGCGAGCAAGGAAGGAAACCCTCCCGCAAGGCGAGCCGAATCTTTCGCTTCGCTCCGGTCGCGTTTTCGGCTCTCTTGGGCGGCGGTGCCCTTCGCGCTTTCGTTTTTCCTCCGCTCGGTTCCCCTCTTGCTCCTTACCCTCGGCGCATTCTGGCTGCGCACATACGACCTTGCCAAACGCCCGATGCACGCCGACGAGGCCAATCAAGCCGTGAAGCTCGGCGAGCTGCTTGAGGCCGGGACCTACGCTTTCGACCCGCGCGACCACCACGGCCCCACGCTTTACTACGCCGCTGTACCCATCGCTTGGATACGCGGCGAGCATACCCTCGCGAAGCTGAAGGAAAATACCGTGCGTCTCGTGCCCGCGCTCTTCGGCACTGCTGCCGTACTCCTGCTCGCTGCGCTCGCTGCGCCGCTCGGCCGCTGGCCGGCGCTGGCTGCGGCGGCCTTTCTCGCCCTCTCGCCTCCGTCCGTCTACTACAGCCGCTACTTCATCCAGGAGACGCTGCTCGTTACTTTCACCCTCGCCGCGCTCGTGTGCGCACGCGCGTGGTGGCGCACCGGACTCGCGCGCTGGGCTATGCTGGCCGGCGTTTGCGTGGGCCTGATGCAGGCGACCAAAGCCAGCGCCCCGCTCTTCCTCGGGCTCGCGCTCGCTGCGTTTTTCATTGCCCGTCCGTCCGCTGCGCGCCCGGCCAGCCATCGGCCGCGCCGCGATCTGGTCGCGGCGCTGCTCGGCGTCGCGGGCACTACGGTGGTGCTATACTCATCGTTCTTCACGCATTTCGGCGGCATACGCGATGCACTCGGCGCCTATGGCCACGCGCTCACGCGCTTCGGTGCCGAGGCTCCGCCGACCGGGCATGAGAAGTCCTTTTTCTATTATATAAAACTCTTCGGTTGGTTTCGCACCGGTGGACTCGTCTGGCATCAGGTCGCCCTCTCCTCCCTCGCCGTCGTCGGCCTCGTGGTCGCGCTCGTGCAGCGCCGGCGCGATCCTACCCTGCTCTTCTGGGCCGTCTTTACCGTCGCCGTCGTGCTGGTATTTTCCACCTTTGCCTACAAAACCCCGTGGCACGCCGTGCACTTTGTGCCGGGCCTCTCTATCCTCGCGGCGGCGACGCTCGCCGCTATCTCGCGACTCAATACCGGCCGCGTCGTGGCCGTGGCGTTTACTCTGGTTGCGCTGGTCACGCTCTATCAACAAGCCTTTCGCGCTTCCTTTCTTCGCCCGGCGGACTACCGAAATCCCTACGCCTACGTCCACAGCTCGGCCGATGTACTCAAATACCGTCCGCTCGCCGATGCGGCCCTCGCTCGCTCGCCGGGCCGGCCGATCCTTGTCGTCGCGGAAGAGTACTGGCCGCTCCCTTGGTATTTCCGCGGTCTGCCGCAGGTCGGCTACTACGCGACGCCGCCAGCCGACTGCGACGGCGCGCTCATCGTTTCCTCCCCCGAGCAGGCTGATGCCGTACGCGCGCGGCTGCCGCGCGCCTATTCCGAATCCATCCTCGGTTTGCGCCCGGGCGTAGTTTGCATCATCTTCACGCCTGCCGATGGAACTGGTGAATAGCCCCCCGTTCCAACTTCCCGCATCGTGTCCACCCCCGCGCCTCAGCTTTCGCTCGTCATCCCCGTCTATAACGAAGCCGGCAATATCCTGCCGCTCGCTGAGCGCTGCGTGACGGTCCTGCGCAGCCTGGGTCGTCCCTTCGAGGCGATTTTTGTCAACGACGGCAGCACCGATGCCACTGCCGCCGAGATCGCCGAGGCGCACGCCCGCTGGCCTGAAGTCCGTGAATTCGCTATGCCGAAAAACTCCGGCCAAGCCCTCGCCCTCCTCGCCGGCCTCCGCGCCGCCACGGGCGATTACCTGCTCATGATGGATGGCGACGGCCAAAACGATCCCTCCGACTACCCGGAGCTCCTTGCGTTGGTGGAGAGCGGTGCGGTCGATCTTGCATGCGGCTGGCGCGTCGATCGCCATGATAGCCCGCTCCGCAAGGTGATGTCGCGCATCGCCAATATCGTGCGCGGCTGGTTCCTCGCCGATGGCGTCCACGATTCCGGCTGCCAGCTCCGCGTGATGCGCCGCGATGTGCGCGACGCGTTTTTCCCGATGGAGCTCATGCAGAGCTTCATCCCCGCCCTTGCCGTCGCCGCCGGCTGGCGCGTGGGCGAGCGCCCGGTGCGCCACCACGCACGCCATCATGGCGATTCCAAGTATGGCTTTTGGCGCCTGCTCTGGCGTCCCACGGTCGCCATGCTCGGCCTCAAGTGGAAGATCCTCCGCGGCCGCGTGCCCCGGCGCGCTCAAAAATAATAATCGCCCGCGGAGGCGCCCCTTCCTCCACCCTTGCCGCCCACCCCGCAGCATGGGCACGCTCCCGCGCCTTCATGCATTGGATCGCCGCCAGTCTCGTCTCCGCTTTCTTTCTCGGGTGCTACGACCTCGCGACCAAGCACGCCGTGCGGGACAACGCCGTCCTCCCCGTCCTCTTCATCGCCAATCTCTGCAGCGCCCTCCTCTGGACCTCCCTGATCGCGCTCCAGCACACCGCGCCGGGCGTCCTCTCCTCCGCCTTCGCGGTCGAGCCACTTTCCATCGCCCAACATGGTCTGATGATTCTCAAGTCTACCCTGGTTGCCGCCTCTTGGATTTGCTCGTACTTCGCGGTTAAGCACCTGCCCGTCTCGCTTGCCGCCCCGATCCGCGCCACGGGCCCGGTCTGGACGCTCTTCGGCGCGCTCATCGTCCTCGGCGAGCGGCCCACGTGGCTTGAGATGATCGGCGTCGCCATCACGCTTGCATCGTTCTTTGCGCTCTCCGTCGCTGGCCGCGATGAGGGCATCGACTTCCGCCGCAATCCCTGGATCGTCTGGCTCCTCGCCGGCACGCTCCTCGGCGCGATCAGCGGACTCTATGACAAATATCTGCTCGGCCACGCTGGTTTCACTGCCCCGACCGTGCAGGCGTGGTTCTCCATCTATCTCGCCGCGTTTTTTTTTCCGCTCGTCGTCGGGTGGAAGCTCCGCTGGTGGCCGCGCCACGCGTTTCACTGGCGCTGGAGCATCGTGCTCGTCTCGGCGTTTCTGCTCGTCTGCGACTTTATCTACTTCTCCGCCCTGCGCGACCCCGAGGCGCTCGTCTCCTTGGTGGCCAGCCTCCGCCGCGGCAGCCTGCTCGTGGCCTTCGTCGGCGGGCTTTGGCTCTTCAAGGAGAGCTACAGCCACAAAAAACTCCTCGCCGCGCTCGGCGTCCTTACCGGCATCGTCCTCACGGTCGTTGGATAGGCGCGTTGGCTTTGTAATTCCCACCTCACCGGGAATCGCGTAGCATGGCGGCTCCACTACTTCTCACTCCATGGGCCTACTCAGCAATCTCCTTGGCAATGCCACCGAAGTCGACAACGCCAAAGTTCAGGCCGAGCTCGCGCCCGTCCTCGTACCCGGCGAGACCATCGGCCGCGCCTTCAAGATTTTCCGCGATCTTTTCGTCTTCACCGATTACCGGCTCATCCTGATCGATAAGCCAGGGCATTACCGGCTCGAAGGTCGCCTACCACAGCATCCTCTACCGGAGCATCACGCAATTCAGCGTCGAGACGGCCGGCAGCTTCGATGCCGACGCCGAGCTCAAGGTCTGGGTCGCCGGCGGCATCGCCCTTCAGAAGGAATTCAAGAAAGGCACCGACATTGTCGGCCTCCAACAGTATCTCGCGGAGTGTGTGTTCGGCGCAGGTATCAAGCGCTGACCACCCAGGCTCAGTGCGCGCCTTTCATTACGGCCCGGCTCGCAACGCCCACCCAAAGCTTTCCATAAAGCGGCCCACCGCCGTGCGCGCATCGAGGCTGTCTTTGGGGTAGCTCACTCGATACTTCACTATCCAGCGCCGCGCCACCGGCGCATACACGTAGAGCAGCGACTCCATCGGTTGGCTGCCTCCGTCATCCGAACCGAAGAATTCATAGCGCCCGAAGAGCCCCGGTTCGCTCACCGCGCGTCGGGGCGGGGGCACTTCCTGTTCGGAGATGATTCGCATGCCCCGCCGCACGGCTGCGATTTGGTTTCGAGCGTCCTCGAAATGTGCTTTTGCCGAAAAGGACTGCGCATCGCCGTATGCTTCGATGGGATATACGTACACCGTGATCGTCACCGCCTGCGGGCCATCGTATCCCGCGCTCACATTCATCCCCTGGGCATCGTATGCGCGCGGCCTACCTCGTATAAAGGACCCCACCAGCGCGGGGAACTTCATCCCCGATGGGATATGCTCCACGCTGCCGTCTGCGTTCTCCGACAGCGCCGGCCGCGCCGAGGCCGCCTGCCGCGGAGCCTCCGCTTGCGGCACACTCCCGCACCCCGCCAGCCCCGCCGCTGCCAGCGCCGCGGTGAGGGATAGGAGCGAGCGTCGCGTGGCCACGTTTCGCTGCGCTCTCATCGTCCCGGCGTAAACTCCATCCCCTCGATCGCGCCGAGTAGTTGCTGGTGCGCCTCCGTGCCAAAGCCCTCTGAGCCGATGAAGATATCCAGCAGCACCTTTGAGTTGATCCTGATTTTTCCGACGGTCACGACCTTGTAGTCGCCGGGTTTCACCGGTTTTCCCTTCAAGGCCGGATCTGTGAAGTCGCAGGCAAAACCGTAGCCGGTCGTCACATTGAGCGGCTTGGCGTAGGGCTTGGCTTCGCCGACCTGCTGCGCAAAGCCCTCCCCGTCGATTTCCACCTGCATCTTCAGCTTGGCCTTTGTGTCGAACATCTCCTTGTCCATGATCGTCACTGCGATCGTGCACCGGGCATTGGTCGATTCCTTTGCCGAGACGATCGATAGCTCCGTGCCGCGTCCGATGGTCGACAGGCTCTTCTGCCAGTCTCCTAGGAGATAGAGTGTGAGCTTGCCATGCGGCCCCAGGTCGAGGGTCTCCTGCGCGGAGAGCGATGCGGCGACAAAAAAGAGGAGGGCTAAGATTTTCTTCATGGTTCTATCAGTACCCGAAAAGCAGTGTCTGGAGCGTGCGCGAGCGGCTTTGGCCTGTCTAGTCTCAAGCGCGTGGCCAGGGAGCGTCGCTCACGCCTATCCTCCTGTGCGCGTTTTCCACTTCGGATAGTCGCCCTCGATCACCTTTAGCGGCCAGTTGCCGTACCAGCCCGAGCCGGTCCGGCGCTCGCGATCTACTTCCGCTAGGGAGTATACCCTCACGCCGTCGCGGCTGGCGAAGATCGGCCGGTCGGTGCCAGGCTCGTACATCCGCGCCCACAGCGGCGGGGCGCTCTCGTCCTTCACCACCACCACATCGAAATCGGTCTTGTGCCGGAAAAACTCCGCCGGCGGCGCCTTCACCCGCTCCACGCGGATGCCCGTGAGTTTCGCCGTCTGCATCCACGCCACCGCCGACTCGATCGAGACTGCGATCTCCGGCGAAGGCTTGGGCAGGCGCATGAGGAATCGCGCCGCCTCCGCCGTATCTGCCGGAGAGATACACGGCAGCTCGAAGGTGCGCGCCGAGGTCGTCTCGAGCGTCTTTGCATCGTGCTGCTGGCCCCAGCCGGTGAGTTTTCCCCCGGCGCGGATCTGCATCTTCAGCAGGCAGTCGATGCCCCGCGCCACGGCGGCGCGGGCCTTCTCGCGCACGCCCGCCTCGAGCCACGCAAAGTGCGGCGCGCCCTGCGCCGCGTCGTGGAGCACAGTCATGATGCCGATCATCACTCCGTCGTTGAAGGTGATGTGCCCGCCCGTGCCCTTGTTGTTGGGCCAGCGCTGGGGAAAGCCGCCGTTCGGGTACTGGCTGGCCATCATGAAATTCAACCCGCGCACGCAGCCCTCGCGGTACTTCTCGTCGCCGAGCTGCACGTACGCCCGCGCCAGGTACTCCACTTGTGGATGTGTCGCGTGATTGTCGTAGGAGGTGTCGGTGTTGGCGCGCGTGTCTCGGATGAGAGCCTGCTGTGCTTCGGTGAGGACGGCCATCATGTCGTAGTCCTTCACCCAGCCGCCGTTGGCCCGCTGGAAGAGCAGCACATTGTCCGCGATCTCGCGCACCTGCTCTTTTGCGTAGGAGGCCTGCCCGGGCAGGGCCTGCATGATGCGCTCCGGTTGGTTGATGTTGCGCCAGTGGTGCGCCGAGTCGCGAAAGCCCGAGGTGTCGATCGCACCTGCGACGGCCGCTGCGGCCAGGAGTAGCGGGGTAAGCATGGCGCTGAGATCACACCCGCCCTGCCCCCGCTGCGCAGCAAAAAAGTACGACGCTGGTGCGATCTCTCTTCGCTTCCACTCCCTGATTCGCTACCCTCCGTATCGCCCCTCGCCATGCGTCCGCTGCTGCTTCTCCTCCTCGCCCTGGCATCCGCCGTTGCCTCGCTCGCACAGCCCGCCCCAGGGCCGCGCACCCGCCCGACCAACTGGGCGACTCCCATCATCAACACCTCGCTCGGTAATACCTATCGCGTCAGTGCCGACCTCTACCGCTGCGAGCAGCCCTCCGCCCAGCACATCCCCGACCTCAAAGCCCTCGGCATCCGCTCCATCCTCAATCTCCGCCGCTACAACAGCGATCCCGTCGCGCTCGAGAAGGCGGGCTTCAAGCTCATCGTCCACCGCCTCGAAGCCGACGACCTCACCTTTGACGATCTCGTCAATTCCCTTCGCGTCCTCCGCGATGCCCCCAAGCCCGTCCTGCTCCACTGTTGGCACGGCAGCGACCGCACCGGCTCCGTCGTCGCGGCATACCGCATCGTCTTTGAAAACTGGACGCCCGCCGCCGCCCTCGACGAGTTCCGCTACGGCGGCTTCGGCTACCACGAGAAATGGTTTCCCCACCTCGTGAAACTCATCGGCGACCTCGACGCCACCGAGCTGCGCCGCCGCGTGCTGGCGCCGTAGCACCTGCCGTCCGGCGCAAAGCGCCGGAGGTAGGACGCATTATCCTTAACGCGCCGCTCAGGACTCTCGCACGCACCGATCGGGCCGAGTAGCCCCATAACTGCCCGCTTGCCGCCCCCAATAAGCCCCCCAAATGACCCGCGCCCCGCGCGCCACCGCCCTTGACCCTCCCTCCCCGCGCCCGCTAGCATCGTCCTTTTCCAAAGTTTATACGCATGTCCGCGAAACCCACCATCATCTACACGAAGCCCGACGAAGCCCCCGCGCTCGC
>CAYZPV010000026.1:20163-87300 GCA_964480585.1 uncultured Opitutus sp. | reverse complement strand
CCGAGGTAGCCCATGCCGCTCTGCACGCCGCCGATCAGATTCGCGAGCACGTCGTCGACCGACCCGGAAACTTCCTTGAGCGCCTCGATGCCCTCGGCCGCGACCTTGCGCGTGGTGTCGGCCTTATCGTGCCCGTAGCGCGCCGCGCTGCCGGCCTTCATCGCGGCGTGGCTGCCCATGCCGCGGTATTGTTTATAAACCTTGCCGTTGATTTCGAGGATCTCGCCGGGAGCTTCGCGGCAGCCCGCGAGCAGGCCGCCGAGGATGACGGCGTCGCCCAGCGTGAGTGCCTTCACGATGTCGCCACTCTTGGTGATGCCGCCGTCGCCGATGACCTTCACGCCGAGTTTCTTCGCCGCCGTGCCGGCGACGTGCAGCGCCGTGAGCTGCGGGATGCCCACGCCTGCGACCACGCGCGTGGTGCAGATGGAGCCCGGGCCCTGGCCGACCTTGATCGCGTTGGCGCCGCAACCGGCGAGGAAGGCCACGCCGCCTGCGCTGGTGACATTGCCCGCGATGATGGTGAGCTCTTTGAAGGCGCCGCGCACGAGCTTCACGACATCGCCCACGCCAGCGGTGTGGCCGTGCGCCGTCGAGACCGCGATGCAGTCTACATGCTCGGCCACGAGATTGCCCACGTGCTCGAGGATCTTGTCGCGATCGAGCGAGCCATCGGGCTTGCGCACCGGCGAGAGCGCGGCGCCGACCACGAGCCGGAAATCGCCATCGCGCGCAGCCTTGCGGCGCGACTTTTGCTCGCCGGTGATGCGCTCCACGTCGGAGGCCGTGATGAGGCCGCGGAGCTTGTCCGACTCGTCGACGACGAGCATCTTGTTGATGCCGACGTTATCCGTGAAAAAGCGGTCCGCTGCCTTGATGGGATCTTTCGCCACGGCCTTCTTCTTTTCCACGATGAGCTGTGCGCGGGCCGTCATCACATCGGAGACCTTTTTGGCCTTATAACGATCTTTCACCACATTGCCCGAAAGGAGGCCGGCGAGCCGTCCCTCCGCATCGACGACCGGGAAGGTAGAGAAGGCGAAGCGCTTGCTCTCGATGAGCGCGAGGAGGTCGCCGATGAGCTGATCGGGCCGCACCGTGATCGGATCCTGGATGAGCCCGTGAATGTGGTATTTGACGCGCGCCACCTCCTTCACCTGGTCCTTCGGCGTCATGTTGTAGTGGATGAGGCCGAGGCCGCCATTGAGCGCCATGGCGATCGCCATGCGCGACTCGGTCACGGTGTCCATGTCCGACGAGATGATCGGGATCTGGAGTTTCAGCGCATCGCTGAGGGCCGTCGAGGTGTCGGCATCCTTGGGCAGGATCTCCGAGTACAGCGTCGCCAGCGAGACGTCGTCAAACGTGAGCGCCGTCGGGAGATTGGCGCGGAAGAAAGCGTCGGCCGGCAGATAAAAATCGGCGTCAGCGGCTGCGGCGGCGGAAGTGGAGGACGTGGCAACCTTCGTCATAGGTTGCCATGAACGGAGTACGCCGGTTCCCCGGAAGCGCAAGCGGGGATTTTCTATTCCCCGGCCGATGACGCGGATGCGGGGGCCCTCCGCGTGCGATCGTAGATTCGCACCGTGCCTCGATATTGCCGCACGTTTCCTCGGTACCCTGGTGACACCGCGCGTCAAACCAGGTAAAGTATCTCATGCCACCGAAGCATCGACCAACCCGGCCTGCGCACGATGAGCCATATTGACACCAGTCCGATCGCACCGACGGAGCATGCGCTAGGAGAACCTCCTCTATTTCCGGGCTATTTCGCCCAGTTCCCGCCTCGTTTGGGGCAAATTTTTTTCAGCCTCCTACGACAGGTTATGTTCCGCCCAAGGCTCCAGAAGCCCCCGCTGCGCGCCACTACGGGGCGCAGAGCGTCTGCATCCGGCACTGGACTCCTGGCCTAGCCCCCGCAGCCTACGCTGGCTCATGCGCTTCCGCTTTCAATACCGCCGCTATCGGCTGCCATTCCGCGCGGTCGTGCGCACCGCCCATGGGCCCTGGGCTGAGCGTGAGGGGCTCCTGGTCCGCTTGGAAGACGTGTCCGAAGGTGGCACCGGCGCGGTCGGCTACGGCGAGGCCTCGCCCATCCCGTGGTTTGGCACCGAGACGGTCGACGACGACGAGGCCGCGGCTCGGGCTCTTGGTGAGTGGATCGAGGGCGAGGTGCTGGAGCGCGTGCCAGTAGCGTGTGGGTGCTTGCGCGCCGCGCTCGCCGACGCCCTCTCTACATGCCGGAGCTCGCAGCCTCAGCCTGGCGTCTCAGGCCCGTCTCCAGTTCCCGGCCCTGCCTATCTCGGCGTCGCTGGATTGCTACCCGCAGGCCGTGCGGTGCTGGCTGCGATCCCGCCAAAAGTAGACTTGGGCTTCCGCGTTTTTAAATGGAAAGTCGGCGTCGGCGATCTGGCCGATGAACTCTCGCTACTCGACGACGTGTGCGCGGCCCTGCCCGACAAGGCCAAGCTCCGCCTCGATGCCAATGGCGCCTGGGAGCGGCGGCAAGCCGAGCGCTGGCTGGAGCGCTGCGCCGAGCGGCCGGTCGAGTACGTGGAGCAGCCCTGCTTCGCGGCGGCCTCCGAGGGCGCGACTGCGCAGCGCAAGGTCGAGGATATCTTGCTTGGCCTGGCGGGTGATTTTCCCACGCCCATCGCGCTCGATGAGTCGCTGGTGAGTGAGGGCGATGTGGAGCGCTGGCTCGGGCAGGGCTGGCCCGGCATCTTCGTCGTAAAGCCTGCTTTGCTCGGCGATGTCTCCGCGGCCTTGGCGCGGCTGGAGAAGGCGCAGGCCGACGTGGTCTTTTCTTCCGCGCTGGAGACGGCCGTGGGCGCACAGGCCGCGCTGCGCCGGGCCTTTGGCTGGCAGACAAAGCGCGAGCGCCGGGCGCTCGGCTTTGGTGTGTGGCCGCTGTTTCGCGACATGCGTTTCGACGGGCCGGGCATCGCCCCGTTTGTGCGTGCGGAAGACGTGGCGCGAATCGATCCGGAGGCACTATGGAGCGCGCTGAGCTGAAGCGCCGGCTTCTTGCCGCAGTCGATTCTGCCGCGGGCGCGTCGCGCGTCCTCATCCACGGCGAAGCGGTGTTCGTGGTGGCACCGGGCGTGGATCCCCCCGCGCCGGCATCCGGCGAATCTGCGGATGGGCGCGGCTGGCTGCTGGTGGCTAGCGGCGGCACCAGCGGTCGCATGAAGTTTGCGCGGCACGACGAGCTTACGATCGGTCCGGCGGTGCGGGGCTTCTGCGCGCACTTCGGGCTCACGCGCGTCAATGCCGTGAGCGTCCTGCCTCTTCACCATGTGAGTGGGTTGATGGCGTGGATGCGCTGCACGCTTACCGGAGGAGAATTCCTCGCTTGGGACTGGAAGCGCCTCGAGGCCGGCGATCTGCCTCCTGCGGGTGGCGACAGCTGGGTGATCTCGCTCGTGCCCACGCAGCTCCAGCGCCTGCTCGCGCAGGAGACGACGGTGGGGTGGCTGCGCCGCTTCCGCGTGATCTTCGTCGGCGGCGGCCCGCTGTGGCCGGCACTCGCCGATGCCGCGGCAGCCGCCGGGCTGCCTGTCGCCCTCAGCTACGGTATGACCGAGACTGCCGCGATGGTGACTGCGCTAAGCCCGCAGGAGTTTCTCGCTGGCGCGCGCAGCAGCGGCCCGCCTCTGCCGCACGCGGCGATACGCATCGCTACCGACGGGCGGGTGGCGATCAGCGGTGCCTCCCTGTTTCTCGGCTACTATCCTGAGCAGGTGGCCTCTCGTGAATTCCTCACCGACGACCTCGGCCGCATCGACGAGCGTGGCCACCTGCACGTGCTCGGCCGCGCCGATGCCATGATCATCACCGGCGGTAAAAAAGTGCAGCCCGAGGTGGTTGAGGCCGCGCTGCGTGCCAGCGGCGAGTTCGACGACATCGCCGTCCTTGGCGTCCCCGATGCGGAGTGGGGCGAGGCCGTCGTCGCCTGCTATCCGCGAGGGTCGCGCACTCCCGACACCGCCAGCGCGGTGTCGGAGCTCGCGGCCTGGCAGCGGCCCAAGCGCTTCGTGCCCCTCGATACCTGGCCGCGCAATGCCCAAGGAAAGCTCAGCCGCGCGGCGCTGCGGGAGATGCTCCTATGAGACCGCGTTTTTTCGTGAGTTTTCATGGTTTCTTGGTCTGTTGAGCCTGTGACTAAAAACGAGATCGCGGATATTTTGACGGAGATCGGCACGCTGCTCGAATTGAAGGGCGAAAATCCGTTCAAAGTGCGCGCATATCAGGCGGGGGCGCGGGCGCTCGAGGCGATCGAGGAGGCGGATCTCGCGCGGTTGATCGCCGAGGAGAAGCTGCAAACCGTGAAGGGTATCGGCGAGGCGCTCGGCCAAAAAATCGCCGAGCTGCACACCACGGGTAAGCTGGAGTTTTTCGAAAAGCTGAAGGCCTCCGTCGCTCCCGGTCTTGTCGAGATGCTCCAGATCCCCGGCCTCGGTCCGAAAAAGATTCAGGCCCTCAAGAACAAACTCGGCATCACCGACATCGCCGCCCTCTCCGCGGCGTGCCACGACGGTCGGGTCGCCGAGCTTGATGGCTTCGGCGCAAAGACCGCGGAAAAGATCCTCGCCGGCATCAAGAATCGCGAGGCCTACGGCCGCCGCCACCTTTGGTGGGATGCCGCCGAGGTCGCGGCCCCGATTGTCACGGGTCTGCGCGCGCTGCCTCAGGTCAAGCGTGCGGAGGCCGCCGGCAGCCTGCGCCGTGGCATGGAGACGGTGGGCGATCTCGATTTTATCGTGGCGGCCTCGGAGGTCGCGCCGGTGGTCGATTGGTTCGTCGCCATGCCGGGTGTGAAGGAAGTCACGGCCAAGGGCGAGACCAAGGCCAGCGTGCGCTTCGAGAGCGGCTTGCAGGCCGATTTGCGGCTCGTGCCGGAGGAGCAGTTTGCGTTCGCGCTGCATCACTTCACCGGCTCCAAGGATCACAATGTCCAGATGCGCCAGCGCGCGCTCGCGCGCGGCCTGAGCCTCAGCGAGTGGGGCCTCGTGCCGTCGGAAGGCGAGGGGACGGTTAAGGAAAAGGCCGGCGCTACCTTAAAAAAAGTGGAGGCCAAAACCGAGGCCGAGCTCTTCAAGGCCCTCGATCTTCACTTCATCCCGCCCGAGTTGCGCGAGGGTCTGGGCGAGATCGAGGCTGCGGAAAAATCCGAGCTTCCCCGCCTCATTGAGGCGACAGACCTGCGCGGCGCGTTTCATAATCACACGACCGCCTCCGATGGCCGCAACACGCTCGCCGAGATGGCCGCCGCCGCCGAGTCCCTGGGGTGGGAGTACCTCGGCATCGCCGATCATTCCAAGTCGAGCTTCCAGGCCAACGGGCTCTCCGAGGAGCGCTTGCTCAGGCAGATCGCCGAGATCGATGCGCTCAATGCCTCGAAGCGCTTCAAGACCTACGTTTTTTCCGGTGTCGAGTGCGACATCCTGGCGGGTGGCGAACTCGATTTCGAAGACGCCATCCTCGAAAAACTCGATTACGTGGTTGCCTCGGTCCACAATGCTTTTGCGCAGGACGAGGCCACGATGACGCGCCGCATCGTCAAGGCCATCGAGCATCCCTGTACCATGATGCTCGGCCACGTCACCGGCCGGCTGCTCTTGCGCCGCGAGTCGTACAAGGTCGATGTCGCCAAGACGATCGACGCCGCGATCGCCAACGGTGTCATCATCGAGCTCAACGCGAGTCCCTGGCGGCTTGATATGGACTGGCGGCACTGGCGGAAGGCCGCCGATCGCGGCCTGCTCTGCGCGATCAATCCCGATGCGCACGAGACTGCCGGCCTCGGCCACGTGCGGGCTGGTATCAACGCCGCGCGCAAAGGCGGCCTTCGCCGCGAGCAGGTCCTCACGACGTGGCCTCTCGCCGAGGTGCGGCGGCACTTGGAGTCGCACCGCGCGAAGCCCCCGCGGGCCTGACGTCCCAGCTTCGCTACGTTTCCATAACCGATAGTGGTTTTGCGCGTCTTGTTTGTCTTACCATTGATGCCATCCGCACGCCGCCACCGCTTTTGCACGGGCTTTTTTCGACGTAAGCCCCTATGCGGCTTGCTGCGTACAGCAGGGAGTTTGCACGCTAGGGAACATCTCGCGTTTCCGACGCTCCTTCAGTAGTTTTCTCCCATCGGTTCTACCCACACAATCCCTCTATGATGCCTAATCGGTTCCGTTCGTTGCGCCTGGGTGCGGCGTTTCTCCTGGCTGGTCTTACCGCGCTGCTGCGCGCGGAGGACTATTCGATCACCACGTTTGCAGGCCAGGCCAACGTGATCACCGGCGTGGATGGCACGCCTGGCTCGTTCAATAACCCCTACGGGGTCGCGATCGACGCGCAAAAGAACGTCTACGTCACAGACACTCTTAACAATACGATCCGCAAGATCTCGCCCTCCGGTGCCGTCTCCACCCTCGCGGGCTCGGCGGGCAGCCCCGGCTCCACCAACGGCACGGGCGCCGCGGCGCGCTTTAATTTCCCGGTCGGCATCGCTGTCGACGCTTCCGGCAATGTTTTCGTCGCCGACTCGCGCAATTTCACGATCCGCAAGATCACTCCCGCGGGCGAGGTGAGCACCTATGCCGGCGCGCCTTTCCAGGCTGGTGCGGCGGATGGCGCAGCCGCTAGCGCGCGCTTCTTCCTCCCCTACGGCGTGGCTGTCGATGGCGGCGGCAACGTCTATGTCGCCGACGGCGGTAATCACACCATCCGCAAGATCGCGCCCGATGGCACGGTCACCACCTTGGCCGGCACCGCTCAGGCTTCTGGCTTCGCCAACGGCTCTGGCAGCGCCGCGCGCTTCAATACGCCCTGGGGCCTCTCCGTCGACGCTTCCAACAATGTGTACGTCGCCGACAGCGCCAACAATGCGATCCGTCGCATCACCCCCGCAGGTGTGGTGACTACGGTCGCCGGCTCGCCGTCCACTCCTGGCACGCAGGATGGCGCGGTCGCCGGTGCGCGTTTCGACCAGCCTCGCGGCGTCGCGGTGGATGGCGCGGGTAACATCTATATCGCAGATTCCGGCAAGAGCCTTCTCCGTCAGATCACGCCGGGCGGGATCGTCTCCACGCTTGCCGGCACGCCCGGTGTCGTTGGTGAGGTCAATAGCGTCGGCGCAGCCGCCCGCTTTTACGATCCCTACGGTATCACTGCGGATGGCGCCACCGTCTACATCGCCGATACCTCCAACAATCTTATCCGCCGTGGTACGCCGGCAAGTCAGGCCTCCGTTCCCGATATCGTTTCGCAGCCCCTCGAGCAGGAGGTCGCGGTCGGCCAGTCGGTGACCCTCACGGTCGGCGCGACTGGCAGCAACCTCTTCTACCGGTGGCTGAAGAACAACGTGGAGATCGCCGGCGCCAACTCCGCGAGCTTTACCATCGCCTCGGCGCAGCTCTCCGATGTCGGCGCCTACAAGGCGCGGGTGAGCTCCGGTGCCAACGGCCCCGCAAAGGACAGCGAGCAAGCCAATCTCTCCGTGGTGCCCATCGGCACGGGCGCCATCGTGATCACGGCCCGCCCGCTCAATCAGTCGGTCGCGGTCGGGGCCAATGTCACCCTCAGCGTGACGGCCGCGGGAGCCGGACTCACTTATCAATGGCTCTTCAATGGCTCGCCCCTCACGGGTGCGACGAGTGCCACGTACAATATCCCCTCGGCGCAAACCGCCAATGCCGGCACGTACTCGGTGCGTCTCACCTCAGGCTCCTCCGTCGAGACAGTCTCGGCCAAGCTTACGGTCGGCGGTTCTCCCGGCACGGTAAATCCCATCGCCATCACGACCCAGCCTACCAGCAAGATCGTCGAGGCTGGCTCGACGGCTACGTTCAGCGTCGTCGCCACGGGTTCCAATCTCACCTATCAGTGGTACCGGAATGGCGCTGCCATCGCCGGAGCTACGTCGGCGGAGCTGGCCATCCCCAGTGCCTCGGCTGCCAATGCCGGGAGCTATTTCGTGCGCGTCGCGAGCGGCCCGACTTCGCAGGATAGCGTCACGGTCACGCTCGCGATCAATGGCGATCCAGGCACCGGCGGTCCCACCTCCCGTCTCTCCAATCTCTCCGTGCGCACTACGCTCGCGGCCAATCAGCTTCTCATCGTGGGTGCCACCGTCAGCGGTGGTTCGAGCAATATCCTCGTCCGCGCTGCGGGTCCCGCCCTCCAGGCCTTTGGCCTGACGACGGCGATGCCCGACCCCAAGCTCCAGCTCTTCAATGGTCAGACGCTGGCTTTCGAGAACAATGACTGGGATCAAGGACTGGCCAGCACGTTTTCCAGCGTCGGTGCGTTTGCTTTCCCTGCAAATAGCAAGGACTCCGCCTTTGTCCGTCCTATCGAGGGCGGCCCCACGATCCAGGCGAGCGGCCCCACTGGCGGCGTGCTCCTCGTCGAGGCGTATGATCTCAGCACCAGCGGCAACGCCCGCCTCGTCAACGTATCGGCGCGCAATTTCGTCGGTACCAACGACAATATCCTCATTGCCGGCGTGGTCATCGCGGGCACGGGCGACAAGCGCCTCCTGATCCGTGGCGTCGGCCCTCGCCTCGCGAGCGCCTTCGGCGTGCCGGGAGTCATTGCCGATCCGAAGTTCGAGGTCTACAACAGCAGCAATGCCAAGATCGCTGAAAACGATAATTGGGATTCCTCGCTTGCCTCCACCTTTGCTTCCGTGGGCGCGTTTGGCCTGGAGGCCGGCAGCCGGGATGCCGCGATCGTCGTCACGCTCTCTCCTGGTTCGTACACCATCCAGATGAGCGGTGTCGGCGGCGGCACGGGCGAGGGCCTCATCGAGGTCTACGAGCTGCCCTAAAACGGCCCTCGGTCGACAACTATCAAAAAGGGCGGGCCTTGGCGGGCCCGCCCTTTCTTTTTCCGCATCCCCTGCCTGTAGGCGTGCGTCCTTTGTTCCGAGTCGTTTGACGGATCGAGGTTCTGGGCTGTATTTCCGGCCCAAACCCGTTCAGCCTCAGCCTCTTCTTATGCAAACCCTTCCCCGTTCGGTTCGCGTCTTCGTGCTCGGTGCCGTCTGCGCGGCCTCCGCCTTTGCGCAAGCCCCCGCGCCCAAGAGCCCTCAGATCACCATCCCGGCGCTCAGTCCGACGAGCACGGTCAAGCACAAGGTCGGTTTCACCGATATCGAGATCGTCTACTCCCGCCCCAGCCTCCGCGGCCGGAAGATGTTCGGAGAGTGGGAGCCCTACGGCGAAGTTTGGCGCACCGGCGCCAACTCGGCCACCCGCATCACTTTCAGCACCGCAGTGAAGTTTGGCGGCAAGGAGCTGCCGGCAGGCACCTACGCTCTCCAGACAATCCCCGGCCCCAAGGAGTGGACGGTCATCTTCAATAAAGGCACCAAGGATTGGGGCTCCTACGCCTACAAGCAGGAGAACGACGCCCTCCGCGTGCAGGCGAAGGTCAACGTGCTCGCGCACCCCGTGGAGACGTTCACGATCGATGTCGGCGATTTCCGCGCGGAGTCGGCCACGCTGAATTTGTGGTGGGAGAAGACTCATATCTCCGTGCCGTTCTCCTTCGAGGTTACCTCACAGGTGGTGGCGCAGATAGAGGCAGCGATGGCCTCGGGCGCATCGATCACTGCCGCCCAATACTACCAGTCGGCCATGTTCTACTTTGAAAACGGCCTCGATCTGGCGAAGGCGAAGACGTGGATCGAGAAAGCCACCGCGGGCGACAAGCCCCAGTTCTTCATGCTCTACGGCAAGGCCCGCATCCTCGCCAAGCTCGGCGACAAGGCGGGTGCCACCGCTGCCGCCAAGGCTTCCATCGCCGCCGCCGCCGGCAGTGGCGCCGAGGCCGAGTACAAGCGCCGCAACAACGAGCTCCTCGCTACCCTCAAGTAAGATGAAGGCGCTGCTCTCCCTGTCCGCGGCGTTGCTCGGCGCGCCGTTGCTCGTGCCTCACGCGACGTCCCTCAGGGCGGCGGAGACCGCGGTCCCGGCCACCGGCGCGCAAATCCTGCAGGATCTGCGCAGCTTTGGCACGGTCGCCACCGTGCTGCACGTGGCCGCTCATCCCGACGACGAGAATACGACCCTCATCACCTACTTCGCGCGCGGGCGCGGGTATCGCACGGCGTATCTCTCGCTCACCCGCGGCGATGGCGGGCAAAATGAGATCGGCCCGGAGTTCGACGAAAAGCTTGGCTATGCGCGTACGCTCGAATTGCTCGCCGCGCGCCAGCTCGATGGCGGGCGGCAGTTTTTCACGCGCGCGATCGACTTTGGCTACTCCAAGTCCGTCGCTGAGACTCTTCAGTTTTGGGATCGCAAGGAAGTGCTTGGCGATGTTGTGCGTGTCCTTCGGCACTTTCGCCCCGATGTGGTGGTGACGCGCTTTTCTCCGACCGCGGGCGGCACCCACGGCCACCACACCGCTTCCGCGGTGCTTGCGGTCGAGGCCTTCAAGCTGGCTGGCGATCCCTCTGCGTATCCCGAGCAGCTTGCCCAAGGGCTCAAGGTCTGGCAGCCCAAGCGCGTCGTGCTGAATAGCGGCAGCTTCGGCGGCACCAAGGGTGGGGCGCAGAGCAGCAGCATTTCCATTCCCATCGAGGGCAAGGATGCCGTGACGGGCCAGTCCTTCGACGAAATTGCCACGCACAGCCGGCGCAAGCACATCACGCAGGGCTTTGCCAACATGCCGATGCGCACGACGAGCGAGCTGGGCTTCGTGCACCTCGGCGGCGAGCCGGCGGCCAGGGACATCATGGATGGCATCGTCACCACCTGGGCGCGCGTGCCCGGTGGCGCGGAGATCGACACGCTGGTGGCAGCCGCGATCCAGAATTTCAAACCCGCGAAGCCCGAGGCGAGTGTGCCGGCTCTGCTGGAGATCCGGAAACGAGTCGCCGCTTTGCCAGCCGATCCGGTCGTCGCAGACAAGAAGGCTCAGTTGGAGAAGATCATCCAGTCCTGCCTCGGCCTCGAGGTGCAGCTGCTCGCCGATCGCGCCGAGGTCGTGCCAGGGGAGCAGGTGCGCTTCGAGTCTCGCATCCGCTACAAGGGCGAGCTGCCGGTGCGCTGGCTCAAGACTGGGGGCGACGGCCGGCCCGTCGAGCTGCGGCAGGAGCTGACGACGGATACCCGGATCTTTGCTGTGCCCTCGAGTGAGCCTCTGACTCAGCCGTACTGGTTGCGCGAAGACTCCGCCGCCGGCATTGCGCGCGTTGCGGATCCTGCATTGATCGGCCTGCCCGAGAATCCGCCGTGGACGGTGGCTGTCTTTGCCTTCGAAGTGGGTTCGGAGAAGCTCGAAATCAACGTCGAGCCGACCTACCTTTCCAAGACCGCAAAGGGCGACCGCGTCCGCAGGCTCGATGTCATTGCGCCCGTCGCTCTGCACTTCGTCTCCGATGTGTCCGTGTTCACGCCCGGTTCGTCGAAGCCCGTGGAGGTTGAGCTTGTCGCGGCGCGCCCTGGGGTGGGCGGTGAAGTGCAACTCGATCTGCCGCAGGGCTGGGCGGCCACTCCGGCGAAGCAGCCTTTCAAGATCGCTGCGGCGGGCGGCAGGTCGCGCTTCACCTTTAACGTGACCGCTCCCGTGCAGCCAGCCAGCGGTCGCATGACGGTGCGCGCCCACGACGGCAAGGCGAGTTACACGAGCCAGCGCATCGTGGTAGACTATCCGCATCTGCCGGTGATGACGCTCCAGCCCCCCGCGCGAGCCCGCCTCGTTTCGCTCGATGTCGCCACACGCGGCAAGCACGTCGGCTACCTGCCTGGTGCGGGCGACGACACCGTCGAAGCGCTGCAGCAGCTCGGCTACAAGGTCACCACGCTCGCCGGCGCCGATCTCACGCCCGAGAAGCTCAAGGGCCTCGATGCCGTGGTGCTCGGCGTGCGAGCCTACAACGAGCGCAAGGATCTCAAGGCCGCGCTCCCTGGTCTCTTCGCATATGCCGAGGCCGGCGGCACGGTGATCGCGCAGTACAATCGGCCCAATGGACTCGCCGCCGATCCGCTCGGGCCCTACCAGCTCTCGATCCAGGGCCCTGCGCCCGCGTTGCGCGTCACCGATGAGCGTGCGCCTGTGACCTTCCTCGCGCCGGATCATCCCGTGCTCAACACGCCCAACAAGATCGGCCCGGCCGACTTCGAGGGCTGGGTGCAGGAGCGCGGTGCGTATTTCCCCAGCTCGTGGGACAAAGCCCGCTACACGCCCGTGCTCGCGATGGGCGACCCTGGCGAAAAGCCACTCGAGAGCAGCGTGCTCGTCGCGAAGCACGGCCAGGGCTATTTCGTCTACACTGGCGTCGCCTTTTTCCGCCAGCTTCCAGCGGGCGTGCCTGGGGCTTATCGTCTTTTCGCCAATCTGGTGTCGCTCGGCAAATGACCCAACCGACGCGCGAACCCCTCGACGACGATCGTGAGCCTCCCGGCGTGCCGGGCTTCCGCTCCTGGCGGGCAGTATATGTCTTCGTCTTCGGCGCTTTTCTTCTGATGGTCGTCGCATTGACGCTTTTCAAGCGCTACTACGCATGAACGTCATCGACTGGCTCGTCCTGCTTGGGACCATTCTGGGCATCGTCGTTTATGGCACCTGGCGCACGCGGCATACCGACAATCTCAATACCTATCTGAAGGGCAGCAGCTCCACGAAGTGGGGCACCATCGGCATCTCGGTGATGGCCACGCAGGCGAGCACCATCACGTACCTGTCGCTGCCCGGCCAGGCGTACGAGAATGGCATCGCCTTCATCCAAAATTACTTCGGCCTGCCGCTCGCGCTCATCCTCGTGTGCGCGGTCTTTCTGCCGATCTATCGCAAGCTCGGCGTCTACACCGCGTACGAGTATCTCGGAAAGCGCTTCGATAAGAAGACGCGCCTCTTTGGCGCCGGGCTTTTCCTGCTCCAGCGCGGTATCCAGAGCGGCATTACGATCTACGCCCCTGCGATCATCCTCGCGACGGTGCTGGGCTGGCGGCTCGATCTCACGATCGTCTTCACCGGCCTGCTAGCCATCGTCTACACTGTCACGGGCGGCAGCGCGGCGGTAAATCTCACTCAGCGCTGGCAGATCGCCGTCATCTTTGGCGGCATGATCACGGCGTTCGTGGTCTTGCTCTCGAAGCTCCCGCCGGATGCCACGCACATCGCAGGCGCGATGGGCAAGCTGGAGGCGGTTGATTTCACGCCCGATCCCAAGGTCCGCTACACGTTCTGGAGCGGCTTGCTCGGCGGCTTTTTCCTTTCGCTCTCGTACTTCGGCACCGATCAATCGCAGGTGCAGCGCTACATCGCGGGCGCCCGGCTGCGTGAGGGTCGTCTCGGCCTGATGTTCAACGCGCTCTTCAAGATTCCGATGCAATTCTTCATCGTGATGCTCGGCGCGCTGCTCTTCGTTTTCTATCAGTTCCAGCCCAATACACCGGTGATCTTCAACCAGCCGGCGTGGCAGCGGCAGATCGAGGGGCCCGATGGCGCGAAATTCAAAGCTTTTGAGGAGCGGCACTCGATCGCTCTCCGTGAAAAGCAGGAAAAGATTTACGCGTGGGCGGCAGTGAGGGAGGGTGATCCCACCGTCGAGGCGGCGGCGCGGGCCGAAATGCGCGCGGCGCAGAAAGCCTCCGATGCCGTGCGCAAGGAGGCGCGTGACGCGCTTTATGCGGCCTCGCCCGAGGCGAAGAAGACGAAGGACTCCGACTACGTCTTTATCACGTTTATCCTTACCCAGCTGCCACACGGGGCTATCGGCCTCTTGATCGCCGTGATGTTTGCTTCCGCGTTGTCTTCGAAGGCGGGCGAACTGAATGCTCTGGGCACCACCAGCACGATCGATCTCTGGCGCGCTTTCCGCCCGCTCGAGGCGCAGGACGAGGCGCGAAATGTGCGCAATGCCAAGGTCTTCACCGCGCTTTGGGGCCTCTTCGCCATCGGCTTCGCCCTCTTTGTGAGCTTCGCCGAGAATCTCATCGAGGCGCTCAACACCGTGGCATCGATCTTTTATCCGGCGCTGCTCGGTGTCTTCGTGGTCGCCTTTTTCTTCAAAAAGGTCGGGGGTTCCGCGGTGTTTTACGGTGCTATCGCGGCGCAGACCGCGGTGATCGCGATCTTCTTTTACGGTAAGTATAATCCTGCTCACGAGATTGCCTACCTCTGGCTCAACCCCCTCGGTTGCTTCATGTGCGTGCTCTTTGCGGTGGTCCTGCAGGCGTTTCTGCCCGCGCGTAAGATCGAGGAGGCCGCCGCATGAGCGCGCCGGTGATCTGCTTTGGCCAGCAGCCCTGCGGCTTTTTCCCGCGGCGGTTTCTCTTCGCCAAGTTTCAGACCGCGCGCCGGCTGCAGGCGGAGCTCGGCGGAGAGATCGTGTTTTTCTTTCACGACGCCGACCACGATCCGCGCGAGACGCAAACGACGCTGCGCCATCGCAAGACTGGAGAGCCCGGGGTGATGAACTTCGCATTCGCGAACAAGATTCAGCGCAAATGGTCCCCACTCTACGCCAAGCGCATCGCCGATGGCTGGCAGGCCACGACTGCGCGGCAGCTCGGGGCGTACGTGGAGCCTCGGTGGGTGGAGGCCTTCAAGGGCGTGCGCGCGACCAATGTCGCGGACTTCTGTCTGGAGATGTATCGCGCGCAGGGTCTGCTGGAGGGCATTCGCGTCGTGCGCTCGGGCGATCCCGCGGTGCGCCTTGCGGCCTGCGCGATCGACGACTACTTCGTCGATCTGCCTTACGAGGGCGAGACCGTGCGTGCCCGCTGGTTGGATGGCTGCCCCAAGCTCCACGAGGGAGGCGAGTCCTACGTCGCGCTCCCGCCGTGCGAAGTGGCCAAAGCTCAGATCAGCCCCACCCGCGATTCACGGCTGCGCTGGATGCAGTCGGTGATCGGCTGCACGCACTACATCGCCGGCGCGGGCGAGCAGGCGTACTTGAACAAAGCCGATGCGCCGGAAATAACCTTCGTGAATCGTGATCCCATCGACCGCTCGGACGAGGCGTATGTCGAATCTTCCCACGTCACACCTCCCCGGAGCTCGCTTGATGGAGGCGCGGTGCCACCACCGCGCGGGTGAGCTGTGAAAGCGGCACCCCGCCATCAAACCCATCTCGCCAAACCCAATGAGCAGCACGCTTCTCGCCTTCGGCGCCCATCCCGACGACATCGAGTTTGGCTGCGGTGCTGTGATTGCGCGGGAGACGCAGGCGGGTGCGAAAGCGCACTTCGTCGTATGCTCGCGCGGTGAGTCGGCGAGCAATGGCACGCCGGCGCAACGCACTCGCGAGGCGAAGGCTGCCGCGGCGATGCTCGGCGCGACTCTGGAGTTTATCGATCTGGGCGGCGATGCGCACATCGAGGTCACGAGCGCGCACACGCTTACGCTCGCCGCCGCGATCCGCCGCGCGCAGCCGGAGATCGTACTCGCGCCGTCGGTAGTCGAAAATCAACACCCCGACCACGCGAAGCTCGGCCGGATGGCCCGCGACGCCGCGCGGCTCGCGCGCTACGGCGGAGTGAAGGAGCTGAAGCGCCTCAAACCCGTCGCGATTCGCCAACTGTTTTTTTATGCCGTCACTCCCGAGGCCGAGCCGACGGACCTCGGACGCGTGGTAGTGGATGTCTCTCCCGCGGCGGTGGTGCAGGCCTGGACATCGTCGATGGAGGCCCATGCGTCGCAGATGAAGACACGCAACTACGTGGAACTCCAGATGGCGCGCGCCCGCCTCAACGGCCTGCGGGCCGGCGCGGAGTACGCGGTGCCGCTCTTTCCCGCAGATGCGCTGGTGGTCGACTCACTCGCGACCCTCGGGCGCGGAGCCCGGAGATTCTAGCATGGCGAGTGAGTCCCCTTTGAAGATCGGCATTACCTGCTATCCCTCCGTGGGCGGCAGCGGCATCCTGGCATCGGCGCTTGGTGAGGAGTTGGCCCGTCGCGGGCATGAGGTGCACTTCATCAGCTACGAGCGGCCCTTCCGGATGCCGGCAGGCGCGCCGCGACTGCATTTCCATCCGGTCGTCATCAACGGCTACGAGCTCTTCAAGTATCCCGACTACACACTGCCGCTATCGGTTAAGATGGCGGAGGTGAGCGAGGCGCACGATCTCGACGTATTGCACGTGCACTATGCCGTGCCGCATGCCACAGCGGCGATTCTCGCCCGCGCGATGCTCTCGCGCGCCCGTCCGCTGCGCGTTGTCACCACGCTGCATGGTACGGATACGACTCTCCTCGGTCGCGATCCCGGCTACGGTCCGGCGATCCGCCATGCGCTGATGAGTTCCGATGCGGTGACCGCGGTCTCCGCGTGGCTGGCCGACGAGACCCGGCGGCTGATGAACGTCGAGCGCTCCATTGATGTGATCCATAATTTCTTCGCGCCGCGCGCGCCCTCCCGCTCCCGCGAGGAGGTGCGTGCCGAGCTCGGTCTGCGCGACGAGGCGATGATCGTGCACCTCTCGAATCTGCGCCCGGTAAAGCGTATCGACCTCCTGCTCGATACCGTCGCCCGGGTGAAGCCGCGCTCGGCCTTCAAGCTCGCGATCCTCGCCGGCGGCAATTTCGGCCCCTTCAGCGAACAGGTGCGTCGGCTCGGCCTGCGAGACCGCGTGGTGGTGCGGGAGAACGTGGTCGATGTGGAAAACTATCTCCAAGCTGCCGACCTGGGCCTCTTCACCTCTGAGTCAGAGAGCTTCTGCCTTAGCATGCTGGAGGCGATGTGGTTTGGCTGTCCGAGCGTGTCGACCGCGGTTGGCGGCATCCCCGAGGTCGCCGAAGACGGCGTGAGTAGCGTGCTCGCACCCGCAGGCGACGCGGATGCGCTGGCGCGTGGCGTGGAGTCCCTGCTCAGCGACCCTGTGCGGAGAAGGGCGATGGGCGAGGCCGCCAGGCAGCGGGCGCAGGAAAAATTCTCCGCCGCAGCGATCGTAGCCGCGTACGAGACGCTTTATCGCCGGGTACTAGGGTAGGGCACCCGGCTATTTTTCGCCCGGCAGGAGAAATTCGAGCGCGCCATGATGGATCGAAATATCCACCTCCGTGTCCGCTTCGACGCGCAAGGTGGCGTCGTCCACGCGAAAATCCCCGGGAGTGCGTAGCTTGAGCTTTATGTGCCGCGCGCGGCGCGTGGTGAGATTGCGCACGCGGGGGCCGTCGCGGAGGCGGGCGCGCAGCGCGCGCATCAGGTGCTCCCGCTGGTTGGCGGTGGCGGTGACGACATCGAAGCGGCCATCGGAGGGGTCGGCCCGTGGAGCCAGCTCCACCGCCGGGCCGGCACGGTTGATATTGAGAACCTCAAGCAGGAGAAACTCATTGGAGGAGTTGCGGCGATCGAGCGTGAGCCTGGCTTTCAAGGGCTGCATCTCGTGCGCCAGCGCCGCAGCCACGCAGGCATCGCGGTGGAGCTTGTGCTTGGGCTTCTTGAGTTCATAGGCGGCGATCTCGTCGATGTCCTCGATCACGGCGATGGAGCGGCTGATGAGGCCCACTCCCACGCCTTCGATGAAGTAGCGTTGGCCCCACAGGCCCTTGATCTGACCGACATCGAACGGCTTGCGCTCCGGCCGGTGCCAACCCTCGACGATATGGCGCGGCTTGTGGTGCAGGCCGAGCGAGCGTGCGATGTTGTTGGCCGTGCCCAGCGGAAGCGGTGCGAGCATCCGGTGCCGGCCGAGTAGCAGCAGCGCGGCTCTCCGGATCGACCCGTCGCCGCCCGCGACGATCACGAACTCGCCGCGCTCTAGCACCTCAGGCTCCACCTCGGCCTGTTTCATCGGCACGTACAAGGGATCGAAACCCGCCTCGCGGACGAGGGCGGTCACCTCCTTCTTGGAGCAGCCGCTCTTCCCCGCCTTGTCATTGTGCAGCAGGACGACGCGCATGGAGTGGGGTATGGACCCGCGGGAACCAAGTCCGTTCGGAGGGGACGAGAGGAATGTCGTGCGAATTCTCATTTCTAATGACGATGGGATCTATAGCCCCGGCTTGGCGTGCCTCGCCGAGGTGGCCTCCAAGTTTGGAGAAGTGCGCGTCGTCGCGCCCGACGTGGAGCAGTCCTCCATGAGCCACGCGATCACCTCCTCGCGGCCACTCTCGTATCGGAAGACGCCGATCTCCCGATTCGAAGGCGGCAAGATCGAGGCGTATCGAGTAAACGGGACGCCGGCGGACTGCGTGGCACTCGGGGTGCACAATTGGGATGGCGCCGAAGTCGTGCTCTCGGGCGTCAACTTGGGGACCAATCTTGGCAGCGCCGTCTGGCATTCCGGCACGCTTGCCGCGGCGAAGCAGGCAGCGCTGCTCGGCCTGCGGGGCATCGCCTTTAGCACGCCCACTACGGAGACGGAGCCCGATTTTCCGGCGCTGGCGCCTTGGGTCGAAAAGACGCTTGGCACCCTGCTTGGGTTAAAAGGTGTGCCGTTGATCAACGTAAATGTGCCGCCCAGCCCCAAGGGCGTCTGCTGGACGCGGCAGGCGATCCAGCAGTACGACGGTAGGGTAGTGCCCGCCACCGATCCAATGGGGCGCTCGCATTTCTGGTATACGGTTGTACCCATCGAAAAAGCCGATGAGGGCACGGATCGCTGGGCGATGGGCCGGGGCTTTGTGTCCATCACTCCGCTGCGTTTGGACCTCACGGATGACGCGCTACTCACAAAGGAGCGCACCCGCCTGGGCTGCCGCGAAGACGGAATCGTGAAATCTTGAGTTTTGATAACCCAAGGCGGGCGATGGGAACCACCCCCACTTCTCCTGCATCCATCGGGGCTCCACCATCCATGCCGTTTACCGATCCGCAAGGCGTCCCTGCCTCGACGTACCGTCTGCAACTCTGGAAAGAGTTTCCCTTCGCTGAGGCGACCAAGGTCGTGCCGCACCTGCACGAACTGGGTATCAGTCACTGCTACTGTTCGCCTATCTTGATGTCGGCGCCAGGCAGCACGCACGGCTACGATGTGAGCGACTACCACCGCATCGACACCGAACTCGGCGGCCACGAAGGCTACGCGGCCTTTGCCGCGAGAGTGAGGGAGCGGGGGATGAGCATTCTCCTCGATTTTGTGCCCAACCACATGGGCATACAAGGCACCTCCAACCGCTGGTGGCAGGATGTGCTCGAGTGCGGGCCCTCCTCGCCGCATGCGGATTTTTTCGACATCGACTGGGGCGAGGATGACTCGGCGGGGCCCTCGCGCGTGCTGGTGCCCATCTTGGATACCCACTACGGTGTGGTACTGGAGGCTGGGCGCTTTGCGCTGCGTTTCGAGAATTCGTCGGGTATGATCAACGTGCACTACGAGGACCTGCGCTTCCCGGTGAGGCCTGAGACCTACGCGGAGATCCTCTCGGCCGCGGCGGCTGCCCGCGAGCTGGCGAACGAGGCGCGTGCATTGCTGGAGGGACTGGCCAAAGAGTTTTCCGCCCTCCAGCGAGGGCCCGACGGAGCGATCGAGCGACGTGCCCGCGATGGACTGAAGCGACGGCTCGCGGACGCGGCTCGGGCTAACGCTGCGCTTAGCGGTGCCATCGAGGCCCGCCTCGGCGAACTCAACGGGAAACCCGGTGAACCGCGCACCCTCGATGCGCTCGATCTTATTCTCACGCAACAACACTACCGCCTCGCCCATTGGAAAGCCGGCGCGCATGAAATCAACTACCGTCGATTCTTTGCGATCGATACCCTCATCGGCCTGCGGATGGAGAATCCGAAGGTCTTTGACGAGACTCACGCGCTGATCCGCGGCCTCCTGCGCAACAATCTCGCCCATGGCCTTCGCATCGACCACATCGACGGCCTGCGCAATCCCCTGGAGTATCTCGAACGCCTCCAGTCCTTCGCCCTGCCTGACGGCGCGACGACTGCCATGCCGCTCTACGTGGTGGTCGAGAAGATACTTGGCGACGACGAGGAGCTCGACGGCGCCTGGCCTACGCATGGGACGACGGGCTACGAGTTTATCCCGCAGCTCGCGCAGGTATTTGTGGATCCCGCCGCCGAGCAGAAACTGACTCGGCTCTATGGGGATTTCACCAGCCTCCGAGAGAGTTTCGCGGACGTCGTTTATGCCCAGAAGCGGCATGTACTGGAGGAGATGTTTGCCAATGCCGTCTCCCAATTGGGGCAGAGGCTCGCCACGCTCGTCACGGCCGACCGCCGCTGGCGCGACTTGACGCGCCATGACTTGGTGGTGGCGATCCGCGAGATCATGGCGGGGCTAAGGATCTACCGCATCTACCGGCGGATGAATGCCGAGTGCCGGCCCGACGACGCACGCGAGATCGAGCGCGCGTGCACCGAAGCGATGCGTCGGAATGCGAGCCGCGACCCGCAAGCCTTCGAGTTTGTGCGCGATGTGCTCACGGGGCGGTATCCGCCGCCCTCGGCTTCGCCCGAGTTTCGCCGCAACCTGTGGCGCTGGGTGCTCACCTTTCAGCAGTACACCGGCGCGGTGATGGCAAAATCCGTCGAAGACACCGCCTTCTACGTCTACAATCGCTTCGTCGCGCTCAATGAGGTGGGCGGGCATCCGGCAAAATTTGGCGGCACCGCGACCGATTTCCATGCCACCAACGCCCGTCGTCGCGATATCGCGCCCCATTCGCTGTTGGCGACCTCCACCCACGATACGAAATTCGGGGAGGATGTGAGAGCCCGGCTTTATGTGCTGTCCGAGATACCCGATGAGTGGGCGGACTGGGTGCGTGAGTGGAGCGAGCTCAATGCCCGCCACAAGACCGAGGTGCACGACCGACTAGCGCCAGATGCCAATGAAGAGTACCGCCTCTACCAGACGCTGCTTGGCTGCTGGCCGATGGACCCGGCTTTTGAGCCCGACGAGACGTTTAGGCAGAGGCTGCGCGAACACGTGCGCAAAGCAGTGAACGAGGCCAAGGTAAACACGCACTGGTTTCACCCCAACGAGCGTTGGCTGGAGGCGGGGGATCGCTTCATCGACGCGCTCCTCTCACCGGAGAGCGGGCGTGCCTTTCTGGCGAGTTTCAAGCCCAAGGCCCAGCGGCTCGCGCACCTCGGGCTGGCCAACTCGCTCGCGCAGGTGGTGCTCAAGAGCACTTCGCCGGGCGTGCCCGACTTCTACCAAGGCTGCGAAGGCTGGAATCTCTCGCTCGTAGATCCCGATAATCGGCGGCTCGTGGATTGGGCCGCGGAGGAGCAGGCGCTCGCCAAGGCGAGTGAGGCCTCGTGGCTCGAGCTGCTGCGTGGCTGGCGAGACGGGGGCATCAAGCGGCGGCTCACGATGGACCTGCTGCGCTTCCGCCGTGATCACCTCGCGCTATTTCAGCACGGCGACTACGAGCCGCTGGCTGCGGCCGGGCGCTTTGCCGACAAGGTTCTCGCCTTTCGCCGTGCAGCGGGAGGAGAGGCGCTTCTCGTGGTCGTGCCACGGCTCACGGCGGCAGTGGGCGCGCCACCCGTAGGGCTCGCATGGGAGGACACCGCGCTCACGCTTCCCGCTGCGCGCCAGCCATGGCGCGATGTGCTCACGGGAGAAACCTGGGCCCCAGGCGAGTCGCGGGCGCTAGGCGACCTATTCAAAGCGCTCCCGCTTGCTGTGCTCCACTCCTCCGGTTGAGGTGCCGCACCCTTTCACGCTCTCTGGCGTCGGCTCGTGACCTTTGGATGCCGGATCTCGCTCCGCCTCTCACTTGTCGCTGGCCAGCGAGATGGTGCGCCCTTCGCTCGCTGAGCGGCGGGCCGCATCGAGGATCTTCATCGTCACGAGGTTATTGGCCAGCGAGCTTGGATCGTTCACGGGATCTTTGCCGGTGCGGATCGTCTCGGCAAACCAGGCGAGGGGCTCACGACGCTCGGCCTTGGCCTGACGAGCCACCGCGGGCCTGCGCGCATCTTTGAAGGTGTAGTCGCGATCGTTCGTCGTGATCACCGTGCCGCGCTCGCCATAGAGAGTGACATCCTTGCGATTGTAGGGCCAGCGCCACGAGCCGATGACGGTCACCTGAAGATCGGGATACACGAGTTGGATGACGGCGTGGTCGTCGCAGTCGGGATAGTTGACTGGGTCGAACCGCGACGTATGCGCGGTGACGCTGACGGGCTCGCGATTGCCGAGCCACCACGTGGCGAGATTGGCGCCGTAGCATCCGAAATCGAAGAGCGCACCGCCGCCCGCGCGCACGGGGTCTCGGAGCCAGGCGAGAAATTCCGGGCCAACGCGGATATTGACCGGGCCCTCGTGGCCGGCGTGCGCGAAGATCTGCCGCAGCGGCCCCAGCGGCCCGGCATCGCTCACCATTTGTCGCACGTCTTCGAAGACTGGATACCAGCTCGTCTCATAATTGGTGAGCACGAGCGTGCCATGCCGGCGCGAGAGCGCAGCCATCTCCTGGGCGTCGGAGTAGGAGACGGCGAGAGGCTTCTCGACGATCACGGGCAGCGTACGGGGCGCGGCGGCGCGTACGATGGGCAGATGATCCTGAGTGGTCGAGAAGGCCCATACGGCCTCTGCGCCGCTTTGGGCGAGAGCCTCCTGGAGGTCGGTGTAGCGTGCGACGCCCGCGAGTTTTGGATTCTTCCGGTATTTCTCCCAAGTGGCCTCGTCCCGCTCCCAGACGCCGACGATGGTGAGCGTCGTGGGGTCGGCTTGGCGGAGGAAACCGCCAGCGTGGCCATGGACGAGACCCGCCAGCAACACGCATAGCGGCACGGGTCGGGTGGCCGTCTGCGCTCCCTGGCTGGCCGAGAAGAGCAACACAAAGAAGGTGACAAGTGTGAGACGAATGCGCACGGGAGCGGGATTTTAAGGGTGGTAACGTAAGTAAGTGGCGGAAGTATTACGAATACGTAAAAACCCACCGGCATCCCGGTAGTCTTCGACATTGTCGAGGCGCCGGTTGGCCGTAGGGCTTCTTATCACCAGATGCCTCTCAAACGAAAAAGACGCCGGCGCGTGCCGAGTGACGCACAGTTGATGAAGAACATCACCGATCCCGGCGTCATGAAGTCTGCCGCCGTCATTTTCGTGCTGGTGGCCGTATTGTTCACCGGAGTGTATCTGATTTTTCGCGGCGGTGGCGGCTAGGGCACCGGAGTCACTTTTTTTCGGGTGACTTCTTGGCTTTACCGGCTTTGCGGAGGCCGCGATCCGCAATGGGGGGCAGCGGGCCCCCGCGAGCGGCGATCTCTCGATCGCAAAGCTCGCGCATCGCCTTGAGGGCGTTGGCGTGCGCCGGGTCGCGGGCGAGATTCTTCAGTTGGTCGGGGTCTGCTTGCAGGTCGTGGAGGAATTCGTAGGCGGGGCTTTGGTCGAAATAGCGCGCGTAGACGTAGCGATCGGCGCGGATGCCCTCCCACGTGAGCGTGGGCGCGAGGTCGACGTGCTCGCAGAAGAAGTGGCGCCGCCAGTCCGCGGGCGCGACACGTTCCTGCATAAGCGGGCGAAGACTCCGGCCTTCGTACGCAGTGGGGGCCTTTACGCCGGCCCAATCGAGAAAGGTGGCGGGCAGATCCAAGTTAAGCGCCATCGCGTCGACGACGCGACCGCGCTGCCCCTTGGGCAGGCGGGGATCATAGATCACCAGCGGCACGCGGAGAGACTCCTCGTAGTGCGACCATTTGCCCTGGAAGCCACGATCGCCGAGGTAGTAGCCATTGTCGGCCGAGTAGACGATGATGGTATTCTCGGCGAGGCCGGCGGCCTCCAGCGCTGCGACTACCCGGCCCACGGCCTTGTCGATGCCGCTGATCATGCGGAAGTAGGCGCGTAGATTCGTCTGATATTTTTCGGGGGTATCGTAGCTCCAGAAGAAGCGCTCACGATTGATCGAGGCCTTGAGGAAGTCGGGATGGTTTTCGTAGATCGCGGGATCGCCGAGGCGGGGCGGCGGGATGGTGACATCCTCGTACAGGCCATCGACCGATGGCGGCCAGGGATAGTGGCCGATGCCGGGGCGGCGGTCATTGTCCTCGGCGTGAGAGGCATTGAAGCAGAGATTGAGGAAGAAGGGGCGGTCTTTGGTCTGCTCCTTGATGAAGGCTATCCCACGATCCGCGACGAGGTCGCTCTCATGGCGTTTGGTGCCATCGGGCAGGGTTTTGAAGTAGGGGTTGCGGCCGATGGCCTCGTAGCGGTCGTACTGCGCGGCGGGATCAAAGCCGGGGGGCGACATGAGGTGCCATTTGCCGAAGTATCCAGTGCGGTAACCCGCATCGCGGAGGGGCAGGGGATACATGGCGCGCAGCGACTCGGGCCGCACGGTCGGCACGGCAGTGCGCATCATATGCGAGCGCACCGTCTGGCCTGTAAGAATGACGGCGCGACTCACCCAGCAAACGGCCGTCGTGACGAAAGCGTTGTTGAAGCGCACCCCGTCTGCCGCGAGTCGGTCGATCGCCGGCGTGCGCACGATGGGATGGCCGGCGCTGCTCAGGGTGTCGAAGCGCTGGTCGTCGGCGAAGAGGAAGACAATATTGGGCCGCTGCTCCGCGGCAGGGGCGGCAGCGATGAGCGCGAGGAGGAGTCCAAAGAAGGGGAAGGGGCGGGGCATGGCGCAAATCCTCGGAGAGGAAGGGCGGGATTGCCAATGGCGATTTGTGCGTGCATTGCTGGAGTGCGCCAGCCCCCTGCCATGAATGTCGATGAAGTGATGGCCGAACTCGCGGCCCGAGCCAGCGAGACCACCAAGCGGACGTTGCTGCGGCATGGTGCGAAGGAGCCGCTTTTCGGCGTGCGCATCGGCGATATGAAGCCGCTGCACAAGAAGCTCCGCGGCCAGCAGGAACTGGCGCTTCAGCTCTACGCCACAGGCAATGGCGATGCGCAGTACCTCGCTGGCATGATCGCCGACGGCAAACGGATGACCTCCGCCCAACTCAATCGATGGGTGAAGACCGCCTCGTGGAAAATGATCTCCGGCACCACCGTGCCTTGGGTCGCCTCCGAGCATCCGGAGGGCCTGGATCTGGCGCTGGAGTGGATCGAATCGCCGGAGCCGGCTGTCGCCGTCTCGGGTTGGAATACGCTCAGCGCTCTCGCGACGATCAAGCCAGATGGCGAACTCCCCCTCCAGCGATATGGCTCGCTCCTCGCTCGCGTGGCGAGGGAGTTGCCATCAGCGGCAGACGAGGTGCGCTATGCGATGAATGGCTTCGTGATCGCTTGCGGCACGTATATCGCTGCCCTTGGCGACCAGGCGCTCGCAACCGCGCGCAAGCTGGGCAAGGTGGAGGCCCAGCGGGGAGACACGGCTTGCACCGTACCGGAGGCGGAGGGCTATATCCTCAAGGCACGCCGGGGTGCGCCCAGCGCGCCAAAGCGCAAGACGACGCGATGCTGATTTTTTTACGCGGGGCTGTCCGGACTGCGCCGCTTAATTCGTTGCTCAGTTGCACTCGTATGACCGTCGCGATGGTCGCGGCGGTCTCGACCCATCAAAAACATGTCTGCCACCAACTCCCCCTCGCCCTCGAAGTCGTCTGCCGTAAAGCCCGTGCCGGATGGCATGCATACGGTCACACCCCACCTGGTCTGCGCTGGCGCCGCGGACGCCATCGAATTCTATAAAAAGGCCTTCGGCGCCACTGAGTTGATGCGCGTCCCCACTCCAGACGGGAAGCTCATGCACGCCGCCGTGATGATCGGTGACTCCATGGTGATGCTGGTCGACGAGTTTCCCCAGATGCAGTGCCTCGGCCCCAAGGCGCGCGGCGGCTCTTCGGTGACGCTCCATATCTCGGTGCCCAACGTGGACGAATTCTTCGCCAAGGCCTTGGCGGCGGGCGCCACCGAGCGCATGAAGCCGCAGGATATGTTTTGGGGCGATCGCTACGGGCAGGTGGAGGATCCTTTTGGCCACTGGTGGTCCATCGCGACGCACATTCGCGACTTATCGCCGGCCGAGATCGCCGAGGCTTCCAAGCAGATGCAGGGTGACTGTGGCGGGCCTCAATCGTAGGCGATCGCGAGCCTGCCGCGCCAGCCAGTGCAGCTGGCTGGCGCGCCGGCGTCGGGTCACTTCGCTACTTCGAAGTGAGTGGCGATCATCGCGAAGTCGTCGGTGAGGTCGTAGTGTGGCCAGCATGCGCGATGGATTTCGCGAAAGTGCTCGGCGCTGGTGCATCCTTCGCCGCGCCACAGTTTTTCGGGGACTCCGCCGAAGGTCACAGGGTACACCTCTGTGATCCGGATCACGCAACGATGCCGGCCGCGCAGGTCATAGACATCGATGAGGTCGCCGACCTCCATGCAGCCGTCGTCAAACTCGCCGGTGGCGGTGTAGTACTCGTCGGCCTTGCACACGGTGGCAGTCTTGTGCCCGGCGATGATCTCGTGGACGAGGCTATCGTCATCGGGATGAGCGCCCCAGAACTGGGTTCGTTTGCGGCGGGGCGGGAGCATCTCGTCAAAGTACTGCTGGCCGCAGCGGGGCATCAGAGGCGGAAGAGCTTCTTCGCATTGTCGTGCAGGAGCTTTCGCTCCACCGCCTTGCTCGGAGCTAGCTCGCGGATCTGCACGAGCTGGCGGATGCCGGAGCACTGCGCGGGTATGCCGGTGCTGTCGGCGCAATCGCTGCCATAGAGAAGCTTGTCCTGATGGCGGGCGATAAATGCCCGCGCGTGCTCCTGATCTCGCTTGAATGCACCCTCGCCGGATCCGGCTGAGAGATCGGCAAACATGTTGGGATAGTCGCTCAGGTAGCGGTCGGTGAGGCCGCCGGGAGTGACCTTGCCGCGCGGGTAGAGGCTCTTGGGATTGTCGATGTTGGCCTTGTCGATGTTGGCCCACCATGTCTGCGCGTGGCCGATGAAGTTCACCTTGGGGTATTTCTCCAGCATGGTGTGGAAGCGATCGAAGCCGTGATTGTAGCTGCCGACCTGCCAGTGCAGGAGGATCGGCACATTGTAGGCTTGGGCGAGAGCATAGAGCTTCTGGCTCTCGGGCGAGTCGCAAGCGACGCTGAATTTCTGCTCGCCGATCACGACCGCTCCGAGCTTGAGGTATTTCTCGATGACGGCGGGGGCGTCGGGGAGATCGGGCACCTCGTTGGCTCCGAAGGCAAACTCCTTGGGATTGGATTTTGCGAGTTGGTAGGCGTCCTCGTTTGTGCTCACGGTGCCGTCGAGACCATTGGCCTTGCCGTCGAGAGTCGACGTGCGCAGCAGGGGGCGGCCGGCGGGGAGGAGAATGGTTTTGGTGACTCCCATGGCACGCTGGTGCGCGAGGAGAGTCTCGTGCGAGCGAGCGGGGCCCGTGGGGTTGAACTTCGCGTCGCGAGGGCCGCCGTAGTTGGTATGCTGGTGGATATCGATGATCGGCTCGGCCGGCGCGGCGGCAAAAGCGAGCGAGGAGGAGAACTGCGTGGCCGCGAGGGCCGCGGCCGTGCCCGTGAGGAAATCGCGGCGGGAAAGCGAGGAAGCCATGGGAGGAGGATTGCGGGCGGGAGCGGGAAGTAAACGAGCATTTACCTTTCCGGTAAAGCGGCGGAGCGGGGTAGGGCGGCTCAAAGCCCCGCCCTGCCTCCTCACTCGGCGTATTTCGCCGCCAGCGCTGCGAGCGTCTGCCGGAGCTGATCGCGCAGCGGCTTGGGCTGAAGCACTTCGGCATCCGCTCCCCAGCGGAGCACCCAGCGTTCGACTTCATGCAGCGCGCCGAGCTGGAGGGTGAGTTCGAGGCCGCCGCCGGGCAGATCCTTTAGCTTTTGGGATTCATGCCACTCACGCTCGCGCACGCGATCGGCCACGGCCGCGGAGAAGCGGATGACGACCTTGTACTCGCGGTCGCCGGCCACGACGCCGAGGGCATTGGCGAAAAACTTCTCCGGCGAAAAATCCGCCGCGCGCTGGAAGGTCGTGTCCGACACCACCACGTGCGTGATGCGCGGCACCGCGAAGGTGCGGAGTGCGCCGCGCTCGCTGTCGAACGCGACGAGGTACCAGAGATTGTCGCGATTCGCGAGGTGGTAGGGCTGCACATGGCGCAGCGCGGGCTCCTTGGCGCCGGGTTTGCGGTAGTCGAATTCGATCTCCAGCCGATGCTGCACGGCGCGGCTTAGATCGTTGAACACCTCGTTGTCGGCCTTGCCGGTGCCGATGTTTTTAAACGAGACGGCGTCAAGCTCTGGCGAGGGGGAAAAGCTCACGGTCTGGCGCAGGCCTGCAGCGAGTTTGTCGAACGAGGTGGAGAGCTGCTTGTGAAAAGTGGTGCCGCGGTACTGGTCGAGCGCCTTGCGCGCGACCATCAGCGCGAAGACTTCGCCCTCGGTCACCTGCACGGTCGGAAACGAGTCGACCGACTCGGTGTAGTAGTACGTGTTCTCCTGCGAATCGAACTCGATGGGGAGATTCAGCCGCTCCCGCATGTAGCCGATATCGCGTACGATGGTCTTGCGGGAGACTTCAAACTCTTTGGCGAGCTGCGTGCAATTGGTCGCATCGTAGCGCTGCAAACGAAGGTGGATGCGATGGATACGCTCCAGAAAACCGTGGTCGACGCGTCGGTAAGGCATGGGAACGAGAGTACGCCTGAGGGTGTCCAAAGGGATGGCCCACCTGCGGGTGTAGTGTCAATGCCATGAAAGCCAAAGCCCGCTCCAAGAAAGTCCCGGTACCGCTCGGCCTCGTCTGGTCTCATTGCGGGGTGACCTGCCGTGTGACGCCTTGGCCCGAGTTGAGCTTCGAGCGCCTCTACGGCGATGAGTGGATACCTCTCGAGCCCTCCGAGGAGATGCTGGCCTCCGCCGCGCAAACGTGCGGTCCCCGCGAGTGGGCCGGCTACCTTGATTTTCTGCCCGGAGAGCTGCGCGCATTTGTGACGTGTTTCACCCACTTGCGGATGCCCGCGCTGCTGGTAGCCGCCCGCTGCCCGCAACTGCTGGCCGACCTCGGCGAGACGCCGGCGCTGGCACCTTTCCTGGTGGCGCATGCCAGCCTGCGCGGCACGGGCGCTCCGCGCTGGGGGGAGATCGTGGCGGTGCACGAGCGGGAGAGCATTTTTGGCCTGCTCCAATGGCTGGGGCTGCCTGCTTCGCGGCAGACGCTCCACATCCTTCAGCACGTCGCCGCCCCCGATCTGCCCCGCAAGCTACTGGAGCCGCTGCGCGCCGCCCTGTGGGAGCCTGAGACGATCTGGTCCCTCTCGCATGCCGAGGTGCTGACGGATCGCCAGCTCCAGGCCGCCTGCCACGCACTCGCGGCGTAGCAATTCTCAGCTATCTGAACAGCAGGCGACGAGCGGAACAAAGCGCGGGAAGTCGTTTCGACTCTTTGTGCTCTTCGTTAGCTTCGGTAAAAATTGAATTTTCAACGCCGTCGCGTCCCGGTCTACGCGAGTCCTGTGATGGTGCGAGCGATCGCCCTACCTCAGGCGCCGATGGGCGCGACGGTGTCGAATTCCAGGACGGCGCGATTCTGTGCGCGCGATTCCGTCAAGGACACGGTGAAGCGCGCCTCCCAGTCGTTGGCATCGTCGAGATCGATGAGCACTTGCGCGAGGGCCCACTCTGCCGCGCCTGGCTGCTCATCGCCGCTCCAGTGGGTGTGCTTGGCCGCGCGGCCTTCGGGGTCGAGGCGGAAGCGACCGTGTGTATCCAGATAGGGAGCAAACGCTGCCTCGATGCGCTTGGCCTCGGGCGACATGGGAGCATTTTCGGCGGCGCTGAGGCCCGCTGCACCGGTGGCGAGGCGGGCGGCGGCGCCTTCCCAATCGCGTGCGGCCACATCCTGCAGAAAGCCCAGCAGCGCGGTGCGCACCAGCCGGCGAAATCCCGCGGTGTCGCGCGTGATATCAAAGGTCGTGGGGCGCTCTGGCTTGTCGCCGGCCTCTGCGGCCACGAAGTCGGGATTGCGCATCCGCTCCCACTCCTCAAGCAGGCTTGAGTCGATGCCTCGGATCAATTCGCGGAAATAATCCTCCATCTCTACGACCTCATCGGTCTTGGCTCCGGCGGGCACGGTTTGCGAGAGCACTTTCCAGACCTGCGAGAGGTGGCGTAAGAGCAGACCCTCGGAGCGCTGGAGGCCGTAGTCGCGAATGTAGTCGGAGAAGCTCTGGTAGCGCTCGTACATTTCACGTGCGATCGACTTGGGGCGCACGTTTTCGTTTTCTACCCACGGGTGCTGCGCGGCAAAAGCGTTGAAGCTCTCGTAGAGAAATTCGCGCAAGGGCTTGGGATGCTCGATCTGTTCGAGTTTCTCCATGCGCTCCTCGTACTCGATGCCGGCGGCGCGCATCTCCTCGAGTTTTTCCGTCTTCAGCTTGTCGACCTGGCGGCGGAGGATCTGCTCGGGGTCTTCGACGATGGCTTCGCAGAGCGTGAGCACATCAAAGGGGTAGTCGGGGGATTCGCGGTCTAGCTTCGGCAGGGTATCGATGAGATAGAGGGATAGGGCCTGGTGCAGCGAAAAGTCGTCCTGCAGCTCGACATTTACCCGCAGCTTGGGGCCGGGTGCGCCGCGAGGCGCGATCTCCACGATGCCGCGCTCCACGAGCGCGCGGAAGAGCTGCCACGAGCGCCGGCGCAGCGCGCGCTTCTTGTGGTCCGTCTCGTGGCAATCGCGGATGAGCTTCTGCATCGCGCGGCAGCCATCGCCGGGGCGGCTCAGCACGAGGAGCAGCATCCCGTGCGACACATCGAAGTGCGAAGTGAGCTCCTCCGAAGGCGCCGTCTTGAGACGCTCGAAGGTCTTGGTGTCCCACCCCACGGAGCCCTCGGGTGCCTTGGCTTTGACGACGTTCTTTTTCTTCCCGGGATTGGCGGCTGCCTTCAGCTCGGCCTGGCGGTTTTCGATGACGTGCTCGGGGGCCTGGATGATGACGTAGCCCTTGTCGTCGTAGCCCTTGCGCCCTGCGCGTCCCGCGACCTGGCGGAAATCGCGCACGTTGAGGATCGCCGCCTTCTTGCCGTCGTACTTCCAAAGCTGGGTAAACATCACCGTGCGGATGGGCACATTGATGCCGACGCCCAGCGTATCGGTGCCGCAGATGAGCTTGAGTAGACCCTTCTGCGCGAGCTGCTCCACGAGGATGCGGTACTTCGGCAACAGGCCCGCGTGATGCACGCCGATGCCGTGGCGTAGCCAGCGACGCATGTCTTTTCCGTACGGGCTGTTGAAGCGCACGCCTTCCAGCGCGGTTTGCAGCGCCGCCTTCTCCTCCTTGGAGCAGATATTGAGGCTCATCAGCGCCTGCGCCGCCTCGCTCGCCGAGCGCTGGGTGAAATAGACGAGGTAGATCGGCGCGCGCTTGAGCGTGAGCAGCTCGGTGATGCGCTCGGTGAGGGGCACCTCCGAGTATTCGAATTCCAAGGGCACCGGCCGGCGGTCGCTGCGCACAGTGACGCTCGGCGCGTGCGTGAGCTTCGTCATCTCCTCCTCGAAGAACTCCGTGCGACCCAGCGTGGCCGACATGAGGAGGAAGCGCGCCCCGCTCATCGTGAGCAGCGGCACCTGCCAGGCGTACCCGCGCTCGGAGTCGGAGTAATAGTGGAACTCATCCATGATCACCGCGCGGATATCGCTCTGATCTCCGCGATGGAGCGCGATGTTGGCGAGGATCTCGGCGGTGCAGCAAAGTACGGGCGCCTGTGCGTTGACGGAGGCATCGCCCGTCATCATCCCCACATTCTCCGGGCCGAAGTCCCGGCAGAGGGAGAGGAATTTTTCGTTTACCAGCGCCTTGATGGGGCAGGTGTAGACGGAGCGCTCGCCGGCGCAGAGCGCCTTAAAGTGAAACGCCGCCGCCACGAGCGACTTGCCCGAGCCGGTAGGCGTATTCAGGATCACATTACGCCCGGCGAAAAGCTCGAGGATCGCCTCCTCCTGCTCGGGGTAAAGCTCGATGCCGCGTGCAGCGAGTGCCGTAAGAAAGCGCTCCAGCACCGCATCGGCATCGGGGCGCGAGCCATCCGCGGCGCGAAATGGCGCGAGCGGCGCGGGCGCGGCGGAGGCGGCAGGCGAGGAGGGCGATGACGACATGCGCTGCCAAAGGCGCAGCGCTCGCGAGAAGAGTCAAGGGAGCGCCGAGGTGGCGTGCGCCTCTGCCTCGGAGCAGGCCTGCGAGCACAAGGCGAGGGGCACAGGCATATCCGTGCTTCCCGGCACGCCGCAGGCGCCTGGCTAGCGCTCGTTGCTGCGCCAGTCGCGACCGCGGCCGGAGCCGTGCCCTCCATTGTTGCCGCGGGAGGGGTTGTTGCCATCGCTGCCACGTTGTGGCGGAGGCGTCGTCGATAACGAGGGCTGCGGTGCGGCAGGCTGACTCGCGGGCGCGGGGCCGATGACCGGTGGCGGATCTACGCGGGACGAACTGCGCGCGGCAAACGATGTATTGCTACTGCGCTCATGGTGCCTCGGCGCTGGCCTGACGCTAGGCGCGGGGGCCGGAGAGACGGAGGGACTGGGCGCCGTGTACGAAGCCTGGCCCGTGCTCGAGCTCCACGACCGAGGCTGCGTGTAGAGGCGCGGCTGCTGTGCCGGCTGACCTTGCGGCGCAGCCGACAAGGGTGCGGCTGGTTGCGGGCCTTGCACGAGCCGCTGAGAGCCCGCGGGGGGCGGCAAGTTGCGATCGCGATTGCCATCCCGGTCGCGATCGCGCGTGTAGAGCCGCTGCTGCGGCTGCGCTGGAAACGGCGGCGGATCGATGCGTGATGAAGAGTTGGCGGCGAAGGAAGTCGATGTGCCGCCCGGCCTCGGCCCGGTGGGGCGGTGGGTGTGGGTAAAGCCCGACGGACGCCCGAACGGGGCGGGTTGCACGATTTCCCGGTGCCGATGGGTGTACGAATGAGTCCGCGTGGGGCGTGCATGCACCGGTGGCGGGCGCCATTGATGGACGGTAATCGAGACATGCGCCGAAGACCGCGGCGCGTACGCTGCCACCGGTCGACGCCAATCGTGGCCATGCCACGGCCGGCGGCGGTCGCCGCACCAGATTACTCTCCGGTTCCAATCGCAGTCGTACGCGAGCCACGAGCCCACGGCCACGCCGGTGCCAAAGGCGAGCACGGGCCTCGCGTAGTAGACCGGCGTCGAAACGAAGACGGCCTCCGGCTGATAGTAGGGCACGTAGATTACCTCCGGTTGCGCGGGCACGATGCGGATCACGTTGCTGTCGGCGATCACCTGCTGCTGCGGCGTGTCCACGAGTGTCCCCGCCGCCCGGGCCTTGGCCCGCAGCCGCTGCATGGCCTGCATCACCTCGGCAGGTTGCTCGACGAAGGCCTCGCCGACCTGCTTGGTCCAGGTGAGATTATCGTCGAGCCACAGCAGCACTTCGGGATAGGAGGTGAGCGATTTCACGCTCTCATCCCAGCTGCGGTGCTCGATCTGGGAGCGATCGTTGGGATTGTCGCGGATCTGGCGCGCAGCGAGCACGATGTCGGTGGAGGCTGCGCAAGCCGGCAGGATGAGTGCGATCAGCGCATCGGGGTAGAGTGCGATCGGCCCCAGCAACTGCTCCAATTGCTCGGCAGTCATCAGCACGCCCTCCGCTGCGGGCGATGCGGCCACCGGGGCGGCAGGCGGCGGCTGCTGCGCTGCCGCCTGGAAAAAGCCACCTGAGAGCGACGCAAGGACGAGAGTGGCGCGGAGTGTCTTCATGGGTGGCCTTGGGGTGTGAGACGAGGGGCAACATGCCGATATTCATCCCGGATGGCAACTAAGACGCGCGCCCGCCACCGACGTTGCCTGGGGACTTTACCGGGGTATAGGTAAAGCCCTGTGGAGGAGGCGATTAGGGTCGCCTGGCGCTCAGATCTGCGAGGCGGCCATCGGCACCAGGAAGCGCGCCGGAGCGGTGCGGGTGGTGTTGTCGGCCCACTTGGGGTCGACTCTCATTTTCTGCCAGCGCGGGTCGGGACCGAATTTCTTCCAATTATCGAGGTGCTGCGCGAGCGTGGCGGCGCCGGTGAAATAGCGGAGATGCGGCAGATTCGGCCCGCTGAGCGCCTGGCCAAACCACGACGGCGCCATGCCGAGCGTGCGCATGATGTCCATTTCGCCCTCGTCGAACATCGCGATCTTGTTGAGCCCCGCGAGTTCGCTGTGGCTCTCGTAGTCGCGCATCTCGTACACGCGCGTGGGCACCTTCTTCTTCGCAAAATCGGGCAGCTCCATCACGGGCATCGTCTTGAAGGCACGGTAGAGCCAGCTGTCGAAGAGATTGATGGCCATGTCGGCTTTCTTCGCGTGCAGGTACTTCCCGCCTGCCTGAAGCACGGTGGGATCGGTGTTGATGTCGCCACTCACCTCGGCATAGGCCTCGAGCGAAGTGTAGGGTATCAGCATCCAGGCCGGTGTATCGGCCTTGGGCTTCGAGGTGGCTGTGGCCTTGTCGACTTCGATCTCCGTGAAAACGCCGACGCGCTCGATGCCGCGGCGAGCCAGGGCGGGCAGGAGCGCCTTGCTGCAATAGGCTTCGAAATCGGCGAGCCACGCGGGCGACTTCAGCTTGTAGGCGCGCAGCTCATAGTACTCGCGCTTGGCGGTGTGGGCGGGAGCCGCAGCGATCGTCTCGGAGGATGCGAGCGCAGCCGCGGCGGAGGCGGCGAGGGTGGTTTTCAAGAAATCGCGACGTTCGAGGTTCATTATGGGGAGATGGTAAAGAAAAGGAGTTAATCGCGTTTGACGAGCGCGCGGTGACAGGGATTCGGGGAAAAAAGGTGTGGCGTGAAGCGGGCGGCACGTCTTGCATGCGTGGCGCGTTTCGCACCTCAGCCCCGCACCGTTTCCCACTATGTCCGCATCCCTCTCGATCGCATTCATCGGCACTGGCGTCATGGGCCGCAGCATGGCCGGCCACCTCCAGAAGGCCGGCCACCGCCTGCACGTCTACAATCGCACCAAGGAAAAGGCCCAGGCGCTGCTCGATGCTGGCGCGCACTGGCACGATACCGCCGGCGACGCCGCCGCGCAGGCCGACGTGGTGATCACGATCGTGGGTTTCCCCAACGACGTGGAGGCGACCTATCTCGGCGCGGGCGGCGTGGTCGAAAAGGCCAAGCCCGGCGCGGTCCTCATCGACATGACGACCTCGAGCCCCGTGCTCGCGCGCAAGATAGCCGACGCCGCCAAGCAGCGCGGCCTCTCCTCGCTCGATGCCCCTGTCTCCGGCGGCGACCTCGGCGCCAAAAATGCCACTCTCGTCATAATGGTCGGTGGCGAGGCCGAGGCTTTCAACAAGGCGAAGCCCCTTTTCGAGCTCATGGGCAAGAACATCGCCCTGCACGGCGGCCCCGGCGCGGGCCAGTACTGCAAGATGGCCAACCAGATCGCCGTCGCCGTCGCCATGGTCGCGTGGGTCGAGGCGCTCGCTTACGCCAAGAAGGCCGGCCTCGATCCGCAGGCCGTGCACGCCAGCATCAGCGGCGGCGCCGCCGGCGGCTGGGCCATGACCAACATGGCTCCGCGCGCCCTCGCCGAAAACTACGCGCCCGGCTTCTACGTGAAGCACATCATCAAGGATATGAAGATCGCCCTTGAGAGCGCCGCCGAGATGCAACTCGACCTCCCCGGCCTCGCAATCGCCAAGAAGCTCTACGAACAAGTCGCCGCCAAGGGCTGGGAGGACTGCGGCACGCAGGCGCTGTACCGGCTGTACACGTCGCAGTAAGCGGCGCCACCCGCTGCAGTTGAGAGTTGAGGGTTGAGAGATCGACCCTCCGATCCTCTCAACTCTCAGCCTTATACTCTCAACTAGCTTTCGCTTTCCATGAAAATTCCCCCCGATTTCCGCAAGCGCGTGCTCGCGCGCGAGTGGTTGGCTGGCACGTTTATCAATCTCGGTTCGCCGGTCACGGTGGAGATCGCGGGGCTCGCGGGCTTCGACTGGCTGCTGCTCGATCACGAGCACGGCCCCGGCGGCGAGGATACGCTGCTCCATCAGCTGCAGGCCGCCTCGGCCACGCCGGCCTTCGCCCTTGTACGCATCGCGTGGAATGACCCCGTGCGCTTCAAGCGCGCGCTCGATATGGGCGCGATGGGCATCATGGTGCCGTACGTGAATACCCCCGCCGAGGCGCAGGCCGCCGTGTCGGCGATGCACTACCCGCCGCGTGGCATCCGTGGCGTCGCCAAGATGAATCGCGGCGCCGGCTTCGGCGGCGATTTCGACGAGTACTACAAGACCTCGCACGAGCGCCTCCTCACCGTGATCCAGATCGAGTCGATCGAGGCAGTGAACAACGCCGACGCCATCGCCGCGCTCGACGGTGTCGACGTGCTCTTCGTCGGCCCCGCGGATCTCTCGTACAACATGGGCATCCCCGACCAGCTCGACGCCCCGCAGTTTGTCGAGGCGCTGAAAAAGGTCGGCGACGCCGCGCGCAAGCACGGCAAGGCCGCGGGCATCCTCGTGCAGAGCGCCGCGCTCTTTCCCAAGCTGCGCGAGCTCGGCTACTCCTTCATGGCCCTCGGCAGCGACGGTGGCGCGGTGCGCTCCGGCCTGATCGCGCTGGCCAACGCGCTGAAGGCGAAATGATGCCGGTGTCTTTGGTAGCCCTGCCCGTGCGGGCAGGGAGGGAAGTTCTCTCCAAGTCGGGCTCTGCCTTTACGGGCAGGGCTGCTCAATCCGGCGCACCGAGGACGGCTTGCTCTGCCTGAACTCGCCCGCGCTCTTATCCCCGCTTACTTACTACTCACCCTTCACCCCCTTTCATGAAAATCACGGAGATGCACATCACGCCGATCGTCCTCGGCGATCCCCCGCTCCTCAATGCCGCCGGCCTCCACGCGCCGTACTGCCTGCGCACCGTCGTCGAGCTCAAGACCGACACGGGCCTCACCGGCCTCGCCGAGGTCCCCGGCAGCGTGGCGGTCGATGCTGCGCTCGCCGCTGTGCGCGATACCGTGATCGGCAGCGATCCGCTCAACTGGTTTGCCCTGCGCAACAAGCTCGCCGCGCGCTGCTCGCCCGAGACCTCCGTCGCCCGTGGCGACAAGCCCTGGGATGGCCGCACGCGCGTGCAGGTCTACAGCGCGCTCGATGTCGCGTGTCTCGATATCCAGGGCCGCGCCTACGGCCAGCCCGTGGCCAATCTCCTCGGCGGCATCGTGCGCGAGCGCGTGCCGTACTCGGCGTATCTATTTTACAAATACGAGGGCGCGGGCGGCGACCTCGCCTTTGGCATCGACCCCAAGGCCACCGGCTGGGACGCCGCGCGCCAGGCCGCCGCCCTGGATCCCGAGGGCGTCGTCGCGCAGGCCGTGGCGATGGTGAAGGAGTTCGGCTTCGAATCCATCAAGCTCAAGGGCGGCGTCTTCCCGCCCGCGCAGGAGGTCGCCGCGATGAAGGCCCTGCACGCCCACTTCGGCCCCACGGTCCCGCTCCGCCTCGATCCCAATGCGCTCTGGACCGTCCAGACCTCCATCGAGTACGGCAAACAAATGGAGGGCATCCTGGAGTACCTTGAGGATCCCTGCCGCACCCAGGAAGGCATGGCCGCCGTGCGCCGCGCGCTCAAGACGCCCCTCGCCACCAATATGTGCACGACGTCCTTCGACGATCTGCCCGGCAGCGTGAAGCACCAGTCGGAGGATATCATCCTCACCGATCACCACTACTGGGGCGGCCTCCACTCCTCGATGGAGCTTGCGGCGCACTGCCGCGTCTTCGGCCGCGGCGTCTCGATGCACTCCAACAACCATGGCGGTATCTCCCTCGCCGCGATGACGCACCTCGGCGCCGCGATGCCCAATCTCACCTACGCCCTGGACACCCACTACCCCTGGCAGTGGGAAGACATCATCGTCGGCGGCCGCATGAAGATCGAAGGCGGCTGCGTGACGGTCCCGAAGGGCCCCGGCCTCGGCGTCGACCTCGACCACGCCGCCCTGGCCCGCGCCCACGAAGCCTACAAACGCGCCGGCCTCAAAGAGCGCAACGACGAGATCGAAATGCAGAAGAAAGTGCCGGAGTGGAAATTCTCGGCGACGCGGTGGTGAGAGATGTCTGCTCCGTTTCCACCGTATTTTCCACCGGGGTTGTTTGGTGAGCGCGTGGGAGGGGACGACTATCTCGGCTCGCATGTTGTCGAGGTTCTTTCTGCCCTTCACGAGGGGCCGTTGTACCAAAAAGCGGAGGAGCCGCCGTTTCGAGTGTATCGCTTTACTTGGATTCGATCATTCCATCCGGCAGTCGTGATCGCGCTTCGTTTTGGCCCTCATCTGCCTGCTTACTTGCGGGTTCTTCGACTCCGTCAAAATTCTCTTATTCCGCAGTTTTCACATCCGGAAACGCGCGGACGCGTCGTGGCGGACGAGATTGTCGACCGTGTAGTTCAGACCTTCCGTCGAGTTGAATTTTTGAAGCTCTCTCCTTATCGATCCAAACTAGCTTTGGACGGAGCGATGTGGATTGTTGAAGCGGTCGAACCTGGTATCTATCACGCCGTCTATCGACACTCGCCAAAGGAAGGCCCAATCCGTGAACTCGGTTTGGAGTTCTTGAGCATCGCAGGGTTGTGCGAAGAAGAAGTGTACTGAAAGGTGCTGGCATTGTCCGCACACTTTCCCCTTGCCACCCGCCCTCCGACTCTCTGTGGTGGAACACTCCTCATGCAAAAGACAAAGAAGTCCGTTGCCAAGCGGTTTAAACTCTCCGCTAAGGGCAAGCTCGTGCGCCGCACGCCTGGCTTCCGTCACTTGCTTGGCGCGAAGAGCACGAAGCAGAAGCGTCGTGCCTCCCGTGACAAGCTGGTCGCCGAAGGTCATGCCAAGCCGCTCAAGCGCGCTCTGCCGTTCGGTCTCTAACTCGTTAGTAGACCGCCGGTAATCAACCTATAACTTCGCTCGTGGGTGAACTAAGCCGACCTGCAAGCGACTAACCTACAAAGGAATAACTAAACATGGCTCGTGCAACCAACTCCCCCGCGTCGCGCAAGCGCCGCAAGAAAGTACTGAAGTACGCCAAGGGCTACTTCGGTAACAAGTCCAAGCTCTTCCGCTACGCGAAAGAGGCTGTCCAGCACGCCTGGCAGTATGCCTATGCGGCCCGCCGCAAGAAAAAGGGCGATTTCCGCGGTCTCTGGATCGTGCGCCTCAATGCCGCCTGCCGCAATAACGGCATCAGCTACAGCCGCTTCATCGAGGGCCTCAAGGCCGCTCAGATCGAGCTCGACCGCAAGGTCTTGAGCGATCTCGCGATCCGCGACGAAGCCGCCTTTACCGGCCTGGTCAAGACTGCCCAGGACGCGTTGAAGGCCAAGGCTTCTTCCGCGAAGAAGGCCTGAGTCAAGTAGCTCAACGCGAGCCCGGCGGGCTCGCCTCCCTGAGTCTCTTTCGGAGGACGGGCCCCACCCGGGGTGCCGTCCTTCTTTTTTTGTCACTGTCCGCAATCGTGCTCGTGCTCGTGCGCCTGCTCGTGCTCGTCTGGAGCGGTCGCGCCTGAAGCGAGCAAGAGTAAGCGCACGATCACGAGCACGACTCAGAGTCCGAACCCGACCCGAATCCGATTTCATGCAAGACCAACTCTCCGCTCTCCTCGCCAAGGCCTCGGCCGAGCTGCCGTCGCTGAAGACCCGCCCCGAGTTCGAGGCGGCCAAGGCGCGCTACGTCGGCCCTCACGGCGAGCTCACCGCGCTCATGAAGCAGATGGGCGCGCTCCCCAAGGAGCAGAAGCCCATCGTCGGCAAGCTCATCAATGAGACCAAGACGCAGCTCAGCGCCCACCTCGACGCCGCGCTCGCCCGCATCTCAGATGCCGAGCTCGCCGCCCAGCTCGGGCCGGCTGTCGATGCCACTCTCCCGTCGCCCGACGTCGGGCCTGGCACGCACCACCCCCTCACGCTCGTACGCGAGGAGATGTGCAAGATCTTGCGCAAGGTCGGCTTCGTCGTGGCCGATGGCCCCGAGGTCGAGACCGAGTACTACTGCTTCGATGCGCTCAATACGCCGAGCGATCACCCGGCTCGCGACGAGAAGGACACGTTTTACTTTCCCGAGGCCGCCCGCTTCGGCAATGTCTCGCGCAAGGTCGATGGCGAGCGCTACCTGCTCCGCACGCACACCTCGTCGGTGCAGATCCGCACCATGCTCAAGGGCCAGCCGCCCATCCGCATCGTCTCGCCCGGCCGTGTCTACCGCCGCGACACTACCGATGCGACGCACAGCGCCAACTTCCACCAGCTCGAGTGCCTCTACGTCGATAAGAACGTCACGGTCCGCGACCTCAAAGCTCTCCTCGACTACATCTTTGCCTCCCTCCTCGGCAAGGATACCAAGACGCGCTTCCGCCCGCACTATTTCGGCTACACCGAGCCCAGCTTCGAGGTCGATCTCTCCGCCACGCACCTGCCCAAGGTGAAGAAGCCTTGGATCGAGATCGGCGGCTGCGGCATGGTCGATCCCACCGTGTTCGAGGCCGTCGGCTACGACTCCGAAGTCTGGAGCGGCTATGCCTTCGGCATGGGCCTCGAGCGCCTTGCGATGCTCCTCTACGGGATCGATGACATCCGGTACTTCTACCAAAACGATCTGCGCTTCCTGAAGCAGTTTGCCTGAACTTAGTAGCGAGTAGCGGGTAGTGAGTAGCGAGCATACTCACGATCCGCGGTCTGCTCGCTACCCGCTACTCACTACTCGCTACTTTTCTTTCCCGTGAAAATTTCCCTGAACTGGCTGAAAGACTACCTCGCGCTCGGCAGCATCTCCGTCGACGAGATCCAGCGTGCCATCACCTTCCTTGGCTTTGAGGTCGAGGGCGTCATCGATACCGGCGCGCCCAAGCTGGATAACGTCGTCGTCGGCGAGATCCTCACCCGCACCAAGATCCCCAATCCCAAGAAGGAGATCTCGCTCTGCACCGTCGACGTCGGCCCCGCCGGCGGCGTAAAGTCCATCGTCTGCGGCGCGCACAACTGCGATCCCGGCCGCCGCGTCCCCGTTGCGCTCCCCGGCGCGGTCCTCCCCGGCGATTTTCGCATCACCGCATCGAAAAAGTACGGCCACGAATCGCAGGGCATGCTCTGCGGCCCCGATGAGATCGGCCTCCCCGCCGGTCACGGTCTTCTCATCCTCGAAGGCCAGCCTGCCCTCGGCACGCCCATCAATGCCGTGCTGCCCCCCGGCGACACCGTGCTCGATATCGAGATCACGCCCAATCGCCCCGATTGCCAGTCGCACCTCGGCATCGCGCGCGAGCTCGCCGCGTGGTTCAAGCTTCCGCTCACGTACCCGCAGGAAAAGTTCCGCGGCGACGTCGCCGGCGCTCCGGCCCGCGCCGACCTGCTCAGTGGCGTGCGCGTTGAGTCCCCCGAGGATTGCCCGCTCTACACGGCGCACATCATCACCGGCATCAAGATCGGCCCCAGCCCCGAGTGGCTGCAGCAGCGGCTCACCGCCGTCGGCCTCCGCCCGATCAACAACGTCGTCGACGTGGGTAACTACGTGATGCTCGAGACCGGCCAGCCCCTGCATGCCTTCGATGCGAAGAAGCTCGGCGGCGCCCAGATCGTCGTCCGCCGCGCGACCGAGGGCGAAAAGATCACCACGCTCGATGGCAAGGAGCGCACGCTCACCAGCAGCATGCTCGTGATCGCCGATGCGCAGAAGCCCGTCGTCATCGCCGGCATCATGGGCGGTGAAAATTCCGGCGTCTCCGCCGATACCACCGATCTCGTGCTCGAGTGCGCGATCTTCAAGAAGCAGTCCATCCGCGCCACCTCGCGCAAGCTCGCGCTCAGCTCCGACTCGTCCTATCGCTACGAGCGCGGCGTCGACCCGCACTCGGCCCTGGAAGCCGCTTACCGCGCGATCGACCTCATCCTTGAGACCGCCGGCGGCAAGCTCGCCGGCCCGGCCTACACCGTCGGCGGCGATGTGCCGTGGCAGCGCGAGATCGTCGTCACGCACGATTACATCACGGAAAAGCTCGGCTTCGATATCCCCGCGGCCGAGATGCGCGCCGCCTTCGAGGCGCTGGAGTTCACCATCACCCGCGAGGAAGAGACCACCGCTCCCGCCCGCGGCCCCGCGTGGACGGTCGGCATCCCGAGCTGGCGCGACGACCTCGATCGCCCGATCGACCTCGTTGAGGAAGTCCTGCGCCTCTACGGCACGGAGAAGATCCCCGCCGATGTCGTGAAGTCGCCCGGCCTGCTTGCGGAGGATGATGTCATTGTCGGCTTCAATCGCCGCGTCACCGATTACCTCGTGGGCCACGATTTCCACGAGTGCGTCAATTACACGCTGCGCCCCGCCAAGGAGATCGCTCCCTTCGCCTCGCCGTCGCTGCTTTCCGGTCTCGCGCTGCACAATCCCTTCACCGAAGACCAGTCGCACCTGCGCCCCACGCTCGTCTCCGGCCTCCTCGAGTCGCTCAAGCTCAACCAGTCGCGCGGCGTCGCCGTATCGCGTCTCTGCGAGACTGGCCGCGTCTTCCTCGAGCGCGATGGCCAGATCGTCGAGCTGGCGGCGGTGGCCTTCGTCGTCGCCGAGCCCGTCTCCGAGCGCACGTGGCTGAAGCGCGAGCAGCCCGACTTCTACTCGGTGAAGCACCACGTCGCCGCGCTCGCCCGCGCCGCTGGCATCGATCTTTCCTCCCAGACGCTCGTCACCTCCGGCGATGCCCTGTTGCAGGGCTGGCAGGAGGGGCACTCCGCCGCCGCCTCCGACTTCGAGGCTGGCTGGGCGTTGCGTTTCGGCCTCGTCAATCTCGCCTTGGCCAAGGCCATCGGCGTGCATGGCAAGGTCTACGCTGGCGCCTTTGCCATCATGCCGGAAAAGCTGCGCGCCGATAGCGTGCGCCGTCGCTTTTCCGAGTTCAGCCTGCTCCCCGCGGCCCTGCGCGACCTCGCGCTCGTCGTCGATGCCTCCACGCCCGCCGTGGATGTCCAGAAGGTCCTCACGCAGACCGCTCGCACCGCGGTCGGCGCCGCCTTCGCCGTCGAGAGCGTCACAGTCTTCGACCAATACCGGGGCGCAGGCCTGCCTGAGGGCAAGAAGAGCCTGGCCTTCAGCCTCGTGTTCCGCGCCCCGGACCGGACGCTTACCGACGAAGAGGTCAACGTGGCCTTCAATAAAATCCAGCAGGCGATCGTGGCCGACGGTAAAATCGCGGTGCGCAGCTAGGCCGCTACCTGCCTTTCGATCTTGGCCCCGCGCTGGGGGCGACGACTCCCGCACCTACCCGGTGCGGGAGTTTTTTTATAGGTCACCGACCTATCGGTAGCTGAAAATGTCTTTAATTTGCAAAAGAGGGTGGCAGTCTGCCGCGGCTTGTCATGCATGCGCCGTCTTTGGCGCTTCACGTCGAGCGCCGTCCCATTCCACTTCTCTTCACCTTTCGGGCGCTTCCGCGTCAGAAGGCATCGCTTCCGTCCCGCCATGTCCATGCTCCGTAATTTCGGTCTTCGATTTGGGTTCGCCGTCATCTTGGTGACGTTTAGCGCCTTTGCTCAGACGACGTTCACGCCGACCGACCAGACGACCTACAATGCGGCAATCGGCTCTGCGGCGAATGGTGACATCATTTCGCTGGGCAACGATATCACGTTCTCCACGAACCCGCCTACGATCGACAAGAACCTCACTTTCACTGGCAATGGTTTTAGTCTGAAAGGTCTCAATACCGGGCGCACTTTTAATGTCGCCGGCGCCACGGTGGCCCTCAACGGGATCGATATCCGCGATAACATCACCTTCGACGCTGGGTCGATCGTGAATCATTCCGGCGCTTTCGCGGTGGGTCAGGACAATTCCAGCAGCGTGCTTATCCGCAGCGGCGCCAAGTTCGTCATGCAGGGCGTCTCCAACCCCGACATCGGCGTCACTACCAGCGGGACTGTGACAGTCATGAGCGCGGGGTCGGAGTGGAGTGGGAGCACCTACGTGAGTGTCGGAAGGAGCGCGGCGGGCACGCTGACTGTTTTCGATGGCGGTCGCGTCTCGATGAACAAACTTTTCGTGGGTGTCTCTGCGACGGGCACGGCGAGCTTGAGCGACCCTGCTTCGACGTGGGAGGGGGTTTCCAGTCTGATCGTCGGGTTTCAGGCGGGGGGAAACGGCACCGTCACGATCAGGTCCGGCGGCACCGCTACTTTCGGCCAGGTGGAAATGGGAAATGCCGCTGGCGCCACCGGCGTGCTCAACCTGGATGCCGGTCCGCTCGGGCGCGGCACCTTGGTGACTGGATACCTGATCAAGGGCTCGGGGTCGGCCACTGTGGTCGTCGAGGGCGGCCGCATCCGCGCGCGCTCCACCGGTGTGAGTCTCTTCCAGGGCTTTTCGGCAGGCGATGTGACGCTGGGCTCGGGCGGTCTTTTCCTAGATACCGATGGCAAAGATGTGACGATCTCAGCCATCCTGGGTGGCGGTGGCGCGCTAACGAAGGAGGGCACGGGAGCGCTGACGCTCTCCGCCACGAATACGTTTGTCGGCGGCACGGTGCTGAAGGCGGGCTCGGTCGATATCTCCGCGGCGGGTAATCTGGGCCTTGGAGCCGTCACACTGGATGGCGGCACCCTGCGCACGGCCGCCACGCTGTCGGTCAATCGCGCGATGACGCTCCTTGGCGGCGGTGGGATTCACACGAGCGCCGGCACTCTCACGTGGAGTGGCGTGATCTCCGGCTCGGGTGGAATGACAAAGGCTGGCGCTGGCACGCTGATCCTTACGGGGGCCAATACATTTACGGGCAGCGCGACGGTCTCCGCCGGCACCCTGCAGATCGGCAGCGGCTCCGCGGGTTCGATTCAAGGTGACATCGTCAATAATGCGGCCGTCACCTTCAATCGCAGCAATACGGTGGCCTATAGTGGTGTCATAAGCGGCACGGGCGCGGTGACGAAATCCGGCAGCGGCACGGTGACGCTGTCCGGGGCTTCCTCCTACCAGGGCGGTACGACGGTCAGCGCCGGCACGCTGGCCGTGAGCACCACGGGAGCCATCGGCACGGGTGCGGTTTCGGTCAGCGGCACGCTGCGGTTCGAGTCCTCGGCCAGCGCCGCCTCGCTGCAGATCACCAACAATCTCGGCGGTCACACGCGCTTCACCGGCTCGTCTTCAGCCGGCAGCGCGACGATCAATAACAACCCCGCGGCTTTCACCTTCTTCCGCGACTCGAGCTCCGCCGGCTCCGCGACGATCAATCACACAGGCTCCAGCTTCACCTCGTTTGAGGGTACTGCGACTGCTCCCGGCGCCACCCTCAATCTCGATAGCAGTGATTCCTTCCTCGATGTCACCGGTATCACCGGTACCGATATCGCGGTCGGCTCGGTCTCCGGCTCCGGCAATGTCCATCTCGGCGCCAAGCGGCTGACGATTGGCGGACTCAATGCTTCGACGACTCTCTCCGGGGTGATCGACGGCAGCGGGGGCGCTCTCACGAAGAGCGGCACCGGCACGCTGACGCTGACGGGTGCCAACACCTATACCGGGTCCACCGACGTGAGTGGGGGCACGCTCCACGTCGCCAACGCCTCCGGCAGCGCCACGGGCACCGGAAACGTCGGCGTCGGCGCTGGCGCCACGCTCGCTGGCACGGGGACGATCGCTGGCAACGTGAATCTCGCTTCCGCCGCGCGGGTGGCGCCGGGCGGTACCCTGGGCACCCTCACAATCAACGGGTCTCTCACCTGGGGTGGCGCCACCGATACCAGCTCGATGCTCTTCTACGACCTGAGCACGAATAGCGCGGCCTCCGATCGTATCGCAGTGGGCGGTAATTTCACGCGAGGCGCGGGCACGACCTTCCGCTTTGACTTTGGCGGCACTGGGGAGGCGGGCCGCACCTACACGCTGGCGACCTTCGCCGGGACGAATTTCAACGTCGCGGATTTCAGCTACTCCAATCTGGCTCCCGGGCTGAATGGCACCTTCGTTCTCACGGCGACGGACCTGCAATTCATCGTCGGCCCCGCGGGCGCACTCGCTTTCTCCGCGGCGAATTTCCCGGTGGGGGAGGGCGCCGGCACCGCGACCATCACGGTGGAGCGCAAGGGTGGCAGCGTGGGTGCCGTCACGGTGAATTATGCGACCAGCAATGGCACGGCGCTGGCCGGCAGCGATTACACTGCGGCGAGCGGCACGCTTACCTTCGCCCATGGCGTGACGTCGCAGACCTTTCTGGTCACGCTCGCCGACGACTCCCTCGTGGAGTCGAGCGAAGCGATCACCCTCACCTTGTCGAGCCCCGGAGGGGGGGCGTCGCTGGGCGCGACGTCGACGGCGAGCATTACGATCACCGACAATGATGCCGCTCCGGCGATCTCCAGCGTCTCCGGCCCGGCCGATGGTAGCTACCGGGCGGGGCAGAGTCTCGATTTCACAGTGAATTATAACGTTGCGATGACTGTCACCGGCACGCCCTCTCTGGCGCTCACGGTGGGCGCTACATCGCGCTCAGCCGTGTACCTTTCCGGCTCGGGCACGAGCGCACTCGTATTCCGCTACACCATCGCCGCGGGCGACACGGATACGGATGGCATCGCTTCCGCATCGCCGCTCGTGCTCAATGGCGGCACGATCCGCGATGGCTCCGCCAATGATGCGGCGCTTACCTTCACCGCACCCGTCACCACGGCCGTGCTTGTCGATACCACCGCGCCAGCCGCGCCGGTCTTTACCGGTATCACCAGCGATACCGGCGCTTCGGCCGCCGATCATATCACCAACGATTCCACGCTCATCCTCAATGGCACTGCCGAGCCTGGCAGTACCGTTACGATCACGCGCCTCTCTGCCGGCACGCTTGGCACCGCGACGGCCAATGGCAGCGGCGTGTGGTCCTACGACTACACGGGCACCACGCTGGGCGCGGGCGACCACAGTTTCACTGCCACCGCCGCCGATATCGCCGGTAATACCAGTTCCGTCTCAACGGTCTTCATCGTGACGGTCGATACTAGCGCAAGTGCTCCGGCGATCACTTCGGTCTCCACCGATACCGGCAGCTCTGCGAGCGATGGCGTTACGTCCGATACCACGCTTATGCTCTTTGGCACCGCGGAGGCGGGCAGTTCAGTCGCGGTCACCCGCGCAGGGGCTGGGTTGCTGGGCACGGCTATCGCCAGTGGCTCCGGTCTCTGGTCTTTCGACTACACGGGCACGGTGCTGCCCCAAGGCGCTTATCTCTTTAGCGCTGTTGCCACCGATACGAGCGGCAATGTGAGCGCCGTCTCCGCGGATTTCCCGGTGACGATCGATACGACAGCACCGGCGGCGCCTGTGATCGCCGCGATCACCGCGGATACTGGCATCCTCGCCACCGACCGCATCACCAGCGACACGACGCTGCAGCTCTCCGGCACGGCCGAGGGCAATTCCATCGTCACCCTCTCTCGCTCCGGCACGGGCGTGCTCGGCACCGCCACCGCCGATGGCGCGGGCGCGTGGACCTACGATTATACCGGCACCGCGCTCGCCGAGGGCGTGCACGAGTTCACGGCCACGGCCACCGATCCCGCCGGCAATGTCGGTGTGGCGTCGGCGGCGTTTGCCGTCACGGTCGATACGACTGCCCCTGTGATCACCAGTTCTGCGACTACCAGCGGGATCTACGGCAGCGCGTTCGCGACATTTACGATCACGGCACCGTCCGCCGTCTCGTTCGGCGCCACCGGCTTGCCTGGCGGACTGGCGATCGATGCCGGCACGGGCGCGATCACCGGCACGCCCGCGGAGGCCGGCTCGTTCCCGGCGACGCTCACGGTGACGGACGCAGCTGGCAATTCCGGCACTGGCACGCTCACGATCACTGTCGCGCAGAAAGTGCTCACCGTCTCCGGCCTCGTCGCTAACGGCAAACCGTACGACGGCACGACGTCCGTCACCATCAATACGACGGGCGCGACCTTGGTCGGCGTGCAGGGCGGCGATGCGGTCACACTCGTGCTCTCTAGTCTCATCGCCGCCTTCTCGGATGCTTCCGCGGGCGACGACAAGATCGTCACCATCTCGGGTCTGTCGCTCGCCGGTCCCGATGCCGGTAAGTATTCGTTGACCCAGCCCACGCTCACCGCGTCCATCGGGAAGGCTTCGCAAGCCATCCTCATGTCCTTCGGCGGTGCGGTTTCCGTTGGCGTGCCGGTCACAGTGCAGGCCACCGCCACGTCGGGCCTGCCGGTTGCGGTGGAGATTGTGAGCGGCCCCGGCGTGCTCTCCGGCTTGCAGCTTACAGTGACTGAGCCTGCCCCCGTGCGCGTGCGGGCGACACAGGCCGGAAATGCCTTCTATTTCCCTGCTTCACTTGAGCTGGTTTTGGCCACGTTCGCGCAATCCGCTCAGTCCATTTCGTTTGTGCCTCCCTCGGGCCTGAAGGTGGGCGAGTCGGTCGCGCTTGGCGCCACGGCCTCATCCGGGCTCCCCGTCGAGTACCTTCTCGTGAGTGGCAATGCCACGCTCGAGGGCGCTCTCCTCACCCCCCGCGATGCGACACCCATCGTCGTGCGCGCGCTACAGCCGGGCAATGCCGTGTACCTTGCCGCTTCGCCGGTCGAGATCACGCTCGCTGATATCGCGAAGCGCCCGCAGTCGATCGTCTTTCCTGCGCTGGCAAATCGCAAGGTCGACGCTGCTCCCTTCATCCTGTCCGCGACTGCGACTTCGGGCCTGCCGGTGTCGTTTGCGTTGCTGAGCGGTCCGGCGACGCTCTCGGGCGCTACGCTCACCCTGGCTGGCGTCCCCGGGAGTGTGGTGCTGCGCGCCACGCAGGCGGGCAACCTGGAATACGCCGCAGCTCCCGCAGTGGAGCGTACGCTCCTCGTGACTCCGCTCATCGCAGGCCGCTTCGTTAATCTCTCTGCGCGTGCGCGAGCCGGGGTCGGCGCTCAGACATTCATCACAGGATTCACCATTGGCGGTGGCGTGCCGAAGCAATTACTCATGCGCGCTGTCGGTCCCGGCCTTGCCGCCTTCGGCTTGGAGGGCGTCTTGGCCGATCCGATCCTCCGTGTTTCCCGTGATGGTGTCACCGTGGCCGAGAATAGTAATTGGGCGGGCGATGCCGCCGTCGCGGCCACCGCTTCGCGTGTCGGTGCCTTTCCGCTCTCGCCGGCTTCCCCGGATGCGGCGTTGCTCACCACGCTCAATGCGGGCCCCTACAGTACCTTGGTCACCGGCGGCTCGGGTGCGGGCTTGGTCCTTACGGAGGTCTACTCGGCGGATTCTCAGGTGGCTGCGCTCGATCAGCACTTCGTCAATTTCTCCGTGCGTGCCGAAGCTGCTGGCGGAGATGCGGCGATGATCGTCGGGTTTGCGGTCAATGGTGAGACTCCGGTCAATGTGTTGGTGCGTGCCATCGGCCCGGGCTTGTCGCAGTTCGGTCTGTCGCCGGTGCTCTCCGATCCGCGAGTCCGGCTTTTCCAGGGATCTGCCGTGCTCGCGGCCAACGACGATCTCACCTCCGAGGCTGCGGCCGCCTCGGCGCGGGTCGGCGCTTTCGCCTTGCCCGTGGGTTCGCGCGATGCCGCATTGGTCTTCACCCTCCAGCCTGGCATCTACACCGCCATTCTCAGCGGTGGCGAAGCGGCGCCGGGTATCGCTTTGCTCGAGGTCTACGAGCTGCCCTGAGTGCTTCGTCGGCTCAGTCGGTGGCGTGCATGGCAAATGCCTGCCGCAGCACCGCGATGCTCTTCGGCACCGCGATATCCGGGTCCTCCTTGCCCTCCATCTCCAGCGAGACGTATCCCCGATAGTTTGCGTCGGCGAGGATCTTGGCGATTCGAGGGTAGTCGAGGTCGAGCGTGTACCATTCGCCGCCGCCGTAGTAGGTCTTCGCCTGCACAAACACCGCGTGCGGTGCCACCGCGGCGAGCTTCTCGTAAGGCTCCTCGAGAAAATTGCCGGTGTCGATCAACGCTCCTAGCCAGGGTGATTTGATCGCGTTCACCAGCCGCAGGAGCCCCTCCGGCGTGCGCGTGAGGCCCCAGTGATTCTCCAGGGCGAGGATCACGCCGTGTTCCGCCGCCTTGGGCAGGCATTGTTCGATGCAGTCCTGGCACCACGTGAAGCCTTCGTCCTCGGTGTGTCCGGGCAGGATGGGCTCCTCGCCGCGCGCCTTCATCAGGTCGTTGAAACTACGGATCGTATTCCAGCGCCCCGAGTTCAGCCGGATACTGGGGATGCCGAGCGCCCCCGCGATTTCGATGCACTTGATCGTGTGCTCGATCTCCTTGCGGCGGTACTCTGGGTCAGGGTCCACAAAGTCTTGATGGATCGAAAGGCAGATGAGATCGACCCCGTGGCGAAACGCATGGCGCTTGAGCTTCTGTAGATACCCCCGGTGCTCCGCCGTGAGCGGGCCGCGCTCCGGCATATCCATTTGGCGATGCAGCACGTCGACGCCTGCCACCCTGAGCGCCGCTGTCTTTTCGATCACCGTCTCGATCGGCACCTTGGCCGTCCGGAAGTGCCAGTAGGAATACGACGAGATCGCGAGCTGGATGGTCGCGCGGCGCGGAGCCGCTGTCGTCGCGGAGGGTGTGGCGCCGCCAGCCAGCGACGGAGCAGCTGCCAGGGCGGTCGCCGCTGCGGCGGTGCCCATGATGAAGTTGCGGCGGGAGACAGGTATCATAGGGAAGGGGAGGGGGGAGGATGCCCTTGCACCGGCGTCGTGGGAGAGCGCGGGGTTCGCCGTGAGGGCCTTAGCGGAGCATCCCGCGCGGCCTGTCGCAATGGATTTTCCTGGATCTAGGGAGCTTAAGAGCTTGGGAGATTGGCACAGCCTGCCGCATACGTTCTCCCGGTACCCCGATGACATTCGCCGCCGAAATCGCTATACTGCGTCATGCCAAGTCGGCTGCGCGCCATCGGCCCTTGAACCATAACCTACGGGAGAATCATGCTGAAAGACGTACCGCACCCAAAGCCCACCGCAGTTTGTCTGCCGCTCGGTCGCACCCTGCGCGCGTCCCGCCGCGTCGCGCCGCCCTTCACAGCGTCTCCTCTATTTCCGGGCTAAATCGGCTAAGCCCGCGCTGAATTGCCTAATTTTGTCCCAAATTTTTGAGTCCCTGGGCGCGGGGCCGACGTAGTGACGGGATGTCCCTATTAGTCGCCCTCCTTCGTCCAGCCAGGCGATTCACCCTGTCTTCTAGCATGCCCTGTGTCTTCCTCCGCTGCCCCGCATCGCCGTTGACAGGGCGGGGGTCGCACGCGTGTTGTCTACCTTCCCTCCCATGACCGACAAGTCCCTGCCGTTCACCAAGGATCAACTCGAAGCCATCGCGGCCAAGGTGCCCACGCCGTTTCACATTTACGACGAGGCGGCGATGCGTCGCAACGCTCGCGCGTTCTACGAGGCCTTCTCGTGGGTGCCCGGCGGCTTCATCAACTACTACGCCGTCAAGGCGCTGCCCAATCCGCACGTGCTCGATGTGCTGAAGCAGGAAGGCCTGGGGGGCGATTGCTCCTCGTTCGCGGAGCTCACCCTCTGCGAAGCCGTCGGCATCAAGGGCGACAAGATCGTCTTCACGTCCAACGACACCCCGGCCTACGAATACCAGAAGGCCTATGAGCTGGGCGCGATCATCAATCTCGACGATATCAGCCACATCGCGTTCCTTGAGAAGAGCCTCGGCGGCAAGCTGCCCGATATGCTCTGCTTCCGTTACAATCCCGGCCCCCTCAAGGAGGGCAATGTGATCATCGGCAAGCCCGAGGATGCGAAGTATGGCTTCACCCGTGAGCAGCTCTTCGAGGGCTACCGCATCCTCCGCGACAAGGGCGTAAAGCGCTTCGGCCTCCACACCATGGTGGCGTCCAACGAACTCAACCCCGATTACTTCGTCGAGACCGCTCAGATGCTCTTCGACCTCGTCGTGGAACTCCACCAGAAGCTTGGGATCAAGTTCGAGTTCCTCAATCTCGGCGGCGGCATCGGCATCCCTTATCGTCCCTCCCAGACCGCCGTCGACCTCAAGTACGTCGGCAGCAAGATTAAGGATCTCTACGAGAAGACCATCGTCGCCAAGGGCCTCGGCCCCATCCGTATCTCGATGGAGTGCGGCCGCATGATCACCGGCCCGTACGGCTACCTCGTGTCTCGCGTGCTGCACAAGAAGGCGATCTACAAGAACTACGTGGGCGTCGATGCCTGCATGGCCAACCTGATGCGCCCCGGCATGTACGGCTCGTATCATCACATCACCGTGCCGGCCCGCGAGGGCGGCCCGCGCAAGACGTACGACGTCACCGGCTCGCTCTGCGAAAACAATGATAAGTTCGCCGTCGACCGCGAGATCGCCGACCCCGAAATCGGCGATCTGCTCGTCATCTCCGACACCGGCGCGCACGGCCACGCGATGGGTTTCAATTACAATGGCAAACTCCGCTCCGCCGAACTCCTCTGGCAGGGCGGCACCAACTACAAGGTGATCCGCCGCGCCGAGACCTTGGCTGATCACTTTGCGACGCTCGACTACCCGGCGCTCACCAAGGCGGCTGCAAAAGCATGATGGTCTGAGGCTTGAGATCGTCTTCGCCCCTCCTCCTTTCGCCGCATTGCCGGCGAAGGGAAGGAGTGAGAGGTGCGGGAAGAGGAAACCCTTCCACGATCAACGCTTACAAAAGTTAAAGCCCGCCGTTTGCACGGCGGGCTTTTTTCTGGCGAAAGATGTCCGGCGGCGGGAGCCCGGCCGGGCTTAGTAGCGACGACGCTGCATCGGCCGGTAGGTCGACGAGGTGTCCTTTACGCGGTACGTGATGCGGGCCTTCTCCAAGTCGTACGGGCTCATCTCCATCTTCACCGTATCGCCTGCGGCGATCTTGATGAAGTGCTTGCGAAGTTTGCCCGAGATATGGCCGAGAACGATGTGCCCATTGGCCAGCTGCACGCGAAACATGGTGCCCGGTAGCACTGCTACGATCTTACCCTCGATTTCGACGACGTTACCTGTGCTTTTCGCCGAATCCGGCGTGATTGAATTTGCGCTCAAGCGTTTATCTATACCGAGAAACCAAAGAGCGGCAAACTATTCCCACAGCTATTTTGCCCCGCTCCGGGTCGCCGCCGGAGAGCGGCCCGCTCACGTACTCCCGGCAGCCTCTTGTGGGGAGGCCGCTAGCCTGCTAAAGTGCTTCGTATCGAAGGCACATCGAAGAAAAGAACGCAGCGCGAGGCCTTCCCTCGCGTCACCGTCCAGAGCTGGATCATATCGGCCGCGAAGGAGCGACCCGTTGCATGAGCGGTGCCTCGCAATTTGCCGCCCACGGCGATCTTGCTGCCTCCGGCGAGGATAAACGACTGCGGCTCAAACGCCGCCTCGACATGCCTCTGCATCAGCCGGTGAAAGCGCAATACGCCCGCGTGTCCGCGAAAGACCCCGCCCCACGGGAGTTCGCCGGTAAGGGCGAATTCGACGTCGTGGGCCAGCAGCGCTACTACGCCGCGGCGGTTTTCCGAGGCGTAGCGCGCGTAGATCTCCCGCACGAGGTCGGCAGGCGTGAAGAGCATGTAGGCGCTGGAGAGCTCATGCCACGAGTGGGCGGATACGCCGCCAGGGCTGGGCGAGTCGAAGTTCATAGGTCTGGTCTGGGAGAAAGGGGACTTTACCGGGTGCTCGGCAGGGAAGGCGGCCTGCGCCGCCTCCCCTGCCGAAGACCCGACGGAGTGGACGGCGCCCCGCGCATAAGATCGGGGCGCCGTCGTTGCACTGTTTACGCCTGCTTCAAGGGCGTAGGTCGACTACGGCGCGGAGACCGCGCTGCCGTGGGCGTTTTTCGCCGTAAGGGTGTAGGTGGTCGTCTCGGTCGGAGTGACTTGTACCCAGGTGGTGCCGGTCACATTGCCGATGCCGGGCGTGAGCGTGAGCTCAGTGGTATCGCCCACGGACCAGTTGAGGTAAAGCGTCTCGCCGAGAGTGATCGTCGCGGGACCGGAGTGGTTGAAGGCGTAGATCGAGGGCGCTCGGCCGGAGGACGCCGCTTGCGCGAGCGTGGTGAGGATCGTGAGCAGCGCGCCAAGCAGCGCGAGGCAGCGCACGAACGGGATTTTCAGGACTTTGGTATGCATAGCAAAAGCTGGAGCTATGCGGCGCAGATGGCCGCCAGCAGTTGCCATATATTAGCAATAGCTGGGGCTCGTGCATAATGCCATGTCGTAAGACCCCCCATGCCGCGCCGTTATCCCGGCGGGCGGCTTGTTCTGAGCTGCCTGCGCTCCTTGCCGGGGCGCTCAGCTCATGCGCCGGCGGAGCTGGCTGCGAGCCGGCGTGCCGCCTCGGCGACGATGTTCTCGAGTTCGAGCGCCATGGGCGACGCGCCGGCGGCGTGCGCCGTGTAGAAATCCATCGTTACACCGGGTGGCTTCAACTTGATGAAGGCCATGCCGGGGTGCGAGACGGTGGTGCCGAAGGTGCTGATGATGCCGACGCCCATCTTCTGCTTCACGGCGAGACAGAGCTCGGGAAAGATGGAGGCCACGTAATCGACCGCCGGCTCGAAGCCCGCATTGCGGCAGGCGGTGACAAAGCTCCGGTAGCGGCCAGGCGCATCCTCATGTTTGAAGCCCACGATCCGCTCGGGCATGATGTCCTCCAGCGAGACTTGGCGGCGCTTGGCGAGCCGGTGATTGGCCGCCACCACAATCATCGCCGGCACCGAGCAGGCAACAGTCGTCACCACGCCCGGGATGCGTTGGTAGTCGCCGGTGCTGAGCAAAGCGACGTCGAGGTGGCCTTCCCGCAGATCGCTGGCGAGGTGCACCGAGGACTGCTCAACCATGCTGAGCGTCACATGGGGAAACTTGCGGGCAAAAGTCTCCACTGCCGGCGCCAGCAACGACTCCCATACGCTGATGCCGTAGTAGCCGAAGCGCACGACCGAGCGCTCTGTCGTGCCGGTGCCCCGCGCGCTGCGCAGCGCTTCGTCCACGGCCGCGACGGCCTTGGTGCCTTGGTCGCGCAGCGTGAGGCCGGTGGCTGTGAGACGCAGGCCGGCCTGATGCCGGACGAAAACAGGGTGCCCCACCATCTGCTCGAGCGCGCGTATCTGCCGGCTGAGCGCAGGCTGGGTCACGCGGAGGCGACGAGCCGCCGCCGAGATATTCATCGTCTCGGCCACGGCCAGGAAGGTGCGGAGCAGGCGGAGTTCCATCGCAGGAGAAAACGCTCAGACGCGGCTCACTACGCGACGAGCCTCTGCGCCGATCAAGGCGCAGAGATGGGCAGCGGCGGCGTTGCCTTGTGCGTGGGCGGCGTGAAGATCGAGCATGACACCGGGGGGCTTCAGTTTGATATAGACGACGCCAGGGTAGGGCGAGTTTTTGGCGAAGTTGCCCACGATCCCAACTCCCATGCGTTTGATGCCGACGGGAATCGCCTCCTGCATGCCCGTGCCGAAGTGCGTGATGCGCGGCGTGAAGCCCGCCGCCGCGCACGCAGCGACAAACGCCCGGTCGCGGCCCGGCGACGACTCCGGCGTGAGGCTGATGATTTCCTCGTCGCGCAGATCCTCGAGCGCGATCTGCCGCTTCTTCGCCAAGCGGTGATTGATCGGCGCGAGCACCATCGCGGGAAACTGGCACACCACCTCGAGTGCGATGCCAGGCATCGCAGGGTAGTCTCCGGGGCCGAGCACCGCGACATCGAGCCGGCCCTCGCGCAACTCCGAGACGAGTTGCGCACAGGTGAGCTCGACCATCGAGTAGGTCGTATCCGGGTAGTGCGTCCCCATCCGGTCCAGCGCGGGCGCGATCAGATTCGCCCACACGCTCATGGTGCCGTAGTAGCCGATGCGCAGCACGGCGGGTGGGCGCTGCCCTTCGCCGCGCGCTTCGCGCAGTGCGTCGTCCAGCGCCGCGAGGGCCTTGCCGGCGCGCTCTTGGAGGAGGGTGCCGGTCGGCGTCAGCCGCAAGCCGCCGGGATGGCGGACGAAAAGGGGCTGGCCGACCACGTGCTCGAGGTCTCGGATCTGCCGGCTGAGCGCCGGCTGCGTGACACGCAGTTGCCGCGCGGCGGCCGAGATGCTGAGGGTCTCCGCTGCGACGATGAACGTCCTCAAGTGTCGTAGTTCCATGGGTCGGCGCGGCGTCCTTCGTCGTTATGACAAAGGGCGGGGATACAGCGGGAGACTGCCCCCGCGTCAAGGTGCAACCGGCAAACAGGTGCTTGCTTTAAGCCCTCTTTACAGCTCCCGGCTGATCTCCAAAGTCCACGTGCGTCCCGCGAAAAGGCCGCCATGAACAGCGGCGGAATACCCGAGATTGCCCGAGGCCAGCGGCGGCTCGCGATCGGTGGCGTTGACCACGCCAAGTCGCACCGAGCTCCCTCGCAGCCAGCGCGGAGCTTCAGCGCCGAAGCGGCGGCCGAGGTGGGCGTTGGCGGAGATGACGTCGCGCACGACATAGCGGTAGACATAAGCGCCGTCGGAGAACTGTTTCGCCAGGTAGGCCGGCCGTCCCAGCGCTTCGTAGGTCGCGGCGCTCGTCACGGCGGCGGAGTCGGCGTAGCGGCCGGTGTAGTATGCGCTCGCGCTGGCCTGCCAGCCGGCACGACGCCAGGAGAGCGAGGCGCTCCCACGCCAGCGGGCGGCACCATCCACCTCCATGCGCTCGGTCATCACGGTGCCGGCGCCGGTGAGCGTGCGGGAGAGATTGCTTCCGGCAAGGTAGCTCCAGTCGGAATGCAGCACGAAGTGGCCGAGCGCGGAAGCGGGCAGGCGATAGTGGACACTCAAGTCGATGCCGCTCGCGGCGCCCGCGGCGATGTTTTCATAGGGCGCGTAGCGGGAGAAGATCCTGCCTGCCACAGGCGCCTGCTGATCCGCGGGCTTGCCGGCATTGGCTGCGGCGAAGGCGGCAGCGTCATTCGCATCCGGAGCGAAGCGCACTACTGCGGGATCCCCTTTGTAGTTGGGCGTGCCGGAGCCCAGGTCGATTTGCGCGGCACTGCGCCCGGCGGCGCGCTGCGATTGGATGTAGGCGGTGAGCAGCGCCGCATCGCTCGTGAGGATCTGGCTGGTGGAGCGGCCGCCGACGATCTGCTCCTGCTCGATCTTCCAGTAATCGGCGGTGAGAGTGAGCCCACGAACTTTTGGCACGTCGAGCACCAGGCCGGCGCTGCGGCCCTCCGCTGTGGTGGGCTGCAGCCTGGGATTGCCCGTGGCGTAGTACCGCTGCGGATACGTGGCGTCGCTCAGCCCTGCGAGCGTGCGAAAGACATCGGTGGCGCCGGGCGCGGTATCGACGCTGAACTGAGATGGCGCGTACAGGGTGGGCAGGTTGGGCGCAGTGAAGCCCTCGTTGTACGAGGCGCGAAGCAGCAGCCCCGCATGGACGCGATGAGTGAGCCCGATTTTGGGCTCGGTGGTGTGGCCGAAATCGCTGTAGCGCTCATGCCGTGCCGAAGCGGTGACCTCGAGGGAGCGAAGCAGCGGGATGCCGTGCTGTGGAGCGACGAGCGGGATGGCCGCCTCGGCGTAGCTGCTGTACACCGTGCGCGTGCCGCGCGAGTTGGGCTTGGGCGAGAAAAGCACGTAGTCGTTGTCGTGGGGATCGAGGCCGGAGCCTGCCGGATTGGTGCCGACGTAATCCGGACGGCGATCGCGGAATTCTTCGTAGCGCGCCTCGCCGCCGATGGCCGTGGAAGCGGTGTTGCCCCAGTAGCTGAGCACCGGGCCGGCCACGCGCCAGTCGCCGCCGGTGATCGCGCTCATGCCATCGCGCCGCCAGGTGTCCATGATCGGCGCGAGCGCAGAGGCGGGATTGGTATAAGCGCGATCAGGGATGACGGCGCCATTGGCGATGCGAAAGGTATAGCCGAAGGGATTGAAGGCGCTTGCGTCCGTGCGCTGCAGCGCCGAAGCGAGCGCGCTCTCGCGCAGCGCGAGGGGCGAGACATCGCTCGTGCGCGCGCGCGTATGCAATGCGCCAACCTCCCAGGTCCACTCGCTAGTGAGTTTGCCGCGCAAGCCAGCGACGCCACGGTGGACATGGGAGGCGACACGGATGTTTTCGCCTGCAAGTTCCTTGAAGGAGAGTGCGAGCAAGGTGATCGGCTGCGGCGTGCCGGTGAGGCGCGGCGTGCCGTCCGGATTGGGTGCGCCGGTGGGGTGATAAAAACGAGCGCCGTACGGGTTGTAGGGATTGTCGATCGAAAGGGGTTTGAGCTGGTCGATGCCCGGCGCGTTGAGCAGCACGGGCTGGCGGGTGACTTGCGTGGTGGCGTGATAGAAGGATATGTCGGCAAAGGCCGTGACCCGGTCCGTGAGGTCGTACTCGAGACCGGTGAACCAGTTTTGTCGCGCCGACTTGGAGCCGCCGAAGTTCTGATAGGCATTGATATCGAGATAGTACTCGGGATTTGCCGCACGCGTGGGAGCTACGGTCGTCAGCATCGGCGTGCCGCCGATGGGACGGAAGTAGTGGGAGGTGGCGCTGGAGCCGACACGGAAGACCGGCCAGTCGCCCACCGTGGCGCGACCATCGAAGACACTGCCCGGGACGTTAAAGGGGGCCGGGGCCTTGGCCGAGTGGTTGGCCGAGCGCGATTGCGCGCGGTCGCTCAGGCGGATCGGCTCGCGCCAGAAGGCAGTCGCGACGGAGGTGTGACGGCCACGACCCTTGGCGAACTCTCCGCCGTGGAGCACGGTGCCTTCAAAAGCCTGTCCCTGGCCATGCTCCGGCGCGCTGGTGCGCGTGCGCAGGGTGGTGCCGCGCAGATCGCGGCGGGTGATGAAGTTGATCACGCCCGCCACCGCATCCGAACCGTAGATCGAGGATGCGCCGTCTCGCAGCACATCGATGCGGTCCACTCCCTGGGTGGGGAGTTGGTTGACGTTGACGGAGAAGGCCAGCATCGCTGCGTCGGGCGCAGTCATGGGATGCGGGGCGAGCCGGCGACCATTGAGCAGGACGAGCGTGTTGGAGATGCCGATGCCACGGAGGTTGATGTTGGCATTGTCGCCACGAGCATGGGTGGCGGGCGCCGTTGACTCGTTGAGCGGGACATTGGTGACCTGCGGCAAGGAGGTCAGCAGCTCGATAGGCGTGAGGGCGTTGCGAGCTTCCATGGCCTCTCGGTTGAGCACGGTTACCGGCAGCGTGTGCTCGAGGTCGATGCGCTTGAGGTTGGACCCGGTGACGGCGACGGCCTCGAGTCTGAGCGGCGCATCGGCCGGCGCAGTTTGAGCGGAGGCCGGCGCTGCGACCATGGCGACGGAGCCGAGCCATACAGAAACGGAGCGAAGAGGGCTGGAGGTAAAGAAGCGGAAACCCACCTTTGAGCCGTAGATGCGTGCGCAGACACAGAGAAGGCTTAAAAACCCTTAGGTCCTGTTCCTAGAATTTCGATTTTTGCCCGTTGCGTCAGGGGCGGAGATTTTGCAGAACTGAACCTTTCGACACCTCATGTCCCAGCCGACCGATCTCAACATTGACCACGTGGCGAAACTCGCCCGGCTCGCGCTCACGCCCGAGGAAAAAGCGACCTTTGCCCAGCAACTTGGCGATGTGCTCCATCACATCGAGCAGCTCGGCAAGGTGGATGTGAGCGGCGTCGAGCCGAGCGCGCACGCCTTTGCCGTGCACAATGTGTGGCAGGAAGACGTGGCTCGCCCCGGTCTGCCGGTGGCCGACGCGCTGCGCAATGCGCCCGCCCAGCGCGAGAACATGGTCGTGGTGCCCAAAGTCGTGGAATAAGCGCACATGGCCACCCAACTCTATCACCGCTCCATCGTCGAACTAGCCGCCCAGCTCGACGCGAAACAGATCTCCGCCACCGAGCTGACCCAGGCAATCATCGCGCGCAAACATGCCGTGGATGGCCGAGTGAAGGCCTTCAACTCCTCCGACGATGCCGATGCATTGGCGCAGGCCGCCGCCTCCGATGCGCGGCGCGCGGCAGGGCAGGCCAGGGGGCCGCTGGATGGCATCCCGATCGGCTGCAAAGACGTGATCGCCGTCAAGGATCAGCCGCTCACGGCGTCGAGCAAGATGCTCGCGAATTTCGTGTCGCCTTACGATGCGACGGTGACGACCAAGCTGAAGGATGCCGGGGCCGTGCTCTACGGCCGGCTCAACTGCGATGAGTTTGCGATGGGCTCATCGACGGAAAACTCCGCCTTCTTCCCGACGGGTAATCCGTGGGATGTGACGCGCGTGCCTGGAGGCTCCTCCGGCGGCAGTGCGGCGGCGCTCGCGGCGGGTGCTTCCATCGCGACACTCGGCTCCGATACCGGTGGCTCGATCCGCCAACCGGCGGCGCTCTGCGGCGTGGTCGGACTCAAGCCCACCTACGGGCGCGTCTCGCGCTACGGCCTCATCGCGTATGCGTCGTCGCTCGATCAGATCGGGCCTTTTGGCCGCACGGTGGAAGATACCGCTATTGTGCTCGGAGCCATCGCTGGCCACGACGAGCGAGACTCGACCTCCTATGCCGCCGAGGTGCCCGATTATCGCGCAGAGCTGACGAAGCGCCGCGGCCCCTGGAAGCTCGGCATCCCGAAGGAGTACTTTGGCGAGGGACTAGATCCCGAGATCGGCGCGGCAGTCGAGAAAGCCATCGCTTACTACAAGGCGCAAGGTTGCGAAATCAAAGAGGTCTCGCTGCCCAACACGCAGTACTGCCTCGATACCTACTATATCATAGCGACGGCCGAGGCCTCCTCGAACCTGGCGCGCTACGATGGCATCCGCTACGGCCATCGCGCGAAGAACGCGAAGGACATCGTCGATCTCTACTTCCAGTCGCGCGCCGAGGGCTTCGGAGCGGAAGTGAAGCGCCGCATCATCCTGGGCACGTATGTGCTCTCGAGCGGCTACTACGACGCCTTCTACCTGCGCGCGCAGAAAGTCCGCACGCTCATCCGCCAGGATTTTCTCAATGCGTACAAGGAGGTCGACGCGCTCATCACGCCGACCTCGCCTATCCCAGCCTTCAAGATCGGCGAGAAAAGCGACCCCCTAGCGCTTTATCTCTGCGATATCTACACGATCGGCGTAAACCTGGCCGGTCTCCCGGCCATCAGCGTGCCGTGCGGCTTTACCCAGGGCCATCTGCCGATCGGCGTGCAACTCATCGGGCAGCCCTTCCAGGAGGCCAACCTGCTCGCCATCGCCCACGCCTACGAACGCGCCCACGACTGGGGCACGAAATATCCCAACCTTTGAGACACGGGCCCAAGAAAACCACGGAATATATAGAATGAACTACGAAGCCGTCATCGGGCTTGAGGTCCACGTCCAGGTCAAAGCCCACTCGAAGATTTTTACCCGCGTGCCGACCGGCTACGGGCATGAGCCCAATACGCTTACCGACCCCACGGTGCTCGCGCTGCCTGGCGCTCTGCCAGTGATGAACAAGCGTGCGCTGGATGCGATCATCAAGGCCGGCCTGCTGCTGGGCTGCAAGATCGCCCCGATCTGCAAGTGGGACCGCAAAAACTATTTCTACCCCGATTCGCCGAAGAACTATCAGATCTCGCAGTACGACCAGCCCATCTGCATCGGCGGTGAGGTGGAGATCGAGCTGGCCGGCTCCGCGCGCAATATCATGGGCGAGCATAAGAAGATCCCGCTCACCCGCATCCATCTCGAGGAAGACGTGGGCAAGCTCAACCATGGTGCCTCCGACTCGCTGGTGGACTACAATCGCGCAGGGACTCCGCTCATGGAGATTGTCTCCGATCCGGCGATGCACACCGCCGACGAAGCCTTTGCCTACCTCACCTCGCTCCGGGCGACGATGATCTACGGCGGCATCTCGGACTGCGACATGGAGAAGGGCCAACTCCGCTGCGATGCCAACATCTCCATCCGCCCTGTCGGCACAACCAAGCTCGGCACCAAGGTCGAACTCAAGAACCTCAACTCCATCTCCTACGTGCGCGATGGCATCGAGCACGAGATCAAGCGCCAGATCGGCGTGATCGAGCGTGGCGGCACTATCGTGCAAGAGACGCGCGACTACGATGGGATGACGGGCACTTCGCAGTCGCTCCGCACCAAGGAAGAGGCGCACGACTACCGCTATTTCCCGGACCCCGACCTGATGCCGGTCGTGGTGGATGAACCGTGGAAGGCGCGCATCCGGGCCGAGTGCCCCGAGCTGCCCTTCGACAAGCAGCGGAGATTTGCGAGCGAGTACCAATTGCCGTACACGCTGACCTCGGTGCTCGTGTGGGATCGCGCCCTGGCCGACTATTTCGAGGAAGCCGCCAGGCTCGCCGGCGGGGGCAAGGCGCAGGCCGTGGGCAACTGGATCGCCAACGATCTTTTGCGCGAAGTCGGCAACGCCAAGCTTACGCTCGCCGAATCCAAGGTGCGCCCGGCGCATATCGCCGCGCTGGTGAAGCTCATCGATGCCGGCACGGTGCTGACCAACACGGCGAAGGAGATCTTCATCGAGATGTTTGCCACCGGAGAGCAGCCGGAAGCGATCGCCGACAAGAAAGGGCTCAAGGCCGCGCCCACGGATGCCGGCGAGCTCGAGCAGTGGTGCCGGGACTCCATCGCGGCCAATGGGAAGGCGCTCGCTGAGTTCAAAGCAGGCAAGGATAGCGCGATCAATGCCTTCAAGGGCCCAATCATGAAAGCCGCCAAGGGCAAGGCCAACCCGAAGCTCGTCGACGAGACGCTGCGGCGGGTGCTGGCGGGGATGTGAAGCAAACGGGCGGGCTGAAAAGCCCGCCTTACTTTTTTCTGGAGAAACCGACGCTCCCGGGGAAACGTGTCGCCACATGCCTTCCCCGATCCAGCCGCAGGCCTTGCTCGATGCGCTGAACTGGCGCTATGCCACCAAGAAATTTGACCCGGCCAAAAAGATCGCGGACGACGTGTGGCACGCGCTCGAGCAGTCGCTGGTGCTCACGCCCTCGTCGATCGGGCTGCAGCCGTGGAAGTTTTTCGTGGTGACCAATCCGGAGATGAAGACGCGCTTGCAGGCAGTCTCGTACCGGCAGGCCCAGATCGCGGACTGCTCGCATCTCGTGGCGATCGCGGTGCGGCGCGGCATCGATGCGGAGCATGTCGACCGGCATATCGCGCGGATGGTCGAGGTGACGGGGACGACGGTAGAGGCACTCGCCAAGTTTCGCGTGATGACGATGAAGAATCTCGACCGAGCCCGCGCCGCCGGGACGCTCGATGCGTGGCAGGAGCATCAAGTGTTTATCGCGCTCGGCCAGTTCATCGCGAGCGCCGCGCTGCTCGGCGTGGATACCTGCCCGATGGAGGGTATCGAGCCGGATAAGTACGACGAGATCCTGGGCCTTTCCGGCACCCACTATGCGACCGCAGTCGCCTGTGCCGCGGGCTACCGCCTGCCGGATGACAAGTACGCGACGATGAAAAAGGTGCGCTTCAGGACCGAAGAGGTCGTCGTGCGGCTGTGAGGCTATCTTGAGCGCGGTCGGCGCGATTTCCCGCGCGTGCAGACCAAGAAGGGCGCGCTCCGCGATTGGCAGGCAAAGGCAAACCTGCCATGATCGCGACTCCCCGTTTCTTTTTTCGCATGAAACTACCCCCCGTCCTCCTCGCGCTCGCGCTGGCTCTCGCGCCGGTGTTGCGCGCCGAACTCAAACTCCCGGCGATCGTCAGCGATCGCATGGTGCTCCAGCAGAAGATGGCCAACCCGATCTGGGGTTGGGATACGCCCGGAACCAAGGTGACCGTCACCTTCGCTGGTCAGGCTCACACGGCGACTGCCGGCTCGGATGGCCGGTGGGCGGTGAAGCTCCAGGCCGTGCCGGCCAATGCCACGCCACAGACGATCGCCATCGCCGGTACCTCCAAGCGCACGATCTCGGATGTGCTCGTGGGCGAGGTGTGGATGTGCTCCGGCCAATCCAACATGGGCTGGACGATCAATGCCTCGCGCCATGGCGACCTCGAGTCGCTCGCATCGAAGCATCCCAATATCCGCCTGATCACCGTGCCGCGCGTAGGCACACAGGAGCTGCAGAACGATTTCAAAGGAAAGTGGGAGAGCGCCACGCCTGACACGGTGAAGGCCTTCAGCGCGGTAGGCTTCCTCTACGGGCGTTTCATCCACGAGATCGTCGGCGTGCCCGTGGGCCTCATCAACAATGCCTGGGGCGGCTCCTCGGCCGAGGCCTGGCTGCGCCGCACCACGCTCGACAACGAGCCCCGGTTGAAGGATCTCGCCGCCTCCACCGCGAAGCGCGAGGCCGATCGCCAGTCGGATAAGGGCAAGGCCGATTTCGATGCCTCGATCGCGAAGTGGAAGAGCGATACGGAGAAGGCCAAGGCCGCGAAGAAAAAGGGCCCCAATCAGCCGCAGGACTTCCTCACGGGCCAGCATCGCGCGGGAAATATCTTCGCCGGCATGGTGTATCCGACACTCGGGTACGGAATCAAAGGCGTGATCTGGTATCAGGGCGAATCCAACGCCGGCCGCGCGTACGAGCACGAGACGCTCTTCCCCTTCCTCATCGAGCAATGGCGCAAGGAGCAGGGGCAGGGCGATTTCCCCTTTTACTGGGTGCAACTCGCCGACTACCGCGCGGAGAAATCCGCGCCGGCGGAGAGCGACTGGGCCGAACTGCGCGAGACGCAGACCAAAACACTCAGGCTGCCCAATACCGGGCAGGCCGTGATCATCGACATCGGCGAGGGTCGCGACATCCATCCCCGTAACAAGTACGATGTCGCCGCCCGGCTCGTGCGCTGGGCGCTGGTGAAGGATTACGGTTTCAAGCTGCCCTATCGCAGCCCTGAGTACAAGAGCGTGGCCTTCTCGGGTGCCAAAGCGACCGTGACCCTCGACTGCTTTGGGAGCGAACTCTACACCTTCGACAAGACGGAGGCGGTGGGCTTTACCGTATGCGGCGCCGACAAGGTCTGGCATGTCGCGCAGGCCAAGATCGTCGGGAAAGATAAGGTCGAGGTCTGGAGCGACAAGGTCACCGCGCCGGTGGCGGTCCGCTATGCCTGGGCCGATAATCCCGTCGCCAATCTCTATTCGAAGGACGACCTGCCCGTGACGCCCTTCCGCACAGATGATTTCGATATGACGACGAAGCCCAAGCCCGCGGCGGCTGCGGCCAAGAAATGATCGTGTGGCGCCCGCCACAAGCGGCGGCGCCAAGATCGCGACAGGGCCTGCCCTCGCCAAGCAGGCTTGCCCAACAAAAAGCCCCGCGATTTTCGCGGGGCTTTTTGTTTCAAACGATTTTGCGCAAGATCAGACGCGGCCCAAGTAGGTGCCGTCGATCGTGCTGACGCGGATGACTTCGCCTTCCTTGATGAAGAGCGGCACCTGCACCGTGAGGCCGGTCTCGAGCTTGGCGGGCTTCTGCACGTTGCTGGCGGTATCGCCCTTCACGCCGTCGGCGGACTCGATGACCTTCAGGGCGACTGTGGAGGGAAGATCGACGGAGAGAGGACGCTCGTCGACGAAGAGGATGTCGACCTTACCGCCGGGGGCCAGGTAGTTCTTCACCTCGCCGAGTTGGGTCTCGGTGAGCTCGATCTGCTCGAACGTCTCCGAATCCATGAAGGCGTAGGTGCCGCGATCGGCGTAGCTGAACTCGAGGGTCTTACGATCCGTGGGGAGGACCTCGACGGTGTCCGTGGAGGCGAAGCGCTGGTCGAGAGCCTTGCCGTAGCGCAAGTTGCGCATCTTGATCTGCACAAAGGCACGGAGATTGCCTGGGGTGCGGTGCTGGGTCTCCATCACGAGATGGGGCTCGCCGTTAAACTTGATGACTTGGCCTTTGCGAATGTCGTTGGCTGCGGGCATGACGGAGGTCGTTTCGGGTCTGGCTGTGCTTTGTGTGAAAAGGGTGAGATTTGGCCAATCCGCGCCGGAAGTGTCAAGGCCCGGCCTCTAGGGCGGAATCGAGTCATGATGGCCGCAATCCATCTCCGCGCTTGCCCTCGTCGGCGCTGGGTTTTGTAACTGACCCTTAAAGCAATGAAACAACGTACCCTCGCCCGCGAAGTGTCGATCCAGGGCAACGCCCTCCACACTGGCGAGGCGGTGACGCTCACCCTCAAGCCTGCACCCGTCGACCATGGCGTCGTCTTCAAGCGCGTCGACATGCACGGCGCTCCCGAGATCAAGCCCCGGGTGGACCAAGTCACCGATCTCGTCCGTGCGACAACCATCCAAGTCGGCCATGCGAAGATCCACACCGTGGAGCATGTGCTGAGCGCGCTGCATGGCTGTGGCATCGACAATGTCGTCGTGGAGATGAATGCCTCCGAGCCGCCGATCATGGATGGCTCCGCGCGGCCGTTCGTAAACATGATCCTGCAGGGTGAGCCGATCGAGCAGGAGGCGGAGCGCGAGTACTTCGAGCTCGACGCGCCGGTGTCGGTCTCACGGGGCAATTCCTCGATCATCGCGCTGCCCTCCGACCAGCTCAAGATCACCTGCACCTCGGCCGACGATCGCGGCATCCACACGCAGCATCTCACGCTCACGATCGACCCCGAGGTGTACATGTCGCAGGTGGCGGCCTCGCGCACCTTTACCATTTACGAGGACATCGAGGAACTGCTGAAGCTCGGAAAGATCAAGGGCGGCTCGCTCGACTGCGCCGTGGTGATCCGCGGCGACAAGATCATCTCCAAGGAGCCTCTGCGCTTTGCCGACGAATTCGTGCGCCACAAGATCCTCGATATCATCGGCGACGTGCTGCTGCTAGGCATGCCGCTGAAGGCGCATATCGTAGCCACGCGCCCTGGCCATGCGATCAACGCGGAGCTCACGAAAGTGCTCTTTGCCAAGCTCGAGGAACGCAAAAAAGCGCCGAAGAAAAAGCTGCGGCCGGCCACGGTGCTCCCGACGGAGACATCGCTCGATATCCGGCGCATCCTCGACACGATCCCGCACCGCTACCCCTTCGTGATGATCGACCGTGTGGTCGAATTCATCGGGGACAGTGAACTCGTCGCGATCAAGAATGTCACGATCAACGAGCCGTACTTCATGGGGCACTTTCCGACCAATCCTGTGATGCCGGGCGTGCTCCAGCTCGAGGCGATGGCGCAGGCCGCTGGCATCGTGATGCTGCGCCGCTCCGGCAATGGTGGGAAGACGGCGTTCTTCATGAGCGCGGACAAGGTGAAATTCCGCAGGCCCGTGCGCCCCGGAGACCAGATCACGATCAATGCCAAGATCACCAAGGTGCGCGGCGACAAGCTGGCGGCGGCGGAGTGCAACTGTACCGTCGGCGGCCAGGTGGTCTCCTCCGCCGAGCTGATGTTTGGCATCATGAACGAAGGTGAAGAGTAAGCCGATGGCCGCCACGATCCATCCCACTGCCATCATCGAGCCGGGAGCGCAGCTTGGCGCCGACGT
>CAYZPV010000026.1:0-20153 GCA_964480585.1 uncultured Opitutus sp. | reverse complement strand
CGGCGCGGGTGTGACGCTCGGAGCCCGCACGCGCCTGCACCACCATGCCTCCGTGGAGGGCAATACCGTGCTGGGCGAGGCGTGCGAGATCTTCCCCTACGCCTGCATCGGCGGGAAAACGCAGGATCTGAAGTACAAAGGGGGGAATCCCGGCGTGCGCATCGGCAATCGCAACGTGTTTCGCGAGTACGTGACGGTGCACGCGGCGACCAACGACGGCGAGTTTACCACGATGGGCGACGATAACCTGCTGCTCGCCTACTGCCATGTCGCGCACGATTGCCGCATCGGCAATCACCTGATCGCGAGCAACGGCGTGGGGATCGCAGGCCATGTGATCGTGGAGGATCATGTGCTTCTCGGCGCGCACTCGGGCATCCACCAGTTCTGCCGCATCGGCGCGTACTCGATGGTGAGCGCCTACGCCAAGATCGTGCTGGATGTACCGCCCTATTTTATCGCCGATGGCGTGCCGGCGGAGATACGCGCGATCAACAAGGTCGGTCTCGAGCGCAAGGGCTTTACGCCCGAGCAGATGGACGGGGTGAAGCAGATCTACCGTCTCCTCTATCGCGATGGCCTCAATCGCACGCAGGCCATGGAGAAGCTCGTGGCTCACGAGCAGGCGGGCCGGGCAGAGTTTCAGCGGATGATTGCCTTTGCCCAGCGCAGCGAGCGCGGGATGACCCCGGGCTCGCGGTAAGCGATCTCACTCCGAACCAACCACGGATGCAGACGAAGCGGTGAAGCGCCTCTCTGACGTGGATCTTCGTCGGGCTTCCCCATTATCCACCTTGGTGTCCATCCGTGATTCTGGGGAGTGAGCCATGCCCACCGCTAAAAAACGCCGCGGACTGCTCCATGTTTCGCCGCAAATCGATGCGCTGCTGCTGCGACTGCATGCATCCACCGACATACCGGGCTTCTGGGAGGCGCTGCTGGAGATTTTGCGTGCTACTCTGCCCCACGATGCGGTGGTAGCCTATCTCAATTTCCTCGACTTTGCGACGTCGTGGCAGGCGACCGAGATTCTCGCGACGCCCAATGCGCGGCGCTCGACCCGCTGGTTTAAAAATCGGCGGGCGGTCGACATGACGCCGCAGTTCGTCCTCTCGCGGCCGAAGAAAATCAAGGTGTACCGGCTCTCCGATGTCGTGCCCGATACGGAGGAACTGAGGAGGTCGGAGTTCTTCCAAAAATTTCTCGCGCCTGGTGGCTGGGCTCACCTGGCGGTGTCGCTCTACTGGAGGGGCGGCCGGGTAGGTTCGCAGTTGGCGATCCGGCGGACGGAGAAGCAGGGGGATTTCACGAAGGCAGAGGTCGCGCTGCTCGAGGCGATCCATCCGCACATCGAGACGGTGCTAAATCGGCTCCTCGCGTTGGAGGAAGAGCGGGCGCGACGACGTACCTTGGAGTCTTTCAACCGGCACCTGCCTTTTGCGCTGCTATTTCTCGACTGGGAGTTGGCCCCTCTGCATGTGAATCAAGCCGGCTTGGAGTTGTGCGCGCACTGGAAGTATGGCTTGGAAAAAGCGCGAGCTTACCAGCCTCGAGCCGTGTTTGAAGTGCCCTCCGAGATTCTGCGAGCCTGTGCGACGCTCAAGGCAGCTTGGCTGGAAAATCAGTCGTCCGGCGGGCACACGACTCCCTTGGGCGCCGCGAAAGTCGAACCTTCGGCTGCGCGTGGACTGGCTGCGACGATCCGGCTGCATGTCGAAAGCGGAGCGGCGTACCCCGGCTTTATCGTCTACTTGGAAGATCGGTCGACTTTGCCTGCGCTGGAGCGGCTGGCAAGCCACTCACTCCTAGCGGATCTTACCGAAGCGGAGCGTGAGGTCGCCTGTCGAGTCGGCGAGGGCATGAGCAACGAGGCCATAGCGAGGCTGCTCCGGAAAAGTGTGAAAACGGTAAAGGCCCAGCTGACCGCGGTGTACAAAAAGCTCGGCGTGGAGGGGCGAAGTCAGTTCCTCGTGCGGCTCCGCTGAAGGCCTGGAGTGCCAGACCGCTTTAACAATCGGTAGGGTGATTTAAGACCTAGGTCTGATGTCGCGTAAGGCTAAATCGTGTTAGGCTGGTGGTCTACCCCTCTCACCTCATGCCCCCGATGGTGCTCGCCGGTGCGCGATTGCGCGCCTCTGCCTGTGGTCTGCTTTGCGCCTTTGCGGGCGTCTACGGCCCGGCGGCTGCGTTGCTTTCCGCCGCTGGAGCGCCGCCGGGGGAGAGGTGGGTTTTCGAGGTGGAGCATGATCGGGTGATCGCGCCGATCGATGCGGGCCGGGTCGACCTCGCCGGGAAGACGCTGGAGGTGCGGTTTACCGGGCGGGTGGTGCCGCACGAGGGATCGTGCCTCACCCTCGTCCTGCCGAGCGTGGAGTCGCTCACGGGACGATTCTCCAAAGTCGTCGTCCCGCAGGGATGGGAGTATACTCTGCGCTACGACGACAAGGCGCGCACGGTGCTGATGACCGATCTGCGGCCCAAGCGCGCGCCAGCATTTCCAGGCGCGGAGGGGTTTGGCAAATATGCGATCGGTGGGCGCGGCGGACGTGTGGTCGAGGTGACAAATCTTAACGACTCGGGCCCCGGCAGCCTTCGCGCGGCGGTGCTGGCAAAAGGGCCGCGCACGGTCGTTTTTCGTGTATCGGGCACGATCGCGCTCGAGTCTGAATTGAAGATTCGCGAGCCGTATCTCACGATCGCCGGGCAGACCGCGCCGGGTGACGGCATCTGCATAAAGAACTATCAGGTCAGTTTTGATACGCAGCATATGATCGTGCGCTATGTGCGTTTTCGCCCTGGCGATGAGCGCGGCAAGGAGCAAGATGCCTTGGGTGGGCAGGGCGACCATGTCGTGTTCGATCACTGCTCGGTGAGTTGGGGCGTGGATGAGACATTTTCCGTCAACAAGGCATCCAATTTCACCGCGCAGTGGTGCATGATAACGGAGAGCCTCACGAAATCGCTGCACAAGAAAGGCGCGCACGGCTACGGCGGCTTGTGGGGTGGGCCGGGCGGCTCGTGGCACCACAATATCCTCGCGCATCACTCGAGCCGCAATCCTCGCGCCTCGGGCAACAAGGAGTCTGGCCTCATGGATTGCCGAAACAACGTGATCTACAATTGGGGTTTCAACTCCGCGTATGGCGGAGAGCTGTGGCCGCGCAACTGGATCAATAACTACTACAAAGCAGGTCCGGCCACCGATCCACGCGTGCGGCACCGCATCTTTATCCAGAAGGATTCGCGGGGGCGGATGTTTGCCGAGGGCAACTACGTCGATGGCTTCCCGGCGATCTCAGCCGATAATTGGAAGGGCGGGATCGATTTCGAGCCCAGCGGAGAGGCGACGGAAGCTACGCTGCGCGCCCCGCGGGCCTATAGCGTGGCGCCCGTGACAACGCAGAGTGCGACAGAAGCATATGCGCTGGTGCTTCGTCATGCGGGCGCATCGCTTGCTCGCGATGCGGTAGATACCCGCATCGTGGAGGAGATCCGCACCGGGACGGCGAAATTTGGGGCGAGCTACAAGGGCGGCGGCAAAGGCTTGATCGATTCGCAGCGAGACGTGGGGGGCTGGCCGGAACTCAAGTCCTTGCCCGCACCGCTGGATACGGATCGCGATGGCATGCCTGATGCGTGGGAGGAGGCCCGCGGGCTGGATCCCCACGATCCTTCCGATGGAGCACGCGCACCGAAGCTCGACGGCTACACCCATCTCGAACTATACCTCAACTCGCTCGTGCCCGACCTGAGTGCGAGCGGTGGAGCGGCGCTTCAGGCCGCACCCCGGACATTGTGATCCCCTATCAGGGCTGAAGCCCCCTCAACTCCAAAACGTCTCCTCCCCATGAACGTGTCTCGTCGTGTGTTTCTCGGATCCTCTGCCGCCGCGGTGATCGTCGCCGGCATGAAAGCGCAGGGTAATGTCATCGGCTCGAACAATCGTATTCGCGTCTGCACCGTCGGTTTCAACGGCCAAGGCAGCAGCCATATGAAGGACGTGCTCGCGCTGAAAAACGAGGCCGAGTACGTCGCGCTGTGCGATGTGGATGACACTGTGCGAGCGAAGGGCGCGAAGACCGTAGCGGATGCACAGGGGAAAGCGCCCAAGCTGTACAAGGACATACGGCAGGCGCTGCAGGATAAGGAGGTCGACGTGATCACCGTAGCCACGCCCAACCATTGGCACGCGCTCGCCGCCGTGTGGGGCTGCCAGGCGGGCAAGGATGTATACGTCGAAAAGCCGATGACACATAATATCTTCGAAGGGCGCCAGGTGATGGCCGCTGCGAAGAAGCACAACCGCATCGTGCAGCATGGCACGCAGAGCCGCTCCAACACCACGTTGATCCGCGACATCAAGCTGATCCAGGATGGCTTCATCGGAAAGATCATCGAATCGCGCGGCTATGTTTATAAAAACGGCAATCGCGGCTCCATCGGCCAGGGCGGCCCTGGGAAGGCTCCCGATCATCTCGATTGGACGCTGTGGCAAGGGCCGGCGCGGGAGCAGGCGTTTCTGGCCAATACGACGCGCAAAAAGCCCGGCCTCTACGTGCACTACGACTGGCACTATTTCTGGGAGTACGGCAACGGTGAGATCGGCAACCAAGGTGTGCACCAGATGGATATCGCCTGCTGGGGCCACAATCGCGGGATGCCGATCAGCGTGTACAGCGCGGGCGGGCGCTTCGGCCTCGACGATGCAGGCCAGACGCCCAATACGCAGGCGACCACCTTTGCGTACGCCGACGGCTCGATCATGACGTTCGAGGTGCGCAACCTCGGATCGTTTGAAGAGGCCGAGGGCGGCAATTGCGGAAACAGCTTCTTCGGCACCAAGGGCTACTACGTCGTAGGCAAGGGATTCTTCACCTATAAAGAGGTGAAGTCGGGGCCTCGTGAGCAAATTCCCATCCCGGAGAACGCGCTGAAGCCCAAAAACCTCAATCGCTTCCAGCGTTTCTTTGCGGCCGTGCGCTCGCGCAAACCGGAGGATATGCCGATGTCGGTGCTGGATTCGCACATTTCCTGCACGCACTGCCATCTCGGCAACATCGCGTTTCGCGCTGGCCGCTCGCTCGACTTCGATCCCAAGACCGAGCAGTTCAAGGACAAGAGCTTAAATGCCCAGCTCACGCGCGAGTATCGTCCGGGCTTCGAAGTGCCGAAGCTGGCCGACGCGATGATCGCGCGTACGTAGCCCGCAGCGCGCCTGCCGGCTCCCTCAGGCCGGCAGGGCAGGGCGCGTCGGCCCCGATCAACACGACGCGCCGCCCTGCCAGTTCAGCTTTCCCCAGTCCCCATGAAACCCCTCATCGCGCTCACGCTCGCGGCTACCCTCGCGAGCGCCCAGACGGTCGTGCCCACTCGCCCATCGTCCACCGCCTCGTCGACCGACGAGAGCCAGCCCGTGCAACTCAGCCCCTTTGAGATCGTGGCCGATACCAAGGGCTACTATTCGGCGAACACGATGTCTGGCACACGCTTCAACACGAAGCTGGAAGACCTGGGCTCCGCTATCTCTGTGATCACCAAGGAGCAGATGTCGGACTTTGCGATGCTCGATATAAATGACGTGTTTCTCTACGCGATCGGAGCGGAGGGCACGGGAGAGTACACTGATTTCGCGGTGAACAACAATGGGCACGTCGCCGATAACGTCCAAAACAACCCGCGTGGCGCCAATCGTATCCGCGGTATCGGCTCGGCAAATATCTCGATGGGAAACATCGGCATGTCGGGCCTCACGCCGATCGATCCCCTGAACATCGAAGGTATCGAGGTGAGCCGCGGGCCCAACGCCAATATTTTTGGCCTCGGTAGCCCAGGCGGCACGCTGAATATGGTGCCCGCTCAGGCCAATTTGTCGCGCAACCGCAATTCCGTGTCGTCGCGCGCTGACAGCGTCGGCGGGTACCGCTTCGATTTCGATGTCAACCGGGTGTTGCGGAAAGATGTGCTCGCGCTCCGGGTGAGCGCCGCTTTCCAGCACGACGGGTACGAACGCAAGCCTTCCGGAGTCGATACGATCCGGTACAACGGCATGGTGCGCTATCAGCCATTCAAGACGACGACGATCAATGCGTCTTACGCCTACTATCGCATGAATGGCAACCGGCCTAATAGCCTGATGCCGCGCGACAGCATCTCGTACTGGCTCGAGAGCGGCAAACCCGCATGGGATCCCATCACGCAGACTTACACGGTCAATGGTCTTGCCTACGGACAAAACGGCGCGGGCTCGATCGCCACCCGGACGCCGATCACCAGCGACAACAACATCCCCGATGTCTTTCAACGCTCGTTCTCCGGCAACGATCGCAGCTACGTCTTTGTCGATCGCGGCGCGGTGGCGCTCTTTACGACGCCCACGGCCAATACGGCCAATACTCCACTGGCCAACAACAGCAGTCAGCGCTATCTCGCTCCCAGCCCGGCAGCGGGGGTGGCCTCGGGACGGTTTTCCAGTCAGCCGCTTTTTACCACGACGCCGTCGCTCAGCGACGGGACATACTACGATTACGAGAGCATCAACCTCGGCGCGATGAACCGGCTGATGGACCGCACGCAGGTCGCCTACGTGCAACTCCAGCAGCTTTTGCTCGCCACGCCGCGCCAGACGTTGTTCGCCCAAGTCGACTACATGCGGGAGGATTCGATGCGGTATCAGCGCAATATCTTTGGCACCGGCCCCTCTAGCCAGATCCTCGTCGATGTAAATTCCCGGCTGCTCGACGGCGCGCCCAATCCCTTCTTCGGACGCACCTACATCGGCCTCGATCAGCCGCTCACGCAATGGATCCCCGGTCGCAGTCACACGTACCGCGGCCAGATTTCGTACAAGCTCGATCTTGCGAATGAAAAGAGCGCGCTCAAGTGGCTGGGCTTGCATCAGCTCACCGGATACGACGAGCACCGCACGAGCCATACTCGCCGATACAGCTATCGCGATGTGCTGGTTTCCACCCAGTCTTGGGTGCCGCCGGGCACGTACCCCGCGGTCTCCAGCAACGTCACAGGTGGGCCCCAGCAGTCATCGGCGCGCTTCCGCGGCTATTTTCGCTACTACATCGGCGATGCCGATGGCACCAATGTGGACTACGCGCCATCGACGTTTGCCTACGGCCCGACGACGTATGTCTGGAGCGGCAACGCGGCGGGTACCACGCCGGGCGTCATCCGGCGCGAGCCGGCACTGATCGACCAGCGGCCCACGACCGACAACAGCGGCGGGGGCAACAACTCGATCCAAAACACCAAAACGACCGGTGGCGTGATCCAAAGCATGTTTTTCGCAAGTCGGCTGGTGACGACATTCGGCGTGCGAGACGACACGGTGTACGACAAGCGCGGGGCCGAGCCTCGGCTCCTCAATGCCGATGGCACCGACTATATTTACACCTCGATGAATGCCTGGGCCACGGGCGACTACGCAGTAAATGGCGGTCGGACCAAGACCGCCGGTGGTGTGCTGCGGCCTTTCCGCGGTTGGGAGTGGGCACATCGCATGGCCCGCTCCGGCGGAGCGGCAGGGTTTCTCGGCCAGGTGGGCAATGGTCTTTCGCTCACCTACAACGAATCCGATAGCTTTGTGCCGCAGGGTCCGCAGCAAGATCTCTTCCGCCGCCTTCTCCCCAATACTCGCGGCGAGGGCAAGGACTATGGCCTATGGCTCAATCTGCTCAACGATCGCTTCGTACTGCGCTTAAATCGCTTCGAGACGAAGCGCATCAAGACGCGGAACGGCGATGCCGCCACCATCGCCCAGCGCGCGCTCCGCCTCGATCTTTCCAATGCCGATGCGTGGCAGCTCGAGGACAATGCGCGCGCCTGGGTGCAGCAGGCCAATCCGGCCTGGACGGCCGCGCAGGTGCAGGCCGAGGTCGCTCGCCAGACAGGGCTTTCCATCGACGAGCAAAACGAGCTCGCGATACCCGATCCCGGCATCTCCGCCACTCAGGATGTGGAGTCGAAGGGCTGGGAGTGGGAGGTAAACTTCAATCCCTCCCGCTACTGGACGATGCAGGGCTCGTTTACCGATACGGAGACCACCAACACGAATGTCTCCACGTCGACGACCGACTGGATTGCACACCGCATGCCTGTGTGGACCACGATTGTCGACCAGCGTACGGGCCAGCGTTGGTGGACTTCGACTTATGGGGGCACCCGCCCGGTGGATGCTTTCACCAACAATGTCGAGACGCCGTTGAAGATCATCCTCCAGCAGCAGGGCAAGGCCAACCCGCAGATCCGCAGGTATCGGGTGAAGTACTCCACTAATTTCCGCCTGGAGAGTATCACGCAGCATCGGCTGCTTCGTAACCTCAATATCGGTGGCGCGGCACGGTGGGAATCCAAGGGTGGCATCGGCTACTACGGTGTGCAGCAGTTTCCGGCGACGATCACGGACTTGGATCCAAATCGACCCATCTACGACAAGGCGCATCTCTACGTGGATGCTTTCATGGGCTACCGCTTCAAGATGTTTGGCGGCCGCGTGGGCGCCACGGTGCAGCTCAATATCCGCAATCTCGGAGAAGACGGGCGCCTGCAGCCCGTGGGGGCCTATCCCAACGGTGTGCCCCTTGCGTACCGCATCATCGATCCCGCACTGTATATCGTGCAGTTGAAGCTCGACCTGTGAGATCGGCGAAGGCCGAGCCGCTTGGGCCTATTTCTTCTTGTAGACCGTGGCAGGGTCGAAGAGCCGCTCGGCAGTCGTGCTGAGCTTGAAGCCCGAAGCCTCGGCCTGATCGAGGTTGTCGAGCTTGCGGTAGAAGCAGGATTTGAAGCCATTGTGGCAGCTCGCATTGGCAGCGCCCGATTGCTCGACCTTGATGAGCACGACATCCTGGTCGCAGTCGGTGCGGAGCTCACGGACGTGCTGCACATTGCCCGACTCCTCGCCTTTCACCCAGAGCTTGTTGCGGGAGCGGCTCCAGTAAGTGGCCTTTTTCGTCTTGAGCGTGTGCGCCAGCGCCTCGGCGTTCATGAAGGCAAACATCAGCACCTCGCCCGAGTGTACGTCCTGCGTGATGCAAGGGATCAGCCCATCGGGGCCAAACTTCGGTTGCAGCGTGGCGCCGAGCTCGATCTCAGCGGAGTTCGTGCGGGCGGGAAAGACGTAGGTGCTCATGGTCTCGCAGAGTTTCGCGGGCCGAGCTGCCACGAGGCAACCCCGCAAATCACTCAGCCGTGCGCACCGAGTTGCCTCAGATAGTCGTAACTGTACAGGCCGGTGCGGTGGCCGTCGCTGAAGTCGAATCGGATCGCGTAGTTGCCGACCTGTTCCCAGCCGAGCACCTGCACGTCGGGAAATTTCTTGGGGCCGTCGCCCCCGTAGCGATTGCCCAAGATATCACGCTCCCCCTGGTTGGACGCGCTCGGCGAGGCGGCGCGCAGGCCTTCGAAGGTGAAGTAGGATTCGACGCCGTCGTCCCACACGATGGCGACTTCGCGGCCGATGAGCTGGATATTGACGGGAGAGCGCATGAGGCGAGGCAGCTAGATTTATCCGATGGAGAAGAACAGCAAATTTCGTCGCTGACTACGTTGCGCTTAGTGCCGAAGCCGAGCAGGTTAGACAGGTATGAAACTACGGGATGACGCATCGTTGCCGCATATCGTCGTCGTGGGGGCCGGCTTTGCCGGCCTCCGGTTTGTCCGGAGTTTCCCGGAATCTCTCGCCAGAATCACAATCATCGACCGGCAAAATCACCACCTCTTCCAGCCCTTGCTCTATCAGGTCGCTGCAGCGGGATTGGCTGCGGTGGACATCGCGCAGCCGATCCGCGCGGTACTGCGCGACCGGCCCAATCTGGCGGTCATCATGGCGGAGGTCACGGATATCGATCTCGCCGGCAAGCGCATCAAGCATAGCCGTGGTGAGCTGGCCTACGACTATCTCTTGCTCGCGGCGGGTGGCGTGACCAACTATTTTGGCCATCCCGAGTGGGAGCAGTTTGCGCCCGGCCTAAAGTCGCTCGACGACGCGCTGCGCATCCGCCGGTTGGTGCTCAATTCCCTCGAGCGCGCAGAGACCGAGCCCGATGCAGTGAAGCGCGAAGCCGCGATGACCATCGTGGTCATCGGCGGCGGACCGACGGGAGTGGAGCTTGCCGGCACCTTCGCCGAACTCACGCGCACAGTGCTGCACAAGGACTTCGACCATATCGATCCGAGCAAGGCCCGGGTGATCCTCATCGAAGGCAGCGACCACATTCTCTCACCCTTCCCGGCCGAGTTGCGCGAGAGCGCGCTGAAGCAGCTCCAGGCGCTGGGCGTCGAAGTGCGGCTCGGGCGGCGAGTGGAGGCCATCCGGGAGGGCGAGGTCGTGGCTAGTGGCGAGACCATCCGCGCGGACAATATTATCTGGGGCGCGGGCGTGGGCGGCGAGCCGCTCGCGCGGAAACTCGCCGGAGTGGAGCTCGATCGCGGAGGTCGCATCAAGGTGCTGCCGGATTGCAGCGTGCCGGGTCATCCGGAGGTATTCGCGGCTGGAGATATCGTGAGCCTTGTGGATGCCAAGGGCGTGCCGGTGCCAGGCGTGGCCCAGGGCGCGATGCAGATGGGCGCTCATATCTCGGCCCTCATCGAGCGCGAACTGCGCGGGGAAAGATACGCCCCCGTCGGCCGCAAGGCTTTCGCCTACCACGACAAGGGCACGATGGCGACGATCGGCCGCTCTGCCGCGGTGGCCTTGATCAAGGGCGCAAAGCTCAGCGGCTTCCCTGCCTGGATCGCCTGGCTGGCCGTGCACCTGCTCTTCCTGGTCGGCTTTCGCAATCGGATCTCGGTGCTGATGCAGTGGACGTATTCGTATTTCACCTACAAGCGCGGCGCGCGCATCATCACGGGAGTCTCCGGAGAACGATCGGCGGGCTCTGCCTAGCCACCTCCGGCGACGCGCCTAGGGCCGGTTGCTGTCAGCACTGAGGGCACCCGGGCTAGGCCCCCCCAGCGAGGCGTTGGTGCGTCTTCGGGAGGGGAAGAGCAATTGGTGCAGCCTGCGGGTGGATACGCGCAGCAGCATCCTGCGGCGGAGCAAAGACGAGTTTTCGGGATGACTGTGGAACTCTAGTTCCTCGAGTCGAAACTCCCGCGATGAGGTCGTGCTCCCGGCGGCGCGGACAAACTCGCGGTCGATCGAAAAAAAATCCGCCCGTACGATCCCCAAGATACCCCGCAGCATGCGGGCGTGGGGGTAAAGCGCGCGGCGGAGTGCGATCGCTTCGAAATGCTCTGGCGGGATGCCTTGCCGCTGGCAGAAGTCGTGTAAGGCAGTCATGGACGTCAGAAACGCCCAAGAGTAGCAAGAGACTGGCGCGTTGGGAATAGGGCGCAGACCTATTTTATCGTGAAAATGCCTGTGTTCGTGTGTCGATTTGGCGGCCGATGTGACCGCGAAGTCACAGGCATCCACCTATTGCAGCCGGGCGAGGAGGAACTCGCGGAGCTTGGCCTGATAATTTCCCGAGAGTTTGGGCTCGGCCGTAGCGAAGTAGAGGGTGGCTGGCGCGCCGACTTCATCGCAACGCTTCTTGATCGCGCGAGCATGGTCGGGGTGATGCAAGAGTGCGCTGCGGTTGGCGATCGCACCGTCAGGATGACTCGTGAAGAGAAAGACCGGCGGATCATCCTTGGATATCAGTGCGAGCATGTCGGTGTCGCGGAGTACGGCTTTGTACTTGTCGGTGTCGAGGTCTGCATCGGCTGTGGCGCCGTAGAACGCCGCCGTCTCTCCGGGCCGGGTGAAGTCGCCCTCGGGGGCGCGGAGCACCTCCGGCCAGCGCTTCAGGTTGTAAGTGGCCTGGGTGTTGATCGCTCCCGCCGCGGCGAGGCGTGAGGATTCGCGGAGCACCGGGTCGGGGCTCGCGGGATCGGCCAGCTCGTCGTGAAATGCCAGCCACAGGGAGGTGCCTGCCCCGGCGGAGCCGCCGTAGGAGGCGATCCGTTTCGGGTCGATATTGTAGTCCTTGGCCTTGGAGCGGACGAACTGGATGGAGCGGGCGCAGTCGCGGAGGATGTCCTGGATGGGGGCGGTAGTGCGGTAGCGGTAGTTGATCGACATGAACGAAACTCCGGCGGCGAGGCATCCTTCGATCATCTCCGGGCTCGCACCCTCTTTGCTGCCGTTTACGAAGCCGCCGCCGTGGATGTAGACGACGAGTGCGGTGGGCTTGGCGGACTTGGCGAGCCACAGGTCAAGCTTGTTGCGCACATCTGGACCATAGCTGACATTGGCGTGCGTGGGCTTCGGCTTATTCGCGCTGGTGCGCGCGGCGCCCGTGTCTTCCGCATTGGCGGAGTCGCCGCCTCCTTTGCCCTTGCGGATCGCTTTGGCGTGGGCTTGGGCCTCCTCGAGCGACAGGATGCCATCGCGGTTGGTATCGGCGGCAGGATATTGTTTGAGTAGCTCCTGCAGCCGCGGATCGGCGGCGACAAGTGAATAGGGCAGGAGGTAAACAAGGGCGGTGAAGAGGAGGCGCTGGAGGTTCATACGCATGGTTGGAGAATGTTGGGGGCGGGAAAAGCGGGCTGGGGAGGTTATTTCGAGGCTTTCTGCTTTTTTGGCGCGCCTTGTTTGCTTGCGGGATGGCCGGTGAGCCGGGCGCCGGCTTTTTCGAGCCAGCCGAGCAGTCGTGTTTTCTCGGCGGTGTGCCGGGCATCGTGCGCCAGGTTTGTAAGTTCACCGGGGTCCACCGCATGGTCATAGAGCTCCTCGAAACCGTCGTAGTATCGGATGTAGCGCCAGCGCGCATCGCGTACGGCGTGGCCGCTTTGCCTGCCCTGGGTCTGGGTCGTGATCGCGGGGACTTCGCGTGTCGCGGAGGGATCGCGCAGCTGAGGGAGCAGGCTCGTGCCTTCGCACTGCGCAGGGATGGGCACGCCCGTCAGATCGCACAATGTGGGATATACGTCGATGAGGCTTGCCGGCTGCGCCACGCGAGCACCGGGCTTGGCGACCCCTGGGCCCGCTATGATGAGGGGGACACGCGTGGATTTTTCCCACAGGGTAAACTTCTCCCAGTTTTTCTTCTCGCCGAGGTGCATGCCGTGGTCGCTCCAGACGACGATTACGGTATTCTTCGCAAGTGGGCTGGCCTCGAGCGCGTCGAGCACGCGGCCGAGCTGTTCATCGGCAAAGGTGATGCTCGCGAGGTAGCCCTGCACCAGGCGTCGCCACATTTGAAACTTGGCGTCGTTGGCCAAGACCCACTCATGCCAGCTTACACGGTCATGCCCCTTGGTGTCGTCGAGGTCGCCGGGGACATCGGGCGGCAGGTCGATCTGCTCGAGTGGGTAGAGATCGAAATATTTCTGCGGGACTTCCCAGGGGATGTGCGGACGAAAAAAGCCCACGGCGAGGAGCAGCGGCTGCGCACTGGCTGAGGGATGCTTTTTGAGCTGCGCGATCGCCCAGTCTGCCACCAGAGCATCGGACATTTTTTCGGCTGGGGCTTGGATGGGATGCGCGCCGAAGACCTGGCCGCGTCGATCGGTGCCGCCTCCGAGTGGGCGCTGGCCGACGATGCCGGATTCGGAGTCGGGCACCAGATCGTGCGGCCGTATCTGTGGGGGGATCTGGTCGAGTGCAGAGGGATAATAGTCGTCCCACGCGGAGGGTTCATTTTCGCTGCCATCGACCCACTGGAGGCCGTGGAAGATCTTGCCCGTCCCCATCGCGCGCCAGCCATGGTCGCGAAAGTGCTGTGAAAGTACGACCGCGCGAGCGAGTGCGCCGGAGCCGGAAGCAGGCCCAGTACGCCACGACGCTACGGGCTGGCTGTAGACGTTGCGATCGATCGCCGAGGTGGAGGGTCGCACCCCCGTCATCATCGCGAGCCGTGAGGGGTGGCACGAGGGCGAGGCGCAGTGAGCATTGGTGAAAGTGACGCCGCGCGCCATGAGCCGATCGAGGTTAGGCGCTTTCACGCCCGCGCGTGCGCCGAGCACCCAATCGTTGAGATCGTCGAAGGCGATGAAGAGGATATTGGGCTTCGCGGTTGGCGCGGTGGCGCTGAAGGCCGCAGGGGCGAGCAGGGCGAGGAGAAGAGCGGACAGGAGTGCGCGAGGGGAGGGCAGACGCATGGGGTAGGCTGGCGAGGATAGCGGCCGCCGACCGCGGGGAAACGCTAAACTCACGGCGCACGAGTCGTCGCAGCCTCCACGGCCAGGTCACACTTCGGCAGACCCCTGCGCGACCATTTCCTCGCGCTCGATTACACACCGAGCGCAGAGCTAGGTCGCCCACTCAAACGAGGTGTTCTGCTCGATCTCGTCGATAGTGGTGAGGCCCATGAGGACTTTTTTCAGCCCGTCGTAGCGCAGCGGTTTGTAGCCGACCTTCGCGGCGGCACGGGAGATTTCCTGCACGCTGCGGCCCTCGCTGATGAGGGTGCGGACCTCCTCGGTGATGAGCACGAGCTCATGGAAGGCCACGCGGCCCTTGTAGCCGGTGTGGCGGCAAGCGCCGCAGCCGCGACCACGATAGAATGGGACTTGCGGGTCCTCCGGGATGCCATCCTCTTGGAAATACTTCATCAGCATGTCCCGCGAAGGATAGTATGCCTCCTTGCAGGCTTCGCAGATGCGTGCGGCGAGGCGCTGGGCGAGCACGCCGATCACGGAGGGGGCGACCATGTAGGGCTCCACCCCGATCTCGATCAAGCGCACGATGGCCTGGGGCGCGGTGTTGGTATGGAGGGTGGCAAAGACGATGTGGCCGGTGAGGGCGGCCTCGGTGGCAATCTTCGCCGTCTCGAGGTCGCGGATTTCGCCGATGAGGATAGCGTCCGGGTCCTGGCGCATGAGGGCGCGTAGGATGGTGGCGAATTTGAGGTCGATGTTGGAGTTGACCTGCGTCTGCGTGACGCCGGCGAGCTGGATTTCGATCGGGTCCTCGATGGTCGAGATATTGGTCTCCGGCGTGTTGATCTCGTGCAACGCGGCATAGAGCGTGGTCGTCTTGCCGGAGCCGGTGGGGCCGGTGACGAAGATGATGCCGTTGGGATTCTGGATGAGCCGCTTGAAGGGCTGCAGGATCGTCTGCGACATCATCATCTTATCCAGCGTGATCATCGACTTCTTGCCAGTCATCGCGAGGATGCGGATCACGGCCTTTTCGCCATACGCAGAGGGGATGGTGGAGACGCGGAAATTGGCGGTCTGGCTGCCTACCTGCATCGAGAAGCGCCCATCCTGGGGGAAGCGGCTTTCGGCAATGTTGAGGTTGCAGAGGATCTTGATGCGGGAGAGCAGCGCACGGTGGAGCTTGCGCGAGTACGTGAGGATTTCGCGCAGGTTGCCATCGATACGGAAGCGGATGCGGCACTGCGTCTCCTGCGCCTCGATATGGAGGTCAGTCGCACGCTCGCGCATGCCGAAGTAGATGATCTCGTCGAGGATCTGGACGAGTGCGTTGTTCTCCGCGAGTTGCGCGAGCTTGTCGCCAGCCACTTCGGGTTTGTCGAAGAGGCTGGAGCGCTCCAGTTCATTGAGGCTCTCCTCGAGGCCCTTGTCGGTCGAGTAGTGGATCGCGATCGCATCCTCGATATCCTTGGGCAGCGCGAAGACGGGGCTTACGGGTATCTGCGCGATTTGTCCCAGCCGGCGGATGAGTTCTCCATCGGCGGGCGATGCGATGGCGACGGTCATCACGCCATTGAGGATGTACAGGCCCACCGCCTTCACCTTGCGTGCGACTTCGGCGGGTATCTTTTCGATGGCTTCTTCGGTGATGACTGAAGCAAAGGGGTCGACGTACGCGACGTTCATCGAATCGGCCCAGTACCGGCACGCGTCCTCCTTGGTGAGGTATTTTTCGTCGATGATGGCCTGCACGAGTTGCGGCAGAGGGCCCCAGCGCTGGAGCATGGACTCGACTTCGTCGGCATACTCGAAGCGCGGCAGCTCCCGCAGGCGCTGCATGAAGTACTCGATATTGGGATTATGCACGGCGCGCGCTCTTGGCTTTGAAGAGCTTTCCGATCTCGGCCTGATCGAGCTTTTCCATCGCGAAGGTGCTCGCAGCGCGTTCGGCCTTCAGCTCTTCGAGCATCTGGGGCAGCGAGTAGCGGACCTCGGCGATTTGGATTTTCGGCGGCGGTGCAGCAGGCTCGCCGCCGGGGGGCGGTGTGGAGTGGGCGCTCATGGGCGGCGTCAGCTCAGGTCGAAGGCGGATTCGATGGTTTCGCGCAGCGCCTTGGCGATCTCTTCCCTCGGGGTGTCCTTGCGGATATAGTTGATGGCGCCACCGTCCACGGCTTGCTCGATGCTCTCGCGATTGGCGAGTGAGGTTAGCATGATGACGACGCAGTTGGGATCGATCTCACGGAGTTTCTTGAGCGCCTCGAGGCCGTCCATTTTGGGCATATTGACGTCCATCAGCACGAGATCGGGGTTCTCGCGTTGGTAGGTTTCCAGCGCTTCTTCGCCATTACTGGCCTCCACGATGATCGGAGAGCCGAGCGTTTTTAGGATCAACGAGATGTATTTGCGGATATGAGGCTCGTCGTCGACGAGCATGATCATGCCGGTGAAATTCATGGGGAAAGGGGGAGGAGCACGCGAAATTCGCAGCCCCGGGCGGGTAGGTTTTCGGCGGCGATCGTGCCACGATGAGCCTCGACGATCTTTCGGCAAATCGCGAGCCCGAGGCCGGTGCTCTTTTCGCCGCCCGTCGGTTTCACAGAAAGACGCCCAAAGTCCTTGAATAGCTTGTCGCGCTCATTTTCCGGGATGCCGGGGCCCTGATCACGTACGGCAAAATAGCAGTTATTCCCTTTGGGATTCAGGCCTACGATGGCTGTGACTGTGGCTCCCGGGGGCGAGTATTTCACCGCGTTGCTCAAGAGATTGTCGACGACCTGCTTCATCTTCGGTGCGTCGATCGGCAATACGATGGAGGTGGTGTGAGGCTCAAAGACGACGCGGGTCTGCTTCTTGGCGGCCTCCATATTGGTGAGGGCGACCGACCTGGACAAGACGTCGACGAGGTTGTGCGGTTCCAACGCGAGTTTGAGCTCGCCTGATTCGATGGTCGCGACGTCGAGCAGCTCGTTGACCATATCGAGCATCGATTGACTGGCGGCGTGGATCGTATCGACGAGTTCGACCTGATCCGGAGTGAGCGGGCCCACTGCCCCTTCGCGGAGGAATTCGGAGAGGCCGCGGATCGAGGCGAGGGGGTTGCGGAGGTCGTGGGCCGCCATGCCGAGAAACTTGTTCTTCGCGGCATTGGCGCGGCTCAGCTGCTCCACCAGTGTCTGCGCTTGCTCGCGGAGAAACTGATTGTGCAGGTGCGTGCGGATGCGGGCGATGACCTCTTTGGGTTTGAAAGGCTTGGGGAGATAGTCGACCCCGCCTGCCTCCAAACCCGTCACAATATCGTCGGATTGGGTCTTCGCGGTGATGAAAATGACCGGGGCGGCCTTATCGCCATAGGTTTTCTTTAGCCGGCGGCAGGCCTCGAAGCCATCTATCCCCGGCAGCATCACATCCAAAAGCACCAAATGGGGCTCGAATTGCGCGTAGAGCTCGAGCGCTTTTTCCGCGGTGTCGGCTTCGCTCACGGCGTAGTTTTCGCCCTTCAGAATTCCACCTAAGATGCGGATATTCAAGCGGTCATCATCGACGACGAGTATCTTGCGTCCGGAGAGCGAGATCGGCGTAGAGGGCTGAGGCTGAGACATTCTGGGTGGAATGGTGTTAAATTAATGCAGCGAGCGCAATTGGAAGTTCCGCCTAGTTAAAGATGGGTTGTTTGCCCACTGCCTCGATGCCCTTGAATGTGCTCAGATAAACCTCGGCAGACCAGCGCCGCCAGATGACGCATCAGAAAATCTGCATGCGTTGATATTTCAGCTTGCTCCGTTGCGCTAAGCGATGGTTTCGTCTGGTCTCCACATCCCATGGCAAATTCATTCGTTTTCTCCTCCGAGTCGGTTGGCGAAGGCCACCCCGATAAAGTCGCCGACTTGATTTCCGACAGCGTGCTAGATGCCTGCCTCGCGGTGGACAAGACCAGCCGCGTCGCGTGCGAGACCATGGTGAAGTCCAATGTCGTGATCCTCGCCGGCGAGATTACGATCCCCAAGATCGGCCAGAAACCGATCGATGCCGTGCTGAATGTCGGCCAGATCGTGCGCGAAGCCATCCGCGAGATCGGCTACACTAATGAAGACGACGTCTTCCACGCGGACAAAGTTTTTCTCAATAACTACCTGACCACGCAGTCGCCCGATATCTCGCAGGGCGTCGACGCCAAGAAGGTCAAGGGCAAGAAGACCGCCGAGCAGGGCGCGGGCGATCAAGGCATCATGTTTGGCTATGCCTGCACCGAGACGGAGGAGCTGATGCCCACGCCGATCATGTTTGCCCACCGCCTCGGCCGTGAGCTCACCCGCATCCGCAAGTCGGGCAAGGTGAAGTGGCTCCGCCCGGATGCAAAGTCTCAGGTCTCCGTCCGCTACGAGAACGACAAACCCGTCGAAGTTACCAATGTCGTGATCTCCACGCAGCACGCCGCTGACGCCGAGCACGCCACCATTGAGAAATTCCTCATCCAAAACGTCATCAAGAAGGTCCTCCCGGCCAAGCTGCTGACGAAGAACACCGAGTTCCTCATCAATCCCACCGGCCGCTTTGTCGTCGGCGGGCCGCAGGGCGACTCCGGCCTCACGGGTCGTAAGATCATTGTGGATACCTACGGTGGCTGGGGCCGCCACGGCGGCGGCGCCTTCTCGGGCAAGGATCCGTCCAAGGTCGACCGTTCGGCCGCCTACATGGGCCGCTGGGTGGCCAAGAACATCGTCGCTGCGGGCCTCGCCACGCACGCCGAGATCCAGTTTGCCTACGCGATCGGCCACCCCAAGCCCGTCTCCGTGCGCGTCGAGACCTTCGGCACCGCCAAGCTCGGCATCTCCGACGAAAAGATCACGCAGGCCGTGCAGGAGGTCTTCTCCTTCAAGCCGGCGGATATCGTCTCACAGCTCGATCTCCTCCGCCCGATCTATCGCCAGACGACCAACTACGGTCACTTCGGCAAGGATGGTCTCCCCTGGGAGACGACCGACAAGGCCGCCGCCCTCAAGAAGGCCGTCGGGCTCTGAGCCGGCTCGTCAGTGCTGGTAGCGGCGGTCGTCCCACCGCACGTCGCGGAGGCAGGCCGCTACCGTATCCAAAATTTTAATACAACAAAGAAAGCCATGGCCACGAATACCGCCGCGCCTGCCTCGCAGGATTACCACGTCAAAGACATCGGCCTCGCCGATTGGGGTCGCAAGGAGATCTCCATCGCGGAGCACGAGATGCCCGGCCTGATGTCGGTCCGCAAGAAGTTCGGTCCCGGCAAGCCGCTCGCGGGCGTCCGTATCACTGGCTCGTTGCACATGACGATCCAGACGGCGGTGCTCATCGAGACCCTCAAGGAACTCGGCGCCGACGTGCGCTGGTGCTCGTGCAATATCTTCTCGACGCAGGACCACGCCGCCTCGGCTATCGCCAAGGCCGGCACGCCGGTCTTCGCCTGGAAGGGCGAGACGCTCGAGGAGTATTGGGATCTCACCCTCAAGGCCATCACCTTCCCCGGCAACAAAGGCCCGCAGCTCGTCGTCGACGACGGCGGAGATGTGACGCTCTTGATCCACAAGGGCTGCGAACTCGAAGAGGGCAGCGACTGGGTCAATACGCCCTCCGGCTCGCACGAGGAGCAGGTCATCAAGGACCTCCTCAAGAAAGTGCATAAGCAGGATCCCAAGAAGTGGACGACCATCGCCAAGGAGTGGCGCGGCGTCTCCGAGGAGACCACCACCGGCGTGCACCGCCTCTATCAGATGATGGAGAAGGGCAAGCTCCGCGTGCCCGCGATCAACGTCAACGACTCGGTCACCAAGTCCAAGTTCGATAATCTTTACGGCTGCCGCGAGTCGCTCGCCGACGGCCTCAAGCGCGCCACCGATGTGATGATCGCCGGCAAGGTCGCCTGCGTGTGTGGCTATGGCGACGTGGGCAAGGGCTCGGCGTTTTCGCTCAAGGGCTTTGGCGCCCGTGTGATCGTCACCGAGATCGACCCCATCTGCGCCCTGCAGGCCGCGATGGAGGGCTTCGAGGTCAACACTATCGAGTCCACCCTCGGCATCGCCGAT
>CAYZPV010000025.1:0-87719 GCA_964480585.1 uncultured Opitutus sp. | reverse complement strand
GGGCGCGGCGCGTTTGCGGGGCCCGTGGTGGCGGCGGCGGTGCTGGTCTCGCGCGAGTTTCTGGAGGGTGGTTGGAGCCGGTCGCGGCTCGGACGTGAGGTGAACGACTCGAAGCAGATCGATGCGCCGCTGCGCGAGGAACTGTGGCATGAGTTTGAGCGGCTGGCGAAGGAAGGGCTGATCCACGCGCAGTTTGGGGTGGCGGGGGTGGAGGAGATAGCGACCCTCAATATCCTCGGCGCGACCAAGCTCGCGATGCAGCGGGCGCTCGGCGGCATCTATCCGCCGGAGGCTTTTGCGGTAAAGCGGGAGGAGCCGGACCTCTTTTCCAGCATGGAGGAGCGGACTTCCTTTGCGCCGACGGTCTCGGCGCGGGTGCTGGTCGATGGGCTGGCGCTGAGGGGATTTCCGTATCCGCACACGGCCTTCATCAAGGGGGATTCGCGCTCGCTGTGCATCGCGATGGCCTCGATCATTGCCAAGGTGACGCGAGATCGGATGATGGTCGAGATGGAGACGAAGTTTCCCGGCTACGGCTTTGCGCAGCACAAGGGGTACGGGACCGAGGAGCACCGCGATGCCGTGCTGCGGCTGGGGCGGTGCGTGGAGCATCGCGAGGCGTTTTTGCGGAAACTGCTCGCGGTGCGGGTGGACCCGGCGCAAATGGACCTCCTGTAGAAAGGGCGCGAGGACTGAAGAGCGGAAAGGCTGAAACCAAACTGCGGCGGCCGGAGATGAGTTGCGTGAGAGGTAGAGCATTTTCAGCCTTTCCGCCCTTCAGCCTTTCCACCTTTTATCTTCCATGGCCGTCAAAAAATCGTCGTCGCTGGATCGTGTGCTCGGTCGCCTCGATACGCTCGATGCGGTAAACCTCGCCAACTTGGTGCAACGGCTGGCGCGCGAGCGCGGAGTATTTGAGGAGATCTTCAATACGCTGCAGGAGGGCATCCTGGTGGTGCGCGACGATGGCACGATCGAGTATGCGAACACCTCGGCGCACCGGGTGATCGGGCTGGGCGGCGGAGACGAACTGCCCGGGCAGACGCTGTGGCGGCTGGTGCCGGGGCTGCGCAACTCGCTCGGCCCCTCGCTCGACGAGGATATCGGGGCGGGCGCGGCGCCGGTGGTGGCACGGGAATTCGAGCTGACGTATCCGGAGCCCAAGACGGTACGGCTGTACATGGTGCCCTTTCGCTCGCCGATCGGACCGGCGGTGCGGCGCTTTGCCGTAATCGTGACCGACATCACGAAGGAGAAGCAGTCGACGGAGGAGCGCATCGAGAGCGAGCGCACCTCTTCGATCCTGCTGCTCGCGGCCGGGGTGGCGCACGAGCTGGGCAATCCGCTCAACTCGCTGACGATCCATCTCCAGTTGATGGAGCGGAAGCTGAAGAAACTGAAGGCGAGCAAGGAAACGGAGTCGCTGGCGGAATCGGTGAAAATCTGCACCGGCGAAGTGGCGCGACTCGACGGGATCATTTCCAACTTTCTCGAGGCCATCCGGCCGCGCCCGCCGGATCTCGCGGACACGCAGATCGAGGAGGTGCTGGCCGATGTGCTGCGCTTCCAGCAGCAGGAGCTCGCGGATCGCAGCATCGCGGTGGAGGCGGACGCGCACGCGCTGCCGCAGGTGCTGGCCGACCAGAACCAGATCAAGCAGGTCTTCTTCAACCTGATCAAAAACGCGATGGAAGCGATGCGGCCCGGCGGGAAGCTGACGATCAAGGCACGCGCGGACGACGATTCGGTGCATCTGCTCTTCGCCGACAGCGGCAGCGGAATCAAGCAGGAGGATCTCATCCGGCTCTTCCAGCCGTACCACACAACGAAAGTGGGGGGGAGCGGGCTAGGGCTGATGATCGCGCAGCGAATCATGAGGGACCACGGGGGGCATATCGGCATCGATAGCAAGGAGGGCGTGGGGACGGTGGTGTCGCTGCAGTTTCCACGGAAGGATCGGCGCGTGCGGATGCTGCGGTGAGGTGGGAGGGTCGGCTCGCTCGGGCTGACTCCAACCGAGGGACACGAGGGTGGGCTAAGCAGCTTGTCTCAGTTTCACGGCGGGAACGTGAGGGATGAGTGCGGTGGAGGCCGGATATGGCGGAGAAATCGGCAGGAGCGTGAGGACCTGCTCGGGGCGCGGCGGATGGATGAGCGGGGCGATGGCCGCTTGGGTGGCATGCTGATGCTGCCAGGTGCGCCATGGCTCGGGCAGTGAGGCCTCGACGCCTGGAGCGAGCACTTGCTCCTCGGGCCCGGTGGAGGATATGGGCCCGGCAGAAGCGGATAGCTGGGACGAGAGTGAATCCTCGGGCAGATCTTCTCCGACGATCTCGGCGGAGGCCGGATATAGAGGAAGATTTCGAGGCGATGGAGCAGAGAGCGGGGCTTCGGCGGGGGGCGTAATAGACTGTGGTTGCCGCAAGGCGTCTGCGGGGGTGAAGGGCTCATCCTGGGCCGGGCGAGGGGTGACGGTGGATTTTTCCGCGAGAGCGACGCGACGCTCGGCCAAGGCGAGGCGCTGGCGGGCGATATCGGTGCGGTGAACGTTGTGGACCAAGGACATCATGGCGGCGGCCTGGCGCACATCGGGGGTGGGCTGGCTGATGGCTTCCCAAGCGTGGAGCTTGGCGAGCTTGAGCATCGCCGCGACGAACTGGTCGTCGGGCAGCGCGGCGATTTCGGCGGCGGTGTCAGCCTGTTGGCGGCTACGCTGAGGCATCACGTGGCGCCGCCAGTAGTCGGCGACGGCGCTCTTGCCGACGCTGAGTCCGAACCCGGTGCGGACGAGGCCGGCCACTTCGATATAGGTGCGGTTTTCATCATCAAGCCAGACAAGCATCTGCTCGTGCTGCTGGGCGGTGAGGCGCTCCAATTTGGCGTCGCCGCGGACTTTCTTCGGTTGAGGCTGGTGGTGCATCGGAGGTAGATTTTAGGAAGGGGGCTGGGGTAAGGTTCGTTGGGCGGACTGCATTATATCGAATCGCGAGACCAATTGCATCCCCCTACCGGGAGTTTGTGATTTGGGGAGTGACGAGGAATGGCGTGCCATGGACAACGGGTGCGGAGCGGGTAGGCTGCGATGATGCGCACGCTGCGATTCCTCACGCTCCCTACCTTGCTCGGATGGCTGGCGGCTTGTCTGACGTGCTGCGGGCTGTTGCTCCTTATGCCGCATTCCATGCGGGTGGGGAACGAACGCTCCGTGGGCCCCGTGGAGGACATTGGCATAGGTTTCATAGCAAATCTGATGGTCGGGGGATTCTTTATCGTCCTCCCGACCTATGTCTTGGTCATTCTGCCGCTCTCCATATGGACTCTTCGCACGCGGGTGATGAGCGTGATGTTCTATGTGGGCGCGCTCCTGCTGGCGGGGCTGATCGCAACCCTCCACTTCAGGGGCATGGGGAATCCTGTGTTATTCTATCTTCCCTTTGTGCCCTATGCGGCCGTGGTGGCGTGGGCGGCATGGTGTCTCCGGCCGTGGGATTGCTCTGCGAAAGCGTGAGATAAGTTGCGGGGAGAGCGGGTTAAGTGCGAATGCTCTGGGGATGACTCTGAGGACCCTCCTACTCGTCTGTGGCCTGGTGCTGGTGGCAGCGCCAGGCGCGGAGCAGATGCCGGACATGGCGACAGTGCCGGCGGACCTATTCGTGCCGAAGATGGAGGAAGGTGCGCCGGCGGCGGGGCGGCGGGTGCGGCAGACGACGGCGGGCTGGGAAAAGACAGCGGTACATCATGCGCTGTATCTGCCTCGCGACTGGGGGGCGGGCCGGCAGTATCCGGTGATCGTCGAGTATGCCGGCAATGGGCGGTACAGAAACGCGTTTGGCGATGTGTCGAACGGTACGGTGGAAGGGAGCGCGCTCGGCTATGGACTGACGGCGGGTGAGGGCGCGATCTGGGTCTGCATGCCCTTCGTGGAGCGAGCGGGTGGAGAGATGCGCAACGCGGTGACTTGGTGGGGGGAGGTGGCGGAAACGCTGCGGTACTGCCGGGAGACGCTGCGCGAGATATGCGAGAAGTTTGGCGGCGATGAAGCGCGGGTGGTGCTCGCGGGGTTTTCGCGCGGGGCGATCGCGTGCAATTTTATCGGGCTGCACGATGAAAGCGTGGCGCCGCTGTGGCGGGCGTTTTTCTGCCACTCACATTACGATGGCGTGACAGAGCGGTGGCCGTATGTGGGAGCGGACCGCGCATCGGCGCTCGTGCGACTCGGGAGACTAAAAGGGCGGCCGCAATGGATCTCAAACGAGAACTCGGTGCGCGGCGTGGAGGCGTATCTGCGCGGCACCGGGATCGAGGGGGACTTCACGCTACGCGCGATCCCGTTTCGCAATCATTCGGACCAGTGGGTGCTGCGGGACATACCGGTGCGGCGAGACGCGCGGGAGTGGCTGCGGCGGGTGCTGGCGAGCGAGGGGGAACGGAAGTGACAGGTGGCGCCGCATCGAGCAACGGGGCAGGCAGAAAGACCGCAGAGAAACTCGAAAACGATGAAGCCAAACCAGGTAACCCGGGCGCCTACTGGCCCATTTTCGATGCCAATGATCGTTGCTATTATATTGCGAGTCACCTTTGCTGAGTCGTGCCCACTCCTGAACGCGATCCGGCAGCGATAAAACTGAACACGCGACTCGCGGTGGTAAACACGAAGATCCTTGTGCTGGAGGCGCAACGGGCGAGCTATGGAGTGGTGAATGGCGGAGCCTCGGAGGGGTGGACGGGGCAGCGCCTGCTGGCGCAGTTGACGCGCGAGCGCGAGGAACTGGAGGAGGAGATTGCGAGGCGCCGTTGATGCCGGGAGCAGCCGGCGGTCTGGCAGCAATCGGGGCCGCGCGGTGAGGGGCAGCGCTGGTTTTTCGAGAGCGAGCCTCCCGCTGCAAGGGGGGCCGGGACTGCGCGAGGACAGACCCTCAAGGGATGACGTAGACTTCGACGAGGGCCACACCGGCGGCGTCGCCGCCGGGGATGACCTGAGCGGTGTAGCTGCCGGGATTGAGCGTGGCGACGAGGACGGCGTCCTTGGAATTGGCGGGGAAGGGAAAGGCGCCGACCGAGTTTTGCAGGGGAAGCGTGGCGGACTCCCAGTTGTCGTTTTCGTCGACCTTGACGCCGCCAGCGGCGTAGAGCTCGAGCTTGGGATCGGCCATCGCGCCGGAAATGCCGAAGGGCGCGAGGGCGGGGCCGCTGGCGCGGACGAGCACGCGGAGAGAGCCGGTGCCGGCGACCGTGAAGCCGACGATAAGGGTATCAGCACCCGAGCCACCGAAGGTGCGGGCGGAAATATTGATCAAGCGGGTGCTCGAGGCCGTGATGGAAGCAGCGCGATCGGTATCGTAGATCTCGATAAGGCCGGTGCCGGTGGCGCCGCCCTTGCCCTCAAGCGAGATGACGTACGCACCGGGCACGAAGCCGGCGCCGAGGATGACTGCATCCTTGGAACTCTCAGGCAGGGCGAACGCGCCCACGGCGGCGGCGGCGGCGGAGATCGCTGCGCTATTGCCCCAGTCGTCGTTGACGGAGAGGCGGGTATTATCGCGGGTGATGGTGAGCAGCGGGTCTTCGAGGGCATTGCCGACGCCGAAGCCGGCGAGGGTGGGGCCGATGCCGCGGACGAGCACGCCTTTGGGCGTGGCGCCGCTGCCGATGGTGATACCGGCGGTGAGAGTCTCGCTTTGGGTGCCGGCGCGCGCGAGCACGGAGAGATTGCTCAAGTATGCGATGGGAGACGCAGTCTGGCTCCACGAAAGGGTGAAGGAGAACGCGCCGCCGCTCCATTGATCGACCATGATCGTGTACGTCGTGCCCGCGGTGGCATCGAAGGTCGCAGAGCCGGTGAGGGTACTGCCCGCTATGCGGGTGAGGGTCTCCAGCGTGCTTCCGGTGAACGCGCCAATGAAGGACGAGGAACGGGCGACGTCGTCGGAGAGACGGAATGTAACCGAGCCGGTGTGCGGAGCAGTCCAACGATACCAGACCGAGCTATTTAGATTGATACCGGACAGACGTGGATCGGCGGGCTCGCGCGTGGCACCGAAGAGAGTGCCCGGAATCTGGCCAGAAGCACCGGCGAGGACGGCAGCATGGGCGAACATGTCGTTGCTCGCGGGGAGGCGGATCTGGACAGGCGTGGAGCGATTGACGGTGGAACCATCGCCGAGGGCGCCGCCGCCGTTTTCTCCCATGCCCCACCAGGTGCCATCCTGTTTCTTGAAAAGGGTGCCGAAGAGGCCGCAGGAGACGGACTCGACGCCGGTGGCGATCTGCACGGGGGATGTGCGATTGGTCGTGGTGCCATCGCCGAGCTGGCCGAGGTGATTGCGGCCCGTGGCCCAGAGTGTGCCGTCGCTCTTGACGTAGAGCGTGTGCGACAGACCGGCACCGACCGAGATCACGCCGGTGGCGATCTGGACCGGCGTCGTGATGCTGGAGATGCCGCTGGCGCCCAGTTCGCCGAAGCTGCCATTGCCCATACCCCAGAGCGTACGCTCGGAGGTGAGGAAGACGGTGAAATCGAAGCCGGCCACAGCATCCTTCACCCCGGAGGCGATCAAGACGGGGGTAAGTTGAGAAACGGCCGCACTGCTGCCGAGAGCGCCGCGACCATTGTAGCCCACACCCCAGAGCGTGGCATCGGCTTTCAAGATCAGGGTGTGCGTGTCGCAGGTAGAGACATTGGCGACGCTCGTCGCAACCTGGACAGGTGTGCTACGATTGACGGTGGTGCCATCGCCCAGGATGCCCTCGGTGTTGCTGCCCATGGCCCACAAGGTCCCATCGAGCTTCACAAAAAAGGAGTTGTGGGAACCCGCCACGGCAAAGGCGACGCCGGTCGCGATCTGAACCGGAGTGGAGCGATCGGTCGTGGTGCCATCGCCGAGCTGGCCGGAAGCATTCAAGCCCATGGCCCAGAGGGTGCCATCGCGCTTGACGAAGAGGGAATGGCGGTAGCCGGCGGAGACCGATTCGACATCGGTCGCGACGCGCACGACGGAGTTACGGTTGGTGGTGGTGCCATCGCCGAGCTGACCGGAGTTGTTCCAGCCTGTGGCCCACAAGGAGTTGTCGGCGGTGATAAACAGCGATTGGCCGCCGCCCGCATCATAGGCGACAGCGGCGGCCTTCGCGCCAGCCGAGCCGTCGACGATGGTGATGGTGAAAGCCTTGCTGAAGGCACCGCCGCTGCTGTCGGTGGACTGAATCCGCACGCTGTATGCCCCAGCGGGGAGCATCGCGGGATTGATCACCTGCAGCGTGGATCCCGAGATGGCGAAGGCGGCATTGTCGGTGGCGCCAATGCCGTCGGTGAGCGCGTAGGTGAAGGAAGTGCTGTCGGGGTCGGTGGTGGTGAGGGTGCCGACGGGAGCATTGGCTCCAGATCGCCGAGAGACGGAGTTTGCGGAGAGGGAGATATCGGTCGGCGGAGCATTGGGTGTAGCGCCGGGGGTGCTGGAAACGCCGATCTGGACCGGCGTGGGCCGGCGGATGCGTGTGCCATCGCCGAGCGTGCCGGGATTGCCGCCCATGCCCCAGAGGGTGCCATCGGCTTTCTTAAAAACCGAATGATAGTAGCCAGCGGCGATGGCCGTGACGTCGGTGGCGATCTGCACGGGGTTATGTCGATCGATCAGGGTGCCATCGCCCAGCTGCCCTTCCGAGTTGGAACCCATGGCCCAGAGCGTCTTGTCGGTTTTGAGGAAAAGGGTGTGATAGCCGCCGGCGGCGACGGCGGTGACCCCGATCGCGATCTGGACGGGGGTGGTTTTATTGGCGAGGTTGGCTGCGCCGAGCTGGCCGTTGAGACCCCAGCCCATGCCCCACAGGGTGCCATCGGCTTTGACAAAAACGGTGTGGCCGTAGCCCGCAGCCACGGAGCCCACCGCGGTGGCCACGCCGGTGGCGACCCGCACGGGAGCGCTTTGATTGGTATTGGTGCCATCGCCGAGCTGGCCGTACGAATTCCAGCCCATCGTCCAGAGCGTACCATCGAGTTTGACGAAAACGCTGTGTTGATTGAAGGCCGCGACGGTGGCCACGCCGGACGTAATCTGTACGGGGGAGAGACGATTGGCCGTAGAGCCGTCGCCGAGTTGACCGATGTTGTTCCAGCCCATGCCCCAGAGCACGCCGCCGTTTTTGATGAAGAAAGTGTGTCCGCCACCCGCAGCGGCTTGCGCGACGCCAGTCGCGATCTGCACGGGAGTGCTGCGATTGGAAGTGGAGCCATCGCCGAGCTGGCCGACCTCGTTGCGGCCGGTAGCCCAGAGGGAGCCGTCGTTTTTGACAAAGAGAGAGTAATCGTTGTTCGCGGCGGCGACCGAGGCGACGCCGGTGGCGAGCTGCACCGGGCTGAGACGCGCGGTGGTGGAGCCGTCGCCGAGCTGGCCAAAGTTGTTGGCACCGGCGCCCCAGAGCGTGCCGTCGGGCTTGATGAACAGGGTGTGGAAATTGCCGGCGGAAAATAGAGCACCGGAGGCGGTGGCACCGGAGAGGACGGTAAGCGTGGCGACATTGCTCACGATGCTACCGCCGGTATTACTGGAGACCACGACGGTGTAGGCACCCTCATTGGTGGCTTGGGCATTGAGGATAGTGAGAGTGGCGCTCGTCGCGCCGGGGATGGCCACGCCGTCCTTGCGCCATTGATACGTGAGGGGAGCGGGAGTCGCCGAAACGGTGAAGGTGGCGGTGGCGCCGGCGCCGACGGTGACGCTCACGGGGTGGGTGACGATGGTGGGGCCGCCGGCGATCACCATGGGATCAGGAAAGGTAACATAGTCGCGGAGGGCGTAGCCGTCGTTGGCCGTGGTGCCAGTGTTGTACTCCGTGAGCAGCAGAGCGACGCGCCAAGTGCCGGTGGGTGGCGCGGTGAAGGCAATGGTGCCGGAATTGATGCCGCTGCGGGTGCTGCCGGCAGCGATGGGGCTCATGGGGTACTGGGCGAGCTTGTGACCGGAGATGGGCCCGCCACTGTACACGGACGACGTGGCCCAAAGCTCGAAGCGCAGCGAGCCGCTCGTGCCGCTCGGGCTGAGGCTGCGGAGGGTATCGACCTGCAGGATGACGCCTGTATTGCCGCCCGTCGGGGTGTAGGTGACGCGACCGCCAAACTGCAGGCTGGAGTTGCCGGAGAGCGCACCGGAGGTCCAGGGAGTTGCGAAGTTTTCGTAGTCGCGCTGCACGTAGCCGTCGTTGGTGCTGGCGCTGCCGGCAAATTCCGTGGCGACCAGCGAGACACGCCAGGTGCCTTGGGGCGGAGAAAAGAAGGGGACGGAACCGGAGTTGACGTTCGTCCGGGCGCTGCCGCCGGCGAACTGGCCGAGCGAGTAGACGGCCATGCGGTAGCCGGTGGTGAGGGCTCCACCAGTATAGGGAGTGGCGAAGGCCCAGAGCTCCAGACGCACGCCGCCGGAGGTGCCGCCGGAGCTGCGGTTCTCCACCCGACCCGCCGTGATGACCACGGTGGACCCATCGCTGCTCGTCTGGAAGCCGACGTTGCCGCTGATATCGAGATCGGCAGCGAAGGAGAGAGGAGTGAGCAGGAGAAAAACCAGGGCGAAGGCCAACCGGGATAGGGCGGGCCGAGCGGAAAAGACCGGTGGAAGCGACCGGGCAAAGAAGGATTTCATGAAGCAGGCTGGGGACAGCTCCGATGAGGAATTCTGAGCTGGTGGTAAGAGGGGCTGGCTACTGTTTCGCTAGTCATTGTAAAGTAAGTGATTGAGAAATCAAGAGTGCCCTTCTGGGGCATGGCGGCTCGGTGCCTGCCCTATGGACTGAAACGCTGGCGAGCGAATGGGTCTTGCAGTGAACGCGCAGCCGGAGGCGAGGAGGGTCCGACGAGGACGGTGCGATGCGGCGTGGTTTGCCGCCGGCTTAGCGGGCAGCACGCGATTTCAAAAAACCTGAAAACGCGTACGAAGACCACGGCGTGTCGTACGGCTTGCGCTTGGTCGGCGGAGGAGTCATCAACCACTGGAACGCCGCCGCGCCATGACCACCCCGCACCGGATATTTTCCGTCCCTGTCGCCAATATCTACCCATACTACCTCCAGAAAGCCGAGAAAAAGGGGCGGACGAAGGCAGAGGTGGATGAAATCATCCGCTGGCTGACCGGTTACACGCAGCGAGGCTTGGAGGGGGCGCTCAAGAAGAAGACGGACTTTGCGACGTTTTTCGCCAAGGCTCCGAGGCTGAATCCGCGACGGAGTGCGATCAAAGGTACGATCTGCGGCATCCGGGTCGAAGAGATCGAGGATCCGCTCATGCGAGAGATACGATATCTCGACAAGCTGGTCGATGAGCTGGCGAAAGGGAAGGCGATGGAAAAAATACTGCGGACAGATACGGCCTGAGGGCGAGGGAGGCCAAGGCGACTGGTGGAGGGGCTAGGATGGCGACCTACCGGAAATCGAGTAGGTAGCGGGTTTGTGTACCAGCGCGAGATTCGTAAAGAAGAGGCACGCGCCGCTTTGCGGTGCGCGTTTGGCACATCCAGAGCCGTCCTCCCTCAGTCATGAAAATCACTCCCCGCCCCTCGCAGCTCCGGCTGCTTGCCTTGCCTGCCTCGCTTGTCTTTACGCTGGCCGCGCATGGTCAGGCCAGTGCGCCGCCAAAGCCTTCACCGGAGACTGCGCGCGCGGAGTTGCGCAAGGATGTACTGGAGTTTTTCACCGGCAAGGCACCGGAACGCTCCCTCTTGATGACGGCGCCGGAAGCGCAGCGGCCCGAGCCGGAGCGGGCCTCGCTCGCGGCGGCAGCGACCGTGAGCTTCCAACAGCCGGCGGAGATCCTTTCGCACAATGGCGTGCTCTCGGCGACGCTCGTGGGCATGAAGGCGGTGAATCGCATCGGTGACGATCCGGTGTACCTGCGCTCGTATAATGGGGCGCTGGTGGGCCCGACGCTGCGGGCCAAGCCGGGCGATGTACTGCGCATCGTGGTGCGCAACGATCTCGCGCCCGAGGCGACGGAACCGGGCGAGATGAATACGCTGCATGCTTTCAACACCATGAACCTGCATACGCACGGGCTGCATGTCTCGCCCTCGGGGATCAGCGACAACGTGCTGCTCGAGATCCCGCCGCGCTCGTCGCAGGACTACGAGATCCATATCCCCAAGGATCATCCGGCGGGGACTTTCTGGTATCACCCCCACAAGCATGGATCGACGGCGGCGCAGGTCTCCAGTGGAATGGCGGGGGCGCTGATCATCACCGGCGGACTCGATGAAGTGAAGGAAATCAAGGATGCCACGGAGCGAGTGCTGGTTTTCCAGCAGATCGCGTATGTGAACAAAGTGAAGGATCCCGACGGCAAGGAGCGGCGGCTACCGTATGGTGTGATCGAGCCGGAGTATGCGGACCAGATCTTCGGGCCCGGCGATTGGGAGGCATTGGGCCGGTATACGACGATCAACGGGATCAAGCTGCCGGTCTTTCGCGTGCAGCCGGGCTCGGTCGAGCGCTGGCGCATGATCCACGCAGGCATCCGCGAGAGCATCAGCCTCACGCTGGAGCGCGCGCCGGGGGCACCGACGACCATCCCGGCCAGGATCGCGCTGAAAGAGATCGCGCTCGATGGGCTGGCGCTCGGCAAGGCGACGGCTGGGGACCAGCCTGTGGAGCTGTGGCCGGGCTATCGCTCGGATGTGCTGGTGCAATTTCCTGAAATCCCGGCGGGAGACTATCTGCTGGTGGATGGAGTGCCAGAGAGTGGCGGCACACTCACGGGGGCGGCGGAGAGCCGGAAGTACATGGCGCGCGTGATCGTCGAGGGACCGAAGAAGACGATGAAACTACCGACCGATGCACAAATGACGAAATATCGGCTGCCATCAATCGACCCGAAGACTCCCAACATGGGGCAACAGGATGTCACCTATGCGATTGTGGTGAAGGACGGAAAGGTGGCGTTCAATATCAACGACAAGATGTTCAGCATGGACAGCGCGCGGACTCTCAAGCTGGGCGGCACGGACAACTGGACGCTGAAGACGCGCAATATCGGCACGAGCAAGCCGCCGAGCCACCCGCACCACATCCACGTGAATCCCTTCGAGGTCTACTCGATCAAGGATGCCGCGGGGAAGGAGACGCTGGATGCACCGGTGTGGCGCGACACGCTGATACTCCATGAGGGTTGGACTGTGCAGGCACGCTCGAGCTACACGGTGTACGACGGTCTCTTCGTCCAGCACTGCCACATCCTCGACCACGAGGACTCAGGGATGATGCAACTCGTGGAGGTCGAGGCTCCGACCGAAGGCAAGAAAGTCGGCAGCGCCGAGGAGCGGGGCAATCCTTCGCGACGCGTGACGCGCACCTACGCCGCGCCGCAGTGGGAACTCACCGATGCGCAGGGAGTGCGGCGGCAGCTGCAGGAGTATCGCGGGCGGCCGACGGTGCTCGTCTTCTTCAAAGGCCACGGCTGCCTGCACTGCAACGAGCAACTCGCGCTGCTGAAGCGGCGGCACACGGAATTCGAGCGACTCGGGGCGACAGTAGTGGCGATCAGCAGCGACGAGGCGGACGTGCTGGCGAAAGCGGTAAAGGATGCGCCGACGCCGCTGACGATGGTCTCGGATGCGGCGGGCAAGGCGTTTCGCGCCTATGGCTGCTTCATGGACGAGCCGCTGCACGGCACCTTTATTCTCGATGGCAGGGGGCAGGTGCGCTGGCAGGCGATCGGCGTCTCGCCCTATATGGCGGTGGACAGCCTGCTGGCCGAGGTAGAGCGGCTTAGCCCGGCACCGGCGGTGGCGACGGCGCGGGAGTGAGCGGGAGAAATCGATGAAGTTTGAGTGAGACGCAGGGGCGGCCGCGGGGCCGCCCTTCTCTTTTGCAAGCAAAGTAGGCGGAGCGATCGGCGGATCCTTATCGTGCCGCGTTGATCGCCCAAGTGCGGGACTTGGAGAGTTCACGGTCCCATTTCAGCATCTGATGCCACTGGGAGAGTTCTGCGGGGCCGATGACACGTAGCCATTCACCGGAGTCCGTGCGACGGAAGCGCTGCGGGCTGCCGGTGTCGAAACGATCCGAGCCGAGCGAAGTGAGAAGGATGCTGACGGTGACGTCGGTTTCGGAGACACTGGTGGGGTGGAGGCCGCCGATGCACATGCCCTCTACAGCAGGTTGGCTGGCGATGAGAAAAGCGGCGAAGCTCTCCGGCGTGGGGAATTGCTCGCGCAACTTGGTCGAAGCTTCGCCATGCAAGCGCTGAAGGCTGGCGCGGGTAGCGGCGTCAAGGTGGAGGGATGAAGCAAGGTGCTCCAACTCACCGCGCGAGACGGCCCAAAACTGCGACTGGATCGCGGCACCGACGGTTTGACGCCCCACATTGTTCCACTCATGGGGATCGGTGCGCCAAGCGGTTTCGCCCTTCGCGACGGGCTCCAGTACGGGCGGCAAGGCGGGGCGGGAGATAAGGTGCCGTGCGGTGTTTGAAGGAGCGGCTGATGCGGGAGTGTCAGCGATGTGTTCGAGGCGCGAGGCGGGAATCGGGGTGGTGGAAGGCTTGGGCGCAGTGGCTGCGATGGGCGCGGGAGACTTGGCGGAGGGGCCGGAGGCGGGCACCGGTGTAGTATTGCGCGTAGCAAAGACGCCAACGGCGACCCCGAGGAAGAAAACGAGCAGGCAGAGGGCGGTGATGCTTGGCCACTTCATGGTGAAAGGAGAAGGATGAGGCTTTCGGCTGGAGTTGCTATGGCTTGAAGCGGTAGTGGCCGATCACGCGGTACTTGAAGAGGAGGTCCTCCTCCTGCGCGCCGGCGCCGATGTTGTGGATGATCAGGGGGACATCGCGTATCTTTCTATCGGATACGATGCCGATGTGGAGCTGGCCGTTACCGAGGTCCCATGCGACGATGTCGCCAGGGGGTACGCGCCAGCGATCCGGAGCTTTTCGCCGATGTGCACGTGCTTCCGTGCGAGGTAGGTCATCAGGTTGGGGACGCGGCTTGGTCGATATTGCGATCCGGTGTCTTGAGGCCCCATTTCTGCGGGTAGAGGGAGAAATGGGCGGACATGTCTTCGTGGACCTCTTTCTGCAGATCGACGCCGATGCGGCGTAGAGCGCGGATGACGACATCGCTGCACACGCCGGTTTTGAGAGGGACATCGCCGCCGGGATACTTGAGCGATACGTAGGCGGGATCGTACGCGGTGGTGACGCCGATCTGGCTGCGGGCAGCCGCGAGGATTTTTGCGCCGAGATCGGTTTGGGGTCGATCGGAGGCGGCGACGCAGGCGGAGGCGAGCGCGAGCCAGGCGGCTAGAAAAGGGAGGTGCAGCTTCATCGCAGCGGATGCGAAAGTGCATCAGGCGCGCGGCGGTGAAGGGCGAGAAAATTAACGCGATTTTGAGTAAGTTTCTACCGATTAAGGTGTGCGTTGGAGCGGAGCGCGCGCTGGAGCAGATTGTGCGTGATCTGTTGGACGCGGGGATCGGGGCCGTGGGGGCGGCCCCAGTGGGTCCAGGGGAGCATGTGGCCGGGTGGGGAAGAGAGGGCTTGGGGCCAGAAGATGGTGGCGGCGTTGAAGACGAAGTTGCCTTTGGGGCCGGGGTAAAGCGTCGCAGTGTAGGGCGAGGGGGTGGTGCCGCCGGCCCAGACGAGGCCTTCGGCGAGGACTTCGAGGCCGGGGATCGGAGCGGGGGAGCCGTGGTGCTCCCAGCCGACGAGGCCGGGGATGGAGTCGCCTTTTTTCATGCCGGTGCCGGCAAAGATCCAGTGATCGGGGCGCGTGCACGTCCAGTCGCCGGCGCCATTGAAGGGGATGACAGTGCGGGCGCCGATGAGCGCGGACTCGTCGGGGCCGACGCGGTGGTATTTTTCGGAGAAGACGCGGCGGGAGCGCTCGACGTCGGCGTCGGTGAGCCCGCCGTAGTGGCCGACGCGCTCGAGGGTGCGGAGGGGGCGGCCGTCGGTGGAGTCGGAGAGCGGGCTGACGCAGAAGACGGAGTTGCCACAGAGCCAGAGGACGCTGACGCCGTCGGCGATGGCCTGCTTGACGGCGTCGTATTGGCGGAGATCCCAGTACTGATCGTGCGCCACACTGAGGAAGGTCTTGCAGCGAGTGAGCTGGCGGGCGTCGAGGCAGTCGCTATTGGAGCAGTAGGTGACGTCGTAGCCGTGCTGCTCGAGCCAGTAGGCGAGAGGGAACTCGAAACAGAGCCACTCGCCGGAGCCGAGGGACTGCGGGTTTTCGTAGATCTGGGCGTACTTTCCGTAGGGGCGGTCGAAGCTGGCAGCGACGCCGGGGGCCTGCGCGCCGCGGGGATCGGTGTAGAGCGACGTGTTGTCGGGCCACTTGTTGTAGGCCTGCCAGGTATTGTCGCTGCACTGGAGGAGGATATCGGCGCGGCGGGTATCGCGGACGATGAAGATGACGTAGTTTTGCCAATAGGGCTGGTCGGCGTGATCGGGGAGGGTGGTGAGCCGGCCGAGGTAGACGCCGCTAGGCCAATCGGTGGGGATGCGGAGGGAGGTGGTCTTGGCCCAGCGGCACTCGAGGAGGCGCTTTTCGGCCATCTTGGGAACTGGTTGCGGCATGCCCTCGAAGGGGCCGAGCTCCGTGATGAGGCGCGCACCGCGGCCGCCGTAGTAGCCGGTGCGGAAGACCTCGATCTTGAAGCGCGCGGCGGGAGTGGTGCTGACGAAGATATCGAGCGACTCGCCCGCCAGGACGGACTGGCGGGAGCAATAGCCCTCGATCGAGGAGGCGCGGATGCCGGCGGCGCGGTCGAGCTTTACGCGGGAGAGCTGCCAATCGAGCGCGCCGGGGCGACGGTTTTCGTCGGCGATGAGGGAGGAGCGGACTGGAGCGCGCGCGGGAGGGGCGGAGGCGGCGGCGGTGGAAGGAGCCGGGAGAGCGCCGCTGGCGGCGAGCGCGGCGGCGGTCTTCAAAAAGGAGCGACGATCGCTGGGAGAGGGCTGCGATGGGGCCATCGCAGTCAGTCTGGCCCTGCCCTCGCGGGCAGGGCTACTTCAAAACGGAACTTATTTTTGCGCCGCCTCGAACTCCTTGCGGAGCGAGTTGGCGATGAGGTTTTTCACGATCACCACCTGTTGCTCTTTCTTGCCGGCGTAGCGGACCTCCAGCTTGAGCTGGATCTCGTCGCTGGTGACGCCGAGTTGCGAGACCATAGGCTCGAGGGAGCCGCTCGCGCCTGGGGCAAGGGTGAGCTTGGGCGGACGGACAGCAAAGTTGCCGAGGTAGGAATTGACCTCGGTGCACTCGATCTCGAGGGGGGTGGTGCCCTTGTTTTCGAAGGCCACGCGTAGTGTGACGGGGGGCATGGGGCTACCTGCGGCGCGGCGGGCTTTGGCGAGGCGCATGTACTCGGCGATGGCTTCCTTTTGCTCCTCTTCGGAGTCGCCGTAGCCGCCGATGTTGTACACCTCGGAGAAGGCGCCCGCGTCGTCGCGCTTCTTACGGCCGGAAAGATCGTACTCGTCTTCGCCGCCGCCGCGGCGCTTGCCCGGGCCGCGAGCGGGGCCGCCGCGATCGAAGCCGCGGGTGATGGTGGCGACCGCCGCGACCTTGCCGTCGAGAAAGGTGGCATCGCCCCGCATGGCGACAGGACGCTCGACACCGCCGCCCCCGCGAGCCTCCTCCATCATCAGATCGCGGGGCTCGTGGGCGCTGCGGCAGCCCGCGGCGAACAGGAAACCAGCGGCCAGCAACGTCGCACCAGCGAGGGTGGGGAGATGGGAGGTACGCATCATGGGAGATTTTCGACGCCCAGCGGAGGCAAAGGTTGCGCGATTGGCAAGGCCGGTCGCCGCGCAAGATCTCGAATCTTTCTGGCCTTCGCCTCGTCTTGCTGTGAGACGTATATGTTTCCTGCATGGATCAATCTTCACCGACCGCACTTGCCGACCTGGTGCGCAGGGCTCAAAAGGGCGACGAAGCCGCCCAGCGGGAGCTCATTGTCGGTTATCAGCACCGCGTCGCTGGCTTCATCTATGCTATGACGGGGCGAAGCGATTATGTCGAAGACCTGTCGCAACAGGTGTTTATCAAAATGGTCCGAGCCCTGGATCGTCTGCAGGCACCCGCGCAGTTTGAGTCGTGGCTCTTTCGTCTGGCGCGAAACACCTGCATCGACCAACTCCGCCGCCAGAAGCTGCGGCGGATATTCCTACCCTTTGGCGAAGAGCATGAAAATATCCCGGAGCCGCCGGGCGCGGTGGACTCGGAGGAGCTGGATGCCCTCCGGCATGCCCTTGCCCAGCTGCGGCCACAGGATCGTGCCCTGCTGGCCCTGGTGCAGGAAGGCCGCAGCCACGCTGAAATTGCCGAAATTCTCGATACGAGTGTCGCCGCGGTGAAAGCTCGCCTTCACCGTGCGCGTGAGCATCTTCGCGAGCACTACACACCTGAACATGAAAGCTGAAGACCAGGCATGGCGCTCCCTCCAGAGCCACGCGTCCGCGCAACTGCGGAGCGGCTTCGCCGATCGTGTACTCCGTGCGGCCAATGGCCCCGAGGCCGCCGCATGGGATAGCCTGCGCGCGCATGGCGCCAAGCAACTCCGTCCGGGCTTTGCCGAGCGCGTGCTGCGCGCCGCGCGGGAGATTCCCGGAGTCCCCTCGCTGCTCGATCAGTTTGCCTTCAGCGTGGGCACGGCTGCCGTGTGTGCGCTCGGCTTCTTCTTTTTCGACGCGCAGCTCGCCAAGCTTGAGAATGAGCGCAATCTCGCGAGCTGGCACCAGATGGCGATGGTCTCGGTGGAGGATGATGTGCGCCTATGACGCAGCGGTTCTTCGTCGCTATTCTCACGGTCGTGGTCTTTGCCGCGGGGTATGGTACCCGGGCTTTGACGGATCGTGAAAAGCCGGTCCCGGCCCCGCCGGCCGAGCTGGTGAGGGAGATGCAGCGGGCCTCCAGCGAGGCCAACCCGAAGCCCGGCGACATAAGCGAGCGCACCAAGCTCGTGGAGGAGATCCAGAAGCTAAAGCCGCAGATCGATGCCTATACCGCGCATGTACAAGAGATTTACGCGGAGTTCGACAAGGAGTTTGCCCTCCTGCTTACCCCGAGCCAGCGCGAAAAATTTGCAGTCAATCAGAAGAAGCGGGCCGATGCCATCACCCGCCGAATCACAGATCGCCGCGTGCTGAGTGACGAGGAACTCATCCGCGAGCGCGACCGACCGCTCACAGATATATATCGTATGTGCACGGTGACTCCGAGCCTTGAATGGATGACCAAGGAATATGGTTTGGATTCGGCGCAGCAGGTCGCCACCCGTCAGCTCCTTTCCATCCGCCGCAATAAGTTTGTCGCGCTGTTCGACGCCACCCCGCATCCGAGCATTCGCCTCAGCCGCCTCGCCTCGATGATTGAGCGAGTGCAGGGACCCGCGGCAGATGCTGGTAAGAAGTGAGGAAGCGGAGAGTTTTTCTCTCTCCCTTCCAAGGACTTGGGCTTTCTGAACAGGCGCTCCGGTAGATGCGGGGGTGTTCGGTTGGGCGCTCTCTCCGCTACTTTATTAAGCGCCCGGGCTTGACCGAGTAGGGAGGGGGTGCGTCAATATGTCGCATGGTGCCGAGCGTGCTGATCGTCGATGACGAGAAACACACGCGCGAGGGGCTGCAACAGGCTCTCGCGGAGAATTATGATGTCACGGTCGCGGCTAACGCGGACGAGGCGTTTAACCTGATGGAGGCCCAACCCTTCGACGTAATCCTGACGGATTTGCGGATGCCGGGAAAGTCGGGTCTCAAGGTCATCGATAAGGCGCTGGCGCTGCCGCAACGACCGGCCGTGCTGATGATGACAGCCTACGGCAATGTCGAAACCGCCGTCGACGCGATGAAGCGGGGCGCAGTCGATTTTCTCACCAAGCCCGTCAACATCGAGCGGCTCGAGGTGCTGATACAGCGGGCGCTTAAGACGAAGACGCTAGAGGTCGAAGTGCAGAACTTGCACGAGCGGCTGGATGAAAAGTTCAAGATCGAGGGCATCGTCGGCGCCTCGCAGAAACTCAAGGAGTTGATCGACAAGATGAAACTGGTGGCTCCGTCGCGGGCAACTGTGCTCATCGAGGGCGAATCCGGCACGGGCAAGGAGTTGATCGCGCAAGCCATCCACCAAGCGAGCTCCCGGGCGAGGGCGCCCTTTGTGGCGGTGCATTGCGCGGCGCTTTCGGAGAACCTGCTGGAGAGCGAGCTTTTTGGCCACGAGCGAGGCTCCTTTACGGGGGCGACGGAGCGGCGGATCGGGCGCTTCGAATCGGCGGACGGCGGCACGCTCTTCCTCGATGAGATAGGAGAGATCTCGCAGTCCACGCAAGTGAAGCTCCTGCGCTTTCTGGAGACCAAGTCCATCGAGCGGGTAGGCGGCGGGAAACCAATCGAACTCGATGTACGCCTGGTCGCGGCGACCAATCGCAATCTCGAAGCGATGGTGAAGGAGGGGAAGTTTCGCGAAGACCTCTTTTTCCGGCTGAATGTGGTACGCCTCACGACGCCGCCGCTGCGAGATCGCGCCGACGATATCCCGCTGCTGCTAGCGCACTTCATCAAAATTTTCTCGGAGGAAAACGGGGTGCCGCCGCTCACCGTGGAGCCGGGCGCACTGCGTACATTGCAGGCGTATGCGTGGCCGGGTAATATCCGCGAACTCCGTAATTTCTGCGAAAATGCAGTGGTGCTGCGACGCGGCGGAAGCCTTACGGAGTATGATCTGGAGCCCAAGTTTCGCGGCGCGGCGCCCGCTTTGCCCGCGCCGTCGACCTCGGTGGGGCAAGGGACGGGAAGTTTTGGTGCGACGCTCTCTCGACCGACAGCGGTCGCGGTGGTGGGGCCGACCGCTTCGCTCTCCGTGGAGGAGAATGAGAAGCATCTCCTGCGTGAAGCGCTGCTCAAAGCGCGGGGCAACCGCACCAAGGCGGCAGAGTTGCTAGGAGTGAGTCGCCGGACGCTGCATCGCAAGATTGCCCAATGGCCGGAGTTGGACGTGGTGGACAAATGAGTGCGGCACCCGTGAGGGGCCGATCTTTCCACAGACCTGAGCATTGGCTATGAAGCGTCCAAGGTCTTTGCAGGACTTCGTTCATTGGCTGGAGGTGGGCGCTGGGGGCAGGTGGATTGCGCGTGGCCTGCTGCTGCTCGCCGTGATCCTGCTGTCGCTGCGGATATGCTATTCGCAGTTTCATGGCCCGCTCAATGAGGCTGCACTCATCCAAGCGGACGTGGGAAGGCAAATTTCTAGGGGCGAGGGATTTACAACGCAGGTAAATTACCCGCAGACGGCTGCCGTACTGCAAGCGCGCGGGGTGCGCTTCGATAGCGCGAAGCCATTCCCCGAGCTGCATCATGCGCCGCTCTATCCGATGGCGATCGCAGCGGGCTTGCGGTTGCTCCCGGAAGCGCGACGCGACGCGTTGTTTGAGCCCACAGGTTCGCCATTGGATGGATTTCGCGCCGACTACTTTCTGCTCGCGCTCAACCTGGCGATGCTCTGGCTCGCCGCGTGGCTGACCTATGATCTCGGACGCCGTCTTTTTGAACCGAGGGTGGGGTGGCTGGCGATGTTTGCGCTCCTGTTATCCGTGCCCATCTGGCAGCAAACCGTGGCGGTGGATGGCACACCGCTCCTGATGGTGATTGCGCTGCTGGCCTTCAACGCGTGGGCGCGCGTGGAAGCAGCCATCGATAGCAGCGGCAGGTGGCTGTGGCTGGGGGCACTGGGGCTCTTTTGCGGGCTGCTGTTCCTTGCCGAATATTCCGCCGGTGCGCTGGTACTGGTGGCCCTAGGCTACGCGGGAGCGCGTTTTACAGGGCGCGCACGGTGGTGGGCGCTGATGGTGGTGGCACTTGGCTTCGTGGTGATTGTGGCGCCGTGGACGATCAGAAACCTCGCGCTCACCGGTAGCCCGACGGGGCTTGCGGTGCAGAATGTCGCCCTGAAGGCGGGCGACTCCACGGCTGAACCCTCGACGGCGCATGCCACGCTTTCGGCCGAACTGAGCGCTATCGACCTCCGCAAGCTCGGCAACAAGACGCTCACCTCGCTGCAGGAGAGTCTCAAAACGCGGCTATGGTCGGGCGGAGCGATGTGGCTGACGGCTTTTTTTGTCGCGGGCTGGTTGTACGCGTTTCGGTCGGAAGCGGCGAACCGCCTGCGCTGGGTCGCCGCGAGCGCGCTGGGAGTGCTGCTTCTGGCGCAGGCAGCCCTCAACTCAGGGGAAAGCACGCGGCTTGTGACCACATGGCTGTCGCCCGTGCTGATGATTTTCGGGGCCGGTTTTTTCTTCATCCTCCTCGGCAGCAACGCGCGACTGGCGCAGTGGCCGCGCGCGATGGCGACCCTCCTGCTCACGCTGCAGGCCCTGCCGCTTTTGCACGATGTATGGGAGCCCAAGCGGCTGCACTTCAGCTATCCGCCCTACTTTCCGACACTCTTTCATGGCTTGCGGGAGGAGTTGGACCGCCGCGTCGATCGTGGCCGCTTCGGCATAATGGCCGACGTGCCGGCGGGTGTAGCCTGGTACGGAGACGTGCGCGCTTGGGCACAGCCTCCGAAGCTGCGCGACTTTTATGCGATTTCTCTCGAGCAGCCGATCGGCGAATTGCTGCTGACGCCCCGCACCTTGGACCGGCCCTTTTTCAGCGAACTCAACGCCCGGCCCGTGCAGGCTGCCAGCTTGGGTGCGATCGGCAATCGGTTTGGCGAGTGGGGAGAAATCTACGCCGGACTGCTAACGGGGCGAATGCCCGGGGAATTCCCGCTCGGGTCGCCGCAGAAGTTTGCGGAGAATTTTTACGTCTTGCTCAACCCTGCCTTGCCGCCGCCGAAAGCGCGGTGAGGCCTAGCCTTCAAACCGGGAAAATTCATTGCTTACTAGGGGTCTCAGCCTAGGGTTGCCGCCGATTAACGGCTTCTGATGATCATCTCTCCGCGTGCGCTTCTATTTGGCGGACTTTTGTTTGCGGCTCTGCCTCTCAGGGCTGTCTACGCGCCTATCCCTGAGCAGGATCAGGGGAAGGACCTCGTCACTTCCCTGCGTGCCGGATTTTCCCACGACAGCAACCTCTTCGGGGCTGCGACGGATCCAGTCGATTCGATGATCTTCACCTTTGCGCCCCGGATGACGTACAACACGTCGCTGACCGCAAAGACCTTCCTCGCCGCTTCATACGGAGCTACGCTCGACTATTTCGAAAGTCGACCGGGCGACAAGCTGCTCGATAGCCACGATGCGATGCTGCGTCTCGCGCACGCGTTTTCGCCAGCGACGACCCTCGATGTCACCAACTCGCTGGTGCTCTCGCGCAATCCCGAGTCGGCATTGCCCGGTGTCGGTGCGCTGCCTGGCGTGTCGCTAAACCCGGACCAATCCTTCACCCGCAACCAGCTCGATGGCCGCTTCGCCACCCCGCTGCATCCCAAGGCGGTGCTGACGGCCAAAGCCCGCTCCGTCTTTTACAAATATCGCAACGACGCGGTGGGCCGCAGCCTCGACCGTTTTGAGAATCTGTACGGCGTGTCTGCGGATTACGCCTTTCTGCCCGAGATCAAGCTGGTAGCCGAGTACCGCAGGCAAGACGTGTTTTACCGCAAGCTAGGTGAGATCAAGAACAAGGACTCCGACTACCTGATGGCGGGCGCAGATTATCTCGTGGCCAAGAAGGTATCGTTCTCCGGCCGGCTCGGCAATGAGTGGCGCCGCCGCGATGCGGAGGCCAGTGCGCAGTCGCCGTACGTCGAGCTCTCGGGCAAATACGACTTTGCCGAGAAGTCGTACCTTGTGGGTGGATACGTCTACACGCTCGAAGAGACCTCCGATACGACGCGCTTCACGGATTCCAAAGTGCACCGGATGTTTGCCAACGCGCAGAAATCCATCACGGCCCTGATCGTCGCCTCCGGTTCGATCACTTATGAATCGACCAAGCTGCAGGGCCGCCGCGGACAATCCGATCTCGCGGAGGACACCCTGCGCCTCGGGATGGGATTGAGCTACCTGCCGACGAAGAATTGGACAGTGTCCGCGAGCTACGACCACGACCGGGTATTTTCGGAGGATGCGCCGCGCGATATGAAGCGAGGCCGGGTAGGCCTCACGGGAAGCTACACCTTCTGAGTGGCGGGCGCACCGCACCCAGCCTATCGCTCGCCATGGCCTCCGCTCCCGCCGCCAAAGATCACGCGTCGCTCGCGGACTTCTTCCAGATATTGCGTCTGCGCAAGGCGCTCATCGCGCTCATCCTTTCGCTCGTGCTGGTGACGGCATTGGCCGTCACGGCGTTTCTCCCCCGCTGGTATCTCGCGACCACCAAGATTCGCGTGGAGAAGCCGGAGGGCGAAGTGAAGCTCTTCCAAGCCCAGGGATCCAACAGTTTCGATCCGTACTTTCAGCAGGATCAGTTCAAGATCATGCAGTCGGAGAAGATCCTTTATCCGGTGATCGAGCGACTGGGGCTCAATGCGAAGCTCGCACCGACCGCTTTCGGCGTGGCGGGGCCTGTGCCCTCGGCCAATACTTACCGCTACCTGATCGACAAGATGCTGCGGGTGGAATCGCAGCGCAACTCGTCGTTGATCGACATCAATGTATTTTCGCAGGACGCCCAGCTCGGCGCCGATATCGCCAACGAGATTGCGCGCACCTACTCTGCGGATCGGATCGCGCTAGCCACCTCCGACCAGCGCGAAGGTTTGGCGCAGCTTAAGCAAGAGCTGCTCAAGCAGGAACTCGTTGTCACGCAGCAGCGAGACGCAGTCGAAAAGCTGCGCAAGGATCTCAATATCTCCGGCGTCGATCTCTCCGCGCGCTACTCCGACATGGAGATCGAGACGCTGCGGCAGATGCAGAACACGCTGATCGCGCTCCGAGTCGATTCAATCGGGCGCAAGACCCGCTGGGAGCGCTTCAAATCCATACCGGCCGCAGATCGCCTGAGCCTGGTCAATTCCGAGCTCATTCCGGACCAGAATATCCAAAACCTGCTGCAAGCCTATCTCGTCTCGGACCAGAAAGTGACGCAGCTAAAGGCGAGGCTCGGCGAAGCGCATCCCGAGCTCGTCTCCAGCATCGATAATCGAGCCAAGATCAAAGAGCAGCTGGATGTGCAGCTCCGCGGGTACGAGAGTTCTCTCGAGATTGCGTACAAGGAGGCGGAGGCGCGCGTGGCGGAGCTGGAGCGCCAACTGGAGCAGGCGAGGGTGGGGCAGATACTCTCAGCACGGGAGCGCATGCGACCTTTCGAGGAAGCAGCCCAAAAGCTGGAAGACGAGACCCGGCTCCTTACCACGCTGAAGCTGACGCTCCGCCAGCGTGAAATCGATTTCCAAGTGCCGAAAAAGACCATCGAGATCCTGAATACGGCCGAGCCTGCGCGTTTCCCAAGCAAGCCGAGTTGGGCGCTGAATACGATCCTGGCTTTTCTCTTCGGCGGCATCTTCGCCGTCGGAGTGGCGGTGTTGCTGGAGTATTTTGATACCAGCTTCCGCAACGTCGCCGATGTGGAATCGCGCCTGAGACTGCCTGTGCTGGGGGTGATCCCGTTTTCGCGACTCGCAAGCGACGGGGAGAATCCCGCCGAGTTGGAGCCGTTTCGTGTGCTGCACACAAATATCAACCTCACGCTCAAGGCTGGTGGCCCGCAGTCGTTGGTGATTTTCTCGGCAGGTCCTGGCGAAGGGAAGTCCACCACCTTGCAGCGTCTGGCGGCCTTGATGGCAGCGAGCGGGGAGCGCGTGGTGCTCATCGATTCCGACCTGCGTCGTCCCACGCAGCATCGCCTGATGAACCGCCCGAAGGATCCGGGCCTGAGCGATCTCCTGCTCGGGCAGAAATCCCTCGATGACGTCGTGCAGCGAGCGGTGCATCCGGGCTTGGATTTCATCCCGAGCGGCAGCGCGAGCGGCTTCACGCTCAGCCTGATTTATGGCAATCGCCTGCGGGAGATCATCGCCTCACTCAAGGGCCGCTACGACAAGATCGTCTTTGATTCCCCGCCGATCATTGGCGTGAGCGATACCAGTGTGTTAGTGAGCGCCGTGGACAGCGCGGTGCTGCTCATCCAGCATCGGCGCAATCCGCAGAGCATGGTGCTACGCGCACAGCAGATCGTGGAAAGCCTCAAAACTCCCCTTCTCGGCGTGGTGCTGAATCAGGTGCCGCACAATGCCGGTGGCGACTACGGTTATTACACGCACAATTATGCGTACTACGCCGAGTCTCAGGGGCGGGCAAAAGAGTCACATCGGAGGGCGGATGGGCGAAAGGGCGGAAACAGGCGCACCGACAACGATAAGGACGGGCTGGTGCTAGGAGAATAAGGGGCAATCTGACTCGCCCGACTTTCGATGGCGCGAGGCGACACGTGAGCGGCTAACCAGGCTTGGCGTGCGAAGGACGGCCTTTTTGCCGCTGTGATTTGCGGGTCCAATCGTTTTGAGGGTCAAAACTCGATGCTCGATCAGCATCGCGTCGAAAAAACTTTAGACCTCGTTTCAGAGGAGAAAATGAACGATTTTCAATTTGTGAAAAATAGCTGTTGACGGAAACAAATTCGGGCCTACTCCTTGCCACCCTGTTTCGCGGGCGTAGCTCAGTTGGTAGAGCACCACCTTGCCAAGGTGGACGTCGAGAGTTCGAGTCTCTTCGCCCGCTCCATTTCACAAAAGCCCTTCCTCTGGAAGGGCTTTTGCTTTTCAGGATGCGGACTGCGCCGGTGCGGCCAATGCCTTCTTCGTAGTTGTCCAGTACAGCATGAAAAAGCGCCAGGCGGCCCAGGCGCCGAGCAGCACAGACGGGACGAGCAGTGGAGTCAGATAGCGCATCCAGCCAAACGGAATCCACCATGTCACCAAGGCCACTGCGACGAGCCACCAGAGCGCAAGGAAGCGAAGGACGGGGATTCCCGTGCAGAGCGCCCAAATCACTGCGCCCAGCATCCCGATGAAGCAGCCCCAGCCGAAGTAGCCAAGACCTACGACGGCGTGCACCTTTGCCGAGAGCGTGGGGAGATGCCCTTTGATAAAGGTGGCTTGGATTCCCTCCGTGAGGCAGTGCTCCCGTACCACCGCGATCAAGCCGCCGGAGATGTCGTTGAGGATCGCCGGATTGATGAGGATGAAGGTGCCTAGCGCCGCGACGGCAGCGACCGCTCCCTCCAAGAATAGACGGCGCAACGAGGCAAGGGGATGGAGCCTGACCCAGGGAACCAGAGTCGAGGCGAGAAAGACCGCATAGGCCAAGACGACCACGAGCGCGTTCATCTTGGCGGCACAGGCTAGGCCGAGCAGGAGCCCAATGAGTGCAGCACGCCGCCAAGAGAGGCGGGGTAGTGATGCACCATCGGGCGGCGGGCGCACTAGCACGGCGACTGCGAGCGCTGCAGCGGTGGAAAAAAGCAGGACGACCGCCTCTGAGAGGGCATGGTTGGCGTAGTACGCCACGTGCCGGTGGGCTAGAAAGCCGAGGCTGGCGCAGAGGGCTGGGATCGGGCCGACGCTCACCATCCCGAGCGTGAGAACCAGCAAGCTCGTGAGGACGATGCAAACCAGCATAGTTACGCGAGCAGGTGCGAGCAGCGCGGGATCGACGACAAGGTCGGCGCCACGGGCGATGCGATCGCGAGCCTGAGGATCAACCTTGGCGGCGATGGATTCGCGCTTGATGCGACCATCGGCATCGCCCCAGGCGGTGGGGGCGTACTCGTACTGCGCGAAGAATGATCCCAGCAACTGCGCGTGGGTGACTTTCTGACCGGCGAGGGAAAGGCCCAGCCCGATCGTGTATTTAGCCAGGGGTGGGTTTTCGCGGGCTGGAAGCAGGCTCCAATCCGGATGCCGCCAGGCGTACTGCTGGAAGGCGAGATGGTAGTAGTAGGCAGATCCGATCCAGTAGCTCTCGTCCACATCGTGCACCGCGGTGCGAGGCCGGGCGATCTTCGTCAACAGCACTGCCGTGCCGAGTCCCCAGATGGCAAAGATGATCATCCAGCGAAGCAGGCGAGGGCGGAAAGCGAGGAAAGACGGGGGGCGCAATTTTACTTGGGGGAGTCACGATGATTGCTTCACATACCGCATGGCCCGTCAAATCGTCCTCATGCTGCCATGCTGCACATCGCGCTACTGAGACCCGGTGAGTTTGGGCGAGGAGAAGAGCCTGAGCCCGCACCGGGTCTGGGAGAGGCACTGGTGCGGGTCCGGCGCATCGGAATCTGCGGTACTGATCTTAGTGCCTACGCGGGGAAGCAGCCGTTTTTCGAGTACCCTCGTATTTTGGGCCACGAACTGGGCGTGGAGGTGGTGGACGCTGGCGACGCCGCAAATGGACTACGCGTGGGAGATCGCTGCGCGGTGGAGCCGTATCTGACCTGCGGCCGCTGCTTAGCCTGCCGGCGAGGGAAGAGCAATTGCTGCACGACGCTTCGGTGTCTCGGCGTGCACACGGATGGCGGCATGCGGCCGCTCCTGGCACTTCCGGCAGCAAAGCTGCACCGCTCCGATAGCCTCGGCTTCGACGAACTTGCGCTGATCGAGACGCTCGCCATCGGTGCGCATGCAGTGGAGCGTGGCGCGCCGACGAGGGATGATCTCGTGCTCGTGGTTGGCGCGGGCCCGATAGGTTTGAGCGTGGTGCAGTTTGCGTTGCTCACAGGTGCGACAGTCGCCGTGATGGATATCAGCGAGCGAAGACTGCAATTCTGCCGCGAGCGCTTTGGCGTGGAGCATACCCTTGCGCCAGGAGAAGGAGTGACGGAGCGGCTGCGCCAGATCGGGCGCGGCGAACTGCCGACGGTGGTGTTTGACGCGACGGGTAATGCAAAGTCGATGGAGTCGACCTTCGAGCTCGTAGCGCACGGGGGCAGGATCGTCTTCGTGGGCTTGATCCAGGGCGACATCACCTTCAGCGATCCGAACCTGCATCGTCGCGAACTTACGCTCTATGCCAGCCGTAATGCCACTGCCGATACGTTTCGCGCCGTCATGCGACTCGTCGAGGCTGGTCGCGTAGATACGCGCTCGTGGATCACGCATCGCTTCGAACTGGCGGCCACGCCTGAAGTCTTTCCGGCTAGGATCGCGGGTAATCCGGCTGTGCTCAAGGCGATGGTATCCGTAGACTAGCTGGCGCTCGATTTTTTTTATCTCATCAGCCCTCTTTTGCCAACACCCTCCCGCCATCAAACACGGATGAAAGCCTCCGATTTCTTTTCCCTTCCCTCATCGCTGGAGCATTTCTCCGCTTCCTTCCGGCCCGATGTGCCGCCTTGGGACTGGCTCAAGCAGATCGGCGCGGCGCTGGCTGCGATCGCGGAAGCTCCGGGTGCGATCAAGGCACCGCCGGGCGTCGATATCCAAGGCAAGGTATGGCTGCACCCTTCGGTAAAATTACCGGCGTACGCGACGATCATCGGTCCGGCGTGGATCGGCGCGGGCACGGAAATCCGGCCAGGCGCCTTTATCCGAGGCAATGTGATCGTGGGCGAGGGCTGCGTGCTCGGCAATGCGTGCGAATTCAAGAACTGCGTGCTGATGGACAAAGTGCAGGTGCCGCATTTCAGCTATGTTGGGGACACCATCATGGGTAGTCATTCCCACTTCGGTGCGGGTGTGATCTGCTCCAATCTACGGCTCGACCAGCAGCCGATCGTCGTTCGTACCGCTGAGGGTTCATTCGAGACAGGGTTGCGGAAATTTGGAGCAATCGTCGGCGATCATGCCGAGGTCGGTTGCAATGCTGTGCTCAATCCCGGCACACTCCTTGGGCCGCGAGCGCTAGTGACTCCGACGTTGTCGTTTGGCGGCTATCTTCCGGCAGCGACGATCGCGCACGCGCGACCGGCGATCAAACTCATCCCGAGACGAGATTGAGCTAAAGAAGCAGCTGGCCTGCGGGTCGACGCTGCCGCGATAGGTTGTTTGCGAACAGTCTTGGACGACACCGCTCGCCTTAATCGCGCAGCTCCAGCGTGCCGATGCCGAGTGCTAGGCCCCACGCGAGGCGCATCGACTCGTCTCCAGCGAGCATGCCTTCGCGGGTAACGCCTGACGGTGGATGGTTGAAGAGCACGATCGCATCGTAGACCGCAGCGCGATCGACCGCGGTCGTGCGGTCGAAGAGATGCCAGAGGGTGATGGCGTCTTCCTTGCCGGATTGCGCGAGGATACTATGCAGGGCGGCCGGGCGCTCCGCCGCAGGGCCAAAGTCAAAAGCCGCCAGCGCTGCGCGCAGCTCCGAGGACGCTTCGGCGGCGTAGGGCGTGCCCGGGCCGATGCCTTTGCGCGTCTGGCACTTGAGGCCGTAGGGTATGATCGCTTTGCGATCCCGGTGCTCGAGCGCCACATAGCCGGCCGTGACGTGCAGTTCTCCATCGCCCGCTTCGTCGACCTCGAGTGTGTAGGCGCAGCCGAGGTCAATCGCCGTAGCTGAGGGCGTATCCACAAAAAAGAGACGCGGCGGAGCCCAGATCAGGGCCTCCATCTTGCCACGGGCGAGTTCGATCCGGTGGTGGCCGCTTGACGCGGCCACCAGGCGTACGCGGGAGTTGGGGGCCAAGCGCACTTCACCAATCGAGCCGACATTGACTTTCGCGCGGGAGCGCGCGTCGGTCTCCAGCCATTGGCCCACCTGGAAGTGCCGCGCTCCGTGCACGCGTGTCTGCGCGAGAGCGGGCTCGCCCGACATGGCGGTCACCGACCACGGAGAGGCGCGATTTGTCGGATCGAAGACGTACTGCCTGCCGGCGATACTGCACAAAAACGCTACGGCAGCCGCTACGGCCAGTGGCAATGCGCTTCGCCACAGCAGGTATCGCAAGGGAGGGCCCTCCGCCACATCGGGGGAAGCAGCCGAAGCGAGCTGCGCGGCGATGCCTGGCCATAGATCTCGCGCTGGAGTGCTCGCGCGTGGGAGTGCCGCCGTCGCGGCGCAAAGGGCGCGGGCTGCTTCGCACTCGGCGCGGCAGGCGCTACACGCGACGAGGTGCGCCTCCAGAGCCTGGCGCAGGGCAGGCGCGAGACAATGAGGAGCCGTAGCGTAGTCGTGGAGATGATCGGAACAGGTGTGGCAGTTCATCGCAGGGCCTCCCGCAAGAGTTTACGCGCGCGGTGGAGTTGAGATTTGGCCGTCCCCACCGCGACTCCGAGCTCTGCGGCGACTTCTTCGTGCCGCCAGCCCTCGATCTCATGGAGTACGAAGACGACGCGAGCCTGGGGCGGGAGTGCGGCGATGGCTGATTCAAGATCGAGACGGCTGCCGGCGGCGGGTGTGAGGGAGGACGCTTCGAAGTCGGCGGGCGCCTCCGTGCTGAATATCAGCTTGGCCTTCCGCGCTTCGAGGCGGATGGCGGCAAGGGTGGCATTGACCGCGATACGGTGCAGCCAGGAACTGAAGGCACTCTCGCCCCGGAAATGCGGGAGCTTCTGCCATGCGAGAAGAAAAGCCTGCTGCGTAGACTCTTCTGCGCGGCGAGTATCGGCAGTGATCCGAAGGCAGATCGCATAGACGCGGCGGACATGGTGCCGGTAAAGATGCTCAAATGCCTCCCCGTCGCGTGCCTGCGCGCGGTGCACGAGATCGGTTTCCGTGCAGGCTGGCACGGGTGCCATCTCGGCAGCGGCGGAGGGATCGGTTGCCACAGAGGTCATTGGGTTCCGTGGTAGGATGCCGGCCAAGGTAAAAAGGTTGGGATGGCCCGGTGTTTTTTCGGTTCCCGGAAATGCCTGGAAGCCGCGCAACGCCTTGCATCGCGCCGTGCTTGCGGCAGTGAAAAGGAGGCGGCTGAATGCACGCATGAAACCCCTCTGGCGATGGTCGCGTGTGGCAGTTTTCCTCCTAAGCGCATTGACGTGCGCAGCGGGCGCGGGAGCACCGCGGCCCAATGTCGTCTTCCTCCTGGCTGACGACCTAGGGTGGGGCGATGTCGGCTTTCACGGCAGTGAGATTCCCACGCCCAATATCGATCGGCTCGCAAAAACGGGCACACGACTCGACCAATTCTACGTGCAGCCGGTGTGCTCACCGACACGCGCGGCTTTCCTTACTGGCCGGTATCCGATGCGCTATGGGCTGCACGTAGGCGTCGTGCGCCCGTGGGCCGACTACGGTCTGCCGCTCGAGGAGCGCACGCTCGCGCAGGCCCTCAAAGAAGCCGGCTACGCCACAGCTATTACGGGCAAGTGGCACCTTGGCCATTTCCAGCCGGCCTACCTGCCCACCCGCCGGGGCTTTGATCAGCAGTACGGTCATTACAATGGCGCGCTCGACTACTTCACGCATGAGCGAGACGGCGGTTTCGACTGGCATCGCAATGACCGGGTCGCCCGTGATGAGGGCTATGCCACTCACCTGATTGCGACGGAGGCGGTGCGCGTCATCTCGGCGCACGATACGAGCAAGCCGCTATTTCTCTACGTGCCCTTCAATGCCGTGCACACCCCGCTGCAGGTGCCGAAAAAATACCTCGCTCCCTTTGCCCATCTCTCCGGTAACCGCCAAGCCTACGCCGGAATGTTGTCGGCGATGGATGAGGCGATCGGCCAGATCATCGACGCGATCGAGCAAAGGGGCCTTCGTGACAAGACGCTCGTTTTCTTTTGCTCCGACAATGGCGGCCCCGCGCCTGGCGCGACGACCAGCAATGGGCCCCTGCGCGCCAGCAAGGGCACGCTGTATGAGGGCGGCGTGCGCGTCCCTGCCGTCGCTTCCTGGCCGGGCATGTTGCGTGAAGGCGCAATCGTAGAGACGCCGCTGCATATGGTCGACTGGTACCCCACCTTGATCACGCTGGGTGGCGGCTCGCTCCAGCAGAGCCTCCCGCTCGATGGCCGCGATGCTTGGCCCGCGCTCGCAAAAGGCACACCCATTCGCGACGAGATATTGCACAATGTCACCGGCACCGGCGGGGCGATCCGCGTGGGCGATTGGAAGCTGATCGTGAACGGCCAAGTCCGCGATGCAGAGGACGGCCCACCCGAGGCGGCGGCCAACGCCGCGAAGAAGAAGAAAAAAGGCGCAGCGAAGTCCAACGAAGAGCGTGCTCAAGAGGAACTCTTCAACATCAGGACTGATCCCTACGAGAAGACCAACCTGGCGCAGAAAGAGCCTGCCAAACTCCGTGAGCTCAGAGCCAGGCTCGAGGCATACATCGCTGCCGCAGCGCCTGCGCGCAACAGCCCAAAACCCGCGGATTTCAAGGCCCCTAAGGTTTGGGGCGAAAACTAATCGAATCCCACGTCCCGCTCTTTCAAAGCGGGACGTGCAGCCCGGCAGGTTATCCGCCGATCAGCTTTTTCAGCTCCGCCTCGGCGCGGGCGTAGTCGTGTTTGAGCTGGGCGATGAGACTTTCAGCGCCTTCAAAGCCTTTGCTCCGGGAGTCGTGCTCGATCTTCTCCGCCACATTGCGGACTGCGACGGCGCCGAGATTGGAGGAGCTGCCCTTCACGCTGTGCGCGGCCCGCGTAAATTTGCCTGCGTCTTTGGCGGCCAGACTGTCTTCGAGTTCCTTGATTCGCAAGGGCGTGTCTTCGAGGTAAATGTTAACGATTTCCCGCAAGAACTCGTCGTTATCGTCGGGATTTAGAGCCCGCAGGTTTTCAATGGCCTGGGGGTCGATGACGGAGGGATCGGGCATGGATGGCGCTCTTGCTTCTTCTTATCGCACGTTTTTGGGGAAACCTTAACCAGCAAACAAAAGTAAGTGGGTGTTGTTACGTATGACTAGAAAATTCCCGTACCGGAATAGACTCTTCTGCAAGGGGAACCACTTGATTGCGCAACAATTTGCGATTTTAGCCGTCGAACCTAGGATACTTTCCTATGAAGCCGCTTCTTTCCGCTCGTCTGCTGCTCGTCGGCTGTTTGATCGCGCTGGCAGGCTGCTCCACTTCTCCGATGTCTCGCATCGATGCGGATCGCGCGAGATATGATTCTTATCCCATCGAGGTGCGACAGGCGATCCTCAATGGAGAGGCGATCAAGGGCATGACGCCTGAGCAGGTCGAGATGGCTCTCGGAAAACCCACCCAAGTCATCACGCGCTCAGCCAAAGGTGGTGAGGATGAAGTGTGGGTCTATCGCAAGAGCGCGGGCCTGGGTGGCGCGCTGCGCAATACAGGCATTTCGATCGGAGGCGGCACGGGTGGGGTGGGTGGCGGAGTCAGCACGAGCACTGGGGGCCGCGGCGAGACTCCCGAGGAGTCGGAAGTGGTTTTTCGAAACGGTGTAGTCTCCCGTAGCGACGCCAAGCGCTGACACGTCGCGACGCAGCGGAGTAACGATGGAGGAATTCCCGGGTAGGGCTGGCGTCGTTTGCGGTAGTGACGACACACGCTTGCTCCTACCGGTGGCGGGGGCACGTAGGCCCACATAGAGGGTCCAGAGGGGACTACTCGACTTGGCAATGAATCCCTCTACCCTAGGTAAGACCACAGTCCTCCTGGTTGAAGACGACCCTCACCTTCGTTTTTTCGCCCGCACGGCTGCAGAGCGGGCGGGGTGCTTTGGTGAAATACTCGTCGCCGCCGATGGGGAGGATGCCCTGACGCTGGTACGCCAGCGAACTCCGTTTCATAAACCGGATATGGTGATCAGCGATTTGTGCATGCCGCGAAAGACGGGCGTGGAACTCATCTCCGCACTGAAAAGCGACCCCTCCACCCGTGATATTCCCGTGGCGATCATCACGTCTTCCAATATCCCCAACGATCGCTCCGATGCTCTGCTCGCAGGTGCGAGTGCTTTTGAGAACAAGCCGTTTGGGCTCGATGCCTACGTGGCGATGTTTCAAGACCTGCACCGCCGTTGCATGGAGTCTGCCTTGGCCAACTAACAAGACGGGCGGACCGCGACAGCGTTGAGTGTCACCAACTCGCGCACCTGGTCGCCTGAGAGCGTCTCGCTCACGACCAGCGCTTCAGCAATGGCTTCCAAGGTGGTGCGGTGTTCAAGCAGTGCCTTCGTGGTCGCCGCATAGTTATCATCGAGCAGCGCGCGCATATGGCGCTCGGCCTCGTGAAACGTCTGCTGGCTGGCAAACTCTTCGCCGTTTCCGCGCGAAAGCGCGACGAATCCGAGTGGAGACATACCGTACTCGAAAACCATCTGCCGGGCAATGCGGGTGGCCTCCTGGATATCACTTGAAGCACCGCTGGTGATAGTGCCAAGGGCGACTTCCTCGGCGACCCGGCCCGCCATGAGGCAGCGCAGTCGAGAGATGAGCATCTCGCGAGAGTAGTTGAAAAGATCGCGCTCCGGCGTGAAGTGCGCACTGCCAAGGGAGCGGCCGCGCGGTATGATGGTAACCTTTTGTAGCTTGATCGCATCCTCGCCCGAGAGCACCTGCATGAGGGCGTGGCCGGCCTCGTGATAGGCGATTACTCTCTTATCGTGCTCGGTCATCACGCGGCGTGTCTCACGCCCCCAGTTGATTTTGTCGCGGGCTTCGTCGAGATCGGCCATCGTGATGGCGGCGCGACGATGGCGCGCGGCATGGAGCGCGCCTTCGTTGAGGAGGTTGGCGAGGTCCGCGCCCGAGTAGCCAGGAGTGGACTTGGCTAGCGTCTCGAGTTCGACTCCCGCATCGAGTTTCACGTTGCTAGCATGCACCTGAAGGATCGCGACCCGGCCTCGAAGATCGGGCAGGCCCACGGAGACCTGACGGTCGAAACGGCCAGGGCGGAGGAGGGCCTTGTCAAGGGTATCGGGCCGGTTGGTAGCGCCAAAGACGACCACAGCGTCCTCGGAATGAAATCCATCCATGGCGACAAGCAGCGCATTGAGCGTCTGATCGTGCTCCTGTTGCGCGCCTCCGCCGTCGCTGTTGGAGCGGGCTCGGCCGATGGCGTCGATCTCGTCGATGAAGATGATGCTCGGCGCCGTCTCACGCGCTTTCTTGAAAAGCGAACGCACCCGGGCCGCGCCCACTCCGACGTAGAGCTCCACGAAGTCGGAGCCCGAGAGGGAGTAGAAGTGAGCCTTCGCCTCTCCGGCGACGGCCTTGGCCAGCATCGTCTTGCCGGTGCCTGGCGGACCGACGAGCAGCACTCCCTTGGGCATGCGGCCACCAGTGGCCTGGAAACGGGTGGGATCCTTCAGGTACTCCACGACTTCATGCACTTCGTCCTTGGCTTCATCGCAACCTGCGACGGACGCAAACTTCACGCTGGAGCTGGCCGAGCGCATGGTCTTGGCGGAAAAGCCCGCGAAACGCCCCGAGTATCGCTGCACCGCGTAGAGGATACCCGTGAGGATCAGCATCACGCCGAGCACTTGCATGCTGTAGTGAGCCACGGTGGCAGCTCGCTGGCGGGCGGTGGGCTTTTGGGCAAGCACTGCGCTGGCATCGTCCTCGCTGAAACTACGCTCACGCAGAAGTGCGAGGTCGCCATCCGTGAGGCGGGCAGTGGTACGTACCGTCGTGGTCTGGCCCTCGCGCTCACGAGTGGCGCTGAGGTCGGCTAATCCCGCCGTGTTAGCCCGAAAGATAATGCGCCCTTCGACTAGCTCGCCCTTGTTTGCGGCCGCGAGAAAATCCGCCATGCTCACTCGCTGCCCGGCAGGCTGGGTGGTGGTGGAGGAGTGGGAGAGATAGAGATCGACGCCGAGGGCGACGAGAAAGAGGGCGGCAAGAGAGAGAATCCAGCGGAGTGAGAGGGTCGGCATATGTCCTAATCGACAGCCCGGAGGTTTCCCTATAATTCCCTTTTTGCAATGGATTCGCGGTGATAAAACCACCTACGTAAATCGAAAATGTCCGAGGGAGGGAAGGCGGGTACACAGGCTAGGAGAGATCACGGACTTGCGCAGCTAAGAAGCAGGCGCAGCGACGAGGCTTCATGCTCAAGTCGTTGATGTGATCCCGGGACTTTCCGGATGACGACAGCGGAACCGGCCGGAGCAGGGGTACACTATCGAATGAAACTTCGGCTTCTATGTCCACGAAACCTGCCTCCACTACCCGACGCCGGAGCAGCCCGGCGTCTCAGCGTCCCTCAAAGTCAAAAGCTCGGGCCTCCCGCGCCCGCAAGGTGACTGCTCGTGCCATCACCCCCAAGAGTCGCACCGTCGCCACGCAGTCCGCTCGCCGCTCCTCCACGCCAAAGTCGGCGTCGCCGGTGCTGTCGGGGCGCTCGATGTTGGTCGCGAGAGCCAAGTTGGAAAAGCTTGGGGCGAAATGGAAAGAGCTGCTGCCGCGACTGAAGAAGGCTACCGGATGACGTGATCGACGCCATCGGCGTTATTCACCTCTGCGAAAGGGCGCGGCCTGATAACAAGGCCGCGCCCTTTCGCGTCCTTGACGGCCAGTGCCGTGGTGATCACGGTTTGGCCAGAGGAGCCAGCGGCCCGCGAGGCTCTGCGATATCCGGTGTCTCATCGGGTGGCTTGATGGAGATGCGCGGACGCCATTTGAGCCACTCCTTGTCCATTTCGGGGTGGAGGATAAATTGATCACCGTCGGCAGCCACCGGGGCGAGACCCTTCTCGTCTTCAGGCGTGGCGAAGGAGATCCCTCCGGAAAAGAGTGATTCGAGAGAGGTGCTCTTCACTTCCGCGCCCAGCAGGCTGACTCTGAACGAGACGCCCCCCGCATTCCAGAAACGAGTGTTTTTTCTCACGAGATCGGCGTAGGCGGTTTTTACCCGGATACGGATCATGACCGAAGTGGCGTCGGTGGAGAGCTGGCTGGTCTCCACCATGCCGACTTTCATCTCGCGGAAAAAGACTGGCGCACCCGGTAACATGGAGCCAAGCCGCTCCGCGCGCAGCATGAAGGCACGACCTTCCTCCGGGTTTTCGATCGGAGGCGGTTTGGGCAGGCCGAGGAAAGTGTCTGCGGGCTCGCCTCGACCGGGGTTTGCGACGATGCGCGCCCCGCTGAAAAGCGTATCGAGCCCGCGGATACCGGAGAGGCCGATTTCCGGTCGTACGACCCAAAATTGCGTGCCTTGGCGGGCTAGTCCGGCCGCTTCCCGCTCCAGGCGCACCGTGACGCGAACGCGATCGAGTTGATCGGTGAAGGCCACGGCGGTGACGACGCCCACGGAGACGCCGAGGTACTCCACGGAGGTCTTGCGTGGTTCGATCCCATCGCCCTGTTGAAATTCGATGGTGATTTCAGGGCCGCGCTCCCGGTATTCGCGATAAAGCATCCAGGCACCCACGCCCAAGGCGATCAGAGGTACGATCCAGACCAGGGGCAGCGTGGGGCCGCGAGAAATCTTGGGAGGAGGCGTCTCGTTCATTTTGCGGGGATGATTGGAGATTTGCGAGGTGCGGATTGCCAAAGCAGCCTGGGATCGAAGGCGTCCGTCGCGAGCACCGTAAGCACGACGGCGGCGGCAAAGGCTACGATTCCCGGTCGGGGCTGGATCGAGGAGAGTCCGCCGAACTGCACGAGCCCGGCGAGGAATGCCACGAGGAAAACATCGAGCATCGACCAGCGGCCGACGAACTCCAGGACGGAGTAGAGGCGGGTGAGGCCTATGCGCCGCGGGGAGCGGCCTGATTTTGCGGCGAGCAGCAGCCAGCCCAGGCCAAGGAGCTTCAAGCAAGGGATAAGTATGCTCGCGGCGAATACGATTGCGGCGATCACGAAGAGGCCGTCGCTCCAAAGCTGAGAAATCCCGGAAATCACCGTATCCGTACGCTCGATACCGCGCGTGGAGGTGTTGAGGATGGGCAGAGCGTTTGCCGGGATGAGCATCACCGTCGCGGCGAGCGCGAGCGCGGCGCAGCGACGGGTAGAGTGCCGGCGTGAGTGGCGGATGGGCGGGAGGTCGTCGGGCGCGAGAGCGGTATTGCGCCAGGCTGCGATGATACAAACAGTCATCGCGCCGTAGCACCAAAAGGCGGGGCCGACCTGGACGTTCACCAGCGTGCCGAGCTTGGTAAGCGCCACGAGCACTGCGAGCACATGCACCTCCGGCATCGACCAGTGTTCGAGCACCTCGGCCACGCGCAGCAGCGTCCGATGCGCCTTGTCCCGCCAGAATCCGCGCCGGGGCACAAGCAGCAGACCGAGGAAGGTGAGAAGCAGCAATGGGGCAAGGATGCCACACAGCAACACGGCGAGCGAAAGAACGCGCATGCCTTCAGACCAGAGCATCTCCACGCCGGTAAATAAATAGCCGACGCGCTCCTTCTGAAGTCGATCTACCGTCACAAAGGGCAGGCTCACCGCAGCGAGGGCGAAGATCGCCCCCGCAAGGGTGAAGGCTAGCGCGCCGCGTCGGCCCAAGCGCTGACCCTTGGCGAGCAGACTGCCACATTGAGCGCAGTGGGCACGCTCGCCGCCCCGAAGCGGCACCGGCCGGTGTGGATGGCCACAGAGCCGGCACTGCAGCGGGCTCGTGGTCTTTTCAGCGGAGAATGTTTCTTCGGTCATGTCGTTCCGCCGGGCATTTTGCCCGGCGAGCGGGAGAGTCTGGTTGGACGTGCCGCGGACCAGCGTAGGACGGAGCGGTTCCCGAAGTAAGGCGCGCACGAAGAGGTTATTAGATGCCGCATTTTGCGCCGGACATTTGGTGGCGAGGTGGTTTTTCTGGCAGCCACCCCTATGCGTTTTGCACTCGTTCTCCCCTTAGTGGCTGGCTCCGCCATGGCCGCTGAACTTCCTACTCTCGTCGTCAGGCCGCAGACGATCGATAAAGCCATTCAGATTGGCTATGGCCTCGCCGTCGCGGATGTCGACGGCGATAAGAAGGACGACATTGTCCTGGCCGACGCCAAGCAGATCGTGTGGTACCGGAACCCCTCGTGGGAAAAGTTTGTGATCGCGGAAAACCTGACGGCCAAGGATCATGTGTGCGTCGCCGCGCGGGATGTGGACGGCGATGGCAAGGCGGAGATCGCTGTGGGTGCAGAGTGGAATCCAAACGACACAGTCAACAGCGGCGCCATCTTTCTCTTGGAGGCCCCCGCGGACCGCACCCAGAAATGGGGCGCGAAGCGACTGCCTCATGAGCCCACGACCCACCGCATGGCGTGGGTGCGCGGCCCTGACCGTGGATTCTACCTCGCTGTGCAGCCGCTGCACGGCCGAGGCAACAAGAACAATGCGGGTGTAGGGGTGGAGTTTCTCGGGTACGAGTACCCATGGACTACCGAAAGCAAACCGTTTCCGTTGGCAGCGTCCCTACCGCCGCTGCATGCGACGCATAATTTCGATCCCGGTGCGCCTTTGAGTCCAGCCAGTGGGGATACGCTGCTCTTGGCGACCAAAGAGGGTGTGCGTATGATCGATACGGTGGGCATTCGCGCTGTGCCGCAGATCATCACGACACTTCCCGCCGGCGAAGTCCGCGCAGGCTCCTTGCCGGGGGGCGGTCGCTTCGTCGCAGCGGTGGAGCCGATGCATGGAAACCAGCTTGCGGTGTATCGAGCGCCCCGTACGCCCGCCTCGAGCACGGCGGACTGGACAGATTCCCGAGTGCTGCTCGATGACAAACTCGTCCAAGGCCACGCCCTCGCCACGGCAGATCTGCTCGGCACCGGCAGCGATCAGGTCGTGGTCGGCTGGCGCGGTGGCGGCGTGCCTGGCGCCAAAGTCGGCATAAAAGTCTACGCCACGGAGGACGCGGCGGGTGCGACATGGAAGATGCACGCGTTCGTGGACGATAATACGATGGCTTGCGAAGACCTCAAGGTGGCCGACCTCAATGGTGACGGCAAACCCGACATCATCGCAGCGGGGCGCGCGACCAAGAACGTCGTCATCTACTGGAATGAGACCGCCGGCGACCGTCGTGGCGGTGGGAAAAAGAAATGAGTTTGCCGCGGAGTCGTGCGCAAGCCTGGCGGACGATCGTGAGCGCCGGCCTGGCGGCTGGCGTGGCCGATATCTCGTTCGTCATCGTTTACTACCTGCTCAAGGGGGTGCCCGCCACTCGCGTGCTGCAGGGCATCGCGGCCGGTGCGCTTGGCCGCGATGCGGCGGCAAAGGGCGGCATGGCGACGGCGTTGCTCGGCTTCGTGTTACACTTTGTGATCGCGCTGGGCGCCGCGGCCGTTTTCTACGCGGTCAGCCGCAAGCTCCGCTGGCTGGTGGAAAAGCCAGTGCTGGGAGGCCTGTTTTACGGAGTCTGCGTGTGGCTTTTCATGAATCTTGCGGTGCTGCCTCTTTCGGCCAGCCCACCGGCAGGCTTCCCCGGCGCAGCATGGATGCCGGTGCTCTTTGCCCACCTCACCTGCGTCGGCCTGCCGATAGCCTTGATTACGCGGAGTGTAGCAAAGTAGGCCGCCAGACCACGCGTAGTTTTTTGCATCGGACGCGACAGACTGCACGTTCCATCCCCGACGATGGAACTGCAGCAGAAACTGGCGATCCTCGCTGACGCGGCAAAGTACGATGCATCGTGTGCCAGCAGCGGCACGACTTCGCGGAATTCTCGCGGCGGCGGGTTGGGGTCGACCACGGGCGCGGGCATCTGCCACAGCTATACCCCCGATGGGCGGTGTGTGTCGCTGCTCAAGATCCTTCTCACGAACTACTGCATCTACGACTGCCTTTATTGCGTGAATCGCGTCTCCAGCGGAGTCCCTCGGGCGCGTTTCACGCCTGAAGAGGTGGTGCAACTCACACTCGATTTTTACCGCCGGAACTACATCGAGGGGCTTTTTCTTAGCTCGGGTATCATCCGTAATGCTGACTATACGATGGAGCAGGTCGTGGCGGTCGCGCGCACGCTGAGGCAAGTGCACCAGTTTCGTGGGTACATTCACCTTAAAACCATCCCGGAGGCTAGCCAGGCGCTGATCGACGAGGCCGGCAAGTGGGCAGACCGTATCAGCATCAACGTCGAGTTGCCCACCCCGGGCGACATCGAGAAACTGGCGCCAGAGAAAAACATCGCGCGTATCGAGGCCGCCATGGGCGCGATCCGAGAGCGGATCGACGCCTCGCGGGAAGAGCGTGAGAAGAGCGCCAAGGCCCCCGTCTTTGCCCCCGGCGGCCAGAGCACCCAGATGATCGTCGGCGCCACCGAGACGAGCGATAGCGTTATCCTAGGCCGCGCGGCGCACTTGTATGATAAAAAGGGGCTGAAGCGAGTCTACTACTCTGCCTTCAGCCCGATCCCCGATGCTTCGAGCAAGCTTCCCCTCGTGGCTCCGCCGCTCGTACGCGAGCATCGCCTCTACCAGGCAGACTGGTTGATGCGGTACTATGAATTTGGCGTCGAAGAAATCACCGCGGCCTCCGCACCGAATCTCGATCTCGAAATCGATCCTAAGCTGGCGTGGGCACTGCGGCATCGAGGGCAATTTCCCATCGATCTCAATCGTGCCCCGCGTCATCTCCTCCTGCGAGTGCCAGGGCTGGGGGTAAAGACAGTGGATAAGCTGGTACAAGCTCGCCGGTGGCACTCACTACGGCTGAATGACCTCACGCAGCTAAAGGTCTCGCTCAAAAAGGTGATGCCTTTTATCGAAACGGTCGACTACCGTCCCAGGCTCGGGGAATTGGAGAGCGATAGTCTGCGGGCTCGGTTCGTAAAGCCGGCGCAACAGCTCGATCTTTTCGCGACAGCCAACCCAGGACCGGCGGTGATCAACGAATTCTGAATGCTGCGCGAACTGGTTTTCGATGGCACGTTTGAGGGATGGAAGCGCGTGGCGCGCAAAGCGCTGGTAGAGGCGCTTGCGCCCGATATGGTTCTTTGGCGCGATGCTCGCGCCGAACAAAGCGAATTGGGCTTTGAGCGAGAGGAACTAGCGCCGTTGCCCGCAGATGCCGGCGCGCCCGCGGCGTTTCGCGTGCCCCGAGATTTTCTGGAGCTGGCCAGAGAGGTGAGCTGCCACCGCGCTGCGGTGCGCTGGGCGTTGCTTTACCGGGTACTTTGGCGTCTCACGCACGGGGAGCCCCATCTGCTTGACGTGGCGGTAGAGCCCGATGTCAACGCGGTGCGCATGCTGGCCAAGGCCGTGCATCGCGATCTGCATAAGATGCGCGCATTTGTGCGCTTTCGCGAGGTGCGTACCGAATCGGGCTCGTGGTACGTGGCTTGGTTTGAGCCACAACACCACATCGTCGAAGCGAATGCGGCGTTCTTTGTCGACCGCTTTGCATCGCTGCGCTGGTCGATCCTCACCCCGGAACGCTGCGTGCATTGGGACGGCAAAGAGGTGAGGTTTACCCCCGGCGTCGCAAAGGAGCAGGCGCCTCCGGAGGACGCGGCGGAGGACTTGTGGCGTACCTATTACGCCAGCATCTTTAATCCTGCGCGCATCAAGGTGGGTGCAATGCTCGCTCAGATGCCCAAGCACTACTGGAAAAATCTGCCGGAGGCAGGGCTCATCCCCGACCTTCTGGCCGAGGCGCCAGCGCGTGTGGAAGAGATGATCGAGGCGAGTGAGGTGCGGCGCGATCTGCCGGAGGTCTTCGGGTCTGCGAGAGTGCCTCTGACTCGCGACCTGGAGTTGCTACGCACCGCGGCAGCGACGTGCCGCGCGTGCCCCCTGTGGCGCAAGGCCACCTGCGCCGTTTTTGGCGAAGGCCCAGCTCGTCCTCGTGTGGTGGTGGTGGGTGAGCAACCAGGCGATCAGGAAGACCGGCAAGGTCGGCCCTTCGTAGGGCCCGCTGGCAAGCTCTTGGATCGCGCGCTCGCGGCGGCAGGTATCCCGCGGGGAGAACTCTATGTCACCAATGCCGTGAAACACTTCAAGTGGGAGCCGCAGGGCAAGCGGCGACTCCATAAAACCCCAAGCGCTCGCGAGGCGGCGGCCTGCCGACCCTGGCTGGAGGCCGAGCTGCGAGCGACAGCCCCAGAGTTGATTGTATGCCTAGGGGCGAGCGCCGCACGATCCGTGGTGGGCGTCGATGTCAAAGTCACGAGTGAGCGAGGGCAAAAGTTGCCTACCGAGTTTGGGGCGCAGGCTCTGATCACGGTGCACCCTTCGTCGTTGCTGCGGCTCCCATCGGGGGAGAATCCGGAAACGGCATTCGCGGCATTTGTCGCCGATCTGAGAAAGATTCGGGAGTAGGGGAGGCGGGGCCTGCCCGAACGTAGTAGCATGGTTTCGCCCCATGGCAGGAGAGCCGCGACGTGCTACGTTGAGTGCGTATGAATTCCATAAAAACTTCCCGCCTCTCCCCGCAGACTCCTTCTTCACGGCCTCTCGCCCCTACTCGGGATCAGATTGCCGCCCTTGCCCACGCCATCTGGATCGATCGTGGCTGCCCCGTGGGGCGCGATGTCGATCACTGGCTGGAGGCCGAGCGCCAGCTAGGCGGCGGCGCGGCCCCTACGCTATCGAGCCGCCTGCCCGGGCCGGATACCGAGCTTGACCCCGAGCGCTCGTCCGCCGCGCGCATCGATCGCGCGCTTGATCGCGTCGCCCCCAGCGCTGACAGGCGGAGTCCCACTGCGTTGTAGGTCTTGCTTTACGTCCTTTCCTTCAAGGGCGGGTTTAACCCGCCCTTTTTCGTTTTCCGATCGGTGGGATGAGTGTGTATCGGAAAAACCACTACCGAAGTTTTCCCCGCAAAAAATCTCCCATCCGATTTACGGGGGGCGGGCAGTGAACCGTTACGCTCAAGTCGGGACGGTGTGCGGGTCTGCAAACCAAATCGAACAAAACATCCCTAACCCATGAAAAAGAGTAATCCCATCGCCGCTCTCATGATCGCGCTGGCGCTGCCCGTTGTAGCGCTGGCCCAAGTCAATAGCGACTTTGCGCGGCGCGCCGGAGAGCGCGAATTCACCTTGGGCGGCGGCGGCGCTGCCAACAAGGACTTCGACAACACCCTCGGTGGAATCAACTTCTCCTACGGCCAATACATCAATGATACCTTGATGTGGTCCCTCCGCCAAGGACTCAACTATTCCAACCCCGATGTAGGCGGCACTCAGTGGAATGGCTCCACCAAGCTCGCCTTCGATCAACACTTTGGCTCTACCGCCACGCCCCTAAAGCCCTTCGTCGGCGTGAACATCGGTGGCGTCTACGGCGATGCCGTGCGCGATACCTGGTCGGCCGGCCTGGAAGCTGGCGCCAAGTATTATGTGCAACCGCGTACCTTTGTCTTCGCGATGGCCGAGTACGGCTGGTTCTTCCGCAAAGCCCGCAGCCTCGACGATCGTTTCAGCGATGGCCAGTTCACGTGGAATGTTGGCGTCGGCTTCAACTTCTGAGCAGCCACGAGATTTATTCCCGAGCCTCGCGATCCTCTTGGGTCGCGGGGTTTTTTATTTGGCAGATCCCCTACGAACGTACTGCCTAAGAGGAGACGCCAGACACGGTGCCTGGCGCCAACAGGAATCCCCATACCCCCCCTCCCTCTGCCATGGCTATCCCCACGGACCTGTCGCGTCGCGACTTCATGAAGATCTCCGCTGCTTCTGCCAGCGCCGCTATGCTTGCGGGCTCGGTCACCCCTCGTGCGCTCGGAGCGACCAAAGGCTCCGATCGCATCCGTGTCGGGCTGGTGGGCTGCGGCGGCCGAGGGACTGGCGCCGCCCAAAACTGCCTCGATTCCGCGCCTGGCGTCGAGATCGTCGCCATCGGCGATCTCTTCGAGCGCCAGGTCACGGCTGCCCGCACCAAGCTCAAGCTTTCGCCGGATGTGCCCGGCTTTTGGGGCTTCGACAATTACAAGAAGGTCATCGCTGCGGACGTCGATCTCGTGATACTCGCTACGCCGCCCGGTTTCAGGCCGATGCACTTCGAGGCTGCGGTGGCCGCCAATAAGCATGTGTTCATGGAGAAGCCTGTGGCAGTCGATCCGGTCGGCTGCCGATCGGTAATTGCCAGCGCCAAATTGGCTAAAGAAAAGCGCCTCGGTGTCGGCGCCGGCACGCAGCGTCGCCACCAGCCGAGCTACCTCGCGACGATGCAGCGCATCCTTGATGGCGAGATAGGCGACTTGGTCAGCGGACAGTGTTATTGGAATGGCGATGGCATCTGGTTCCGCGCCAAGGATGATCCTAAAGCCCCATGGCTCGCGAGCCTCAGTGATTTCGAGTGGCAATGCTGGAACTGGTACCATTGGGATTGGCTGAGCGGCGATCAGATCGTCGAGCAGCATATCCACCAACTCGACGTGATGAACTGGGCCTTCAACGGCCCACCGGTGAAATTTTACGGCATGGGCGGCCGGCAGAATCGCGGCTCCCTGCCCGGCAATATCTGGGATCACTTCGCCGTTGAGATGGAGTACGCGAACGGCGCGCGTGTGATGAGCATGTGCCGCCACACGCCCAAGTCTTCGCAGCGTATCGCCGAGCGCGTCGTGGGCACCAAGGGCTTTTCGGACTGCAACAAGGGCACTATCACGGGCGCAAATGCGTTTACGTACAAGGGCGAGAATCCGAATCCCATGGTAGAGGAGCATAAAAACCTCATTGCCAGCATACGCGCGAACAATCCGATCAATGAGGGCGAGCGTGTCGCCCACAGCACGCTGACTGCCATTGGAGGCCGTATCTCCGCGTACACGGGGCGAGAGGTCTCGTGGAAGTGGCTCATGGAAGGCTCGAAGCTCGATATCTTCCCCAAGACGATCGGGCCAGGCCCGGGTGTTTTTCCAAAGGTGCCTATCCCGGGCTCGGTCGACTTGGTGTAAGGGGAAATACTGCGCGAGCGGACGGTCTCTGACTGCCGCTAGCGTAGGCTAGCACGAGTGTGGGGAACGGCGTTGGCGAGACTGGGTCCGTGACAGGGTTACCAGTGTTGCAATCTCAAACCCAAGAAAGGGCTTTTCCCCATGAAATCAGGAATTCGCGATCAAGTGGAGGGCACCGCCAAGGTGGCCAAGGGCGTTATCAAGCAGAAGGCCGGCGAGGTCGCCGGCGATCCCAAGCTGAAAGCTAAGGGCGCTGTCGATGAGGCAGCCGGCCGTCTTCAGCAGAAGACCGGCCAGATCAAACGCGACGTCACGCGAGAGTAGTCGGAGAAACGCCCTCACGTTTTTCTCTCTCATCGATTCTGACGCTCAAGCGGCGACGAGTGTCGCCGCTTTTTTGTAGTCTTCGCAGATCGCTTCTACCCGAGACCGGAATTGCCCCCATATCGCGAAGGCGATAGGCAGACTATGGTGAGAGGCTATGAAGACTATCCACGTCGCCGAGTCGATCGCTCAAGGAGGCCGAGACGGCCAGATAGAAACGGCCAATGGCAAGCTGCGCGTCGAACTCTCGACTTCGGGATCGCAGGGGAGTGTGACGCCGGAGCATCTCTTTGCGGGCGCGTATGCTGCCTGCTTTCTAGGCAGCCTTCGCAGCCATGCCGCCAAGTCGCACTACCATACCGAAGGCGCCACCGTGATCGCTCGCGCGCATTTGGAAGAGGATGAGCGAGGCGACTACCGATTGGCGGTCGATCTTCGCGCCACCCTGCCAGGCATCGAGGCGAAAGATGCGCGGCACCTGATGAACTTGGCACACGAGACATGCCCTTACTCCAAGGCCCTGCGCGGGCGCGCCCAAGTAACCTTGTCGTTTGACTGATGGCAGGGTCGGTGCAGACCTCCGCGTTGTCGCGCCCCGGCGAGGTGGCGCGCTACGTCAGATGCTCCCGCCCATGGGGTCGCGAGAGGTGCAAGTCTGGGCCCAGCGGCACGATCTGTGTCGGATTGATTTCCGTGTGGGTGACGTAGTAGTGCCGTTTGATGTGATCGAAGTTTACCGTGTGGGCGATACCTGGAATCTGATAGAGATCCTGAAGATAGCCCTGGAGATTTGGGTAGTCGACGATCCGCTGCAGATTACATTTGAAATGCCCGTGATAGACCGCATCGAAGCGTACGAGCGTACAAAATAGGCGCCAGTCGGCCTCGACTGGAGTGGTGGCTAGAAGGTAGCGTCGCGCAGCGAGGCGGGATTCCAGCGCGTCGAGCGTCTCGAAGAGGGCTCGCACGGCGCGCTCATAGGCGCGCTGCTGCGTCGCGAAGCCCGCGCGGTACACTCCGTTGTTGACCGTCTCGTAGATCAGGTTGCTCAGCTCGCTTTGTTCGCGCGCGAGAGCGGGCGGAAAAAGATCCGGCGTGTGCCGAGTTTTGGCCAAGGCTCCGAATTCGTCGTTGAACATCCGGGAGATGTCGTCCTCGGAGTTGTTTACGATGCGACGGGTACGGCGATCCCAGAGCACGGGCACGGTCCACCGGCCGCGGAAGTCGGGGTCGGTTGCAAGATAGGCTTCGGACAGGTAAGAAAAATTGTTCAGCGGATCACGGGAGTACCCTGGGCCCTCGCGAAACGCCCATCCGCGCTCATCCCGTATGGGGTCGACCACGGTGACGCCCACGGCCTCCTCCAGGCCTTTGAGCTGGCGCACGATCAGCGTGCGATGTGCCCAAGGGCAGGCCAACGAGATATAGAGATGGTAGCGACCATGCTCAGGGCGGTAGGGTGTGGACCCGTCGGCTCGTACCCAGTCGCGAAACTCATCGTCCTGGCGTTGGAAGTCTCCTTGGTCGGTCTGTTCGTCCGGAAACTGACTGCGGACACTCATGGTGGTATGCGGTGGCTTTAATGAGACGAGGATGCTTCCAACACGCAAGCGAGCTGGCGCAAAGCACATGGCGATACGCTTGCGGCCGGCGTTGGTCGCGCAACGAAGACATCTGTGCTCACGCCGAGTGCGCGCCGCCAAATCGAAAAACTGAGATTTCCTAGGCTTCCTCAGCGGCAGGGCGTCGCCGCGTCCGGCACTTGGTCTATCATAGCGGGCGCCAGGTGCGCGTCCGCTGGCATCGTGCCGTTCGCGCGCCGATGCAGGCTCAACCGCCGCGCTCGTACAGCGCCTCTTTCGGCCGGTCGCCAGTGTCGAGGGTTTCTACCCGCAGGATTTGCAGGTTGGCTCCTTGGGCGGCAAACAGGGTCCGAAGAGCGTCGAGATCGTCGTGATCCTCAGTCATGGTCTGGCTGAACTGCCGGTAGGTGACGCGATAGGCTGTCTCGCCTTCCTCGAGGCGGCGGAGTCGGTCGCGAGAGGCAGGCTTGCCAGCGGTTTTCTTTTTCCCGCGATTGTCGGATGGCAGCGAGGGCTTGGTAAATGGGTAGGGCTCGCCCAATATCTGAGCTGCGGCCTGCTCGAGGTCGTAGACGCGTACGAACTGCGCCTCGCGATCGAGGAGCAGCTGATTTATCTGAATTTGTTGGGCAGGCGTCACCGGCGCTTACTCGGCGCTATCGGAGTCCTCGGTCGCAGCGGAGGCGGCGCGCGTCGTCGTGGCAGGTTTCTTGGCGGCAGGATTGCCGCGCGTGGCGAACTCCGCCTTGGGGTCGAAACCAGCGACGGGCAGCGGTGGCGCGGGGAAGGGGAAGACTCCGGGCTCACCCAGGGTCTCCTCGACCTGCACTTCGATGGCGGCGATACGCTCGTAGGCGCGCTGGCGCTCCTCGATGAGTTGGTCGATCTTTACGCGGGCTTCGAGGGCCTGGCGGATGACCTCGGCCTCGGCGCCGAGTACGATGTCGCGGAAGTTTAAGGTGGGGGCTTTTTTAGCCATGGTGTTAAAGTCGTTTAGAAGAAGATGCGCTTAAGCTTGTTGAAAAGACCGGGAGTCGAGCCTTTGACAAAATGGGGCGGCGGCGCCGCGGGGAGTGGGGGAGCCGGGATGAATACAGGCTCTGGCGCCGGGCGGGTGGCGGGCGCAGCCGAGATGCCCGAAGGAGTGGCAGCTGCGGACGCCAGCACCTCGCGCGCCGGCGTGGCGGTGGCTTGGGCGCGCAGCGCGTTGGACGCCGCGCGCTGGCGAGCTTCGCGCAGTTGCGCGGCGGCAGCCGCAAGTTCCGGCACCGGGTCCGTGAGCCGCTCGGCGAGCAGGTCTTCGGACGCGCGGGGATGTCTCATTGCGGCAACCCGCACCACGGCAGCGGGATCCCGCGCCAGTTCGTAGAGGTCGGAGAGCCGCCACTCGCGGCAACCAGCGACGGCGAGAGCGCGCACGGACGGGAGCGGGTCGCTGCGGAGCAGCTTGGCCGTCTCTAGATCGATGTCGCCGATAGGGCGCTGTTGCAGTGCCCAATGGCCGCGAAACTCAGGGCTATGGGCGAGGAGGAATCGCACCAAGTCGGCCTCCAGCACTTCGCGGTAAGCCAGCGCAGCCAGCACCGTGGCATGACGGGTGGCCGCGAGCTCCTGCACCAGATCGAGGGGGACCACAGGATTGGTCGCAAGCGCCACACAGACAGGGGCCTCAGCCTGCCCGACGAAGTAGCGGATGATCTCCTCGTCGAGCGAGACATTGCCCGCGAGCGCGACGCGCACCTCGAGCACCGCGTCTTGAGCGAGGAGATTTTGCAAAGGACGCACGAGCAGATCGCGCGCGGCTACCCATGCGCGCTCCTCAGGCTCGCCGTGGCGGGCAATATGAAGCAGGTCGATATCATCGAGCTTGGCGATGGCTCGCGTGGCACGCCGTACAGTCGCGTGCGGCGACTGGATGAGGATTCGGTGCGCCGCAGGAGTGAGGTCTTCACGGCGAAGGAGCGCGAGCTGGATATCCTCCTCGTCGCTCGCGGCCCAGCCGAGCAATACGTCTTCCTCGACCTTGGCGGACGAGACCGTGTTTACGCGGACGAGGCTGCTGCCATCGGCAGCCAGCACGAGCGCGACAGGCTTGGGTAGGTTGCCCTGGCCCGCTAGCTTGAGACGCACCCCGGGGTCCGCATCGACGGAAAGGAGCGCCTGATGCGGGAGTCGGAGCGAAGGATTGCTCGCAAGCGAGCGGCGGACCTCGCGCTGCGGATCCTCCGCTAGCGTCAGGAGCTCGCGGGGAGGTATCTGCGGATGCACCGCAGCCTGGGCGCGGACGGAGGCCTCCGCGTGCGCCGCGAGCTGCGTGAGCAAGTGAGGGGGCGTTCGCGGATTGGTCGCGAGCAGCCCGAGCACCACGGGATCGGGCGCGGCTTGGGCCAGCGTCTCGAGAAGATGCGATGGCGAAAGCGGGTAGGCGGCGACAAATTGCCGGGCCTCGGGCACATCGAGTCGCTCCGCGAGCTCTTGCAGCAGGCGCGAGGGCACGGGAGGCTTGCGCAGCGCGAGGGCGGTGCGGCGGACTCCCTCGCGCTGGATGCGCTCGATGAGCGAGTCGACGGTGAGCGGAGCGTCAGACATGGGTGAGGTACCGCAGCATCATGCTCAGCCGATCTTCAAATCGCCGGGCTGCACGTAGATCTCGCGCGGGTTGTTGCCGACCTGCGGGCCGATGAGGCGGCGCTTTTCCATTTCCTCGATCAGCGAGGCAGCGCGGTTGTAGCCGATTTTGAGACGGCGCTGGAGGTAGCTTGTGCTGGCGCGGCCATGGGAGGCGATGACTTCCAATGCCTCCTTGATCATCGGGTCGGCGCCAGCGGCGTCGACGGCACCGCCATCGGCGCCCTGCTGCGGGCCGGGCGCATCCTCCGGGCGCAGCTCGACGCGGTAGCGCGGCTGGAGCTGGCTCTTGAGGAAAGTGACGACGCGCTCGATCTCGTTGTCATCGACGTAGGGCGCCTGCAGGCGCTGGAGGCGGCCGAGGCCCGGTGGATTGTAGAGCATGTCGCCGCGGCCTTGAAGTGCCTCGGCGCCCTTGCCGTCGAGGATGGTGCGGCTGTCGATCTGCGACGAGACCTGAAAGGCCATGCGCGTCGGGTAGTTGGCCTTGATGACGCCGGTGATGACATTGACGCTCGGGCGCTGCGTCGCCAGCACAGTATGGATGCCGACGGCGCGCGACATTTGCGCGAGGCGTGCGATGGGCGTTTCTACGTCGGCCGCAGCCGTCATCATGAGGTCGGCGAGCTCATCGATGACGAGGACGATGAAGGGCAGCTTGGGAAAGCCCTCCACGGCGGCCTTGGCGTTGTACCCGGCGAGATTGCGCACGCTCTTATCGGCGAGAATTGCGTAGCGACGCTCCATCTCCCGCACGAGCCACTTGAGTGCTTGGCAGGCCTGCTTTGGCTCAGTGACGACGGGGTGAATGAGGTGCGGCAGATCGCGGTAGATCGCAAACTCGACGATCTTGGGATCGATGAGCACCAGTTCCAACTCGTCGGGCCGGTAGCGGTAAACCAGTGAGAGGATAAGATTGCTGATGCAGACGGATTTGCCACTGCCGGTGGCGCCAGCGATGAGGGCATGAGGCGCCTTTGCCAGGTCGCAGAAAACCTGCTTGCCGGTGATGTCCACGCCGAGCACCAGCGGCAGCGTATCCCGATTGGCACTACGCCAGGCGGCGGATTCGAAAGCTCCCCTGAGGGCAAGCGGCGCCGCGTTTCGATTTGGAATCTCGATGCCGACGAAGCTCTCTCCGGGGATCGGCGCCTGGATGCGCACGGCATTGGCAGACATCGCCAGTGCGATGTTTTTCTCCAGTGCGGCAATAGCCTCCACGCGCACTCCAAAGCCTGGCCGCACCCGAAATTGGGTCACTCGCGGACCGACGATCGCATCTTGCACAAAGGCATCGATCGCAAAGCTATCCAGCGCATCCTGCAGCAAGCGCTTATTCGCGTCCAGTTCCTCGGGGCTTACAAAGGTCTGCTCCGTAGCTGCGGGAGGCCGCAGCAGCTCGAGCGAGGGTAGCTGATATCCTTCGAGGTCGGCGGACGTGAAAGGCTCTGGAACCGGCGTGGCTGGCGCAGGTGGCGGCACCGGCTCGGCGGGTGAGGCGGGCACGGTGCCTTCAGTCTCGGGCTTGCGCGCGTTGGCGCGAAGGGTGGCGAGATGGTCGAGCGCGTCGTCGAGTTGATCGCGGTGCCTTGCTTGGAGGGCGAGTCGCTCCTTGCTGCGCTCCTCCAGCTCTTCGGCCCAGCGCGCCAGCAACTCCTCGTCGTCGTGCATCCGGGCCAGTACCGCAGCCTCATGAGCAGCCTGGATGGCTGACGGAGCGGCGGAGTTGCTGGATGAGGGATTGGGCACCTGGACGTTGGAGGGAAGCGGCGGGTTATAGACCCGGTGGGTCGGCGTGCAAGCGCGAGAAACGAGGCAAATGCAGTTTTGCTTTGCATGAGTGCGCCGTCACACCCCTCGGACTCTCCGGTTCCACTGCCGCCCATCAATCCGCCATTCCCGATCCCCTCCGGCGTCGCAGGCGCAGGCTTGTGGCTGACGTCCTTGCCGATGCGGCGGGGATCACGGCGAAGATGCAGCATGACGAGATCTTCGCTCTGCGGCATCCTGAGTGCCCTTCGCGGCGCCGCTCGCCCGTCGCCGGAGCAGGTACGCGGGCGCGGAGGCGTTGGGCTACTTAACAGCGCCGATGCTCCCGCTTTCTAGGGATGGATGATCAGATCCACGGTCTCGCCCGGGCGGAGCGAGAGGTCTGCCGGTGGCACGATGTGGACGCGCAGGCCGAATTCGGAGGGTATCGTCGTGATCGGGAGACGCATCGCGGCCAGCAGGGTTGGCGAGACGGGCTCTAGTTGCTGGCCGACCTGCGCCACGGTGGTCATGGCAGAGCGGCGTTGAAACGTGCGGGTGCGCACCTCGACTGTCATGCCGGGCCTAGGCTCCATCGTGACCGGCTGGCGAATAAATCCGACGATGCGCTCGGACTTCGGCGCAGTGATCTGCACAATGGGCTCGGCCGAGGAGACTGCTTCTCCGACACGCCGGTAAACAAAGGTCACGACGCCGTCGATGGGCGCGATCAGGGGTTGAGGGCCCAGCTGGGCTTCGATGAGGCGGAGTTGTTCTTCCTTCTGCTTGATCACGGCTTCGAGGCCGAGATTGGCGGTGGCGATGGCGCGGGTATCGCGCTCCCCTGATGGGCGGGCTGCGGGATCGAGCCGGGCATTGAGCTCGATCTGGGCATCGAGCTGCGATTTGAGCGCATCGCGGGCGTTTTTCGCGATCTCATACTCCTCGTCCGTGATAAGGCGCGCCGCATGGAGCGAGGCCGATCGAGAGAGGGTGGCCTCGGCCTGCTGGAGCTGGCCTTGGAGGGCGATGAATTGCACCCGCTTACTCAACCAATCGAGCTGGAGCTGTTCGACTGTCAGGTGGGCCGAGTTGCGCAGCACCTCCATCTCCGCGCGGATCACGGCAAGAGACGAAGCCAGCACGGCGGGCTCATTCACGATCACCCGGCCGAGCACATCGCCGGCTTTTACGCTTTGCAGCAGCTCCGCCCGCAGGTCGACGATGCGGCCCGCCTGAGCGGAGCGCAGTTCGGTGCGAATCGCCTCCGCTTCGCCCAGCAGTGTCGGAGGGGCGACCCACTGCGCCCAGAGAAAATAGGCCGCGGCCAAGCCGATCGCAAACACGATAAAAGGTATGTATTGCAGCCGCGCCTGCCTCCAGACTTGCGAGGCTGGGGTGGGGATGGGTGGGAGTCGGTCGCTCATGGGCTCAGACTTCCGATTCGTCCTCGGCCTTCATGCTCGAGACTTGATCGACTCCCGGGAGCATTGCGAGTTCGCGGAGGAGGTCGGGCACGCGCGAAGGATCGCGAAGGAGCAGCCGATAGGAGAGGTCGGCCCCCTCGTTGTTGGAATCGAAGTGGCGGTTGGCACAGTGGACCTTGAAGCTATGCCTAGAAAGTAAACGCTCGAGCGCAGGCATCTCCGAAACGCCGCGTGCCCAGTGCAAGTTCAAGATAAGGTCGTAACGATGCCGCGAGCCAAACGACGTAAACCAGAGATAGAGCATCAAGCCGACGATGACGAAGGTGCCGACGATCGCCGTGGAGAATTTCTGAGTGCCGCAGGCCATGCCAAGCACGATCACTGCGAGCACGTAAGAGGTATCGAGCGTGTCTCGTAGGATGTTGCGAAAGCGCACGATGGCAAACACCGCCATAAGGCCAAACGCGGTCACCAGATTGTTCGAAAGCACCATCAGCACCAGCGCCACGATCACCGGCATCAGGATCAGCGATACCACAAACGATCGCGAGTAAGATACCCCCGTATGCGTGAACATGTAGACCCATGCGATGAGTTGCCCCATCAGGAAGGCCAGCAGCATCGCCAGCAGGACGGTTTGAAAACTCGTGGGCGCGATTCCATAATCGCCCTGCAAGAGCGCGTTCATAAGCTAGACTCCTAAGCCCAAACCGGCCTCAGGCAACAGCAACCGCCGGAATCGGCAAAGGCATCGTGCGCTCCAGACGCGTGCGCGGCACCGCTGCAGTGGTCGGCACTTTGATACCGATGCCGCGATTGGAGACTTTATGCTCGCCCATCGTAAGGACGCCCTGGGCGTATTTCGGCGCACCACCGCGGACTAGGCCAAACGCGCGGATCAGTTCGCGGCACCACTCGGGCATCCGATCGACGAACTTCAGTTCCAGAACCACCTTTTCTTCAAACGGTGAGACTGCCCCTTCAGCATGGGTCTTGAAGCTGAGGCCAAACTCGGGAGCGCAGGCCACGGCGCGATCGAAGGTCACCCGCATGTTATTGTTCAGGGGGCTCATCCACGCTTCCCGCATGTAGCCGACATGGGAACGCGGTGTCGCGCGAAGCTTGTGCATGAGACGGCAAAACTCTTGGAGCGCCACGAGTTGCTTTCCATCGGGCTTGGCGAGGTGGCGCAGCTGCGGAGGTGTGCCCGAGAGGATCGCTTGCACGTGTTCGCGGAGCACACCGGCGCGCATCTTGGAGATGATATCGTTGGTGCGGCGCTTGATTTCGAAGTGCACTACCTTGTCGGTGTCCCGGTAGTAGCGGATGCGCAGCTTGAATCGGTTTTTCTCGCCCGTCTGCACTGCTTGGTAGGTCGACAGGTCGGGTGAGTCCAAGTAGAGCGAGTGGACAGGGTAGGCGTTATCGGGCTGAGTCGCGGCGAAATCGTCGGGCTTCAGATAGCAGCGGATAAACTGACGCACAGCACGCGCAGTCTCTTCGGAGACGAGGTACTTCAGTTCGAAGCGTTGAGTCTGGAGGCGATCCTGGGCCATGGTGCGTGAGATGACGGCGTTCCGGTCTCGATTGTTTCAATGGTCGGCACAGGAATGTAACGACACATTTGGGGAAATATTCGCACCTTTGCCCCCGTTTAGGGCCCAGTGAGGGCACTTTTAGATCATAAGTTATTTATAATCAAAGGCATGTCTAGCATGAATGAAAAGGTGAAGCCTCGCGTGCTATGCGCACATGCGCGAGCTACGCCCGCGATGGAGCTACCGCTATTTCCGAATTTACGATTTTTTCGCCAAGCCTCGTCTATCGTCAGCCCGTGGCTTAGGTGAACCGTATCTCTCAACTCCCCTGCAAGGCGGGTGCAGACTGCCGTGCCACTACCACCGCAAGACGTTGTGCCGTAACGGGCTTGATCAAATAATCTACGGCACCCAGCCGGGTTGCTCGGTCGATGTCTTCTGCACGGTAGGAACCGGAGAGCATCACCGGGCAAAGTTTGGGCACTTTCTTATGGGTCGAGAGCCAGTGAAGGACCTCAAAGCCGTTCATCATCGGCATCGTGATATCAAGCAGCAACAACCACGGGTGTCGTGAGGTCGGGCCGACCTCGGACGGAGGTATCTGCTGCAAAAACTTCACCAATTCTGCGCCGTCCCGAAAACGCAGAAGGGGATTCTCCAGCGAAGCCTGACGGACGGCCCGGCGCAGGAAGAAGAAATCATCGTCATCATCCTCGGCTACAACGATAGGGGGAAGCTCGTGCATGCTCCCAAGATACCCGAAGCAGCTGTGGTCGCACAGGTCGGTGGATGACCCATAATCTCACTCGCGGCGAAGTAGGGCGCGCAAAGTCGCCGATCACGGAGTGCGGGCGCCCCGTCGCTAACGACGACTCTCCAATGTTTTGAGAAAGATCCCGCGTCTCGGGCGCGAAAGTCCCGCCCGTCTATTCCAAAAAGGAAGCCTGCTGCGGCCCTTTCTTGGCGCGGCGGGCTGCCTCTTCTTCTGGGGTGGCATTGAGATGGCGAGGCGGCTTGGAGGCTTTTAGCGCCACGGCCGCCTCGCGGTCGGCCACGATACGGTCGCAGATCTGGTGGATATGTAGCCGAAGCCACTGCGAGGTGCTGGAGCCCGCCCGGTAGTCGGCGGGGCCGTAGCCATGAATGCGGCCAGATTGGAGCAGCCGGTCGTTCTGTTCAAATTCGGCTGGTTTGTCCGGATTATAGACCGCGTAGGCGCGACCGCCCCCGCCCTTGACGACCGAAAAGCTCGGGACATCGCTGGGGCCGTCGGCGATGTAGATCATGTTTTGCAGGGGGATGCGCCGATCCTCTGCCGCCATCTTGGAATTCACGTCGATCGCAGCGTTGCGATTGGTGCCCTTGTTGATCTCGAAGATGGCCTTCGTCTTCGTGGTGTTATCGATGACCATTCCGATCTGCGCGATCTCGGCGGTGGCCTCGATGGGAAACTCCTTTTGCTTGAGGAAACCGGGCTGAAGCGGGTTTTCGACAAATTCGCAGGCCCAGACGCCGTCCACATGGGTCGCGATGGCACTGCCTCGGATCATCGGCGCGAGACCGGTGCTCACGACGTAGTGCTCGACTGAGATTTCGTGCTTAGTGTACTCCGGCTTCTCCGCCACAAAGCCCTTCACCCGATCAAAGAAATCCGGCAAGCCGGGATAGAATTTGATGTCGGCCCCGCAATCGTAGAGCACCTTGTTGTTGAGGCCAGCCATCGCGCCCGCCTGCACATAGGTAAGCAGATGATTGAGGTAGGCGATCTCAGGCGAGAGGTGATAGCCGCGGGTCTTGTAGTGGCCTGCCAGTTTGTTGGTCTCCTCCCAGAACGTGGCTTCATCCACGCCGTAGCGGCGGAAGAGGGGAGACTGCATGTATTCCGGGATTAACGTCTTGTCGAAATCCCAGATGCACGCGATGGTGTTTTGAGTGAAGAGTGTCGTGGCCATTGCCGTTCATCTCTAGCGCGAGGCAAACCGCCTCGCGGGTCGATTGCTGCCATAGGTAGCGCAACCGACGGCTCGCGCAATTCGCAAAAGCGGCCCACCCGGACTCTTTACATCCACCTTTTTACCCTTTCATGGACGAACTTCCCGATATCGCTCCCTTCCAGCGCCGCCACGATGAGCTCGGCGCGCAGATGGCGGAGCCGTCATTCTACAACAACCCGCGCAAGGCCGCCGAGGTCACGCGCGAGCACCAGAAGCTCGTGCAATTGATCGCGGATCATCAGGCGTTTCATCGCTTGGAGCGCGACATTCTCGAAGCCCAGGATATCAGTGCCAATGCCGCTGCGGATCCGGACTTGCGCGAACTCGCCGTGGCAGAGCTACCGGAGTTGCAGCAACGTCGCGCATCCCTCCGCGAAGCCGTGCTGCTCGCGATGATCCCGCCCGAGCCCACCGACTCGCGCAATACGGTCATGGAAATTCGCGCTGGCACCGGCGGCGATGAGGCAAGCTTGTTCGCCGCGGAGCTCTTCCGTATGTATTCGAAGTACGCCGACAGCCGCGGCTGGAAGATACAGCCCATGAGCAGCAGTCCCTCGGAGCGCGGCGGCCTGAAGGAAGTCATCGTGCTGATTACCGGCACCGACGTCTACAAGCAGATCAAATTCGAGAGTGGAGTCCACCGGGTGCAGCGCGTGCCAGTCACCGAGGCAAATGGGCGTATCCACACTTCGACTGTGACTGTCGCAGTGCTGCCCGAGGCCGAGGAAGTGGATGTGCAGATCGATCCGCAAGACCTCGATATCACCGTGCAGCGCGCCAGCGGCCCCGGCGGGCAGGGAGTCAATACCACCGACTCGGCTGTACGCATCATCCACCGCCCTACGGGCATGATCGTCTTTTGCGCCGATGAGCGCTCGCAGATCAAAAACAAAGCGCGGGCGATGACCGTGCTTCGTTCGCGTCTCCTCAAGCTGCGGGAGGAGGAGGAGCGCGCGAAGTACGCTGCCCAGCGCAAGAGCCAGATCGGCTCCGGTGACCGCAGCGAGCGCATCCGCACGTATAACTTTCCGCAAAATCGGCTTACCGATCATCGTATCGGCCTCACTCTCTACAGCCTTCCCCAGGTGATGGAGGGGCACATCGAGCCCATCATCACCGCTCTGCAAAAAGCCGATTACGAGGAGAAGCTCGCGGCATTGACCGGCCACGATTTCACCCCACGCCGCGCGGCAAGCGAGGATGAGGATTGAGCGCCCGTAAATGACGCGAATGCACACAAATAGCCTCGGTGCCAGCCCGGCATTTGAGGGCCGCCACCGACGGCAGATCTTTTCCCGCTGAGATGCTCACTGTCCTCGAAATTATCAAGCGCACGACGGGATTTCTCGCCGACCGAGGCATCGAGTCGCCCCGCCTCAATGCTGAGTTGCTCATCGGCCATGCGCTCGCGCGCAAGCGAATGCAGCTCTACGTGGAGTTCGAGCGACCCTTGACGGAGGCTGAACTCGAGAAGATCCGGCCACTCGTGCGCCGCCGCGCGCAGAGCGAGCCGCTACAGTACATCCTCGGTGAGACCGAATTTGCCGGGCTAAAGCTCAAGACCGACCGGCGTGCGCTGATCCCGCGTCCAGAAACAGAGTATTTGGTGGAATTGATCGTTGCACGCTGCCCCGAGCCACCGGCGCGTATCCTCGATCTGGGTACGGGTACGGGAGCACTGGCGCTGGGGCTGGCGAAAGCATTCCCGGGCGCGGCGGTGGTCGCCACTGATGCCAGCCCTCAAGCCCTGGCACTCGCTCAGGAAAATGCGACCGCTACCGGGCTGGCTGATCGAGTGCGCTGTCTTTTGTCTGATTGGTTCGAGACGATCCCACCCGAGTCCTTCGACCTCATTGTCTCGAATCCTCCCTATCTTACGCCCGAAGAAACGGCTCAGACCCATGCCGAGGTGCGCAACTTCGAGCCTGTGTCAGCGCTAACGGGGAAGGGTAGCGACGGCGCGGACGACCTTCTCGCGATCATCGCCGGCGCGCCGCGCTACCTGCGCGCCGGCGGTCTCCTGGCGCTTGAGACCGGCATTGCGCAACATGCGCAGCTCCTGGCTGCCGTCACGGCGGCGGGGTTTTGCGGCGGCGAGTCGGTGCGCGATCTCACCGAGCGAGATCGGTACATTTTCGCGCGCCTATAGGACGGTACCAGCCTGGCTTACCGATAAAAAAACCGCCTCACGGAGGAGGCGGTTTGCAGCGAATAATGCCGATGTGCGGCCGTCAGTTCAGTCCGGCCGATACCGAGGCGGTGAGGGGCGCCTTGTTGTTGGCCCAGCGCTCCGGGGTGCGGCCGAGGTTGATGGCGTCGTTGACGACACGGATGGCTTCGCGGAGGTGCACGTCGGTCTTCACCCACGTATCATTCTCCTCGAAGTCGAAATCGTCTTCCTCGTCCTCTTTCTTGGGCGCCTTGATCTTGGGCGGAGGCGGCGGGCCAAGGTAGAAGGGCTTGTAGGCAAAGTCGTTTTTCGAGAGCCGCTCTTTCTCCGCCTTCATCTCCTTGCGGAAAGCATCGTCGTCGGCCTTCTTCTGCTTCCGCTGCTCGAGATTTACCGAGATATTCTTCTCCTCTTGGTTCGCCTTGAACCGGCTGACGATCTTGCGGAGGTAGGCGAATTCCTCGAGGTCCTTCTGGCGCGCGAGGCTGTTTTCCCGCAGAGGCGCTAGCACCTTGGGATCGAGCGGCTCACCCTTGAACTTACTCGGATCGATTTTGTCCCACACGAGCGCTCGGTTGAGGTCGGCTTCGCCGATCGGCAGATAATCCTCGATTGAGGGTAGCACGATATCGGGTACCACGCCCTTGAGTTGGGTCGAGTCACCACTAGGGAGATAGTACTTTTGCACGGTAAACTTGGCGGCGCCGGTCTTCTGCGGGGAAACGGCGAGCATGCGCGAACGCTGCTTCATCTCGATGACCTGCTGCACGGAGCCTTTGCCGTGGGTGGAGCTGTCGCCGATCACGATGGCGCGGCCGTAGTTTTGGAGGGCACCGGTGACGATTTCCGACGCGGAAGCGCTGAAGCGATCCACGAGCACGGCCAGCGGGCCGGTGTAGGCGATGCCCGCATCGTTGTCGCTATCGACGATGACTTCGCCGGCGTAGTTTTTCACCTGTACCACGGGGCCTTTTTCAATGAAAAGGCCGGCGAGGTTGATTGCCTCGGTGAGGTAGCCGCCGCCATTGCGCCGAAGATCGAGCACGAGGCCTTCGATCTTCTCTTGCTTGAGCTGAGCGATCAGCCGGGCCACGTCCATGGTCGCTGTGGTCTTCTCGGCATCCGTATCGCCATCGTCGGCGGGTCCGTAGAAGGTAGGGAGCGCTACGACGCCGACAGGCTGGGTCTTGCCGTCGGGTCCAGGGACCTGAAAAATAGCGGCGCGGGCGCGGGCGTTGTTGAGCTTTACCTTGTCGCGTACGATCACGATTTCGCGTCGAACGGAGCTGTCCATCGCGTCGGCAGGCTGCACCAGGAGACGCACCTTGCTGGCCTTGGGCCCGCGGATCATGTCGACGATCTTGCGGAGCTTCATGCCGAGAATTTCGACCGGTTCCGCGCCGTCCTGCGCGACGGAGATGATCTTGTCGTTGGGCTTTAGCTCCCTGCCCAGGTCTGCGGGGCCGCCGGGCACGATCTCGCGCACGATACAATTGTCGTCCTCGAGCCCGAGCAACGCGCCTATGCCGACGAGCTCCAGCTTCATCTGGATGCCAAAGTCTTCAAACGTCGTCGCCGATAGATAGCTGGAGTGTGGATCGTAGAGACGCGCGATCGTGGAGAGATAGAGTTCGGCGAGGTCGTTGCCCTCGATCTCAGAGGTGGTCTTCAGGAGACGGTCGTACCGCTTGCGGATATTTTCACGCGCCTCATCGAGCGTCTTCTTGTTGAGCAGCTCGCCTACGATTTCGTATTTGAGCCGGCGGCGCCATAGATCGTCTGCGGCCGCCTTGTCGGCGGGCCACTCTGCCTTGGAGCGGTTGGGCATGTAGGTCTCCGCCGTATTGAGATCCCACTCCTTTTTAAGCTCTTCCTTGATCCAGGCGACACGGTCTTCGACGCGAGTCTGGTAAACGTAGAAAATATCGTACGCGGCGTTTACGTTGCCGATAAAGGCGGTGTTATAATACACGTTCTTGCCGTATTCCTCGTTGAACTTCGCCTTGTCGGAGCCGAGGAAAAAAAGGCGCTGGCCATCGAGGTCTCCCATGTAATCAGGAACGACCTGCGCGTAGTCCGCGGTGCGGACATTGTCGCGGTTGTAGTGAGCCTGCTCGAGCAGCTTGACGAAGAGTTGCGCCTCACCAGCAAGTGCGGTGGAGGTGGAGAAGGGCTTGCGGTCAGCCGCAGGCGCAAGCGCCACGAAGGAGGTGGCAAGTGCGGCTGCGGCGATGACGCGGAGGAGTGAGCCAAGGGCGCTTATCATGATGCGATTAGAGGGGAACCGGGCAAAAATGTTTCGGGGATGCGATGAACTGAGGGAATACCAAGATAGGATGTCTAAAGAGGGTGCAAAGTTACGCGCCACTGCGTCAGGCTTGCGCGCTCAATTGCGGTTGAGGAGGTCTTTACCGCCATCGAGGGTGCGGCGCTCGTCGGCAGTCAACGAGCCGAGTCCCTGGCTGTTGATCTTGTCGAGTATGCGGTCGATCTCGGCACGGATATTCCGGGGCGATGGGGCGGCTGCCACCCCCACTGGCTCAGGCGCGGGGAGATCCAGTTCGGCCGCCGGCACGCTCCGGCGAGTGCGGCGCAACCATCGCGGCAGTTCAAACTCGGGCCGGTCTGGCGAGCCGAGCGACCAGGGGGAATCGTGGACGAAGCGGTAGTACAGGAACCCGATCAGCATCCCGCCGAGATGAGCAGAGCTCGCCGCCCCCATGCCGAAGGGCATCGCCTCACCCGGTATCTCGTAGACGAGCAACGAGAGGAGGGAAAACCCCACCAAAGCAGAGGCGATGTGCTTGGGCTTTAGTGTGACGGGCAGCACGAAAAACAGGAGGAAGGTGAGCTGCTGGTTGGGAAAGAAGCAGGCGAAGATGATGAAGAGCGCGTAAACTGATGCCGTGGCGCCGAGGTGGATTTCAGTGGCGGCGCCCGTCCAGTGCGCGGCGGTCCACGCCAGCGCCCCTGTCAGCGTCGCCACCAGCAGCACGCCGAGAAAGCGCGGAGTCCCCATGATCGGCTGCAGTTCACGCCCGAGAAAATAGAGCGCGAGCACGTTGAAGATCACGTGCAGGGGGAAGGAGCTGTGCACGAGGGCATGCGTCAACAGCGTCCACACGCGGCCCTGCTCCAATGCCTGCACGGTCAGCCCCAGCGTCTGCTCGAGCCGCCCCGCTAGGCCTGACCATAAAGAGCTGACGATCAGTTGGAGGATAAATCCGGCAATGAGCGCGGCAACGAGCCAGATGAGGATCGAGGTTTTTTCCCGCTCGTAGTCACCGCGCATGTAGGGCCGGTCCGAAAGCATCGAGCGGCACCGTAAACAGCGCGCGTTACAAACACAAGTCGCGCCGCAGGAAACGACCCTGCTTTTTCATGGGTATCGCCCACACCAAACCGGGCCTAATAAACCCCGGCCTTCCGCGTCTCTATTGGCCCGGCTCATCGCCGCTTCGGTCGCCCCCTGCACGGTGGTGGTGAGATGTTCGGATGCCCGCGTTTATCACTTTGGAGACACGTGTCTCCTCAGGTCGCTTGACAGTGCCAGTTTTTGTTTTCTTTGTGGCTGGTCCACCTATGGCAAACAAGACCGATAAATGGGACCAGAACACCCCTGGGAAATTCTACGTCGATCAGCAATGCATCGACTGCGATCTTTGCCGCGAGACGGCTCCTTCGTTCTTCACCCGCCATGACGAGGGTGGCTACTCCTTCGTGCACAAGCAGCCGACGACCGAAGAGGAAGTCGCCCAGTGCATGGAGGCGCTCGAGGGTTGCCCGGTGGAGGCCATCGGCAACGACGGCGACGAATAATCCCTAGGTCTCCTTGGCCTTTCCAGCCCCGGCAGTAGAGCCGGGGTTTTTTATGGTCGGATATCTTTGTTAAGTAATTTCTCGGTTAATCATAACAAGAGGCTTGTTTTCGTTTGCGCGCGCGTTACCGCTCCTCGCCGATGAAATCCCTGTGGTCGATCGGATTACCTTTCTTGCCAGTTATCGTTTGGGCTCAGGCCCCGGCGGCACTGCCGGAGGTCACGGTGTACTCGCCGCGAGTGGCAAATCAGGCCCCCGCCGGCACCTTTGCCATGCCGGTATCGGCACTCCGTTACGAACCTCGGGTCGACATCCACGCCCGCAATCTTTCGGAGAGTCAGGCCGATATCACGATCCGCGGAGCGATTTTCGAGAATACAGGCTTCCAACTGGGAGCGCTGACCCTCGGCGACCCGCAGACGGGGCACTACTTTGCCGAGATCCCTGTTGCCCCTGCGATGCTCTCGTCGCCTACCGTGATGACCGGTTCCGATCTGGCGCTAGGCGCCATGAATGCCACTTCCGGCACCATTGCGTACGGCTGGCGCCCTATCCGTACCGCGGGCGCGATGTCGGCCGGCTTTGGCGAAAACGCGCTGGTGCGGGGTGAGGTTTACCAAGGGGTCTCCCGCTCGCTAGGTGGTGGCTGGCGTCTGGGTGCCGATGTCTCGATCGCCCACTCCGATTCCGATGGGCCCATCGCCTGGGGTGAGCACCGCTTCGATCGCGTGAATGGCCGTATCCAGATTGCGACGGGGCGCGCGCAGACGGACTTTTTTGCCGGCTACCAAGCCAAGTTCTTCGGCTGGCCCAATCTCTACACGCCCTTCAATTCCAACGAGACCGATGACTTGGAAACCACCCTCTTCGCGGCCAATCATCGCATCGACCTCGGGGCGGGAGACTATGTGGCCGCAGGGCTCTTCCATCGCCGCAATAAAGACGATTACGCCTTCAATCGTTTCGCCCCGGTAGGGCCTATCCATCCCTTCCAGCACACGACATGGGTGACCGGTGCGGCCGTGGATGGCCGCCGCGACCTGGGTATGCTGGCGATCAATTTTCGCGCGGAAGCGAGCAGCGATGAGCTCAAGTCTACCTCCCTCACGTTTGGCCGCTTCCGCGAGCGCGAGCTCTATCGCCTCGTGCTCGTGCCGGAGAAGTCTTGGACCATGGCCGACGGCGGCCAGCTCCGGGTAAAGGCGGGCGCGGCCTACGACGACAGCGACCGCGATGGCTCGGCGGTGTCGCCTGTTTTCGAAATCGCACGGGCGTTGCCCTCCGCTGCGGTGCGGCGAGTTTACGCGAGCTTCACCGAAAGTTCGCAGCTCCCCACCTACACCGCTCTCAACTCGAGCGCGACCGGCGGTCTTTTCCGGGGCAACGCCAACCTCGGCCGCCAGACCACGCGCAACTACGAGCTTGGCCTCAGCGGTACGCTCGCTGGTTGGCAGACTGAGGCGGCCCTGTTCTGGCGCACCGATGAGGCGCTCGTCGACTGGACCTTTCGCAGCGGCGTCACCGCGCGTACCGCCAATCCCGTGGATATCGATGTGGGCGGGGTGGAGCTCGTCGCCCGTCGTACGTGGGGTGCTGCTGATTTCGTCCTGGGCTACACGGGTCTGACGAAGGACGCCGACTACCGGGGTGCGCTCGTCGATGCCAGTTTCTATGCGCTCAATTACGCGAAGCATCGCCTCACGGTGGCAGTGACATGGCGGGTAGGCGCAGGCTTCGAACTGCGTCTCGACAACGTCATGCGCATCCAGGCCAAGAACCAACTCCGCCTCGTCGGCGGCGATGAAGCCGTCACCAGCGCTGCAAGTCTCGCCTATCGGCCCCCGGCATGGCGGCGTTTCGAGATAGCGCTGCAGGTCGACAATGCTTGGGATAGCGATTTCCAAGAGGTGCCCGCAGTGCCCGCCTCACCTCGGCAGGTTTCGGTGGGGGTGGCGTACACGTGGTAGAGGAACTGCGCCCCAGCGGTCTGGTCTTTTGCGGTTTGACATTCCGAGCTTACGGAAGTTGTTGCGCCGCATGCCTGATAATCCCTTTACCGACGCCTCGTTCCACATTCGCTGGTCGCAGCTCACGCCGGATCGCATCGAGCCGGCCATCGAGCGGCTGCTGTCCGAGGCGCAGCGGGCGGTAGATGCGATTGCGCGCCGCGATCTCAGCTCGCTGACCTACGAGAATACCTTTCTCGCCCTGGAGCAGGCCACCGAGGCACTCAATGTTGGCTGGGGCAAGGTCACGCACCTCCAGTCCGTGGCTGACTCCCCTGCGCTACGCGAGGCGCACAATGCAATGCTGCCGAAGGTCTCGGCCTTCCAGGCGAGTATTCCACTCAATGCGGCTCTGTGGGCGCGGCTCAAAGCCTTCGCCGAGTCGCCCGCGGCAGCGCGCTTGGCTGGCATCTTCCGGCGCTTTCTCGAAGAGACGGTGAAGGAGTTTCGCCAGGCCGGCGCAGATCTGCCAGACGACAAGCGCGCGCGGCTCGAGGCGCTGCAGAGCGAGCTCGCACAGCTCACCCAGAAGTATTCGGAGAACGTGCTCGATGCGACAAATGCCTGGGAACTTCTCGTCACCGACGAGACTCGCCTAAAGGGGCTGCCCGAGCACGCCAAGGCCGCGGCGAGACGCAGCGCGGAAGGGAAGGGCGCAGCCGGCTGGCGGTTTACGCTCCATATGCCTTCGCAGGAGCCGTTCATGACCTATCTCGAGGATGCCGCACTGCGCCGCGAGATGTGGACGGCCGCTTCGAAGCTAGGCAGCCAGGCGCCGCACGACAATACCCCCCTTATCTCGCGCATCCTCGCCTTGCGCGCTGAAAAGGCCGCGCTGCTCGGCAAAGCGCACTTTGCCGATCTCGTGCTTGAGCGCCGCATGGCGCAGTCGGGCGATCGCGCACTCGCCTTCATTGAGGATTTCCAGCAGCGCGCCGCTGCGTCTTTTGCCCGCGATACTCGGGAGCTGGAAGAGTTCAAAGCGCAGCAAGCGGGTGTGCCGGTCGCGCGACTTGCGCCGTGGGAGCTCGCGTTTTGGGCCGAGCGGCTGCGCAAGGCCAAGTACGATTTCGATGAGGAGGTGCTGCGTGCGTACTTCCCGATGGATCGCGTGGTGGCCGGGCTGTTCGAGTTGGTGGGCCGGGTGTTTGGCCTGCGTGTCCTCGAGCGCGCGGCTGGAGAGCGCGAAGTCTGGCATGCCGAGGTAAAGTACTACGATCTTTTCGACCGGTCGGGGAAACTGCTCGGCTCCTTTTACGCCGATTGGCACCCGCGCGAGTCGAAGCGCGGCGGCGCGTGGATGAACTATCTCATCACTGGCGGCCCGGGCGCGGACGGATGGTCGCCGCATCTTGGCCTCATATGCGGCAATATGACGCCGCCCGTCGGCGGCAAGCCAGCGCTCCTCACGCATCGCGAGGTCGAGACGATCTTTCACGAGTTTGGCCACCTTCTTCATCACCTGCTCGGCGCGGTCGAAATCAAGTCGCTCAACGGCGTTAATGTCGCTTGGGACTTCGTTGAGCTTCCCTCCCAGATTATGGAAAACTGGTGCTGGGAGCGTGAGAGCCTCGATCTTTTTGCGCGTCACCATGAGACAGGCGCGCCCATTCCGCAGGAGATTTTTTCCAAGATGATCGCCGCAAAAAATTTCCGCTCGGCCTCGGCCGCGATGCGGCAGGTGTCGTTTGCCAAAATGGACCTCCTGCTCCATATGCGCACAGGCGAGTTTTGCAGTGAGGCCGACGTGGAGCCCAAGGTGCGTGCGGCCGTCGCCGAGTGCCTCGTGCCGACGGAGCCTCCGGCGCCGACTATCGTGAAGCGCTTTACGCATATCTTTGCCGATCCGGTGGGCTACGCTGCTGGATATTATTCCTACAAGTGGGCGGAGGTGCTCGATGCCGATGCGTTTACGCGCTTCAAGCAAGAGGGCATTTTCAATCCCCAGGTGGGCGCGCAGTTCGTGGAGCATGTCCTAAGTCGTGGAAATTCCGCCGATCCCGCGGAACTGTACCGCGGCTTTATGGGTCGAGACCCCGACCTAAACGCGCTGCTTCGCCGCAGCGGACTTACGGCTGCCGCGGCCTAGTCGCGGCGCGGGTGGTCTCTCGCTCGCTCTCTGCATGCGCCGTCGCCTCCTTTTTATCTTCGCCGCTGGGTTTGTGGTCGCGCTCGTCATGGCGTTGACCATTCCCCTCTGGCTGGGGTGGGCCACACGCACGGCAGGGCGGTCATATGGTGTGACCTTTGGGAGCTACGAGCGGATAGGCTACGGGCGCTTCGCGTTTCGCGACGTGGAAGTCCGGCGCGCCAACGTACGCGTGAGCGCCACGCGCGTGGAGGCGCCTACGCCGCTCATTTGGGGTTGGAGACACTGGGTCGACGGTGAAAATCCCATTTCCGTCGATCGGTGGGAGGTGGAGGTGGCAAAGCCCGCGACGCCGCCGCCTTCCCCTGGGGCGAGCCGTCCCAGCGGGTGGGTGCCCTTGCGGATGCTGCTCAACAAGATCGCCCATCACCTCGATCGCTGGCTCCCCCAAGCCACCGTGGGCGCAGGGCGGGTCAAGTTTCCAGCGGGGGAGGTATCGCTGGCGAGCGCTACGTGGCGGGAGCGCACGCTTACCGCCAACAGCCTCTCGTACCGTGACCTTGCGGCAAATGCGACGGCGGCCTTTTCCGGGACGGACGATTCTTTCCGAGTCGAGGCCAAGTCTCTCGATGGCTCCATGGCGCTTGCGCTGGCGAGCCGTGGTCCGAAAGTCGACGGTTCGGGCAACTGGATTGGACAGCCGGCGACGCTCGCGGCCACGTTTGCCGAGACCGGCTGGCTACCCACTGAGGCAATTCTCAACGCCGAGCAATGGACGGTGCCGGGCGAGCGGCTGAAGCTTGAGCGGGCGTATGCCGCGGTGCGCGGGACAGCCCGCATCGAATTGCGTGGCAAAGCGTTTTCCGCCGAGATCTCAGCGAAGAGCGACGCAGTAAAGGACAGCAAAGCCCCTCCGCTCGCAGTCGATCTGCGCGGGCGGGGCGATGCGCAGGCATTTACGATCGATTCCCTGCATGCGGATATCCCAGGTGTAAAAGCGCGGCTCGATGCTCCGGTCACCATCGAGCGCACGGGAAGATTGCACGGGAATGGTGCGAGCCTCGCTCTGCAGATCGATCTTGCCGGGCAGCCTTGGTTTCAGGCGAGAGGGGCGGTGGTGGGTGAGGCGCGCGTGCTGTCGGGCGGAGATGGCCCGCCCATCGTGGAATTTGATCTGAAGGGGGCGGAAGTGGCCGCACGAGAGGTGTCGCTCGCCGAGGTCTCGGCGCGAGGTCGGCTGGCCTGGCCTCGATTGGAGGTGGATGTTGCCACCCTCATCGGGGGCGAAGGCGAGCGGCTCGAGACTCGCGGTGGGTACGATTTCCGCCAAAAGGAGCTTTTCGAGTCGACGATGGAGGGCAGTGTGCGACGCCGTTCGTTCGCGCGTTGGCTGCCCATGCAGCCGGATTTCGATGTGGTTAGGATTTCAGCTCGTGCACGCGGTGCCTTTCAGGAGCTGGAGCACTCGGGCTCGCTGCAGACCGATCGAGTTGTTTTCAACGGGATGAATCCCCTTGCGGTTTCCTTGAAATGGCAGGGGAGAGGCCTCGGGGCGGAGCGCTTCGATGCGGAGATCAGCGCGAGCGCCAGTAAGGTAGTCGTCTCCGGATCAGCTTCACGCGAGTACGTGAAGTTCGGCGCGTTGGAGATCACGCTGGCCGAGGGCGCGCAACTCGCTGCCAGCGCGCCGGCTACCCTGTACCTCCGTCCGTCTTTGCGCCTCGAGCCTCTCAGACTCGCCGGCCCGAAAGGAAACCTGAGCCTCGCTTTTACCGCGGGCCAGACCGGTAAGGTCGAGGCCGCTGCGGCGAATATTTCCTCGCGATGGTTTTCGGACTTTATGCCGCCTCGTGGCCCGGTATGGCAGTTGAGCTTGCTTGCCCTGATGGGGAGTTGGGATCGCGGCCCGATGAACTTCAGCCTCACTGCCGGTGCAGCCCTCGATATCGGTGAGGGCCGCATGGCTTCGATCAATGCAGCCGCGCGCGGTGACAAGGAAGGTGTGAGGATCGATGCCTTGCGCGCGGTGGAGAGCGACACGACTGTCGTCAACGCCACCGGCCGCGTGCCGGTGACATTCACTCCTTGGGGTAGCAGGCTCATGACGATCCATGAGGAGGGCGCGCTCACGCTCGATGCCACAGCGTCGCCGCATGCCGCCTTTTGGCAGAAACTGGCGGCGGTGACGGGCGTGGAATTGATGGATCCTGATGTCGTGGCCAAGGTGCGAGGCACGTGGTTGCGTCCCGAGGGCGGTGTGAGCTTCAAGGTCGCGCGCCTCGCGGTCGACGCGAAGAAATTTCCCAAGCCGCTCCCTGCGATCGAGGCGATCGATGTGCAGGTGAAGGGTGATCGTAGCGGTGTGACGCTCGAGACGTTTGCCCTCAAGGTCGAGGGGCAGTCCGTGCGCGCCAGCGGTAGACTGCCTGTGCCCGAGGGCCAGTGGTCTTCGCTCTTTAGGGAGCCCTTGGCAATGGCTCGACGGGGCGCAGACCTTGAGGTGGAGGTGCCGGCAGCCGAGGTTGCCGTCTTCGCCCGCTTCCTGCCGCAGGTGCTCGCGCCTCAGGGGCGCGTGGAGGCGCGGGTCGCTTATCGCAATGGAGGCATGACTGGGCGCGTCAAACTGAGTGGCGCGGCTACGCGCCCGCTTGGTCCCCTTGGCGTCCTGCAGGAGGTGGCTGCCGATCTCGAGATGGAGGGTCGCACGCTCCTCCTCCGCGGCGTCACCGCGCGCAGCGGGGGGCAGCCTGTCACACTCGCTGGCTCAGTGGAGTTGCCGGAGCCTGGGAGTGCCGATGTGGCCGTGGTACCGCGTTTCGATCTCACGCTCAAGGGTGAGAATCTGCCTTTCGTCCGCCAGACTGGCCTGCTCGTGCGCGGCGATGTCGATCTCAAGCTCCAGACACCTGATAATAACCCTACCCGCATCAGCGGCACCGTTCGCTTGCGCGATAGCCTGTTCCTTTCCGATGTGCGTTCGTTTTTGCCCAAGGGCGGCGGTGCCAGCGCCGCGCGTCGCCCGCCTTACTTCGCGGTCGAGACCGCGCCGGTCAATGCGTGGCGGCTGGCGGTGGAGGTCGTGGGCGATCACTTCATGCGCTTGCGCACTCCGGTGTTCACCGGAGTGGCTTCGGCTCATTTCCGGCTCAGCGGCACGCTTGGCGATCCGCGCGCCATCGGTGAGGTGATCGTCGACGAGGGCGCGGTGAAGATGCCCTTCGCGAGCTTCCAAGTCAGGCAGGCAGCGGTGCGTCTTACGGAGGCCGATCCCTTCGAGCCGGCCATCTATCTGCGCGGCACTGGTCGCCGCCTCGGTTATGACCTTGCCATCGAGATCGATGGCAAGGCCACCGCGCCCAATGTCACTTTCACGTCGAGTCCCGCGCTCGACTCCGAGCAACTCCTGCTGATGGTCATGACGGGTGCCGCTCCCCGCAACGAGATAGCTGTCACTGGCTCGCAACGCGCGACGCAGCTCGGCGCCTTCTTTGGCCAAAGTCTGTGGAATAGTTTCACCGGTGATACCGGCGGGGAAGATCGCTTGAGCATCATCTCGGGCGAAAAAGTTTCCCGTGGCGGCGACGAGACCTTGGAGGTGGAGTACAAGCTCAGTGATCGCTGGACTGCCACGTTCGAGCGCAACGAGTTCGACGACCTCGTTGGCGGCGTGAAGTGGCGCGCGTTTCGTGGCGCAGCCAAGAAGCCCGACGACAAGAAGCCGGAAGCCACCAAATCGGCGCAGCCGACGACCAACGATGCTCGGAAATAACGCGCGCCTTTCTCGCTTTGTGGCTCTTGCGCTCGGCCTCGCGGCCTTCGCCCTCGTGCCGCGCGCTACCGCAGCGGACAAAAAGCCGGAGGCCAGGGTGGCCGTCGATGGCATGGGCTTTTTGCGCGATCGCGATCTGCGCTTCGCCCTCGAGCGAGTGCTCGATACCGAGCACAATTCCGAGCTCGGCGCCAATGCCCTCGAAGATGGAGCCGTCATCCTGCTCTCGGTCCTGGTGGACGAGGGCTTTCAGAGCCCCACGATCGACTTGGAGGTCGAGTCCGTCGAGGGAGACAAGGCGACTTACACGTTCGACCCCACGTTTGCCAAGCCGCTGCCTCGCACGATTCGCGCGAGGCGCGTGGCTTTCAAAGTGACGCCGGGGGTGCGCTCCTTCGTCGACAAGGTGGAGGTCTCGGGTCTCCCGCCCGAGGAGGAGAAGCGCGCCCGCGAGTTTTTCATTTCCGAATCCACTGTGTTTCGATCCCAAAGGGCCAACGCGTTTTCCCAAGGTCGGCTCGACCGAGGAGAGGATTCTCTCTTGGCCAGCCTCAAGCAGGAGGGCTACGCCGAGGCCCGGGTGGAGGCGGCGAAAATGAACGAGAGCGAGACGGGGCAGGTGACTTTGGGCGTTAAAGTGGATCGCGGTGTCCTTTGGCAGATTGGCGCTGTGTCCTATGAGCGTGACGACGCTACCGTAAAACTGCCGCCTACCGAGTCGTGGCTGGGCAAGCCTTGGACGCAGACCGTGCAGGATGATATTCGGGAAGAGGTGAGGCGGGCGTATTACAGCGAGGGCTATCCCGATGTAGGCGTAAATATCTCCGCTGAAGTCGAGGCGGCAGGCGCGATCAAGTCCGCCTCGGTCACCATCACGCTTGTGCCCGGCGATCGTGTCACGATGGGCAATGTGCGTTTTGAGGGTAACTCTACCACCAAGGAGAAGGTGCTGCGTCGCCGCGTGCGCCTCTCTCCCGGAGACCCGCTTGATCCGGTGGCCTTGGAGAGAGCTCGCTTCCGGATCTCGCGGCTGGGGGTTTTCGAAACGGTGGATCTTCGCTACGAACCTGCGGAAGGTGTGGTGCGCGATCCGGTTTTCGCGCTGCGAGAAGGCCCCCGCTACGAGACCCACCTGCTGGCTGGCTATGGCAGTTATGAGCGACTGCGCGCCGGCCTGGAGCATCGCCAGATGAATATCTTCGGCTTGGCCCACCAGAGCCGGCTCGAGCTTGTGCAGTCGATGAAGAGCACGAGTGTGGACTACAACTACACTGTCCCTGAGCTTTTCGGTGAGTCGCTCGATGGCAATGTCCACGCTTTCGGTCTCCAGCGCGAGGAGATCTCCTTTCTGCGCCAGGAGTACGGCTTGAGTGTTTCCGTCGGCCGCCCGGTCGCCTTTATCAGCGGCGATGCGATGGTGGGTTACACCTTCGAGTCTCTGCGCAACCGCGATAATTCGCTCGGCACCCGCGCCACCGATGAGGGCAACATCAACTCCGCCAATGTACACTTCGGCCTCTCCGGCGACCGTCGCGACAATCCTCTCGTTCCTCGCAAGGGCTATAACTGGGCCACGCAGGTCGAGGTAGCCTCGCCGATATTTGGCGGAGAGGCCACGTATCAGCGCTACGAATTGAGTGGTTCCTATCACACGCGCTGGGGCGAAGGCCGTTGGGTGCACGTAGGCGTATCGCAGGGTTATATCACCACCTTTGGCTCCGATGGCGCGATGCTGCCGGTCAATAAACGCTTCCTACCCGGCGGCGACAATAGCATCCGCGGCTACCAGCGTGGTGAAGCCGCTCCCCGTGACGAGAATGGCCTCTTCATCGGTGCCAAAGCCTTCGTGCTGCTCAACCTCGAGCTGGAGCGCGCGCTCGCGCCGAGTTGGTCGCTAGTGGCCTTCAGCGATACGCTCATCGCGTCTGACAAGCTGCGCGATTCCATCTTTGAAGAGCCGCTTTACACGGTCGGCCTTGGCGTGCGTTACCAGACACTCATCGGCCCTGTGCGTCTGGAGTATGGGCACAATCTCAAGCGCCGCAGGGGCGACCCTTCCGGCACGCTCCATCTGTCAGTCGGCTACCCGTTCTGACGAGGCGGAGAAAAAAGGATCGCGCGCTGCCCGCTCGCGCGCGTAGTGCTCACGCGTTATGATTATCGCCGATCTCGCTAAAATCCCCGGCGGCACCTTCCCGGCGCGGCGCTGGGGCCGTGGTCTCGTGGGGCAACTGGGCCAGCCGATTCCCGCCAAGGGATTTTCGATGGGCTACTCCATCTTGGAGCCGCGCGGCGGCCAGGTCCCCTGGCACAATCAGGAGCAGGAGGAGGTGTACTTCATCGTGCAGGGTGAGGGTGAGATCTGCGTCGGCGAGGAGCGTAGCCCGATCAAGGCTGGCCAGGCGGTTTTCATGCCGCCGACTGTCTTTCACCAGCTCACCAACACCGGCGATGAGCCGATGCATATGATTTATGTGTATTGCCCAGGCGGCGATGTCGCTCACTGGCGTCAGGAGCTCAATGGCACGCTACCCAAGGCAGGCGAGGGCGGCATCCCGCCGCTTCCTCCAGGCGCTCAGCCGCAGTGCACGAAAAAACCGGGCGAGTGAGGGGTAGTCGGCCCCCCGCCGGTTGAGTGCTCTGTCCGTCGGTCGTTGCGCGCTCGCGCAGGGTAACCGGAAAGCGAGACTCGTCCTGCTTTGGCTTGCATCCTCTTGATCGTCTGCGCTGCGGCGGGAAGCGACGAGCGGATGGGAGCTATTTTTTCAGCCACTCCCGGGGCGTTTGGCCCGTGTGGCGGCGGTACCATCGCGCAAAATAGTTGGGATCGTCAAAACCGCTGCGCTCCGCCGCCTCCGCGATCGTCGGCGAGCCCTGCAGCGCCGCTTGCGCCGCTTCCAGGCGCATGCGATCGCGCAGCGCGCGCAGGCCCAGGCCTGCTTCACGTTTCAGTTTTCGCGTGAGGTGGTCTGGGTGGTAGCCGGCGTGCTGCGCGACTTGGGCGAGGGGAGTCGGCGCGCGCAGGAGATCTCGCACGCGCTCAAATACCCTTCGCCGGTCCGCTGGCGCTGGCAGCGCCGCCGCTGTCGGCCCCAAAAGTTGGGCCACTACGGCTAGGATTGCCGAGTAGTCCCCGAGCGTCAGCTTTCCTTTGGTGGGCACGCGCGCCAGGAGTCCGTGTAATTCGTTGAGCGTCTGTGGCGGCAGCTTGCGGTGTGAGGCCCGTACGCGCGTCGCGCCTTCCAGTTCGTAGTCGAGCACCAGACAGAGCGGCCGGCTGCGGCCTTGCACGGCAAACCCGTGTGGTACGTGCGGCGGTATCGCGAAGAGATCCCCCGTGCGCGCCGGGCGCCGCCGCGCCCCTACGCTTTGTACCCCTTCGCCTGAAAGGTAGAGTATCAGCTGCGCATACGCGTGGCTGTGTGGCGTGACTTCGATCGCGCGGTGCCGATTGAGCTGAAGTTTGCGCAGCACAAAGCCCAGCGCGTGTATCTCGATCTTCTGGACGAGGACTGGGCTCCAGGCGAGCATGAGGTCGGTTTTGTGCTAGGAAAAGTCGGTTTCGTCCTAACGCAAGACTGCGCTCCCGGCTACACTGGCGGCCTTCGCTTAACTCCCCTTAGCCTCAAAACTCCTCTCCAATGACCACGCACAAAGTCGGCATCATCATGAACGGCGTCACGGGACGCATGGGCACCAATCAGCATCTGCTGCGTTCCATCAAAGCGATCATCGACCAGGGCGGCATCAAGCTGGGCGATGCCGAGGTCATCATGCCCGATCCCATCCTCGTTGGCCGCAGCGAGCCCAAGATCGCCGCACTCGCCGCCCGCGCGGGCGTAAAGCGCTACACGACCAATCTCGACGCCGCGCTCGCGGATGCCTCCAATCAGATTTACTTCGACGCCACGCTCACCGGCCAGCGCCCGATCGGCGTCCGCAAGGCTATCGCCGCCAAGAAACACATCTACTGCGAGAAGCCCACGGCCACCACGTCCCAGGAAGCTCTCGCCCTCGCCAAGGAAGTTACCGCTGCCGGCCTCAAGAATGGCGTCGTGCAGGACAAACTCTGGCTGCCCGGCCTCCTCAAGCTGAAGTACCTCATCGATACCGGCTTCTTCGGCAAGATCCTCTCCGTCCGCGGCGAGTTCGGGTACTGGGTCTTCACCGGTGAGCACGAGAAACTCCAGCGCCCGTCGTGGAACTACCGCAAGGAGGAGGATGGCGGCATCATCGTCGACATGCTCTGCCACTGGCAGTACGTCATCCAGAATCTCTTCGGCGAAGTAAAATCGCTCACCTGCCTCGGTGCCACCCACCTTCCCACCCGCTGGGATGAGGCCGGCAAGCCCTATAAAGCCACCGCCGACGACGCCGCGTACGCCACCTTCGAGTTGGCCAATGGCATCATCTGCAATTTCAACTCCTCGTGGTGCGTCCGTGTCCGCCGCGATGACCTTCTGACTCTCCAGGTCGATGGCACGCACGGCACCGCCGTCGCCGGTCTCCGTGATTGTGTCGCCCAGCACCTCTCCGCTACTCCGCGCTGCACGTGGAATCCCGATATCGACAGTCCGATCAAGTATTTCGAGAGCTGGCCCACCGTCCCCTCGCAGGGCGTCTATGACAATGCCTTCAAGGTGCAGTGGGAACTCTTCCTCAAGCATGTGGTGAAAGGCGATCCCTTCCCCTGGACCCTTTTCGAAGGCGCGAAGGGCGTCCAACTCGCCGAACTCGGCCTCAAGTCTTGGGCCGAGCGCCGTTGGGTCGATGTGCCCAAGCTCGCCTGAGTCGGGCTCCCTTGAAGCTTTTCACGCGGGGAAGGCGGGTCTTCGACCCGCCTTTTCCTTTTTCGCAACCCCCCTGCGGCGCGAGGGTCTAGGAGATTTCCCGGGCGACTGTTGGAATACCGCGATACGTTTCCAAATCGCTCCTTTTCCGCTGGCAAATCACAGCCAGTGGATAAGTTCCACTTTGCCCGGCTTCGCCGCTGGGCCTACCGTAACATCCAAGTCCATCCCTTCCAACTATGCTCATCTGGATCATCCTGATCATTGTACCGATGCTCTTCGGCCTGTACGCGCAGTTCAAAGTCCGGAGCGCATATAACAAGAACGTCGAGATCCCCTCGCGCGGCCGTATCACTGGCCGCGAGGCGGCTCAGGCGGTGATGGATTCTGCCGGCATCACCAACGTCGAAATCGTCCAGGTGCCCGGTGAACTCACCGACCACTACGACCCCATCAACCGGCGCCTCGCGCTGTCGGAGCTCAACTACAACGGCACCAGCCTCGCTGCCCTCGGCGTCGCCGCCCACGAGGCCGGGCACGCCATCCAGCACAAGGTCGGCTACTCGATGATGACCATCAGGCAGACCTTGGCCCCTGCGACGCAGGTGGCCTCTGGTATCGCCAACCTCGTCCTTATCGCGGGCATCTTCCTTTTCAGCTCCGCGATCGGTGGCACGTTGCTCATGGTTGGCGCTGCCGCACTCGGCCTGATCTGTCTCTTCCAGTTCGTGACTCTGCCGGTCGAGTTCGACGCGAGTCGTCGCGCGAAGGCCCAACTCGTTAACCTAGGTATCGTCGATCGCGACGAGATGAAGGGCGTGCACGAGACCCTCGATGCCGCCGCGCTCACCTACGTCGCCGCCTTCGTGGCCTCGCTTGGCACCCTGCTGCACATCCTTATGATGCTCATGGGCCGTCGCGATGAGGAGTGAGTTGCTCTCCTAACCGCTCGGTTTGATCTTCAAAGCGGGAAGCCTTCGGGCTTCCCGCTTTTTTTGCGCCGTAACACCGCCTCCGTCTGGCGCGGTTATCCGTGCACCGAGGGATGGAGCTGAGGTTGCTGGTCCCTCGATAATCTCCTGCCTATTTTGGAGACCCGCCCCGGTTTTGCACACAGTGCCCCCGCATTCGTAACTTCTCGGCCGCGTAAAAAGGCTCCAGCGTCCGAGGCCTGACACCGTACTCCTCGCCGTGCACCGCTAGAAACGGAGAAGGCCAACCACCTTTAAGTGATTGGCCTTCAATGGCTGCCCGAGTAGGGGTCGAACCTACGACCAAGTGATTAACAGTCACCTGCTCTGCCACTGAGCTATCGGGCAGTGGCTTCGACGCGACCCATGTCACGCGAAAGAGAGGTGGGAAAAACAGGGCAGGCGGGGGTGTTGTCAACGCTGCTTTTGCCGAATGTGCGAATTTTCTTCAATGGGCTGCGTGCGCGGACGGGTTCGCGTCAGCATGTCGCTGGTAAGTAGCCGCTTGAGAAGAGTGTGCCTACCCCGCGCATGGCGTTGATCACGCTGCGAGTCCTTTGGCCTGCGGTTATCTACTCTGGCTTCCGCAGCTCGTAGTCTACACGCACGCTTCGGGAGAAGGAGCTTTCGTGCTGCCGCTTTGCTTCGTCCGCTCGCTTGATGGCTTCCGCCTCGAGCACGGCCTCAGCCATTTTGGGGTTCGCCTTCCTGACCTCGATTCGCGCGATTTCGAGTGCCGTCGCGTACTCTTCGTCCGTCATGGGCCGGAACCCGGCTTCACTCGTGCGCTCGGTCTCCACGAGCTTTGGTTTGCTGCGCTCCCGCTCCTTCACTCGCTCCACGGATTTATCGACTGCCGCCCAATCGGGCCCTCCCGGCCTCATCGGGACATCATCGGGGCTCTGCGTCGTAGCGCAGCCTGCGAGCAGGAGGGATAGGGCGGGGTAGGGCAGCTTCATCGACGGGCTGCGAGACTGGCTAAACGGCCGTGCCCGGTGTGTTTTGGCCCGAGCGTTGCATCACCGTGTGCGTGCCGGTTGCGAGCAATCCGGGGGAAGCACGGCTGAGCGCTGGCTCTGGTGCCGTGTCGATCCAGTATCGTCGCTTGGGCGATCCCAACTCGGGGTAGTCTGCGATCGATTCGAAGACACCGCCGCAGCGCTCGATCACTTTCCACGAGCCGACATTGTCGAGGTTGCAGGTCAGCAGTACACGCTCGATCCCGTGTCGTCTGGCGATGGGCAGCGAGAGCCGCAGCATCTGCGTGGCATAGCCCTTGCGCCGCTGCGTCGGCCGCACGCCATAGCCGATATGCCCGCCCAACTTGGCGAGTACCTCATTGAGCTGAAACCGAATCGACACGCGCCCCACTACCTCACCATCGACGATGCCGACATAAAACCCGCTCGGCACAAAGCCCAGTGGCAGATCTTCTCCCTGCGCCCAGCGTTCCTGCCGCTGCACGTAGGCTGCAAACGATTCTCCCTCCGCCCAGCCGAAGGTGAAATCCCAGGGCGTTTGTTCCCCTCGCATTTCAGCCACAGCGGCGCGAAAGGTAGCCTCGTCGGTGAGTCGTAGCGGCCGTAGTTGGAGCGGAGCGGGAGGCATGAGCGGGTGGGGGTGAGACTTAGCGTGTGCGGGCCTCCGAGCTGCGGAGGTGCCACGGTCGCCAGATCAGCCAGTGCAGAGCGTGGGACATCAGCATCGCAACGGCCGAAATCAGTAGCACGGATCCAATGAAAAAGTAGATTCCGAAAAACACTGCGGGCGGGCTCATCGCGAGATTCGATTGCTGGGGCGTGCGTACATCCTTGTGCTCTTGTGGGGCACCGCTTTTACGGTGGCAATCGAAAGTGCGTTCCCCGCGATACTGGTGAGAGGCCGCACTGGGCCCTCGCCGTCGCTACCTCTCGCGGCCTGAAAGAATGAGCCAAAAAAGCCCGCCACTCGCGTGGCGGGCTATTAGGTCGACGCTTTCGCGCTCCGAGTGCTGGCAGCGCGGCGGCCGCGCTTAGAAATCAGTCGTCATGGTCACGCGCCAGGTGCGGGGCTCTCCCCAGGAGCCGGAGGCGGCTGCTGTCGAGCGGTAATACTCTTTGTCGAATACGTTGTTCACGTTCACGGCGAAGGTCGTGCGCTTCTTCAGGATAGTCGTCTGGTACCCGGCAAGAAGGTTGCACAGCGTGTAGCCCGGCGACCAGATATTGATCGCCGGCGTCGCGACATTGGCATCGTGGTCGATCGCGCCGCGATAGGTACGCAGGCGGTAGTTTACGCCGCCACCGACATAGAAGCCGCGGAGCGCGCCCGAGGTAAAGGTATAGCGCGTGAAGATGTTTGAGCGTTCTTTCGTGTACCCTGCATTCGGCACACCCTCCGGGATCGTCGCGAGAAAGGCATCCAGCAGCGGAGTGGGGCGGTTGAGCGCCTTGGCCTCGGCTTGGAAGCTCTTCAAGACAGGTGCTCGATTCTCCGTGATCACCTTGTTGGTCGCGAAGTTGAAGGTCGTCCGCCAGTTGCGGGTAAGATTCGCGGTCAGCTCAAATTCGTAGCCCTTGGTCGTGGTGGTCTGGTAGTCCTGTCCGGTCGGATTGAAGGTGTCCGGAAAGATCGCGATTACCTCGTCTTCGACCGCGACGTCGGGATTGAAGTTGAAGCGATCGTTGGGCCGGAAGTTGTTGTAGTGCGTCGCGCTGAACTCTACTCGGCGGTATCCGGACTTGTCTGGAAACAGGCTCAGGCGCATCGAGATATCGTCGCCCTCGCCGACGGGGATGGTCTGCCGCTCGCCCACTCGGTGTGTGAGGTTGCCTTCGCCGGTCGATATGCGGAAGGACTGTGCCCAGTTATAGCCGAAGGCAAAGGCATCGTTGACGCGCAGGATCGCGCCCGCATTGGTGCCGTCTGCCTTCACGTTGACGAAGGAAGGATTCGGTGCGAAGGCCCCCGGCACGTACTCGTTGACCCACTGGTCCCGCAGCGGCTGCACCACGCCCACGGTCGTCTTCATGTTGAACTTGTCCTGTCGGTAGCCGACATGCGTGAAGAGATGCTCTTTGAACCAGCTCCCCGAGGCGCCGACACCCCACGAGGGCGTGTAGAAGCGGCGCTCGATGATGTTGCCAGTGGCCGGCACCGCGCCCGCAAGGTCAGGATACCATGCGGATACACCGGGCACTGCCGAGATGTCCTCGTTGCCCTTCAATCCATCCGTGTTGAAATAGTATCGCCGCATGAAGCGGTTGTTGGTGAAGAGAGTCCGATTGGTGGTATAGGCTGCCTGCGTCAGCGCCATGCTGGGCTGCGCGCCCGCCCACGCCGTGCTCGAGGGGTCGACGTACTCTCCCCATTTCGGCTTCTTCTGCCCGGGGTTGTCTTGGTGCTGTTGCAAGTTCACCATAAAGGTCTGGTTGGTGATCTTCGTCCGTAGATCGTAGACTGCCGAGAGCCGAACGTCGCGGACTGTATTGCCGTTCACATTACGTACGCGATAGTACTCGGTGTAGTGCTGCCCGAAATACGGATTGGCCGCGCCTCCCGGCAGTGTGGCATTGCGATCGATGTAGACCGCGCGTCCGCCATTCAGCAGCCCGTTTGTGCCGTAGGTGTCGACCTTGCGGTTGTAGAAGTTGCCCGTCAACTGGAGTACCAGGCTCTTGCCGATGCGCTGCTCCACCTCCAGCGTGACGGACTGCATCATGTTGTAGTTGGTGGAGTTTACGCCCGCGGAATGAAACTCCTTGGGGATGATCGAAGGATCCACGATCGCGGACCCGCTGCCATTGCTGCGCACCCGGCCGGCGCCTTGAGCCCGATACATCAAGCCGGTCGCGGGCAGATAGACGTATCCTCCGCCTGCCGGGATGGTCGTGCTGCTCGCGAGTGAGAATTGATCGACGAAGAGACCCTGCGATACGACCGCATCCGACTCCGAGTGCTCCGCCATCACGCTGATCTTCGTGTTGCGGAAGGGCAGGTAAGTCACCGCCGCATACGCGCCGCGGAAATCTCGCTCCACATTGTCGATAAACGACTCGTTGTAGGATTTTACCGCCGCCACGCGCACCGCGAGCTTGTTGGGGATGATACGGCGGTTGAAATCGATCTCGCCGCGCAGCATGTTGAAGCTGCCCGCCATGAGCTTCACCCGGCTGATGTCGCGGGAGGTCAGTCCACGCTTCGTGATTTGGTTCTGCGCGCCGCCCACGTCGGCTTCACCGTAGAGGAATGCATTGGGGCCGCGGAGAATTTCAACGCGCTCTGTGCTGAAGACATCCATCGCGGAGTACCAGATCCAGCCATTGCGCAGCGCATACGCGTTCGAGATGCCGCGGAGGATCACTCGGCTGTCGACTTGGCCGGTGGGATCGGGATTGGACTCGCCGGAGACGATGTAGGCCGACATCTCTTCAAACGTCGTCGCGCCGATATCCTCCATGAACGCCGCGTTCAGGATCGAGATCGAGTTGGAGACATTCTTCAGCTCCTGCACGGTCCGCATGCCAGCCGTTGTCTGGCTGGATTCGTAGCCTATGTCCTGATCGTCTCGCACGGTGAAGGTCGAGAGCGTGATCGCTTCCTCTCCCTTGGGTGGTGTCGCCGCGGCTGAGGCCTCGGGTGCGGTCTGGGCCGCGAGCGGCACGGCAGCGAGTGCGGCGAGCAGGGCTGCGACGCTCGCGCGATGGGTTGCTGAGGTGGTTTGCACAGTCATGGTTTGCAGTGGATCGGTTGCCAAAAAGGGAGGGATGCCGGCTGATTAGGAAGGGAGGCGGCGGGGCGTAAGCACGAAGCGTGCTCGGGGGTTGCTTGATGTTTTTTTGCCGCGCCCTCGCCTGCAAGGATGAACGAAGTGAATAATTAATTGCCGGAGCATGAATCGCACCGCAGCCACATGGCCGTGCGCTCTGCGCCCCTCCACTCGAAAACTTGGGCTGGCGAGCGCGCCGCCTAGCCGCTGAGATCGGACCGATGTCACGCGACTTCTCCCCGGCAGTCCGCCCGACCATGATCTTTATCGGCGTGACGACGCGCAGTTCGTCCATCAATGCCGTCTTCCCTCGCTGGGCCGCGCGTCTCGGCCTCGGCGAGGTGGAGTTGCGTGGGTGGGATTTTCCTTTGCGCGATTCCGCGGTCAACTACCGTGAGGCGCTGGCCTTCCTCAAGCACGATCCGCTCACGCTTGGCGCGCTCGTTACCACCCATAAGATCGACGTCTACTCCGCCTGCCGCGATCAATTCGATTCCACCGATGGGCTCACCGAGGCTCTCGGCGAGATTTCCAGCATCTACAAGCGCGCCGGCCGCCTGCATGGCCGCACGGTGGATCCCATCACAAACCGCCTCGCGCTCGATACCCTCCTGCCGGGCCGTTACTGGTCTTCGGGCGGCGAGGCGTTGATCCTCGGTGCGGGTGGGGCAGGGGTGGCGCTCGCTTACAATCTCAACGATCCTACGCGGTCCGATGCCCGCCCCGCTCGGGTCCATGTCGTCGATCGCTCCGCCGAGCGCCTCGCGCACCTGCGTCGCCTTCACGCGAGGTGGCCCGCCGCCCGGCCCCTGGTGTGCCATCAGGTCTCCCATCCGGTCGAGAGCGATGCCGTCCTTGCGGCGCTGCCGCCCGCCTCTCTCATCGCCAATGCCACGGGCGCTGGCAAAGACACGCCCGGCTCTCCGCTCACCGACGCTGCGGTGTTTCCTTCGCGCAGCGTCGTCTGGGAGTTCAACTACCGCGGCGACCTCGCCTTCCTCGCCCAAGCCCGTCGCCAAGCCCCTTCTCGCGCCCTCCTCGTTGTCGATGGGTGGAATTATTTCCTGCACGGTTGGACGCGCGTGATGGCCGATGTCTTCGACCGCGAGATACCCACCACGGGCCCGCTCTTCGATGAACTGGGACGGCTTGCGGCCGCCACGCGATGAGTCGAGTATCACTCCTTCCCCTCGTACCTCTCTTATGCAACGCCGCGATTTCCTCACCCATACCGCTGGAGCCATGGCCGCCGGCGCGCTCCTTCCTTCGCTCGCGCATGCGCAGGGCGCCGCGGCCGCCGCCAAGGCGCCGGCCGCTCCCGTCGCCAAGAGTCCCTATGCCCCCGGCCCCAAGCCCACCCCGGTTGTAAAGCCCGGTGAGTTTGTCTTTGCCGCCGCACACTTCGATCATGGCCACCTCACCGGCCAGTGCTCCGCGCTCATCGAGGCTGGCGCCACCCTCAAGTGGATCTACGAGCCCGATGAGAAGAAGCGCGAGAGCTTCGTTCGTCGCTTCAAGCAGGCCAAGGTCGCTCGCTCGCTCGACGAGATTCTCGCCGATCCCGAGGTCAAGCTCCTCACCGCCGCCGCCATCACTTCTGAGCGCGGCGCCATCGGCTGCCGCGCCATGGAGGCGGGCAAGGACTATTTCACCGACAAGGCGCCTTTCACCACGCTCGCCCAGCTCGAGCAAGCCCGCAACGTCGCCGCCAAGACCGGCAGGAAATACATGGTCTACTACGGCGAGCGCCTCACCTCCGAAGCTGGCATGTTTGCCACCGATCTCATCAAGGCGGGCGTGATCGGCCGCGTCGTGCAGGTTATCGGCCTCGGGCCCCATCGCCTCGGCAAGGCGACCCGCCCCAAGTGGTTTTTCGAAAAGGAAAAGTACGGCGGCATCATCTGCGATATCGGGAGCCACCAGAGCGAGCAGTACCTCGCCTACTCGGGCGCCACCGATGCGACCGTCGTCAGTGCCGCCGTCGGCAACTTCGCCAATCCCGACGTGCCCGAGCTCGAGGATTTCGGCGAGGCCTCCTTCGTCGGCAATAACGGCTCCACCAACCAATTCCGCGTCGACTGGTTCACGCCCTCCGGCCTCCGCACCTGGGGCGATGGCCGCACCTTCGTCCTCGGCACCAAGGGCTACATCGAGCTGCGCAAGAATCTCGACGTCGCTCGCGACAAGACCGGCGACAATGTCTACCTCGTCGATGAAAAGAGCGAGTACCACATGAATGTCGATGGCCAGGTCGGCTACCGTTTCTTCGGTGAGTTCATCCTCGATTGCCTCCAGCGCACCGAAAAAGCCATGACTCAGGCCCACTGTTTCAAGGCTGCCGAGCTCAGCCTCAAGGCCCAGGCTGCCGCCCGCCGCCTCACCTGATCCCCCTCGCCCCGTCTCATGCAAAATCACATCACTCCCGACGAAGTCCAGGCCGCAGCGAGACTGCTCGCCAAGCATCCCCGCGGTCGCGCCGCGCTGCAGCGCCTCTCTGCGGCGCTTGAGGCTGGCGATCTCGATTTGGGCCTCCTCGATCAGCGCGCATTTCTCACGCTCCTCGGCGGCGCGTGGAAAGGGGAGCGCGAGGCCGTGGCCTCGGCCCTCCGCGAGGCGCTCTCCTCTCCGGCCTAGAGACGGGGTGGGGTCGCAGTCTCGGCGGGTGCTCGGCCAGGGCGGCTGAGCGCGCGCCGTGCTGCCTTCTGCCGGCACTGGCCTCGCCAGCCGCGTATCGCCTCCCTTGACGCTGAGGGCGTCTCGCTTCAGGGTCGTTTCTGACAGAATCATCAGCCACCGATGGTTGAGCGGCGCACCCCTCCCGCTCCTTACTGTCGATGCTGCCGGGCTCCCCCGCCCGGATTCGCTTTCGTCAGGTCTCCCCCTTCCAACCCCGAAGCCCCCAGCGTTACTCTGCTTGCCGATCAGCGGGCGCGCGCCCTGCGAGTTGCGCGCTCGTGTGGACCTCGGCGCGTGGTGTGCGCCTCCCTACGATGAAACTGCACCGCGTGAAATCGGCCCTCCTCACCCCGATCCTTGTCCTCGGTTCCGCGCCGCTCGCTCTGGCCCAGGCCTTGCCCGATGATAAGAAGGCCGCCCCTCCCAGGCGGGATCTTGGCGAGACCATCGAGCTCTCTCCCTTTCTCGTGCAGGTGCAGACGGATCAGGGCTACTACGCCTCCCAGACTTTGGCCGGCGGGCGCCTCCGGCAGGATATCAAGGATCTCGGTACCTCTATTCAGGTCGTCACCAAGGAGTTCATGGAAGATCTCTCCGTGACTGGCGTCGAGGAGTTGCTGCAGTACACCACCGGCACCGAGGTCGGAGGCATCCTTGGCAATTTCATGGGCGCGAGCGACAGCTCCGGCGGCGAGACGAGCACCGGCGGCGCGCGGCGCGACCCCGATGGCACCTCGCGCGTGCGCGGGCTCGCCGCGCCCGATCGTGCGCGCAATTTCTTCAAGTCCGACATCCCCTTCGACTCGTACAATACCGACCGCATCGATATCAATCGCGGCGCCAATTCCTTCCTCTTCGGCCTCGGTTCCCCCTCGGGCCTCATCAATAACGGCCTCGTCAAGGCCCGCTTCCGCAATACCAACGAGATCGGCACCCGCGTCGGCAGCGGCGGAAAAAATCTCTCGTACCGCGGCTCCTTTAATCTCAATCGCGTGCTCCTCAAGGATCGCCTCGCGCTCCACGCCGCTGCCCTTACCGATCGCACCCAGTATCGTCAGCAACCCACCTACAAGAACGACGACCGCCAGTACGCCGCCGTCACCTTCCGCCCGTTCAAGAATGCGGAGACCGTCATCACCGCTCACGTGGAGACCGGCCGTATCTGGGGCAACGCGCCGGATGTCCTTCTCCCTCAGACCAATCTCGATACCTTTATCGGCGATCCCGCCAATGCCCGTCTCTCGATCAACGCGTACGACAATCTCCAGCGCTTCGCCCACGTCGAAGGCCCCACCCAGGCCCAGTGGAATGCGCTGTCCGCCGCGGATAAGCTTCGCTACCGCGTGCGCGAGACCCCCGTGGCTACCAGCCTCGGCAATTCCTCCTGGGGCAATGGCGCTTACGGCCTCGTCTACGATGGGAGCAATGGGCTCCTCCCTGGCTTCGCCTACACCGATCAGTATCGCGCCGTCGACTACGCGGCTCGCGATCCCTTCTTCGGCCCCAATCGCACTACCAAGGGCGCACCGTTTAATGTGTATCACGGCAATCGCGGCGATATCAACGGCACCGGCTGGGTCGATCAGGGCTTCACCGATCTCAAGACCTTTGATTTCAGCAAGGAAAACCTCGCCTGGGACAATGACTTCTATCGCCGCGATTTCGTGAATTACAACATCGCCCTCGAGCAGGTCCTGCTGAAGGGCAAGGCCGGCTTCGAGCTGGCCTTCGACTACCAGGATCTGTTCAAGCGCGACTTCGTCTCGTTCAATGGCGGCAACGCCAAGGTCATCTTCGATATCAACGAGACCCTTTGGCTGCCCACCGATCCCAATTACCGCACCTCCGGTATCGTCGCCCCGGTGCGCAATCCCAACTACGGCCGCCCGGTCATCATCACCAAGCCCAATACGCGCACCACCGATTCGCAGCGCGAGGCCGGCCGCTTCACGGCCTTCGTGAAGTTCGATCTCGAGGAAAAGGCGAAAGGCCGCTGGTTCTCCAAGTTCGTCGGCAATCACACGCTCACCGGCATGACCGATCGCTCCCAGTTCGACGAGAAGGTCGTCAATTACATCCTCGCCTCGTTTGGCGATCCCGAGCCCGCCCTGCACATCGGCCCGGCCAACGCCCGGCAGGCCAATAACGATGTGCGCAATGTCCCTCGCTTTTCCTATATCGGGCCGCAGCAGCTTCAGGCCTTCACCGACCCCAATTTCGGCGTCGATGATTTCGTCCTGGCCCCTGCGAAGTACAACCTGCTCGTGCCCGAGGGCTACTCCATCCGTAAACTGAGCTGGAATCTCGGCCCCGATGCCAATGCCGGCAACCTCGGCCTCGATTCCCGGGCCAATGGCAACGAGGGCTTCGTCTACGGCAACTTCACCCCCATCTACACCCCCAACAAGAACCAGCGCATCCAGCGCACCAAGGTCGCTTCCTACGCGCTCAATACCCAGTCGTTTTTCTGGCAGCGTCTGCTGGTGGTGAATTTCGGCTATCGCCGCGATGTCGTGAAGACGCAGCTCAATACCGAGGCCCCCGTCGTCGGCCCGGATGAGATCCCCGATGTCTCGCCCGAGGGCTTCCGCCTCGAAAATGGCACCTTCTCCAAGATCACCAGCGATATCACCGGCTACGGCGGCGTCCTCAACTGGCCCCACCGCTGGATCAAGCTCCCCAAGGGCCTCCGCCTCGCCGTGCACTACAATACCAGTGAGAACTTTGTGCCCGCTACCGATCGCGTCGATGCCTACCGCCGTCCCGTGCCCTCGCCCTCGGGCACCAGCAAGGATTGGGGCGTCACGATCAGCACCGCCGACAACAAGCTCCACGCCCGTCTCAATTGGTTCGATGCCAAGATCATCGGCGCCAGTTCCAATGTCTCCGAACTCTTCAATCAGACCAATACGAATATCTTCAACCACTTTGGTAATCTTAACCGCGATCTCATGCGGCTCGATGCCAACGACGACGGGCGCATCGACGATCGGTACTACTCCGAGGTGGAGATCAATCCCGCCACCGGCCTCACCCCAGAAGGTCTTACCCGGGAGCAGGCCGTCGCCGCCGCCTATCCCAATTTCGGCCGGCTCCGCGCCGCCCGCGATAGCATCGCCCCCCACCTCACCGATGAGCTCAAGGCCGCTTACAACTATCGCATGGCCCCCGATGGCACCTCGCAGACGCAGTTCGCCGGCAATGTCACCGATACCAACGACATTCAGTCCAAGGGCTTCGAGGTCGAGCTGATCTACAACCCCACTCGCAGCCTCCGCCTCGCCTTCAATGCCGCGAAGCAGGAAACGGTGAATACCAATATCGCCCCCGCGCTCACGCGCTTGCTGGAAGATACCTGGTTGCCTCACCTCGCCCAGTTCGGAAACCTCGATTGGAGTGCCCCCGCCGAGCCGGTCGCGGGCAATACCACGCTCCAGCAGATCAACGACCGGCTCCTCGATTATTACGTGGTCAAGGGGCAGGAGGGCCGCCCGCAGGCCGAGCAGCGCAAGTGGCGGCTCAATCTTATTGGCCGCTATCAGTTTGGCGAGGGCCGCCTCCGTGGCTTCTCCCTCGGCGGTGCCGCGCGCTGGGAAGATAAGTACGCCGGCGGCTATCCCATCGTCAACGACCCCCGCGGCATCATCCTCCCCGATATCCGCAATCCCTACTTCGTCGATAGCCAGCTTAGCTTCGATCTGAATATGGGCTATCGTCGCCGCATCGCCGGCAATCGCGAATGGATTGCCCAGCTCAACGTCCGCAATCTGCAAAATGCGTGGAGCGACAAGGTCACGGTCGTCCGCTTCCAGCCCGATGGCTCCTCCGCTCGCGCCCGCTTCGATCCTCCGCTCCAAGTTCTCCTCACCAATACCGTCCGCTTCTGATTCGCCTCTCGGCTCGTTCG
>CAYZPV010000024.1:0-89010 GCA_964480585.1 uncultured Opitutus sp. | reverse complement strand
CTCATCCCCAAGACCCCAGCCGCGCTCCGCAAGCCCCTGCCCTCCTCTGCTCTCCGCCCGTCCTCGGTTCGTCTCCTGTAAAAACAGCTTCAGAGCCTGCGAGCACTCCACCCGTACCGCCTCGCCCTCAGCCCACACCCGCCTCAGCACGCCCCGCCGTCAGCGCGACGCCCGCCTGGCTCACGGCGCTAGCTGTTCGGCTCTAGACTCTCAGCTCTGAGCTCTCACCCCCCGCCCCCCGGGCATCGCGCCATGCGCGCCCGCTCACGGCTTCATCAGGTACGCAAACAAGTCCTTCAACTCGGCCTCGCTCAGCCCTTCCAGCAAACCCTCGGGCATCATCGACTGCGGGAAGGCTTCGAGCTTCTCGACTTCGCTCGCGCGGGCCGTGTGGCGCTGGCCGGCCATGTCCTGCACGGCGACGTTGTTGGCGTCTTGCTGGGCGAGGATGCCCATGAGCGTCTGGCCGTCTTTCAGCCGCACGGTGTAGGCGCCGTAGCCTTCGCGGATCTCGGCGCTGGGATCGAGGATGCCGAGGAGCCAGAAATCGGGATTGGCGCGCTCGTAGCCGGTGAGGTCGGGGCCGATCTTGCCGCCTTCGTCGAAGAGGATGTGGCAGGCGGCGCAGCGCTGGGCAAAGAGCGCCTTGCCCTTGGCGACGTCGCCGCCGCCGGCGATGACGCGCTTGATGCGCTGGCTCTCGGCGACCTTCTCCTGGTTGCTCAGCTTCAGGCTCGCCATCGACCAGTGCTTCTTCGTGAGCCGCACGATCTCGGCATCCTTGTAGAGCTCGAGCTGGCGCACCACATCGGGCGCGACATCGCGGGCCTTGATGTCGGACTTGTCGACTTCGGCGACGAGGAGCCGGGCCCACGCCTCGCGGCTGGCGAGCATGCGGTGGGCGGCGTCGCGGATCGCCTTGGTCTGGGAGAAGCGAGCCTCGTAGCCTTTGACGACGGCGGTCGCCAGCGCCTCGTCGTCGAAGCGCGCGGCGTACGGGAGCGCGGCCTGGCGGACGGTGGCATTGCTGGTGCGCGTGAAGAGTTCGAGGAGCACGGGCACGACCGCGCGGTTGCCCGCCTCGGCAAAGGCCTGGATGAGCGCGATGCGATTGGCGGCGACGGCCTTGTTGTCACGGATGGCGGCGAGAGCCTTCTTGATGGCTTCGGCGTTGCCGGCCTTCACGCCGAGCGCGAGATCGGTATCGAGCTTGCTCGCGATGTGGGCGGAGAGCGCCTGCGCGAGCACCGGCGGCAGCTCGGGAATCTTGCCGCCTTCAAAGGCATCGGAGAGTCCCTCGATCACGAGGGCGCGGTCGGCGGGCGAAGGCGCGAGGGCGAGGAGCTGCGCCGTGGCTTCGAAGTTTTCCTTGCCGCCAGCCATGGCCCAGCGCTGCGCGAGATGGTGCACGCCGTGAGTGCGGGCGACGGAGCGGCGCCACACGTCGGGCTCTTTGAAAAACGCGAGCAGCGCCGCACGGTCGGACTCGGCCTTGCCTTCCAGGGCCCACCACCACATGAGCGGCATGCGCTTGTCGGTGGAGTCGTTTTCGTTTTCGAGCAGGCTGCGGAGAATAGGGAGCGCGGCGGCCACGGGCAGGCGGCGCGCGGTGGCGGCGAGCTGGGTGCGCACTTCCGGGTGGCGCTCGCCGCGCGCCAGGCCGGCGATGGCGGCGCCGAGCGCGGGCGAGACCTGGCGATCGTCGCCGGCCATGCGAATGACCCACCGGCGGACGTAGGGATCGTCGCCGCGCAGAAGATCGATCGCGAGGGGATCGCTCACGCTGCCCAGAAGCTCGAGCGTGGCGAGGGCATCGATGGCGTAGGGATTGGCGGCATCGCGCGCGAGCTTCTCCACGGCGGGTATGGCGCCCTTCTCGCCGCGCCAGTAGAGCTCGAGCGAGGCCTGGCGGCGAAACCACTTGTTGGGATGCTTAAGGTAGCCGACCAGCGCGGCCACCGGGGCCTTGTGCAGGTCGAATTTCTCCCGCGCCATCGAGGCGCCCGTGGGGCGCACGCGGTAGATGCGGCCATCGCCTTTGCTCCAGTCGTCGATGGGGCTCACGTGGCTCAGGCGCGTATCGTACCAGTCGGCTATATAGATAGCGCCATCGGGGCCGATCTTGGCATCGACGGGGCGGAACCAGCGATCGGTGCTCGTCATGAGCGGCGCCTCGTCGACGGTGGAAAACGTGGAGCTATCCGGCACGCGGTTGCTCACGTATACGAAATTATGCAGCGAGTTGGGCGCGACGATCTTGCCGCCCAGCTCCTTCGCGAGGAGGTCGCCGTCGTAGATCGCAAACGCCTGCGAGAAGCGCTTCTTGTCGCCTTTCGTCACCATGTGCTCGAAGTAGCCAAAGGCGTATGGATTAGCCGCGGTGCCGTGCTTGCCGAAGTTTTTGCTGCCGTGCATGCCCTGGTCGTAGTGCATGCCGCGATCGCCGCCATTGGTGCCGCTGAAGACGCGGCCCTTCGCGTCGATCTCCAGGCTGAAGGTATTGCCACCGCCCTCGCCGAAAATCTCGAAGACCTCCGTGCGGGGGTGATACCGCCAGACGTGCTGGCCGACGAAGGTCACGTTCTTTGTCACGCGGCTGCTCACGTTGCCCGTCGTCGTGCTGCCGTTGACACCGTACAGCCAGCCATCGGGGCCAAACTGGAGGCTGTTGGCCACCGAGTGCGTATCCTCGAGCCCGAAGCCCTCCAGTGCCACGCGCGGATCGCTGTCCGGCACATCGTCGTCATTGGCATCGGGGTAAAAGAGCAGATACGGCGGATTCATCACCCAGATGCCGCCCGCGCCCTTGATCGCGGCGGTCGCGATGTTGAGTCCGGTGATAACATCGCGGTGTTTGTCGAAAGTGCCGTCGCCATCCGAGTCTTCGAAGACCGTCACCTTGTCCGCGCCTTTGGCCCCACGCGGCGGCGGCTCGGGCACCTTGTCGAAGACCGCGCGCAGGTGCGCGTCGTAGCTCATGATCTTCAGGCCGGCGGGGAACTGGTACTGGATGTATTGCGTGACCCAGAGCCGGCCCCGCGAGTCGAAGCTCATGTAGAGCGGCTGCGCGACGAGGGGCTCGGCGGCGACGAGATCGACCGTGAGGCCATCGCGGAGCTTGAAGCTCTTGAGCGCGTCGGCGGGCGCGAGGGGCTTGGAGTCATCGCGCTGCACTCCGCGGCCCTTGAAGGTTTCCATCACCTTCCGGGCCTCGGGCGTGCCGGCCTGGCCGGTGGAGGGCTCCGCAGATTGCAGGGGCAAGGACGCCAGGGCGTACGCACACGACAGGGCCAGGGCACGGCGCAGAAGATTCATGCGGAGTTAACTACTCAGTTACTTATTGAGGGGCGTCAAGGCAAGGCGTCGAACCACTTCAGAAAGTCGGCCTTCCACGCATCGGACTCGGTGCCGGGGCCGCGGCCGAGGCCGAAGCCATGACCACCCGTACCAATGATCAGTGTGTGCGCCGACACGCCCTTGGCCCTGAGTGCGGCGGCGAGGAGCTCGGAGTTGGCGGCGGGCACGCCCTTGTCGTCCCGCGCGTGGACAAAATAGAAAGGCGGCAGCCCTCCCCTCGCCTGCTTTTCCAGCGAATACTCGTCCAGCTTGGCGGCGGAGGGCTTATCGCCGAGGAGGCGGGTGCGGGAGCCTTTGTGGACATTGGGCTCGGCCATGCTCACGACCGGATACAGCAGCGCGACGAAATCGGGTCGCGTGCCCTTGGCCGCATCGCCGAGGATACCTACGCTGCCCGCGAGATGGCCGCCCGCAGAGCAGCCGAGGATGCCGACGCGCCTGGGATCGACGCCCCACCCTTTGGCCTTTTCGCGCACTACGCGGACAGCCTCGAGGGCATCCTGCTGCGAGAGCGGCAGGCCTTCGCCGGTGACGGCCACATCGGGCAGGCGGTACTTGAGCACCGCGACGACGAAACCGCGCTCCGCAAAGTAGCGCCCCATGGCGTAGCCCTCCTTGTCGATCGCGAGCCCGGCATAGCCGCCACCGGGGCAGACGATGAGGGCGGCTTTCTTCTCCACGCCGGGGGCTGGCTGGTAGACAGTGAGCGTGGGGAAGCTGACCTTCTGCACGACGCGATTGAAGCCGCGGTCGTCGTATCCATTATAGCGATACACGATCTCCTCCGTGGAGTTGGGCGTATTCGCGGCGGCGGGGGGCGCGCGGAGCGGCAGCTCCTCCACGGTCTGGGCCTGCGCCCACGCGCATACGGCCATTGCACCCCCGATGCATACCCCAGCCAGAAGCTTATTCATGAAAAGGATTTGGGCTCACCAGTTATCGGAGCGAAACGGAGCGGCAGGGAGGCCATCGCCGTTGACCAGGCGGGCATCGGGCGAGTTGCGCCACGCGTAGCGCACCGCCAGCGGCACGGGCACGCTCTCGGCGCTCACCGCCAGCGTCGTCCCCCTCACCCTGGCCTCCGCCGGCACCCACTTGCGATCTTCGCCCGCGACCTCGAAAGCGACACGGCCATCCTCCTTGGCGGGCAGAAGCTTGAGGCCGGCGCCGTGCGTGAAGGTGACACGCATGCTCTTCCCCTCCCGCTTGGCGCCGGCGAAGCGCGGCCCATCGGTCTCGATATTTTCACCGTAGGCGACTTTCCGGGCATGGAGGGCGAGACGGCGGCCCACATCGAGTTTGTTGCGCGGGTGGATATCCTTGGGCTCGCCGATGTCGATGCTGACAGCCATACCGGTGCCCGGCAGGGTGAGTGCCATGGCTTGCGCCTCGCGCAAGTAAGCCCACGTGGCGCCTTTGGCGCCCTCCCCGGACTCGAAATTGGCAAGTTGCACAAAGAAGAACGGCAGCGGCTGCCCGAAATCCGCGCGCCATTGCTTGATCATCTCAGGGAAGAGCGAGCCATACTCGTTGTGCCGCTTTGCATTGCTCTCGCCCTGGTACCAGATGATGCCGCGCATCGCGTAGGGGACGAGCGGGGCAATCATCGCATTATAGATCCCGGACGGCATCCAACGACTGCCGGGGCCCTCGGGCGCGACCGGGGCCTTCCGGGCAAACTCCTTGCCGGCGGCCTTCGACTTTTCTGCATCGTTTTTCCACTTGGCCATCCTGGCCCCATGCTCCTCCAGTTTTTTGGGATGCTCGGCGAGCAATGTTTCCCAACGCGCCTGGATATCCTTGGCGAAGGGGCTGGCCGCGAGCGCGGGTGCGCTCATCCACGACTCGATCTGCGTGCCGCCCCACGAGCTATTTACGAGGCCGATGGGGACTTGCAGCTTCTGCTGCAGCTCACGTGCGAAATGGTAGGCGACGGCGGAGAAATTCCCCGCAGTCTCAGGCTTGCAGATCACCCAGCTCCCCTCGAGATCGAAGGCAGGTCTCTCCGCCACGGAAGCGGGTATTTTATAATGGCGGATGAGCGGATGACTGGCGGCGGCGATCTCGCGTTCGGCGTCCTGCGTGGAGCGCAGCATCATCGCCATATTGGACTGCCCGGAGCAGAGCCAGACCTCTCCGACAAGCACATCGCGCACCCGTACGGTATTGGCGCCCGTGGCGACCAGTTCAGCCCCGGTGGCGGAGGCAGGCTCCGGCTTGAGCACGACCTTCCAGCGCCCATCCGCGCCAGCGATGACGACCGCCGACTGGCTCTTGAATTTCACCTCCACGCGCTCCGCCACCGCTGCGCGGCCCCAGATCACCAGCGGCTGATCGCGCTGCAACACCGCTCCATCGCGAAACAGGGGGGCGAGCGTGATATCGGCCAAGGCGCTCGTCGCTGGCGCGACGAAGCAAAGGAGAACCAAAAGCGAGGGGCGCAAACGCATAGGGTCGGGGGTCCGGTATGCCTAAGTGAGAGTACCGACGGCCCGGAGGCAATAACAGTCCCGGTCAATGCACGCCGTAAAGGGGTCAGCTGTCCTATCCTGCTCACACTCTCGTCGCACCGAGGCCTCCATGCGGCGACGATGAGCTATCGGCGCCGCCCGCCCAGCGTGGGATCAATCCCTGTATCGGCCACGGCTCTGCTCGTAGATTGGGACCATCTGGGGCATGAGCGCCTGCAAATCCTGGATACGCTTCTGATCGGTGGGGTGCGTGGACATGAGGGCAGCGATCTTCCCTTCATTTCCGGCGCCAGCGGCCTGCTTTTGCGCCATCATCTTTTGCCAGAAAGTGATCGAGGCGCGCGGATCGTAGCCGGCCTTGGCGGCATAGAGCGCGCCCATCCGATCAGCCTCGGTCTCGGCGGCGCGCGAGTGCGGAAGGATGCGGCCGAGCGTGGCCGCGCCTCCGTAAGCGAGCTCGAAGTACTGGCGCATCTGCGGATCCTGCGTCTTGTTCTCCACCACGGCCGCGCCGAGCGCGCCCACGCCAGCGATGAGCATCTGCTCAGACATGCGCTCTGCGCCGTGGCGGGCGATGACGTGGCCGATCTCGTGGCCCATGACGATCGCGAGTTCGGAATCGTTTTCAGCCAGATTGATGAGGCCGGTGTAGACGCCGACCTTGCCGCCCGGGAGCGCGAAGGCATTGAGATCCTTGGACTCGAAGACGACGAACTCCCACTTCGCTCCCGGGAGGGCGTCCCCCACGGCAGCAGCGATACGCTGGCCGATGCGCTGGATCCGGGCATTGGCGGCAGCATCGGTGGAGACCTTCTCCTTGCTACGGATATCCTGGAAGGATTGCGCTCCCATCGTGACTTCCTCGTTGGGCGAGATCACCACGAGCGACTGACGGCCGGTGACAGGATTGGTGTAGCAGCCGGCGACGGCCAGCAGCGTCGCGACGCAGGCGGACAGCAGGAAGCGTTTCATGGGGAAAGTTGGCGCGAGTGTAGACCCGTCGCGCCAGCGGGGGTTCTTGCCGATCAGTGCTTAAAGTGACGACTGGCCGTAAATACCATCGCCATCCCGCGCGCATCGGCGGCGGCAATGACATCGGCATCGCGGATCGCCCCGCCCGGCTGGATCGCAGCGGTGGCGCCAGCATCGGCGGCGGCCAGCAGTCCATCCGGGAACGGGAACAGCGCCTCGCTGCATACGACAGAGCCACGCAGGTCGAGACCCGCCTCGCCCGCCTTCCAGACGGCGATGCGCGAGCTATCCACACGCGCCATCTGCCCGGCGCCCACGCCGAGCGTCTGCTCGCCGCGGCAATACACGATGGAATTGGACTTCACATGCTTGCCGACCTTCCAGCCAAACATCATGGACGCCCACTCCTCGGGCGTGGGCTGGCGTTTGGTGACTACCTTGAACTCCTTTACGTTGCCGAGGGTGCGGTCGCGATCCTGCACGAGGACGCCACCGACCACGGAGCGGACCTCCTGCAGCGCATCGGCGCCGATGCCGCCCTTGGCGACCATGAGGCGGAGATTCTTCTTCTTGGAAAAGATGGCGAGCGCTTCGTCGCTGAAGCGCGGGGCGATGATGACCTCGGTAAAGATCTCCTTGATGGCCTCGGCGAGAGTGCCATCGAGAGTCTGATTGACGATGATGATGCCGCCAAAGGGCGCTTGCTTGTCGGTGGCGTAGGCCTTGTCCCAGGCCTCGATCAGGGAGTCGGCGCTGCCGACGCCACACGGATTGGTGTGCTTGAGGATGGCGACGGTGGGCCGCTCGAACTCGCCGATCAGATAGGTGGCGGCAGTGATATCGAGGATGTTGTTATACGAGAGCTCCTTGCCCTGAAGCTGGGAAAAATGCTCGTGAAACGTGCCGTAGAGGGCGGCCTTCTGGTGAGGATTTTCGCCGTAGCGGAGCGACTGCGCCTTCTTGAGCGAGAGCGAGTACTCGGCCGGGAAGCCACTGAGCGCCTCGAGATCGGGCTCGGCCGCCTGCGCTTCGAGGTAGCGGGATATGGCGGCGTCGTAGCTTGCCGTGCGCTGGAAAACCTTGAGGGCGAGCTTGCGGCGGAGGGCGAGTATCTTGGCGGGCTCCGTCTGCTCGACCGCGAGGGCCTCGAGCACCGGGGTGTAGTCTGCAGGATCGCACACGACAGAGACGCTCTCGTGATTCTTGGCGGCGCTGCGCAGCATGGAGGGGCCGCCGATATCGATATTCTCGATGGCCTCCTCAAAATGCACGCCCGGCTTGGCTACGGTGTCTTCAAAGGGGTAAAGGTTGACGACCACGAGGTCGATGAGGTCGATGTTGTTTTTCTTCGCCTGATCGAGGTGGTCCGCCTTGTCGCGCCGGCAAAGGAGGCCGCCATGGATCTTGGGGTGAAGGGTCTTCACGCGGCCCTCCATGATCTCGGGGAAGCCCGTATGCTGGCTCACTTCCGTGACAGGCAGGCCTTTTTCGGCGAGCAGCTTGGCGGTCCCGCCAGTGGAGAGCAGCGTGTAGCCGTGCTGCTTAACGAGGGCGGTAGCGAAGTCGACGAGACCGCGTTTGTCGGATACGGAGAGGAGCGCAAGTTTGGCCATGCCTGTCCGATGAAAGGCGAAACTCGGAAGTCGAAAAGAGGAAACCGCTAAATTTTCCCGCTTTCCGATTTCGGTTTTTAGGCTTCCTTTGCCGGGTGTCCTGTTCCCGCGAACTGCCCGGTCTCTCCGCCAAACTCGATAAACTCTGCTATCACCATGGCGGAGCGAGCCTGCCCGAGGACAAGCCGCACGCCTTCGTCTACTTCGTGACTATCCGCAATGGGTCGGATCGGGCCGTGACGCTCCTCGGGCGGAAATGGGTGGTGGTCCATGCAGACGGCACCCGGCTCGTGGTGGAGGGCGACAAGATCGTGGGCGAGACGCCCAAGCTGGAGCCGGGCGAGGAATTTTCCTACAACAGCTACCATGTCACCGGTATCGACGCGGTGGCCCATGGTAGCTTCCACGGGGTAGACGAACTGGGGAAACGTGTGCACGTGATCCTGCCTCCGTTTGAGCTGGAGATCCCGCGGACGGCGGAATGAGGGGGCGCGCGAGATGGGCCAAGGGCTCCCGATTTTCTCCCGAACTTAATTCTCGTTCTCCCGCCAGTTCTTGTTTTTGCTAGAAGGTTTCATGAAGCTCACAGACCTGAACCGAGATGGCGGGATCGGTGCCAACTCGATGTTCATCCAGCTTGGCGACCTCAATATCCTCGTCGATAGCGGCCTGCACCCGAAAAAGGTAGGCCGCGCCGCCACGCCCGATTTTCGACACCTCCAGGGCGTAACGCTCGATCTGATCATCATCACCCACTGCCACTTGGATCACATCGGCAGCCTGCCGGTCGTGATGCGCGAGCACCCCAATACGCCGGTGATCATGACGCAGTCGAGCCGCATGCTCATCGAGCGGATGCTGCACAACTCCGCCAACGTGATGCTGCGGCAAAAGGAGGAGGAAAACATCCCCGACTACCCGCTCTTCACGCACGACGATATCGATCGCTGCGGCAAGCGCCTCATCGGGCTGCCCTTCGGCCACGCCAAGCACTTCCGCGGCGCGAAGGACGACGTCGAGATCATCTTTCACCCGGCCGGACACGTGGCAGGCGCGGCGGGCGTGGAGATCCACTACAAGCATCGCGCGATCTTCCTCACGGGCGACGTCCTCTTCGAGTCGCAGCGCACGCTGGGCGCGGCCAAGTTCCCCGCCGGGCACTTTGACACGCTGATCATGGAGACGACGCGGGGCACGACGGAGCGCCCCCTCGGCAAGGAGCGTGTGAACGAAATCGCCCGCCTGATCACCTCGATCAACGACACGATCCAGCGCGGCGGCTCGGTGCTCATCCCGGTCTTTGCCCTCGGCCGCATGCAGGAAATTTTCGCGGTGTTGCACGATGCGCGGAAGTTTGGGCGGCTGGTCGATTGTCCGATCTACTCGGGAGGACTTGGCATCGATCTCTGCGACTATTTCGACGAGATCTCGCGAAAGACGAAGCACGTCCAATTCAACCGCAGCGTGCTGAAAGATCTCAAGGTACAGCCGCTCCCGCGCAAGATCGAGACCGGCAAGGACCCGCAGCAGAAGGCGATCTACATCGCCAGTTCCGGGATGATGGTCGAGCGCACGCCGAGCTACGCACTCGCCTCGGGCCTGCTGGGCCATGCGCGCAACCTGATCGCCTTCGTTGGGTACTGCGATCCCGACACCCCGGGCGGCCAACTCCTGACGACCAAGCCGGGCGAGCAATTCCTCTTCGCAGCCGCCAACGTGAAGCAGAAGGCGCTCGCGCGTGTGGACCGCTTTGAGTTGAGCGGGCACGCCGATCGCGAGGAACTCGCGGAATTTGCGGTGCAGACGGGCGCTCGGAGCGTGGTGCTCACGCATGGCGACCCCGCGGCGCGCGCGTGGTTCATGGAGCAGCTCACCCAGCAGATGCCAAACACGCGGGTGATCGACCCGGTGCCGCTACAGCTCTATCAGGTCTGAGGCGATCCGCCTCGCCGCTGACCGCGTGGGCGGGGCTCAAGGGCCCCGACTCACGCCGAGGTCATCAGGGACTTGAGTTTTTCGCAGGTGGCCGGGCTGCCGGCGACATAGACAATGCGGCCCATCTTCAAATTGAAGACGCGCATGGGAAGCTGGGCGCCGTTGAGAAAGTGGACTTCCCCACCCGCACCGCGCACGAGCGGGATGGCGGCAGCGAGATCCCAGATCTTCACGTTGTAATCGACACAGCCATCGAGGAGGCCGGCCGCCACGTAAGCCAGGTGAAGCGTGGCGCTTCCCAGACCGCGAATCTTGAAATGGGAAATGATGCCGGTGGCCATGGGCACGAGCGTCTTATCGAAGGGGCTGTGAAAGCCGATGAGCGTCTCCCGCGTGGCAGGCGCGGTGCTCACCTTGACCGTGCGCTCACCATCCTGGGTGCCGAAGCCGGGGCCGCCCTGCATCAGCGTACGGCGGCTGAGATCATACACCACGCCGTAAACGGGCTCGCCGTACTCGCAGAGCGCGAGGGAAATGGCGCAGTGCGGGATGCCGAGGGCAAAGTTGTTGGTCCCATCGATGGGATCGAGCACCCACGAAAACCGCGCGGTGACAGCAACGGGCGCCGTGGTATCGGCGAGTTCCTCGCTGAAATACTGATCGTCGGGAAATTGCGCACCGAGCTCGCGGACAATATTTTCCGAGATGGCCACGTCGACGGCAGTCACGCGCGTGCCGTCGTATTTCCACTGACTCTCGGCCCGGCCGAATTGCTGGTGCATGAGCTCGGTTTGCGCGAGCACGGCACGCTTGGCGGCGGCGATACGGGAGAGAAGTTCGGCGGAAGACATTTTAGCCTGCCGACTGGAGGCGAATCACCGGCGGGGGACGATACAAAAACAACGCGTCCTTACGCTGCCTAGGACGGCGAACAGCGGCCTACTCGTAGTCGTAGAGCTTGGGATCGCGTCGTGGTGCGGTGGTGCGAGCGCGGAAACGATGCCGTGGCTCTTTGTGGTCGGCCGCACCCGCTGGCCCCTCTTCGGGCGAGTCATCGTCGTACGGAGACGTCGGCGCGGCCTCGTCGGCGCCGAGCATCGAATCGATGGATTCCGGGTCGACGCCCTCCTCCAGCTTCCGCATGATCTCCTCCATCTCCCCGTCGAGCTTCTCGCCAGAGATTTCCGACACGCGCCGCATCATGCGGCCGACGGCCCGGGGGTCGTTGTCGCCGAGGTGGGCCATCTCGGACTCCATCTCATGCAGGGCGGCCTCGACGCGGGGATCGTGATCATCACCACCACCGCCGGGGGCGGCGTCCAGCGGCGCGGCATCGCCCTTTTTTCCGCCGGTGATTGCGGCAAACGCCGACACGGCTTTCTGCATGCGAAACTTGGGATTATCGGGGCAGCGCGGGACCGTCTTCCCCTGCGCCAGCGTCTTTGCGTAGAACTGGTAGACCGTGTGATTGTCCGGGCAGTAATACTCGTAGATAGGCATACGCGAGAAGGCCCACTCTAGGCTCGCGGCCGTTTCTTGGCAAGCTGATGGCCGTGCTGAACGACGGGACCACCCTTGCGATTGAGCGCATCGAGCACGCCCGCTAGCCGGCGGCGTTTCTCCTCGGCCTCGGCAAACATCTCGAGTTGGGCAGCGCCATCATCGACATTGGAAAAGCGCACGCTCACGAGGCGCAATGGGCGACGCTGGCTCCACGCTGCGCGCAGCAAGGGCGCGACGAGCGGATAGAACGGCGCCTCGATATCGCTGCTCTCATCGAGGCTGCGGCCATGCGACTCCTGAGAAAAATCGGGATAGCGCACCTTCACCGTCATGGTGCGCACGCGCTTCTTATCCTCCCGCACCTTGGCCAGCAGCTCATCGACCATGCGCTTCACGACCTGCTCGACCTCCGCGAAGTCTCCGATATCGCGCCCGAAGGTCTCTTGTTGCGAGTAGCTCTTGGCGTCCTCGCGCTCGACATAGACGGGGCGGCCGTCTTCACCGCGAGCCGTGGCGACCATATCGCGCCAGGCGGGGCCAAAGATCGTCTCCAGTTCCCGGTCGCTGCGCACCAGAATATCGCCGATCATGAGGATGCCGTGATCGGCCTTGAGCGAAGCCTCAGTTTTCGGGCCGATGCCCGGGAGCTTGCCGATCGGCAATGGGGCGAGGAAAGCCCCCTCCCCGCCGGGCTCGACAACGACGAAGCCGCGCGGCTTGCGAAGCTTGGACGCGATCTGCGAGACGAGCTTGTTGGTCGCCAGGCCAAACGAGACCGGTATCTGGAGCTCGCTCCACAATCGCGCCTGGAGGGCGCGCACCCTCCCCTCCAACTCCGCGCGAGACGCAAAGCCGCACGGACCGAGGTCGAGGTAGCCCTCGTCGATCGAGTTGCGCTGCACGAGCGGCGTCAGCGTCTCGCACAAGTCAAACATCTGGCGCGACATCCGGCTATAGAGGCCGGACGTGTGAGGCAGCATGATGAGATCTGGACAGACCTTGAGCGCCCGCTGCGTGGGCATAGGTGTGTACACTCCGCATGCCCTGGCCTCGTAACTGGCAGAGGAAATGATGCCGCGCTCCCTACCGCCGACCGCGCACTTGGTGCCGCGCAACTCAGGCCGCAACGCCAACTCGCACGACACGAAAAATGCGTCGGCATCGAGGTGGGCGATGGTGGGAAGTGATGTCACAGCGGTTAAAAACGTTCAAAAAAAATACGTGGAGTCTGACAATTAATTCAGAACTTCCGCCTCGCGAATTCTAGGAAAAACCCCTTGTTTCGGCATGCTTCAGTCGCCGCTTCACAACAAGCGAACCCTCCCCCTTTCTCCCTTGCGCTGGTAACCATGATTCTGGTCACGATTTTCTCCGTCATCGTGCTTTTGATGTGCTGGCTGTGCTATAACGGCGACTGCAATAGTTGAGCAGGTCCCCGCACTCGGCGCTTGCCGAGCGGTAACGTGTTACCAAGCTGACCTTTCCTATGGGACGTCAATGGCTCCACGCGAAACGCGCGATCGTTAACCTCAAAAAGGGGCAGGTAGTTCAAAAGCTGGTGAAGGAAATCACCGTCGCCGCAAAACTCGGCGGCGGCGATATCGACGCCAATGCCCGGCTTTTCGCCGCGGTCGAAAAGGCCAAAAAGGCCAGTGTCACGCGTGACGTGATCCAGCGAGCGATAGCCAAGGGAGCCGGGACCGGCGGCGATGCAGCCAATCTCGAGCATGTGGTCTATGAGGGCTACGCTCCCCACAAAGTGCCGCTCATCGTAGAGGTGATGACCGACAACCACAACCGCAGCTCGAGCGACATGCGCGTGCTTTTCAAGAGCGGGCAGCTCGGCGGCGCGGGCAGCAACAAATTCCTCTTCGACCATGTGGGAATCGTCGAAGCCCACCACCCGGATGCCAAGGCTGACCTCGAAGCGGCGGGTATCGAGGCGGGCGCAAACGAGTTTGAGCCGCTGACTCATCAACAAAACGACGACGTGCCCGAGGGCCACGCGGGCGCGCGATTCCTCACCGATCGCACCGCAGTGCACGGCGTCACCACCTGGCTGAAGCAGAATGGGTGGAATGTGATCACCGCCGAGCTGGGGTATATCGCCAAATCGTATCCAGAACTCGACGACACCCAGCGCGCGGAGGTGGGCGAGTTCCTGCAGGCCATCGAAGACAACGACGATGTGCAGCGCGTCTGGGCAGCGGTGAAGTGACGCGCCGCGCACGACGGCACCACCTTTTCGAGGGCGGCCGACAAGCCGCCCTTTTTTGTGTGCGCGGTACCCTTATGCGCGGAGCCTCATCTCGCGTGAGGGCTCGCGACCGTGGCCGGCAAGCACGATACGATCGTCGAGGATCCTAGCCGTGGCGAAGGCAGTAGTGTCGGCAGTCTCGACCATGCCGCGCAGCGTGAGATACGGCACGCCGTCGCGCTCGGCGAACTTGCCGGCGTGGTTATGCCCGTTGAACCAAGCGACCACATGGGGGTGGCGGTCGATGATTGCGAGCACCTCGTCGCTATTCCAGAGATTGTGCGGATCGAGGGGAAAGACGGGGTGGTGCGCGAGGATGATGACACGTTCACGCCGAGCGCGCGCTGCGGTGCAGGTGCGATCCAGCCAAGCGAGCTGGCGCTCACCGAGCGCGCCATTCCAAGGCTTGGCCTGCGGAAGCTTGGCGGCGACGGCGCGATCCAGACGCTGCTTGGCGGCTGCGGTCTCGGGAGCGGAGGCGGCTTGGGCATACGTGCTTACATCATTGGTATCCAGTAGCACAAAGCAGACGCCACCGTGAGAGAAGGAGTCGTAGGGCCGTGCGAGCCCCATCTTGCCAAGCACGGCGGGTTTGCGCTCATCCGGCACATCGAAATCGTGATTTCCCAGGAGCTGATGCAGCTTGTGCCGGCTCGCGGCGAGGGGTGCGGCCATATCATCGAAGCTCGACCACGCGCGATCAATGAGGTCTCCGAGGTGAGCGCAGAAAGCCAGCGGACGCCCATTAAAGTAATCGATCGCCGCAGCCAGACGAGGCTTGCCGAGCCGATAGAAGCGCGTGCCCTTGGCGTCGACATCGGCGTATTGGGCATCGGCCGCAAGGCCGATCTCGAAGCCAGCGCGCTCGGCACCGCGAGCGAGGTACGGCACGGTGGCAGTGGCAATCATAGAGGCGAGAAACCGGCGGCGCGTGGGGATCGGGGGCATCGGCTGAGGGGACTTCGCACGAGCATGGGAGAGCACCCGAATACGCGCAACCCCCGAGGTGTCACGAAACGATGGCGTGCGGGAGACTTGCCGTGGTGTTGGCGCGTCCCATACTCACAGTGATGCACGAGCCCGACCGCCTCGCAGATCTCCGCCGCCAGCGCGCACTCGTGCAGCAGCATCTGGACTGGCTGGATCGCGAGATCGCAAAAGAGAGGCCGGGAGAGGATCGCTACGACGCGCCAGCGATGCCCCTGCCCGTGCGCCAGAAGGCATCCCCTGCCCCACCGACACCGCCCCCCACTGATCTCCTACTTGGCGAGCAGCCACGCCCGGATAGTGACGTGCGACGAGATGTGAAAAAGGGCTGCTTCCTGTATTTTGTCGCCGCGCTGGGAGCCATCGCGTTTTCGGTGGCGATCCTGTATTTCGCCTTCGGGGTCGGCCGACGATAAGGAACGGGGTACGAAAGTTTCGCGAAAACGGGCGACTGCGCCGCTTTTTTGTGCGCGCAACGGACCGTGCGGCACTTAGGAGATGTTTTTTAATGAACATCGCTTGCATGAGGCGGTCACCCCGGGACGTTGCCAATTTCTTCGGTTTCCAATTTCCCTGCCCCACCGAGCGCGTGGAAAGACGTCGCGCGAATGTGCCGCCGCATCTGCGTGCTGCGCGAGCGCGGGGAGAGCATGGAGGCTGCGCGGCTGGAGACGGATGAGCTCGCCGAACTGCTCGCGGCACTCCGTGCGGGCGGCGAGACCGACGATGCCATCCAGCAAAGGCTGACCACGCTCTTTGCGATCGAGGAGGAGCGGGTGGCAGACGCCGCTGTGCTTGCCGAGTTACTGCTCCCGGCGTTGCGCGGGCACGCCGTCACTCCGGATGCGGCGTCCGGGGCTAGTGAGCCCGCGCGCCCTGACATCGCCGGGGAAAAGAATGCAGCAAGCAGACCAAGCGCCGCGACCGCGCCAGCCGCCCCGCCGGAGCCGCGCAAGCGCTCCACGGACATCGCCACCTTCATCGACGAGATGCTCGCGCAAGAGAGCACCCCTGCGCGCCGTGCCTCGTAATCGCTTCCAGACCTCAACACCCCCGACAGCACAACATATCGAAACCAACACATGAGTATCTCCACCCTCGAAAAGCCGCCCGCAAATGCCTTTGCTTCGCCCGCCCAGCAGGCCTCGACGCCCCCCTCTCGCCTGCCCTCTGCGCCGAAATCGAAGACGATCGTCGTCGGCTTTGATCTGGGCACCAACAAATCCTGCGTGCTGGCAGGCGCGCCGAGCGGCACCGATATCCTGGTGAGCAAGGTGGTGCCTTCCGCCGTCGGCTACGTGAAGGACGGGATCGTCGATGGGATCATCGCCGGCAACGCGCAGAAGCTTTTCGGTGAAGACGCGATTCGCAACGCCCTCCACGTAAAACTCGTCTCGCCAGTCTCGAAAGGCGTGATCGCCGATCATGGCGCGACGCGGGACTTCCTCCAGCATATCCGCAGCCTGGTCGACCCGCAGGGCACCGCCGAAATCCGCGCCGTGATCGGCATGCCAGCCAATGCCGAGCCGCAGGCGCGGGAAGATATCCGGCGCTGTTGCTATGGAGTCTTCGACCGAATGATCCTCATCCCCGAGCCATTCCTCGCCGCGCTCGGGTATCGCGACGATTCACGGATCGCGCAGCCCAACTACCTCGATCCCGTCGTAAACTCGCTCTTCGTCGACATCGGTGGCGGCACGAGCGATCTCTGCCTCGTGCAGGGCTGCTTCCCGACGAGCCAGGACCAGATCTGCATCCCCTTCGCCGGCGACGCGGTCGACGAGCTGCTGCACGCCGAACTCGATCGCGTCTATCCGAACAACGGACTCTCACGCCTCAAAGTGCGCGAGATCAAGGAGACGCACGGCTACGTCGGCCCCTCTCGCAAACCGCTCGAGGTGAAGGTCGTCATCGGCGGGAAAACCCATACGCTGGAGCTCGGAGATGCAATCGCACGCGCATGCAATACCCTGCTCGACCAGATCTATCCCGCGCTCACCACGCTCATCGAGCGCGCCCCATCCGACTCGGTGCTGACGCTGCTGCAGAACATCATCGTGACGGGGGGCGGCTCGCAGATCAAAGGCATCGATACCGTGCTGCAAAAGAAGCTCAGCGAGGACGGCTACGAATCGCCCAAGGTCCGAATCGCCGGGCAGGACTACAAGCGCTACGTCGCCATCGGCGCACTCAAAGCCGCCCGCGCGGCGCGCGAGAACCAGTGGCAGGTGCTGCTGGGATAATCCGGAAACAGCGAAAAGGCGGGTCTTCGGACCCGCCTTTTCGTATATTCAGCTCGCCGCCGGATAGCTGCCCAGCCACTTCACCATCGGGCAAAATTTCCGGAGTTCCCCGAGCGCATCCTTCATGGTCGGATCGTCGTGGTGGCCGGTGACATCGAGGAAGAAGTAGTAATCCCACGGACGCTTCTTGCTGGGTCGCGACTCGATCTTCGAGAGATTGATGCCGCGCTCGGCCAGGGGCATCAGCATCTTGAGAAGCGCGCCCGAGTGGGATGCGGCCTCATCGCCAAGGGAGACGAGCAGGCTGGTGACATCCTTGCCGTTGCCGACCGGGCCGGACGGGCGTTTGCCGATCACAAAGAAGCGGGTGGTATTATCCTTCTTATCCTGAATGTTGCGCTCGACGATCTGCACGCCGTAGTGCTCGGCGGCGAGCTCGCCAGCGATGGCGGCGGCGCCGAGCTCCTGCTTCACCATCTGCACGGCGCGCGATGTGCTCGGCGCATCGATGAGCTGGGCATGCGGGAGGTGGCGCTGCAACCAGTGGCGACACTGGGCGAGCGCCTGATCCTTGGAGTACACGCGCGTGATATTCTCCAGAGGCGAGTTGGAGATCAGGGCGTGATTGATCTCGAGGTAGATCTGCGCGACGATCTTAAGGTCGCTTTCGACGAAGCTATCCAGCGCCTCGCGCACGGAGCCCTCGGTGGAGTTTTCGATCGGGATGACGGCGTAATCAGTCTCGCCCTTTTCCACGGCGGTGAAGATATCGCTGACCGTGGGCATCGCATGATAGTCCACGCTGGCCCCAAATTTCTTGATCGCGGCGGCGTGAGTATTGGTCGCCTCGGGGCCGAGGTAGCCGATCATGAGCGGCTTTTCGAGCGCGATGGCGGCCGACATGATCTCGCGATAGATGGCGCGCAATGCCTCGTTGCGGATCGGGCCCTGATTCTGGCCGGTGACCTTGCGAAAGACGGCGTCTTCGCGCTCAGCCACGTAGATCTGGCCACCGGTGCTGCGCTTCACCTTGCCGATTTCGGCGGCGAGGGTGAGCCGATGATTGAGGAGTTCGACGAGTTGCTTGTCGATCGCGTCGATCTTTTCGCGGATAGGTCCAAGGTCCATGTCAGGCTTTGTTCGCGTCTTCGCTGGCGGGAGCGGCTTCGACGACTGGGGCAGAAGCGGGCGCGCTCGCGCCGGCCTCCAACGGCAGTTGCTCGTCGGCGAGGCCCATATCGGTGTCGGTAGGCGCGGGAGTGCTGGAGGTGGTCTTGAGCCACTCGTCGATCTGGCGAGAGGAGAGCACGTCGGAAGCAGGAAGCTCGTCGAGCGACTTGATGCCAGTGAATTCGAGAAACTGATCCGTAGTGCCGTACTGGATGGGACGCCCCGGCGCATCGGCGCGGCCGACGATGTAGATGAGTTCGCGCTCGAGTAGCTTGGCAACGCCCGCCTCGGCGGAAACGCCGCGGATCGTCTCGATCTCGCCTTTGGTGACGGGCTGACGGTAGGCGATGACGGCGAGCGTCTCGATGGCCGATTGGGTGAGTTTGGCCGGTGGCGGCTCCTGGCGGAGGATGCGCACCCACTTGCCGAAGCGAGGATGCGTCACGATGCGAAACCCGGAGCTGCCCTCGATGAGCAGCACGCCGTCGTCGCTGGCCTTGAGCTCGGTCGCGATCTGATCCATGGCTTCGCGGATCTGCGTGCCCGTCACGAGCGAAGGCACGTCGACATAGAGCTCGGGATCCTGCTGCTGAGGCGCCAGTGCAGCGATCGCCGCATCCTGGGGGGCGGCGGCGGGGATACCCGCCTCCGAAATCGGGGTAATCGCCTCGGAGACAGCCGCGCCGACCGAGTCGGGGGTGGCCTCATCCGAGGCTAAAGCTGAACCCGCCGGCGCGGGCGTACCCTCGGCCGCAGGGGAAGCAGCCGGTGCGCCCTCCTCCCCCTCCTCAGCCTCCGACGCGAGCTGATTGGCCTCGTCGTGGAATCGCGTGAATGCCGCCTGGATATCCTTGATCGACAACGGCTGACTCGAAGAGAGCAGCAATGCCTTGATCACCTTTTTCAGATTGAATGCCATGCGGAGAAAGTCCCCCTGAGTGATGAAGGCGCGGCGTGGACAGGCAACCTGAATTTGCGCCCGAGCGAAACGACGGACGGCGCTCCGTGGCGCGGGCGAGGCTACCGTGCGGGAAGCGCCATCAGCCCGGCGACGGCGAGGAGGACGAGGAGCGGAAGAGTCGACAGTGCCATGTTTCGCGGGGACAGGGGTCGCGGATACGCGGGCGTGACTCCGGCGGCCACCATACGGTCGTAAAGGTCGGGATGACTGAGCAAGCCTGCGCCCTTGAGGACTGCGGGGGTGAGGTTGGCCCGATAGAGCGTCTCGAGCGCACGGGCGTAGACTCCGGTGGACTCCACCGGCGCGAGCGCCTCGCGGTCGGCCCGCTTCTCTAGGGCTTGCGACAGCCGAGCCTGAAGCCAAAGGATTGAAAACGACGCGACGACGAGCCCCAAAAGGCCGGGGACTTCGTAGCCAGCATAGACTGGACGCACAAAGATGAACGGCAGGCCGCCTGAGCCCCCGAGCAGGCGCAGCCAAAGCGCGCCCCGCGACTCGGCCAGATGCGCCAGCTCATGCCGACACAGCGCGCCCAGCTCCTCGTCGCTCATCGCGACCAGCAAGCGACGGGTGAAGATGAGTTTCTTGGTGGAAGTGACGGCAAAGGCGTTGGCCTCGGGGACATCCATTTCCCACGTACGGGGGCTGGCCACACCGGTCGCAGCGGAGGCCTCTGCGACCACGCGCGCGAGCCTTGGCGAGGCCGGCCGAAGGAGGCCGAGCGCGCGCATGATAACGAAGTCAGCCCCGAGCCCGAGGAGGATGCGCGCGGCAAGATATCCAGCCACGATGCACGCCATGCCCAGGCCCGCATTGGCCGGCATAAGCATCAGGGCAACCACCAGCACGCCCCAATCCAAAAACCGGCCCACGAGACGGTGGACGCCATACAGCAGCCACAGGCGGAGCCTCAGCCCGGGCACCAGCACGCGCAGGAGCGGCACCGTGCCGACAAGATAACCGAGGTAGGCCCCGATCGCGGCCAAGGCCCAGTGCGACTCCGGCCAAAGTGCCCGGCTCAGCAGAGCGGCAGAGAGCGGCAGCCCCCATTCGAACTGCCGTGCCGCCACCCGCGGAGGGTGGAGCTGGCGGGCCTGCTCCGTCCAGTGAGCCGTGCGCGCACGCCACCAAGGGATCAACTCCAGCACCATCGCGAGCGCCGTAACACCAGCGGCAGCGAGCAGCGAGATGAGGAGGGGCAGCATCGTCAGCAGCGGAGGGCATCCGCCCGCAAAGGGCAATCTCCCCAGTGGAGGCCAGCTGCAAGCAAGCTGCACAGGGGGTGCGAGCCCTCCGACAGGGTGAGGGCTTTGGCCCGGGGTGGTCTTGCCCTCAATCGTGGGTTTTTACCCACTATCCTGCCGTCCCGAGGGTTGCTAGCGTGAGCCATGGCCAAGAAGGCACCTGCGCAACAACCTGCGATCCGAGAAGTCCGGGTGTTTGTCGCGTACAGCGACTCCCGCTCGGCCAGTCTCGCACTCTCCGCACTTAGCAGGCACTGGCGCAGCGTCGGACAGCGGGTCGCACTCCGCCCTATGCTCTGGGCTGCACGGCAACTCGCACAAGCGCACTGGGGCCAAGTCGCACTGCAAGACGCGCTCCATGCCGATTGCGTGCTGCTTGCCCTGGATAAGCCGCTGTCGGGCGAGTCGCCCGCCGAGCTTTGGCTCACCCGCCTCAGCGGAGCCACCAGCGGCTCTGCGCTATCGGTGATCGTACATGCAGGCGAAGACGAACTGTGGAATCTCTCCATCGTCGGAGGCCTGGGCCCGGATGAGCCTTCCCTCGCAGCCAGCGCAACGGAAGCAGTGGGCTCCCACTCGACACGACGGGCGCGTGCGGCTGCGGCTTGAGGCTGAACGACGGGGCTTTATTTTTCGCCCCGTCGCGGGCGCTTGGACGTAGGCGCGCGGGCCCGCTCAGCACGAACTAGTGGGCTATCGGCTGTCGCCGTGGTAAGCTGCGTCTCCCTGACTGCGACTCCGGCAACTACCGCTGCAGGGGACCGGCTAACTTCCACCCCCTCCGTCTCCGGACACAGACGCAAAAAGACCGGGAATCACTTCCCGGTCTTTGTTTTGTCGAAACAGTGGAGGTGGGCTTAAGGGAGTTCGTAGACCTCGACCAAGCCAGTGCCAGTCGTATTCGCGGAGCCGGCGACCACGGCGCTGTACAGACCGGGCGGCAGCGTGACGAGCACGGCGGAGTCGCGACTACCCGCGCCGAGGGCAAATGCGCCCGTCGAGCTCGCCGCGAGGCTGATCTCCGCCCCGGTGGCGGGTGCGCCGCCGCCGATGACGGCCTGCGGGGTCCCCCAGTCGTCATTCTGAGCGACGAGCGTGGAGCCTTGGTAGATCTTGATCGTGGAGTCGGAGAGCGCGCCCGATACGCCGAAGCCAGCCAGCGCGGGGCCGATGCCGCGGATGAGGAAGCGCTTGGAGGCGCTGCCCTGCACCACGAAGCCCGCCACGAGCACGGCGTCGCCAGTGGAGACGAAGCCGCGAGTCGAGAGATTGCTCAGCTGCGCAGCCGTGCCAGTCTCCGTGTCGTAGACCTCAACAAGTGCGACGCCCGAGCCGCCGCCAGCGAGGACTTGCACGCTGTACACGCCGGGATCGAGGGTGACCAGCAACGCGGCATCGAGACTGCCCGCGGGGATGGCGAAAGCACCGACATTGGTGGAAGCCTGGGACATGGCGGAGGTCGCGACCCAATTATCGTTCTCAGCGATCACCGTGTTGCCGGAGTACACGCGGAGGCTGGGATTGGCCACCGTGCCCGCCACGCCAAACTGATTGAGACCGGGGCCGATCGCGCGAATGAGCATCTGCTTGCGAACCGTGCCGGTGATCGCGAAGCCCGCGATGAAGGCGCGATTGGCATCGCCATCGACCGTCTCAAGACGGGCGGAGACATTGACCAGGCGCGTGCCGGCGGAGGGGCCGGGCGGCGGAGGCGGGGGCGGCGGGGGCGGCGTGTTGCTCAGGGAGAATTTCTGCAGGCGGGTATTGTAGTAATCGGACACATAGGCCGCATCGCCAGCGAGGTCGACGACGACCTGGAAAGGCAGGCGGAACTGTCCACCATTCTCACCGTACGAGCCCCACTTCGAGACGAACTGGCCAGCTGCATTGAATTTTTGGATACGCTGGTGTGCGATGTCGGGTGCGCGCACGTCGCTGGGATCGGAGTTCGTCTCAGTGACATACATCGAACCGGCGGAGTCGAAGGAGACCCAGGTGGGAGTAACGAACTGGCCGTCGCCCGTGCCAGGCCAGCCGACGACGGACATATAATTGCCGTTGGCATCGAAGCGCACCACGCGCCCATTGCCGCCATCGGCCACCCAGAGCGTATTCTGAGAATCGAGCGCGATGCCATATGGGTTGTTGAGCTGGCCCGGGCCATTGCCCAGCCCGCCCCACGTGCGCACATGAGTTGCCTGCCAGGTGCCACTCGCGCTACTCACATTGAACTTCTGCACGCGATGATTGCCGTGATCGACGACGTAGACATTACCCGCGCCATCGGCGGCGATGCCGACCGGCGAGGCAAACTCGTCGTTGCCGTTACCGGGGCGGCCCCAAGCCATGACGAAGGTGCCATTGGCGGTGATGCGCTGGATGCGCCGATTCTGGCGCTCGGCGACGTAAATGTCGTGCGACACAGGATCGACTGCGATGCCGTAGGGCGCATTGAACTCCACCGGGCCAAAGCCGGTAGTGCCGATGACCTGGGCGCGCTGGCCGGTGGCAAGGTTGAATTTGATGATACGGCCAAACGTCGAGTCTGCCGCGTAAAGATACTTCACGCCACCGACGGTATCGATTGCGAGACCGGTGGGCCCGAGACGGCCGATATCGGCCTCCGCCCATTCGGCGACGAAAGTCTGGGCGCTAACGGAGCTCGGCAAAGAGACCGCTCCGAAGGCGCCGAGCGCCAAGGCGAGGGCCCGCGCGGACGAAGCCGCGAGAAGCCGGACGATTCTAGAAGAGTTCATATAGGTGCTAGTAGGAGTTTCCGCTTGGCCATGCCCCCGAAGGGACGGGCTGCGCTGTGTGCCGACAATTAGAAGGCTTCACGGACGAAATGACTCTTGGGTCGTTACCCCATTCGAAGCTGGGCGTTGGCCTCCCCTCCCCCGGCCTGGGTGGGGAACCTCAGTGCGAAATGCTTGACTGTGACTTTGGGAAGTCGGCGTCTTCGTGCGTCGCGCCTGTTACGTTTGCGTGGCAGGAGACACGAGGCTCGTGGCCTCGGCGCTTCCTCTCCTTCGTCAACTTACTCCAACGTCTGCCAATTCCCCGCTTCGCGTGCCCTCCCCTCGCCTCACCTCCGCGCGCATCCTCGATGCGGTACGCAAGTCAGCCTCAAACCGAGTGAAAGTCGCCGTCGTGGACATCGATGGCGTGCTCCGCGGCAAATTCATCAGCAAAGACAAGTTCTTCTCGGCAGCGGAGGGCGGCTTCGGCTTTTGCGACGTCGTCTTCGGTTGGGACAGCAACGATGCGTGCTACGACAATGCGAAGCTCACAGGGTGGCATCATGGTTTTCCCGACGCGCTGGCGCGCATCGATCTCACAACGCATCGCGTCGTGCCCTGGCAGGACAACGTACCGTTTTTCCTCGGCGATTTCGTCTGGCAGGGCCGGGAGGGAAAGACCCCTGAGTCACCCTACCCGCTTTGCCCACGCCAAGTATTGAAGCGCGTGCTGCGGCGCGCGGAGAAGCTGGGTGTGCAGCCGATGTGCGGCATGGAGTTCGAGTGGTTCAACTTCGCGGAGACGCCGCAGAGTTGGGCCGACAAACGCCACACCAACCCCACGCCCATCACGCCAGGAATGTTTGGCTACTCGATTTTGCGGGCAAGTCATGGGCACGCCTTCTTCAGCGCGATGCTGGACGAGCTACCGCGCTTCGGCATCCCGCTGGAGGGGCTCCACACGGAAACGGGACCGGGAGTATATGAGGTGGCGCTCGCATTTTCGGACGCGCTGGAATCCGCCGACCGCGCAGCGCTCTTCAAAACCGCAGTGAAGGAGATCGGGCTGCGTTTCGGCATCATGCCGACCTTCATGGCAAAGTGGAGCCAAGCCTACCCAGGGTGCAGCGGCCATATCCACCAGAGCCTGTCCGATGGCAAAAGGAACCTCTTCCACGATCCCAAGGGGCGGAATGGAATGAGCGCTCTCTTCGAGAGCTATCTCGCGGGACAGGTAGCGTGCCTCATGGAATTTGGCCCCATGATCTGGCCGACGATCAACAGCTACAAGCGACTCGTCGATGGCTTCTGGGCTCCAGTGAAGCCCACCTGGGGCATCGACAATCGCACGGCGAGCTTCCGCGTGATCCCAGGATCGGCCAAATCGACCCGGCTCGAGACGCGTTGCCCCGGCTCCGACGTGAATCCGTATCTCGCCATGGCGGCAATCGTCGCGGCCGGCCTATATGGGGTAGAAAAGAACCTGAAGCTCACCGCGCCGCCAATCCACGGCTGCAACGAGGGGGGAGAAAACATCCCCCGCGCACCGCGCTCGCTGATCGAGACCACGAGAATCTTTCACAGATCGGAGATCGCACGCGATTGGCTAGGCGACGACTTCGTAGAACACTTCTCGGCCTCGCGAGAATGGGAGTGGCGGCAGTGGCAGGACGGCGTGACGGACTGGGAACTGAAGCGCTACTTCGAGATCATCTAGGTGCTCCGCCGTGACACTGCTTCCCGGTTATCACGTCTCTCCTCCATGAGCCTGCATTCCTTCTCTTTTCCCACTGCGATCACTTTTGGCGCCGGAGCGCGGAAAAAGCTGCCGGCACATCTGACGGCATCTGGAGTGAAGCGCCCACTCATCGTCACCGACCGGGGTGTCGCGACGCTGCCCTTCGTGGCGGAGCTGCAAGCCGATCTGCGCCGGGAGGGTCTCGAACCCGCACTGTTTGGCGGAGTGTGGGGCAATCCCACATCGGCCCAAGTCGCTGCCGGGGCGGACGCTTATCGGCACTACCGCGCCGACGCCGTCATCGGCCTCGGCGGCGGTGCGGCCTTGGATGTGGCCAAGGCGGTGGCACTGATGGCGGTCCACGAAGGGACGCTCTTCGAATACGCCTGGGATCACCCGCAGCGACGGCCGATCACCCGATCGCTACCTCATTTCGTCGCGCTCCCCACCACGAGCGGCACGGGCTCGGAAGTCGGTCGATCCTCGGTGATCTCGGACGACACCACGCACGTGAAGAAGATCGTTTTCGCGCCCGCGTTGCTAGCCAAGGCCGTATTCGCGGACCCAGAACTCACGGTGGATCTTCCGCCGACAATCACCGCCGCGACCGGTATCGACGCGCTCACGCACAATATCGAGAGCTACCTCTCGCCCGAATACCACCCACTCTGCGATGGCATCGCGCTCGAAGGCGTGCGGCTAGCCGCACGCAGTCTCCCCATCGCGGTGCGCGATGGGAAAAATCTATCCGCGCGCTCCGACATGATGATGAGCTCACTCATGGGCGCGGTAGCATTTCAAAAAGATCTCGGCGCCGTCCACTCCTGTGCCCACGCCCTCGGCACTGTGCTCGACATGCACCACGGCCTCGCAAACGGGCTCATGCTGGATCATGTGATGCGGTTCAACAGCGCTTCGGCTCCGGAGAAATTTGCGGAACTGGCGCACGTGAGCGGCGCCGGAAAGACACCCGAAGACTTTCTGGCGTGGCTCACCCGGCTGAAGGCCGAGATCGGCATCCCTGCGCGTCTGCGTGAGGCCGGGGTAAAGCCGGAGCATTTCCCGGCCCTTGTACGCATCGCGATCGCCGATACGTGCCACCGCACCAACCCGCGACCCTGCACGGAGTCCGACTTTCAACACCTCTTCACCGAGGCTCTCTAGCCTATGTATCCCCTGCGCGTCACCAATCCGGCCACCGGCGAATTGATCGAGACCGTCGCGACCGACGACGGAGAGAGCGTGCGGGCGAAGTTCGCCGCGGCCCAGTCCGCCCAGCCCTCCTGGGCCGCCCTCCCCCTCAAGCGCAGGCTGGCCACTATCCAGGCTTTTCGCGCCGCTATCAGCGAGCAGACCGAAACGCTCGCCGAGACGCTGACCGGCGAGGTCGGGAAGCCTATCAGCCAATCGCGCAACGAACTCAAGGGGCTCCTCCCGCGCATCGATTTTTTCCTCAAAGAAGCTGCACGCTCGCTGCGAGCGGAGACTGTGCTCGCGGACCGCAAGGCCGGCCTCGTGGAGCAGATCACGCACGAACCGCTCGGAGTGATCGCGAATATCTCCGCTTGGAATTATCCGTACTACGTGGGCTCCAACGTTTTTATACCCGCGCTGATCGCGGGCAATGCGGTGCTCTACAAACCATCGGAATTCGCCACACGCACGGGGCTGGCCATCGCGCGGCTGCTGCACGCCAGCGGCGTGCCGAGCGAGGTGTTTGCGCCCGTCGTCGGCACCGGCGAAATCGGCGCCGAGCTGCTGAAGCAGCGCATCGCAGGCGTATTCTTCACGGGCTCCGTGCCGACGGGGCAACGCATCGCCCGCGCGGTGGCGGATCGCATGGTGAAGGTGCAGCTCGAACTCGGCGGCAAAGACCCGGCGTACGTGTGCGAGGATGTCGACACCGGTAAAGTCGCCGCGGCAGTGGCTGACGGCGCATTTTACAACACCGGGCAGAGCTGCTGCTCAGTCGAGCGCATCTACGTGCAGCGCTCGATCTACGACAAGTTCTTGAAAGCGTTTGTGCGGGTCGTGAAGGGGTTCGTCGTGGGCGATCCGATGGACGAGCGCACCTACATCGGCCCGCTCGCGCGCGCACCGCAGCTCGAGGTGCTGGAGGCGCAGGTAGAGGACGCGCGCCGCAAAGGAGCCCGGCTCCTCACCGGCGGCAAACGCCTGCGCAATCGCAAGGGCAACTATTTCGCGCCCACCGTGCTTGCCGATGTCTCGCACGAGATGGAGGTGATGCGGACCGAAAGTTTTGGCCCCATCATCGGGATCATGCCGGTCGATAGCGACGCGGAGGCCACCTCGCTGATGAACGACACGGACTACGGACTGACTGCAAGCGTCTACACGGCCGAGGAGAGCCGGGCGCGCGCGATCCTCAGGCAGGTGCAATCCGGGTCCGCGTACTGGAACTGCTGCGATCGCGTGAGCCCACGCCTCCCCTGGTCGGGGGTAAAGTACTCCGGGATCGGGCTGACGCTTTCGCGGTATGGGATCCAGACCTTCACCCAACCCAGGGCCTGGCACCTGCGGCAGCGATAAAAAGAGTTTTTTGTCCAATTTCGGACCGGGGTGTGGTTAATAGGACGCACCCCATGCATCCCGTATCCCTACTTCGTTGCATCGCCTCGTTTGTCGTCGGTTGGGGCGTGCTCGCCTCGGCGCTATCCGCCGCGCCAATGGCAAGGCCCAACGTACTCCTGATCCTAACGGACGACCAAGGCTACGGGGACCTCGGGCACCATGGAAACCCCGACATCTCGACGCCAAACCTCGACAGGTTTGCCCGCGAGTCCGTGCAGTTCGACCGCTTCTACGTGAGCTCCGTGTGCGCGCCCACCCGCGCCAGCCTCATGACTGGCCGGTGGTGGCTACGGACAGGGGTCTGCGGCGTCACGCAGGGATGGGAAGAGATGCGCGCGAGCGAAGTCACGCTGGCCGAAACGCTCCGCGGGGCGGGATACCGCACGGGAATTTTCGGCAAATGGCACAACGGCGAGCAGTATCCGCTCTCGCCCACGGGGCAGGGCTTCGAAGAGTTCCTGGGATTCACGGCCGGGCATTGGAACAACTACTTCGATGCCGAGCTTACGCGAGGGACGCAGCCTGAAAAGACACGCGGCTACATCACCGATGTGATCACAGATGCCGCGCTCGGCTTTATCGAGAAACACCGAGCTTCGCCCTTCTTCTGCTATGTGCCCTACAACGCGCCGCACTCGCCCTATCAAGCGCCCGAGCGGTTTTTCCGGAAATATGCCAACAAGGGACTGAGCCCTGAGCTTGCGGCGATTTACGCGATGACCGAGAGCGTCGACGAAAACGTGGGAAGGCTCCTCGCCACGCTCGAACGGCTGAAGCTGCGTGAGAATACCATCGTGATTTTCCTCACCGACAACGGCCCCACTGGCAATCCCTCGCGCTACAATGCCGGGATGCGTGGCGCAAAAGCCAGCGTGCACGAGGGCGGCGTGCGCGTGCCCTGTTTTATACAGTACCCCGGCCGATTGAAGGAAGCCCGCATCATCAGGGAGATCGCCGCCCACATCGATCTCTACCCGACCCTGCTGGAGCTCTGCGGAATCCAAACCCCGACGGGGCAGCCCAAACTCGATGGGGTGAGCCTCGTGCCACTCCTCGAGGGCAGGAGCGCGGGCTGGGCCGATCGGATGCTTTTCAGTTTCCAAAGCCCCGGCTCCGCTGTGCTGCGCAAACACCCCGGAGCCGTCCGCACCCAGCGATACCGCGCGGTGCTTGAAGGCGGCGGCTCGCCGACTTGGTCGCTCTACGACATGGCCGCCGACCCCGGCCAAAAAGAGAACATCGCCGCGCGGGAACCCGAGGTACTGAAGAAGCTCTCTGCATCCTACGAAGCTTGGTGGTCGGAGGTGACCTCTTCCGGCTTTGAGCGTGAGGGCATGCAAGTGGGCCATGCCGAGCACAATCCGGTGCTCCTGATGGCCCCGAGAGCAAAGCTGGAGGGCAAGCTGCGCTTCTTCGTGCCGCAGGGGTACGCCAACACCTGGATCACCGGTTGGACCGAGAGCAGCGACAAAATCTCCCTGCCGATAGCCGTCGCGCGGGCGGGAAGCTACGCTGTCGCGCTGCACTATGCCTGCCCGCCCGGCGAGGCCGGCTCACGGATACGGGCGAAGTCGGGAGACTCTACCACCAAGCCGATCACAGTCACTCCGGCGGCTGGCGACCGGCTGCCGCTCCAGCACCGCGATAAAGGCAAAGATAACTATGTCGATCGGCGTTGGGGTCGCCTCGAACTCGGCACGCTGACGCTGGCGGCAGGCAACCAGACGCTCACGCTGGAGGCGCTCGAGAAAAAAGGGGCTCAAGTGCTCGAGTTGAAGCACGTAGAACTCAAGTGGCTCGACTGAGAGGCTCCGCGCTAAGGCTGCACCGCTGGACGCCCACTCGCGCCGCCGGCTGGGGCGCCTGCGGCATCGAGCACGCGAGCCATGCGATTGAGGACACCCCATCCGTAGAGCCGGGCAGGGTTGGCACCCTGGTCGAAACGGCGGAGATAGATGTCGCGGCAGCGCTCGAAGACCTGCCGATCCACGACACCCAACAGGGCAAAGCCGTAAAGCGCCGAATCGTAAGCGCCGAGGCGGCGATCATCGGCTGCCATCGTCGAGCGGAGCGTGCCACCATCCGCAGTCGGCACGAAGAGCCGTTCATTGAAGGTACGTGCAAAGCGCGTCAGGTCCTCACAGGTGAAGACAAGACCACGTTCCGCGCACTCGGCCATGAAGCGGACGGTGAGTTGCAGGTGCGAAATATCCTCGGGGGATTTCGCTCCGGCGCGCTGCGGAGTGCGGGTGCTTAAATTATCCGAAGCTTTCCAGCCAGCATGGAAGGGCCCAAACCAGTAGTAGAACATCCAAGTGCCGTCGGCACGGGGCTCGAGGTTGTCGCGGATGAAGCGCGCGAGTTGCTCCACCCGTTGCCGGTAGAGCGGGCGCCCCGTGGCCTCGTACAGCCACAAAAAAGCCGTGCCAGTGGCGGCCAGCGTATTGTGCGGCTCGGGGAGGCCATCGCTCCAAAACGGAATATTTCTCTCGAAGATATAGTAGCCGCTCGCGCCAAGATCCACCCACGAACGCTCCTGCTCCGGCACCGTGTCCTCCGCGCACCGGAGGTACTCGGCAGCCTTATCCGAAAAAGAAGACAACGCAGGCCGCTGCCGAATGAGAGCGGCAAACCTGGCCAGGGGCGCGATGATCTTTCCGGTATGGTGGCCGTGGAGCACCGTCTTGGCCGTCGGGGGCGTAAAGGGAGCTCGCGCCACCGGCGGGTTTGCGCCCAGACGGCGGACGCGCAAAGGCCCTACCCTGCCGGGCGGCGGATTGATGCGGGCTTCCGCGGTCGCGATGGCCACATCGCGCCACTCGCCCCGAAGTTTCCCATCCCTACGATCTCGCACCACGATGGAGAAATGGCCCTCGGCGCCGGACAGAACTTCGATGGCAGACTGGTTGTTGTACGCATTTAGCGACGTCGTGACCTCCAGCGAGGGCACGCCGGCCGAGTCCACCAATACCGTCGGCACGCCCCAGGTATAGTGGCCGCCTGTGAGCCAGCCGGCTCGGAGCTTGCCGTCGAAATCGGGCTCGCCCCGATGGTCCGCGCGCGCTGCGACCACCCTATCGGCCAGCGCCACGAACTGCACGAGGTACCCGGTGTCGCCGGTCGCCTGAAACATCTCCAAATGTGCATCCAACTCGTAGGAGTCGCCCCACGCGATGCCGCCAGCGGTGTTGTCGCTGGGCTTGTCACCGCGCGTCGAGCGCAACTGGGCGGCAAGGCGGTCGTAGATCTCGCGCCATGGCGCCTGGCCGCCGGGGATCGACGCAGCCCCACCTACTGACCTAGCGAACAAGAAAACGACCAGCAACACCGGCCACGACTTCCAAAAGAGAGCGGCGCGCCGGTGATACATGAAGGGGGCTACTTGAGTTCTTCGATGAAGGTCAGCAGATCCGCCATGTCCTGCAGGCTCATGCCAGACTCGAGCCCCTCCGGCATCAGGCTCTTGCCGGAGGATGAACTGCCCTTGATATTCGAGCGCGGGAGCGCGATCTCTGCACCGCCCATGATCTTTAGGCCGAGGCTTGTCGCCTCGTCGCGGGCGATCATTCCGGTATAGGCCTGGCCATCCTTCGTTGTCACATCGTAGGCGATATATTGCGGGGCGACTTCCTTGTGCGGATCCAAGATGGCCGAGAGCAGGGCTTCGCGGCCGCGGTTCTTCACGGTCACCAAGTCGGGGCCGACTTCGATGCCTTCCTTACCGGCTGCTTTGTGGCAAATCTGGCACCGGCCGGCGTACATACCATGCCCGCGCGCGGCATCGCCCGTCATGCCAGCGGCAGCCTTGAACTTCGCCTCGACCTCGGCGCGCGAGGGCGGGATCACACCGGCCAAGGCCACCTTGGCGAGATCGGATACGGCGGCATTCTTGCGTTGGGCCAGGCTCTGGACCTGGGAGGCACTCAGGTCTTCGGCTTTCACGGCGCCGGCCTGCACCGCTTTGAGAAGTGCGACGGAGCGATCATCGCGCGAGACGAGCGCGGCGAGCGCGGCGGCCTGCGCCTTGGGCGCGTAGTTTTTCCAGTGGGAAAGAAGCGCGGACGTCACTTGAGGAGCCGACTGCTGGGCGAGTGTAGCGATAGCCGCGACTTGGATGGGTTCAGGCTGACCGGCACCCAAGCAGGCTACGAGCGCCTCACGAGCTTGCGGAAGCGAGGAGACGCCGAGGAGCTCGATGGCCTCGAGGCGCGCGCCCTCCGACGCCTTGCCATCCAGCGCTACGGCGGCGGAGCGCGTGAACATGGCGGCGAGCTTCTTATCCGTATCGGCCTTCTCGATCGAGGAGCCTGCCTGCCGAAGCCCCTCGCCAAGCGCGCGGAGCCACTGGGCTGAAGTGCCGGGTTGCGCGACGAAGTCGATCAACGAGGAGTAGCCTTCGGACGGTTTGGCGGCGGCACGGATCTCGATGAGCTTGGCGACAAAGGGCATCGCCGCCTTAGCCACCTCCGGTGCCTGGACGAGTGCGGGAAGGAGGATGGTGCCGCTGAGCTGGGGCGGGCCGCTGAGAAGCGCGGCGGAGAGCCACGCGCTTCTGAGATTGGCGGGCGTGGTGCCAAGCCTGGCGTAGGCGGCGGCGAGGGGCTGGGCGACTGCGCTATTCTTGTTGCCCGCAAGCACAGCCTGCACGGTAAACGCGAGTTGGAAGCGCACGCGCTCGGCCTCGTCGCCCGCCAGCGAGCTTATCTTCAGCGCAAGGGCAGGGCTGCCTTCGGCACCCACGAGGAGCTTTTCCGAGAGCCGCACCCCGCGCTCGCGCACATGCGCATCGGCGTCGCCGAGTGCCACGCCCACGGAGGCCTCGTCGAGGGCGCCGAGACCGTCGAGAACCGCGAGACCGTGCAGGCGGCCCACGGCCGACTTGGTTTCGCGCACGAGCTTGGCGGCAAGCGCTATGGCGGACTTATCCTGGCGTTCATAGAGCAGGCGAGCGGCGGTGTCGCGATGCCAGCCATTGGGATGCTCGAGAAGCGCTACGAGTTCGGCGGTGCTGGCCTTCCCCAAGGCGACCTGGCCGCGGCGCTGCCAGTTTCCGGTCGTCGGCACGATGCGGTAGATGCGACCGCGGTCATTACCGTTATTCAAGTCGATGTGTTTCTTGATCTCTTCGGGAATGCTCCACGGGTGCTCGATGACCTCGCGGTACATGTCGCAGACGTGCAGCGTGCCATCGGGTGCGTTGGCGAAATTAACCACGCGCACCCAAGTATCGGTCGACGCGGCAAACTCGTAACCCTGCTCGTCGTCGGGGCGCTTGCCCACGAGGCTGACGCCATCGGGATAAAGTTTTTTACGGTGGATCAACTGACCGCCGGCATCGCCGGAAAAGGTATTGTTAACGAACTCTGCGCCGTAGGCGTCGCCGCGATAGACTGTGGTGCCGGTGGCTCCGGTGAAATAGCCACTGACGCGGCCGCCACCCTCGACGACACCCTTCACGACGCCGCCGATGCGCCAGCGCGTACGGATAATGCGCCACGGCTCATCGGGACTGATGCGGAAGACCTCCGCCGCACCGCCATCGGCGGCGATACTCTGGCGCGCGGGAGGTAGATTGAAGAAGGGATTCTTCCCGGCGTAGCGATCGTCGTAGACCCAGTACTGAAGATGATCGGAATTGGAGCAGCCAAACTTGCGCCCGTAATCGTCGAAGCTCATGCCATACTGTGCGCCGCCGGCCTCAAAACCAAACTCGTAAGTGCGCGGATCAAACCAGAAGTCCCGCGCGCCCAACTCTACCTCGGGCAGATCGGGCCGCTTGAGCGCCTTGATCTTGCCGCGATTGCCGCTCGCGCTCTGCACGTGGATGCGATTGTCCTGCCCCCACTGAAAGCTGTTCAGCAACGCCTGCACATTGAGGCGCTGGAGGCCGGTGCCGAAGCCGGTAAAGACCTTTTCACGCACCTCGGCCTTGCCGTCGCCATCCTTGTCCTCAAAGCGCCAGATATCGGGCGTGGCGCCTACGAAGAGGCCGCCATTGGCCCAGATGATTCCGGTGGGCCAGGGAAGATTGTCGGCGAAGACCGTGCTGGTCTCGTAGCGGCCGTCACCATCCTTGTCCTCGAGCATCGAGATGCGGCCGAGATGCGGCGTGACATCGCGCATCTCGGAGTAGTCGATCATCTCGCAGACAAACATGCGGCCGTTTTCATCGAAGGTGATCGCGATCGGCGAGCGCACGCCAGGCTCGGTGACGGCGAGCTCGAGCTTGAAGCCCTGCTTCACCTTCCATGTCGCGATCGCATCCTTCGCCTCGACTGCCGGGTAACGCGGCAGGTCCTTGGCAGGGTCCACGGCGACGGTGTTCTTGTTCTCGCCGTAGGCCTGCGAGTACGTGTTCTTGAAGTTCATCTTCTCGGCGGCAATGGCGGAGAAGGCCGAGAGCATGGCACCGGCAACGAGCGGGAGGTGGGACGGGCGCATCGTGAAAGTCACGGAGAACGGTTTTGGTAACCCGCCGGTTACAAGTCAACCACCGCCGGAGCGCGGTCGCGGCGCATTGTTATGCCGGCGAATGAGCAGCACCCGGCTTCCCGGGGCAGGATAGAGCGGGGAAAGGCTCACGTGAGCTCGGGACGCGCTTGGTTTAACGTTAACTGAAATCGCTCGCGTCTCTACGCGATCACCGCCGCCACGAAGTCTTCCCGACGCTCCATGTGCGGATTGTGCCCGGCCTCTGGCACCACGCGAATATCGGCGGCCGGGAAGTGCCGGTGGATCGCGGCATGGTCGGCGGGTGCGATATAGTTGGAGGTGGCCCCGGCAATGAAGCGCGTCTCGCCAGGGTACCAATCGCCTGTGCGCAAGGGATTGCTTTCGAGCGTGGAGAGTGCGGCGGTGAGCGCAGGGAGGTTAATCGTCCAGTGCCAGCGCCCTTCATCGTCGCGATCGAGATTGGTTGTGAGAAACTTCCGGGTCATCCAGTTGGGCACACGCGCCTCGAAACGCAGCTCCACATCGGCGCGGGAGCGCACGTCCGCGAGATCAAGTTCGTTCATGGCGGCAAAGCTCTGCCGGTGGCCGGGCCACGTGTAGTCTTTGGGGGCGATATCCACGATCGTGAGCCGGCGCACACGCTCAGGATGCCGGCACGCTAGCAGCATGGCGACCTTTCCACCCATGCTATGGCCGAGGAGATGCACGGCGGCGAGCCCTTGGCCATCGAGCCAGCCGAGCACGTCGCCCATCATCGCCTCGTAGGTCATCGGCTCGGCATGCGGCGAGCCGCCATGATTGCGCAGGTCGAGAGCGAGCACGTGGTAGTGCTGCGCCAGGTCCTTGCCGGCGCTTTGCCAGTTGCGCGATGAGCCGAGCATCCCGTGCAGGAGCACGAGAGGCGGCTTTCCTTCACCTCCGAAATCTCGATAAAACAGAATCACGCCTGCCCACAGTGCGTGCTCGTGCGTCCGTAGCGAGTAGGAAGCGGGCTTTCCGGCACGCCCGACACGCGAGGAGCTGAGTGGCTGCACCATTGCCGGCAAGTCTAAGGGAGCTCCTATTTTCTCCTCGCTTGCGGTGGCCGGTTGTTCGCTAGCCTTTCGCTTCCATGTCCGACGCCAAGCTCACGCCGATGATGGCGCAGTATTTTGAGGTGAAGCGGGGTCTTTCGAAAGACACCCTGCTCCTTTTCCGCCTCGGCGACTTCTTCGAGCTCTTCTTCGAGGATGCCATCGTGGCGTCCAAGATCCTCGGCATCACGCTGACCAAGCGCCAGGATCATGCGATGGCGGGCCTGCCATCGGTCTCGCTGGACAACCACGTGAATAAGCTGCTGGCCGCCGGCAAGAAGGTCGCCATCTGCGATCAGGCCGAGCCCGCCAAGGCGGGAAAGCTCGTGCGCCGCGCCCTCACGCGCATCCTCTCCCCTGGCACTACGCTCGCGCCCAATCAACTCGACGCCGCGCGCAATCACTACCTCGCCGCCCTCGCCTACGATAAACACGGTCTGCACGCCGCGTGGCTCGATCTCTCGACCGGCGAATTCAAGGTCGCCAGCGATGCCAGCATCCCCAACCTCCTCCCTGTCCTTACCGCTCTCGACCCGGCGGAACTGCTGGTGATCGAGGGCGAGCGCGAGCGCTGGGCGGCAGCCCCTCATGATCAGGCCGCGGTGCATGCCCTGTACAATTTCTGCCGCGACCGGCTCGTCTCGGAGCTGCCTGGCTATCACTTCGATGTCACCACGGGCGCCAAGACCGTGATGGACACTCTCGGCGTGCTGAATCTGCAGGGCTTCGGCCTGGCTCACGCCCACCCGGGGCTGGGGCCAGCGGGCGCCCTCGTCTACTATGCGACGGAGAATCTCTGCGCAAAGCCCGAGAACCTCCGCGGTCTGCAGGAATACCGGAGCGCCCGCACACTCCTCCTCGACCCCGCGACTCTGCGCAACCTGGAGATATTTCAGTCCTCAAGGGGGACGCGCGAAGGGTCGCTCCTGCAGGCGATGAATCGCACCGCGACGCCGCCCGGAGCACGCCTGCTCGAACGATGGCTCGCCGCCCCCACTCTCGATCTGCCCGAGATCCAACGCCGCCAATCGCTCGTAGGCGCACTGCTTGCCCAGCCGATGCGGCTCGCGGAGCTGCACGAGGCGCTGGCGGCGGTGCGCGACATCCCGCGCATCCTTGGGCGTCTGCAAAACCGGCTGCGCAATCCTCGCGAACTCGGCGGCATCCGCGACACACTCGCGCAGATACCTGCGATCAACGCCACTCTAGCGGCATTCCCCCAAGGGCCGGAATCTCCGCTGTCGGCTCTCGGCTCGCAACTCCAGGAGCAGCCGGCACTCCGACAGCTCCTCGCGAGCGCCCTCGCCGACGAACTCCCCAACGACCTCGCCGACGGCAACTACATCCGCACCGGCTACGACGCAGAGCTCGACCGCCTGCGCTCGCTCACGATCGACAATAAAACGTGGCTTTCCGAACTCGAGCGCAGCGAACAGGAGCGCACCGGCATCCGCAGCTTAAAGGTGAGATTCACGAACAACTTTGGCTACTATATTGAGATCACCAAGGCCAACCTCCACCTCGTACCCGCCGACTACATCCGCCGCCAGACGACGGTAAACGGCGAGCGCTACGTCACCGAGTCGCTCAAGCAAAAGGAAAAGGAGATATTTCACGCAGAGGAAAACGCGCTGGCGCGCGAACTGGAGCTCTTCAATGGCCTGATCGCCAAGATCCTCGAAGACTCCGCGACGCTCACCCACACGGCGGAGTCACTCGCGGAGCTGGATGTGCTCGTCGGCTGGGCGCTCCTCGCACGTGAGTGGGAGTACTGCCGGCCCGCGCTCGATGAGGGGGACGTGCTGGAGATCGTGGAAGGTCGCCATCCGGTGGTGGAGCAGATGCTGCGCGCCCTCGATACAGCGACTGCGCGCGGCGCGAGCGCGGGATTCGTGCCCAACGACACGCTGCTCTCGTGTGATGACGCGCAGATCGCGCTGCTTACGGGCCCCAACATGGCCGGCAAATCGACCTACATCCGCCAAGTCGCGCTCATCACACTGATGGCGCAGGTCGGTTGCTGGGTGCCCGCCAAGTCGTGCCGGGTGGGTCTCGTCGACCGCATCTTCTCGCGCGTCGGCGCGAGCGACGACCTCGCTCGCGGCAACTCGACCTTCATGGTCGAGATGAACGAGACCGCCAACATCCTCAACAACGCCACTGAGCGCTCGCTCATCATCCTAGACGAGATCGGCCGCGGCACTTCGACCTACGATGGCCTCTCCATCGCCTGGGCCGTAGTCGAGCACCTGCACCGCGCACCGGACCGTGGCTCCCGCACGCTTTTCGCGACGCACTACCAAGAGCTGACGCAGCTCGACAAGCACCTGAATCGCCTGCGCAATTTCTCGGTCGCCGTGAAGGAGTGGAACGACGAGATCGTCTTCGTCCGCCGCGTAATCCCGGGTGCAGCCGACCGCAGTTACGGTATCCAGGTGGCGCGCCTCGCCGGCCTGCCCCTGAGCGTGATCGATCGCGCGAAGACCATTTTGGCGAAGTTGGAGAGCGACGACACCTCGGTCTCGCTGCCTGCGCCGCAAGCCAAACCCCGGAAGAAGATCACGGTGAAGCCGGCGGACGATTCGCAGCTGAACTTGCTCTAGGCAGACGAGTGGGCAGCGTTTCCACCTCGCCTCTCTTCAGTTGCGCCGGGTCAAAGGTAAATCGCCAGTGCCTCTTGCTCCAGATGGGGCCTGCGTAGTCGATGCCGATGCGGGGTGTGGCTGCGACAATCTTTCCAGGAATGCGGAGGCCGCGATCCTCCAACCAAAGACCACTCTCACGCTCGGCGACGGCGCTCGTGGCGTTTAGGCGACGATCAACACCGAGCGTTTTCGTCACCCGTCCCGGGCCCACAGCGCCCTCGACACCGCGAATCAAGACCGCCGCCGGCCAGTGCTCAGGGCCGACCACGAGATTGAGCATCTCGTGGATACCGTAGCACAGATAGACGTACCAGATCCCGCCGGCCGCGTACATCACCTCGGTGCGCTTGGTCCGGCCGGCGCGGGCATGGCAGGCTTGGTCGTGCTCGCCGTTGTAGGCCTCGGTCTCGACGATCATCCGCGCCTCCTCACGCCCATCCGACCAGCGGCGAACAAGATACTTGCCCAGCAACCAGCGGGCGAGTGCGACGGTTTTCTTTTTCTGAAGTATCTCGGCAGCGACTAGCGGACGCATCGCAGGCCATGCCATCCAGAGCGGGAGAAAACGCAACCAGCCACACTCCGCCGCTTTCAGCGCTTGGCCGCAGAGCCAACGATCGCGCGCTCCACGGCAGCCGCCCAAGTCATGTCTCCCGGCACTTCGCGGGCGATGCGCCCATCGCGCCCCACCACGAGGATGGAAGGATAGGCCAATGTCGCCCAGTATCGGTGAAATTGTTCGGGATAGCCCGCGGGCTCCACGATGATCGTCCACGGCCAGCCTTTCTCCGCTACATGGCGTTCCAGCGCGCTCCTATCGCGTTCGATCGCGGGATATCTCGAGTCTTGGGACAGAGGAGAAATCTGGATGATTTCCAATCCAGCCCGGTGATGCCGTTTGTGAAGAGCGTCCAGTTCCCGCATCCTATCCTCCCAGCCCACTGATATAAGCACAACAAGCACGACTTTGTCTCGGAAAGGCGTCGGATCGCCAAACCGAGAGTCCAGACGCGCCAAGTACTCCCATAGACCAGTCGCTGGACTATCCTGATTTTGCATGAGCCGCAGAAAATTATCCAGATACTGCCGCACGTGGACGTCCGGACCATCAGCGTCAGGGTGCATCGCACGCCTGTTTTCCAAGAAGACCCGACAACGAGCCGGATCGATCGCATTGAGCATCCTGGCAACACGGGTATAAAGATGAGCGAGCTTGTTCGAATAAGGATCTAGGGCGTAGATGTCGTCGACCCACGCCAGCAACGAAGGCACCACCCCCTTCCGCGGATTATCGATCACATCCTTCCGCACCTCGTTGCAGTAGTATTCGATGAGTTGCGTCAGCGCTTCGCGACGTGATCTCCGACTTGCATCTTTCGACTGCAATAGATCTTCCAGCATGGGGAAATACTTCTGATTCCAACGCGCTCCCTCCTCCGGCGTTTCCCGCACTACCTTCTTTCCATCCGGCAGCACGACCATCGCGTGATTACGGCCCCAGCGTAGCAGCACGAGCACATCCCAGCGCAAAGGATCCTCCGGATTTGCGAGGATAAAGGCCATGCCACGATCATGCAGGGTGCGGAACTTATTTTGAGCCCACGCCACTGATTCGTCGCTGTACCGCTCGATTTTGGCCGGAAGCTGCGAGCGATGCAACCACTCGAGTTCATCGTACTCCTCGCGCGGGGTCGCGCCAAGCATGCCGGGATGCAGAGCGACCGCCAGCGCCACGAGTACGAGATGCGCAAGGCCCCGCACCAAGGGAATCCCGGCAGCGCCGGCCTGCTTCCGCCAAAGAATCATGCTGCGACCATAGCGGCGCGCAGCAGCGAAGCAGCAACAAAACCCTCCACGAGCAAACTCAGATGACTAAACTTCGGCTTCAACAAAGGGCTTGGGCGTGATTTGCTCTCTTCACCTATCCTAGTGAAGGAAACCGCCGCGACCCATACCGCCGCCCAGAACAAAGCCGAGCTCCATCGGAATCTTGCGCTATGCACCCGCGATGGACTCTTCGCCATGCCCATCGTGACGATGGCGCTGCCGGTGAATGTCTACCTCACCGCGCTTGTCACCAAGGGCTGGGTGCTCGACAAGACCCAGATCGGCCTCCTCACCGCGATGCCGTTCTTCGCCAATTTCGTGCAGGTCTTTGCGACGCCCCTCCTCTCGCGATGGGGCTCGTCGAAGAATGCCAGCCTCGCTGCTGCTTCCGCCAATACGGTGCTATGGGCCGCATTGATTCCGATCCTTGAATTTCTACCCCGCCACAATCCCGACGTGGCGGCGCCGTGGCTCATTGGCTGGTTTTTTGTCTCCAGCATTTTCTCCGCGATCGCCGGTGTGACCTGGAATGCGTGGGTGCAGGAGTGGGTGCCGGTGCGGCTGCGTGGAAAGTACTTCGGGCATCGCAATCGCATGCTTCAGATCGTGGTGCTCAGCTTCATGCTCGTCTCGGGGTGGACGCTGGCGCACTGGGACTATGGCACACGAGTCTTCCAGGCGATCATCGCGGGAGCGGTGGTGCTGCGTGTCTTCTCCCTTCTCGCCCAGGTGAAGATGCGCACGCGCGAACATCGGCCTCTCAAGCTGCCGCCGCTCACAGCCGGCGAGCAAGTGGAGGCGATACTGCGGGCCCGGTCTTTTCTGTGGTTCGTGGCCTTTGGCGCAGTGTGGTCGTTTGCGGCCAACTGCTTCGGGCCTTTCTACCACGTTTTCATGTTCGAGCAGCTCAATCTCTCCGCATGGGACGTGGGCATCCTCTCGACAGTCTCGGCGCTGGGCGGCGCGATCGCGCTGCCTGGCTGGGGGCGGCTGCTCGACCGCTTTGGCAATCGGCCGGTGATGGTATTTTCGCTGCTGCTGTGGCAGGTGGTGAATTTCCTCTGGTGCTTCCTCACGCCGACGAATCATACCATCGTCTACATCATCTGGGCACTCGGCGGCATGACCAGCATGGGCGCGATCGCGAGCGCGGGCTTCGTGCTCGGGCAGTTCACCATCCTCTTGCGGCTGATCCCGCTGGAGGCCAAGAGTCTCGCCATCGGCCTGCACCTGGCAGTGACATCGCTTGCCGCCGGCGTCGCACCCATCCTCGGCGGCTTGGTCCTCAATCGCGCGCTCGCGAAGTGGAGCGACCCGATCGCGGTCTATCACGTATGCTTCGTGCTGCAGCCCGTGCTCGCCATCGCGGGGTGCGCGCTGCTGCTGCGGGTGCACGAACCCAATGCCAGCCCCGTCACCATGGTCTTCGGTGCGATGCGCAATATCCGCACACTCTCCGGCGTACTGGGGCTGGAGTTCCTCGTGAACTACGTCTTTTACCGGGAGCAGCCCCCGCGCAAGCCCCGCTCGCACTGATGAGCCTCCCGCACATCTACACGCTCACCGGGAATCTGCTGGCCGAGCGCACGCTCGACTACGCGGGGTGGTCTCCTGGCCGTACGCAACGCGCCAGCGCCGAGTCCTTTCAGGTCGGCGGCAAGGGCATCAACGTCGCCAAGATGCTCCAGCGCCTCGGCCACCCTGCCACGGCGCTGTGCTTCGCCGGCGGCCCGACTGGCGCCGAGTGCGCCGCATGGCTCGAGCGACAGCCGTTCGCGTCGAAGGTCTTCACCAGCAGCACCCCGACTCGCGCCGGCACCGTGGTGCGCGATCGGAGCGGCGCCCACCGCGAGACCACATTCCTCGGGCCGGATGCGCCGGTCGACGCCGCAGCACTGCGGGCATGTAGTGACTATCTGGATACAATCGCCGACCGCCAGGTGCTGGCGCTCTGCGGGAGCTTTCCCGGCTGGGCCGAGCCTGCCTGCGAGCCGCTGCGCGCCGCGCTCGAGCGCTGGCTAAGACGCGGCACCCTGTTGGTCGACAGTTACGGGCCGCCGCTGGAGTGGGCAGCCGCCCGACCCGTCTCGCTCGTGAAGATCAACGCCGACGAGCTGCGTGCCCTCGGTGTGGCTACCCGCGATCACCCCTATCCTGCGGCGCCACGCGCATGGGTGGTGAGCGATGGCCCCGGCCCCGTGCGAGTCCGCGATGAGCATGGGGGCACCCAAACTCTGACACCGCCGCCCGTCACCGAGGTATCGCCCACCGGCTCGGGCGATGTGCTCCTCGCCTGTCTCGCGCACGGCCTCACAGGTCGTGGTTTGACGCTGCGCGATGCGGTGGCGTTTGCCCTGCCCTACGCCGCAGCCAATGCCGCCCATCCCGGCGTGGCAGACTTCCCATTACCCGCCTAAGGCTGGGGACTGGCCGGATGGGAATACATTGTGAATAACCCGGTCGTGACGCTGCGTTCTTTTTACAATTAAGTGCTTGCCATCACCTCTCACGAACTGCTTATTTCTGAACTTTTATTTATGAAAGCGACCATCAAGACCCAGGGCCAGCAGTTTACTGTGTCCGAGGGAGACATTTTGACCGTTAACCGCTATCCCGGCACCGAAAAAGGCTCGACCGTCGAGATCAAGGACGTGCTGGCCGCTGGCGAGGGCGAGAGCTTCAAGGTGGGCAAGCCCCTCCTCTCCGGTGCATCCGTCTCAGCCACGGTGCTCGAGAACAAGCGCGGCGACAAGGTCATCGTGTTCAAGAAGAAGAAGCGCAAGGGCATGGAGCGCAAGCGCGGTCATCGCCAGGAGCTTTCCGTCATCAAGATCAACACGATCACCGCTTAAGCTTTTTAAAATAGGAGACATCACGTCATGGCACACAAGAAAGGTCAGGGCACATCCAGCAACGGTCGCGACAGCCACTCGAAGCGCCTCGGCATCAAGTCGTTTGGCGGTGAGTCGATCCAGGCCGGCGGCATCATCGTCCGCCAGCGCGGCAGCAAGCTCCACGCCGGTAAGAACGTGGGCATCGGCCGTGATTGGACGCTCTTCGCGCTCAAGGATGGCACCGTGAAGTTCGACAAGGCGCATCGCAGCGTCTCCGTCGTCACGGCCTAATTTGCCGCGCATTTGATTTCCAGCGCGACGATGCGTCCTTCGCGTCGTCGCGCTTTTTTGTTTGTGCCAATTCGCAGTCGCCTCAGTCCCGCCTTGCCAACACTCGCACCCCAGAGCACGTTGAGCCTCTTTTTTCTCAACCGAGTCAGCGCCCGTCCATGAACCAGAGCATCCGTAACATCGCGATCATCGCACACGTCGACCATGGGAAGACCACCCTCGTCGACAAACTTCTCAAGGAAGGCGGCGTCTTCCGCGCCAATCAGCACGTCGAGGAGCGCGCCATGGATTCCATGGACCTCGAAAAGGAGAAGGGCATCACGATCAAGGCGAAGAACACGTCCGTCCACTGGAAGGATAAGATCATCAATATCGTGGATACTCCCGGCCACGCCGACTTCGGCGGCGAGGTCGAGCGCGCCCTGCGCATGGTCGACGGCGTGCTGCTCGTCATCGATGCCTACGACGGCCCCCAGGCGCAGACCCGCTTCGTGCTTCGCAAGGCGCTCGCGCACGGCCTCAAGGTCGTGATCGTCATCAACAAGATCGACCGCGACAATGCCGATCCCGTGAAGATGTACGACAAGGTCCTCGAGCTCCTCATGGAACTCAACGCGACCGAGGAGCAATTTGACGCCCCCGTGGTGTACGGCTCGGGCCGCGACGGCTACATGATGTACAAGCTCGGCGACGAGAAGAAGGACATGACGCCCCTCTTCGAGACGATCCTCGAGCACATCCCGGCGCCGTTTGCCAAGCCCAACGAGCCTTTCCACATGCTCGTCTCCAATCTCGATTGGTCCGACTATGTCGGCCGTATCGCGGTGGGCAAGATCCTCGGCGGCACCGCCAAGGTCGGCGACAACGTGTTCGTGCTCCGCCACTCGGACCACAAGAAGGTCCGCGCGAAGATCACCAAGATCTTCGAATTCACCGGCCTCGGCACACGCGAGACCGAGAGCGCCGTGGCGGGCAACATCGTCGGCATCTCCGGCTTCGAGGACGTCGACATCGGCGATACGCTCACGATCGACGAAAACGGCCACGCCCTCCCCTTCACCCAGATCGATCCCCCGACGCTCGAGATGCAGTTTGCCGTCAACGACGGCCCGCTCGTCGGCACCGAAGGCAAGCTCGTCACCTCTCGCCAGATCCGCGAACGCCTGATGCGCGAGCTCAAGACCAATGTCTCCATCCACATCGAGGATTCCGACAAGGCCGGCGTGTTCAACGTGAAGGCCCGCGGCGCCATGCAGGTGGCCGTGCTCGTCGAGACGATGCGTCGCGAGGGCTTCGAGCTGCTCGTCTCGCGCCCCACGGTGATCGAGAAGCGCTCCGAAGACGGCAAGCGCCTCGAGCCCTACGAGACGGTGTGGATCGAGGTGCCGGATGAGTGCGTCGGCGCGATCATGCAGAATCTCGCCAACCGCAAGGGCCAGCTGACGAACATGGAGAAGCAGGCCCACTCCACGATGATCGAGGCCACCATCACCACTCGCGGCCTGATCGGCATGGAAATCGACGTCGTCAACGCCACCAGCGGCCGCGGCGTGTTGAGCCATCTCTTCAAGGAGTACGGCCCCTACGCGGGCGACGTGCTCACCCGCATCACCGGCACTCTCATCGCGACCGAGGCTGGCGAGACCACCACCTATGCTCTCCTCCAGGTGCAAGAGCGCGGCCGCCTCTTCGTGAGCCCCGGCGAGCAGGTGTACGAAGGCATGATCGTCGGCGAAAATCCCCGCAACGAGGATATCGCCTGCAATGCCGTACGCGAAAAGAAGCTCACCAACTTCCGCTCGCAGGGTGAAGGTGTCGCGGCCGGTCTCACGCCCGCCACGAAGATGTCCCTCGAGCGCTCGATCGAGTACATCGCCGCCGACGAATTCGTCGAGGTCACGCCGAAGAACCTCCGTCTCCGGAAGCGCATCCTCAATAACGGCGAGCGTCAGAAGGCGGCCAAGACGGCCAAGAAGAGCGGCGAGTAAGCCGGTTGTTTTTCAAAGGCGGGTCGGAAACGACCCGCCTTTTTTGTGCCCTACCGAGCCGCAGCCAAGCACGGGCCCGCCCTGTATCGATCACGGGCCATCCAATGCCCGAATCGGCCAAAGCGGGGAAGGCACGTGTTGCGCCTTCATCACGGCCATCATCCGGGCGACGATCTCGGGGTGCTGGGCGGCGACATTGGTCGTCTCGGCGGGGTCGGTCCGGAGATTGTAGAGTTCCAAATCGGTCGAGCCAGGCGTGGTTTGTTTCTTCTTCCCGCCGGTCGGTGGATGGAGATTGAGGCGAATACCCTTCCAATCGCCGAGCCGGATGTACTGCTGGCCCCCGCCGGCCTGAGACTCGCGATAAAGGAATGGCCGGGAATCCTGTTTTTTGCCCATCAATGTAGGGGCAAAGCTGATACCATCGATGCCAGGGGGAGTGGCCTCTACGGCCCCAGCCAGATCAAGCAAGGTCGGCAGCCAATCTTCGAAGCCCACCACGCGGTCGCTCGTGGAGCCGGGCGCAATCCGGCCAGTCCAACGTACAATGTACGGCACGCGCACACCCGCTTCATAGTAGTTGCCCTTGGCGCCGCGCAGACCGCCAGCGCTGTTGAAGAACGCCGAGTCGGTGCCGCCAAAGCGATCCCACAGGGGCCCATTGTCGCTCGTAAAGACCACGATGGTATGCTCGCGCAGGCCAAAGCCATCCACCATCGCAAGCAGCCGGCCGATCTCGCGATCCATGCGCGTGATCATGGCGGCATAGGCCGCCCGTGGCGTACGGTGTGGGAGATAGCCCGCGCCGCCGGGGTACGGCTCTTCGGGAAATGCATCCTTGTACTCGGCAAGCGAATCCTCGGGCACTTGCAGCGCGAGGTGGGGCACCGTGGTCGGATAAAAGAGGAAAAAGGGCCGCTCACGATTCTCCCGCAGGAATTCGCGCGCCGCTTCGTTGATCCGGTCGGGGGCGTATTCGTTGCCGCTGAACTGGGCGTAGCTCTCAGGCTTGTTGGGATCGGCGCCCGGCGGCAGCTTTTGGTGCGCAGCAAAGGGTGGATTGGCCAGCGGCACTTTCTCGCGATTGCGCCACAGGCTCGTGGGGTAGAAATTATGCGCCACCGCTTGGTCGTTGTACCCGTAAAAGCGATCGATGCCCTGGGCATTAGGATCGCCGGAGGAGCCGACGCCGCCCAGCCCCCATTTGCCAAACGCACCCGTGACGTAGCCGAGTTGCTTGAGGGTGAGCGGGAGCTTGAGCTCCCCTGCCGGCACGGGCTCCTGCCCCTCGCCGCCACCACCGATGCCCACGCCGCCGCGATTGTTGCGGATGTAGGCATGCCCGGGGTGCTTGCCGGTCATAAGCACGCAGCGCGACGGAGCGCAGACGTTGTGCCCGGAGTAGCCGTGGGTAAAGCGCATGCCCTCCCGCGCCAGTTGATCGAGCACGGGAGTGCGGATCTTCGTCTGCCCATAGGCGCCGAGGTCTCCATAGCCGAGGTCGTCGGCGATGAGAAAAATAATATTGGGCCTGCGCGCGTCGGGAGCGGCGGCACGTGCCATAGCGTGCGCCATGGTGAAAGCGAGAAGGGCAAAAAGCAGTGCGCGCATGGGGGCGGTGGGGAAGGCCTGAGATTTCCCGCAAGCCAGACCGGGAATCGACCTTAAAACGTCCCCACGCGCTGACGATTCTATTCGATTCGTCGCGCGAAGCCGCCGCGGGCGCTTGCCAATACGCTAGATCGCCCTTCACTCGACACCCCGCCGCTCGCGACGGGTGTTGTTTTCATCGCAGTGCGAGTCGAGTGTGTCCGCTGGCGCTCGCGCTTTCCCCTCACGCGGAGTCCTTACGTCGAACCGAAACCCTCCTCTCCCATGGCACATGTACCCATGATCCCCTGCAACGTCGCTGGCCCGCTCGGCGTGCTGCATCTCCCCCGCCTCTGGCTCAAGGTCTCACTCGAGGCGCGCGGCAAGCTCGCGGCCGGCTATCCCGGCCTCGGCAAGGGCTACGACCAGATGGTCGTCGATGCACTCGGCCTCAAGGCCGACGCGGTGAAGAAGTACATCGCCGAGAGTCGCCCCACTTATCAGCAGTTCGAGGCGTGGGTAAAGGCTCAGCCCGGCGTAAAGCTCGACCGCAACACCGTGCACCGCCTCAACACCGCAATCCTCAACTATCACCACGCGGAAGATCTCTCGCGCGAGATCCGCGCAGCCACCGGCTACAAGGAAGATGGCTCTGTCACCAGCTCCGCCTGCGAGCTCAATGCTCTCGACGACTGGCAAGCCTTCCATGACGCGGAGCTGAAGTAGTCGATGATCCCAGGAGCGCGATTTTCCGGCTCTCGCAGACCGGGCTCGCGCTCCTTTTGTCTTTGTCCTAGTTACCCACCCCACCCCGGAAACAACCTTTCGATTTCTTCTCATGAGTTCTGAGCGCATTGCCTTTGTCGGAGTCGGTCGCATGGGAGCCAATATGGCTCGCCGGCTCAAAGATTGCGGTTACGCCATCACGGCAGTCTACGATGTCCATACGGCCGGAGCCGACGCGCTCGCCTCGGAGATCGGCGCGAAAAGCCTCCGCTCGCTCGCAGAGGTCACGGCCGCAGCCGATGTGATCTTCACCGTCGTGACCGACGATGCGGCGCAGCTCGGCGTATTTGCCGAGCAGGGCGACTCGCTCCTCGTGGGCGCCAAAGGCAAGACCTTCATCAATTGCGCCACGATCTCACCGGCGACGCACGTCGAGGTCGAGCGCCGCGCCAAGGCTGTTGGCGCGGTGACGCTGGAGGGCTGCATGGCCTCATCGATCCCGCAGGCGCGCAATGGCACCCTCTATCTCATGTGCGGCGGCGATCCCGCAGCCTTTGCCCGGGTAAAGCCCATTCTCGAAAAGCTCAGCACGGCGCTCCGCCACATCGGCCACACAGGACAAGCCGCGCAGGTAAAGGCGCTCGTGAACATGGTGATGAACATCAACACCGCCGGCCTTGCCGAAGGCCTTGGCCTCGGCGCTGCGCTCGGGCTCAATCTCGACATGCTGCGCGAGGTATTTGCGCAGACCGGCGCAAACTCGCAAGTGCTCAAGACTGACGGCGAGGATATGCAGAACCGCGCGCACGATTGTTATTTCTCGGGCGCGCACGCCGCCAAGGATTCCACGATCGCCTGGACGCTCGGCGCTCAGTCCGGCCTCAACCTGCCGCTTGCTGCGGCGACCAAGCTCCAGTTCGACCGCATGGTGGCCCTCAACCTAGGCCACCTCGATAAGAGCGGTATAGCCGAACTCACTTTCAAAGGTCGCCACGCCTAATTTTATTACCCCCTCGATGAAAACCCGCCTCGTCACCGCCCTCGCCCTCGCGCTCGCCGGCACTGTCTTTGCCGTCGAGTACAAAGCCAAAGACTCCGACTGGGTCCGACTCCCGGACATCAAGAACCAGCCGGTAAATCAGCACGGCGACGTGCAGATCAGCTCCAAGGGCGAAGTCTACGTCAGCACCATGGATCCCAAGGCCGGCATCATGGTCTTCTCGCAAGAGGGCAAGCTGCTCCGCTCGCTTGAGGGCGTGCCCAATGACTTCCACGGTTTCGTGATCCGCCAGCGCGACGGCGGCGAGTTTATCTACGGCCCGCGCCTCACCGAGCAGACTATCGTGAAGCTCACGCTCGATGGCAAAAAGGTGCTCGAGATCCCCGCCTCCGCCATCCCCGACAAATACAAGACCGAGATCGGCGCCACCATGAAGAAAGGCGGCAAGGAGATCCCAAATCCCGATGCCGGCAAGCGCGTGCTCCGCATGACGGGCATCGATGTCGCGGCCAACGGCGACATCTTCGTGACCGATGGCTACGGTCAGGACTACATCCACCGCTTCGATAAGAATGGGAAGTACATCAAGTCCTTCGGCGGCCGCAAGGTAGCGCCGTACAACTTCAACAGCATCCACAAGATCGCGATCGATACCCGCTTCTCGCCCGAGCGCATCATCGCCCTCGATCGTGAAAATCGCCGCATCGTACACCTCTCGCTCGATGGCGATATCCTCGGCGTCGTCGCAAGCGACATGCTGCGTCCCTCGGGCGTGGCGATCCGCGGCGAGTACGCCGCTATCGCCGAAATCTCAGGCCGCGTGACACTGCTCGACAAGGCCGGCAAGGCTGTCGTGCACTTCGGCACCAACTCCGATACGACGCAGATCAACCACAACAAGACCGAGCCCGCGAAATGGAAACCCGGCCTCGTGAATTCGCCGCACGGCATCACGTTTAACGAAAAAGGAGATATCTTCGTCTCCGAGTACAGCCAGTTTGGCCGCGTGCATCTTTTCGTGCTGCGGAAATAAAACCGAGGCGGGTCTCCTCTACCCGCTTTGCCGCACCTGCGCTTTCAAAGGCTGATTTCGCAAACCAAGGGTTTCCCCATCCAGGGCGGGTCAAAGGCCCGCCCTATTTTTTATCCACGCACCAAGCCATGCGCTTGGCGAAGTCGCGCTGGAAATCAGGGCGCCAACGAGCCACGGCATCGCGCTGGTCCTTACCGGCCTCCGGAACATCGTAGTACCAGCCGTCGGCGTGGCGCTCGTAACGGCCGCCCCAGCCGGGCTTGGCCGGATCGGCGGGGTCGTTGCCGCCGAGCGGCAGGAAAAAGAACCACGCAGGCGTATCCCCTTCCTTCATACACGCGTGCGGATTGGGAGCGGTCCAAGTCTTGGTGGGATACAGCGCGCCGAGCGGGCCCTTGCCGAGGACGTGGGCGTCGATCCACGCGCGGCTCGTGAGCGACTCGTCGCCGGTGAGATACATGCCGCGATATTGGCCTTCGCGTTTGTCGCGACCTTGCCGCGCCTGCGACAGGATGTAGGTCATGCCCGGAAACTCAGCGCGAAGGTAGCCGGCAATTTTGTCCTGATCGTTGATATCGTAAGCGCGGAATTTGCGGACAAACGCGGCGAGCCCCTCCGCACCGCGATCTTTCTTCACGCGCCACAAGGCCTGGGCAAAATCGGTCTGCCCACCCCAAATGGAGATATTGAGCGGGCGCTCTGCGCTGCCCGCATCGACGCGTTCGATCAGCGCCCGCGAGCCCGCTGTATCATGGCCCTCGCCGATGAACTTCACGCCGCGCTGCGGATTGCCGCTGACGATCCGCCCCAGCAGCGTCTCCGCCGAGGGCCAGCCGCCAGCATGGCGCTCGAGATTGGGCAGCACCTGGCCGTACGCACCGACAATCTCGCGAATGAGCTCGGGCCTGGTGATAGAAACCTTCAGTTCGCCCGGCGTGCCCGCAGCGCTGGCGAGCAACAACTCGATGTCGAATTCGTTGGCGTAGACCATCAGCCGCACCATCGACTGCTGGTCATCAGGGTCGCCACCGATATCGGTGAGCACGGCGAGGCGGGGCTGGGCGAAGGCGGTCGCGGCAAGCGCCGCCGCCGCGGCAAGAGTGCGGAATAGTTGGGGCATGGGGTAACTCGCGACCTGCCCATTGGGACAGGTCGCGAAAATCAAAAGAGCTCAGTCTGCTGCGCCGTCTGCGGCTTCACCATTGGCGCAGCCGGCGCAATCGTGGCGCTGCCGGTAAAGTTGGCGGCATGCCCGTAGCGCTTGCGGGCATCCTGGCCCGTGGTGCGCATCTCGTACTCGTCGAGCAGGCGAAACAGCTCCTCGGGGACCGGCGACCGCCATTCTGGTTTCACCTCGGGCAGACTGAGATTGAGCGTGGTGAGTTTGAGATTTACGCGCAGACGCTCTGCGCTCGCCGCCACGACTTCGCGGAAGCGCTCGGGCTTCAGTTCGCCGGCCTTGGCCAGCACACCCTCGACGGTGCCACCGTGCTCGGCGAGCCACTTGGAGGCGGTCTTGGGGCCGACGCCGTCGATGCCGGGAATATTGTCCGACGTATCGCCCACGAGCGCGAGATAGTGCGCGATCTGCGCGGGGGGCACGCCAAACTTTTCCATCACGCCAGCGGCATCGAGCAGACGCCAGCCCAGCTTGGGATTGGCCGAAGGAGGAGGGAGCATGATCTTGATGCGCTCATCGACGATCTGCGCAAAGTCCTTGTCGCTCGACACGATCACGACGTCGTTTCCCTTCTGCGCGAGCTTCACTGCTTCCGCCGCGAGCAGATCGTCGCTCTCGACACCATCTTGCTCGATACCGGCCAGGCCCATCGCGCGCGTGAGCTGCTTGATGGGCTCGATTTGCGCGCGCAGCGCCTCGGGCATCGGTTTACGCTGGGCCTTGTACTCGGCGAGCAGGGCAAGGCGCTCCTGGGACTCCCCGAGGTCAAAGAACACCAGGGTCGCATCGGGCTTTTCCTGATCGATGAGCTTCCAAAGCGATTTCACCCAGCCGTGCAAGGCGCCGGTGGGAGCGCCTTTGGACGAGGTCAGCTCCGGCAGCGCGTGGAAGCAGCGATACGCGAGATTAAAGCCATCGACGAGGAGCCATTTCGACATGCCCTGAAGCAAGCGCCCCAGGCTAAGAGGTCAATCGCCGGAAACTCGCCCCTCACAAACAAAAAGGGCGGCAGTCCAAAGACTGCCGCCCTTGAGATTGGCTTTGGAGTTTAGGGCAACTCGTAGACCTCGAGCAGCGCCTCGCCCGTGCCCGCGCCGCTCACTTGGATCGTGTACGGACCGGGCGTCACATTGACGACGACAGCGGCATCCTTCGTGCCGGTAGCCAGCGGGAATGCGCCGACTTGCGCCCCCGCGATCACGACTTCGGCAGAGCTCCAATCGTCATTGCTGGCGACCGCGCTGACGCCCCGGAAGACCGTGACGACCGGGTCGGCGATCGCGCCATTGACGCCGAAACGCGCGAGACTGGGTCCCACGGCGCGGACCAGCAGCCGCTTATCCGTGGTGCCCGTGACAACGAGGCCGCCGATGAAGGCATCCCCCGTCACCACCGCGCTGCGGCTCGAAAGATTGACCAAGCGGCCTTCGCCGGTACCGGCGTCGTAAACCTCGGTGAGGACGGTGCCCGCCGCCCCCGTCGAGCTCTCGATATGGATCGTATAGGATCCTGCGGGCAAGGTGGTGGCAAACGCGGCGTCGCTGCTGCCAGCGGAGAGCGGGAAGGCCCCCACCCGCGCCGTCACTTCAGTGATCGATGGCGACCAGCCGGTCTGCGTGCTGAGCAGCGTTCCGGCACTGTTGTAGAGCTTGATGCGGGGAGCGCTCAATGCCCCCGCGACGCGGAAGATCTCGAGACCGGGGCCTACCGCGCGGACGAGCACCTGGCGGGCTCCGCCACCGGCGACCGAGAAGCCCATGATGGTAGGCTGAGTCGCCGTCACTCGCGTGCGCAGCGAGAGATTGGCCAGACGGACACCCGAAGTGCCCAAGCCTCCCCCGGTAGAGCCAGAAGAGTCGCCACCCGCTGCCGCGATAGCATCGGCGATCGCACGGGCGTAGCGGACGGAGAGCTCTCCAGAGAGGAAGCCGATATCCCCATCGCCCTGCACTCCGCCATCCGAAGACGGTCCCACGCCAGGCACCGCGCTGAACTCGCGGACCGTCTCGAAAAGCCCAGAGCTGCGTCCGCTGGAGGACGGAGCGATGCCCCGCACCCGGATGTAGAACAGGCCTGTGCTGGGAAGCGCGTTGGTGGCGATACGCCAGTCGCTGGTAGCACCGACGCGCTGGCCCTCGCCGAGGGGCGACCAATTGGCCCGATCGAGAGAGAGAGCAAAGGACGCCGTGGCCACTTCGCCGCCCGCACCGCCACGATTCCAAACCACGGCGGAGCGATCTGCGGCGATGCCGAGGATCTGCGTGGCCGACTCGGTCGTGGAGACGCGAGCAAGGCCAAAGCGCGCGGTGCCGGCGACAGAGCTGAACCGGCCCGCGAGCATCATCCGACCATCGGCCTGGATGGCGATGGCGGTGATAGCGCCATTGGGAGCAGGATTGAAGCCCGAATCGACCGAGAGATCCGCCGCGAGGCGAGCAACGCGAGCGACCGCGGAGCCGCCAATCGCAGTGAATGAGCCGCCCAGCACGATGCGGCCATCGGCCTGTAGCGCGAGCGTCTCGATCGTGCCGCCGGAGGTGGCGACCGCCGCGGAGCCATCCGAAGCGCCGGTGGCAGCAAGGCGGATGAGAGAGCTGGCTGTGCCCGTGCTCGTGACGACGAGGATACGCCCGTCGGGCTGCACCGCGAGAGCCCGGACGACGCCAACACCGGAGGCGGCGAACGAGGTATCCACGGTGCCATCGGCGTTGAGCCGCGCGAGGTTGGCCTGGGCGCGACCGCCGATATTGCCGAAGGAGCCGCCTACGATGATCTTGCCGTCACGTTGCAGCGCCAGCGCATTGATCGCGCCGTCCGCATTGGGATTGAAGGCCGAGTCGAGACTTGCATCGGCACTGAGTTTGGCGAGGCGGTTGCGCGTGGCGCCACCAAAGGTCGTGAAAGCGCCACCGACGATGGCGCTGCCATCGGAGAGCGACATCAGGGCATTGACGGCACCGTTGGCGCGCACTTGGAAGGCAGCGTTGACTGAGCCGCTGCTATTGAGCATCGCGATGTTGCCGGCACTCACACCCGAGATATTGGCGAAGGCGCCGCCGACGAGGATGACCGCATTGGCCTGGATACCGGAGAAACCGCCGCCGACGAGCAGGCTGCCATCTGCCTGGACCTTGATGACGGAGACAGCGTCGTTCATGTCTGGGTTGAAGGTGGCATCGAGCGAGCCATCGGAATTCACGCGAGCCAAGTGATTGCGCACGCTGGTGGGACCGGAAGCGCCCGGCTGCACCGTGGTGAATGCACCGCCGAAAACGACTGCACCATCGGCCTGCACCGCAATGGCGCCGACATCGAAGTTGGGCGTCGGGTTAAACGTCACATCGAGCGTGCCGTCGTTGTTTACCCGAGCGAGCCGGCTGCGTTGCGTCGTGGTCGTGCCGAAGTACGGCGTGAGCGAGGTAAATGAGCCACCGAGCAGAATCTTGTTGTCCGACTGCACCGCGATCGCGAGGACCGCGCCATCGGGATTGGGATCGAAGTTCTCGTCGACAGTGCCATCCGCATTGAGGCGGGCTACGGCCGTGCGCGACGTGAGCGTCGTGGCGCTGTTGGGCTGGAAGGTATTGAAGACGCCGCCGACGAGCATCTTTTCACCCTGCGGCACGAGCACGTTGACCGCCCCGTTGGCGGTGGGATTGTAATTTGCGTCAAGCGCAGCGTCGCTCAAATTGAGCCGCGCGATGTAGCCACGAGCCGTAGCCGTAGGCGTCGTCGTGGTGGTGGTCGAGGCGCCCGGAGTGAGCGTCGTAAACGCGCCGCCGAGGTAGATCTTGTCGCCGAGGATCGTGATGGCGTTGATGCGCGCATTGGGCGACGGATCGAAGCCACTGTCGAAAGAGCCATCGGGATTGAGCCGGGCAAGGAAGGCGCGCGCGGTGTCATTGACCGTGGTGAAGGCGCCACCGATGAGGATCTTGCCATCGGGCTGGATGGCGATGGCGGAGACCGCGCCATTGAGCTTCACGCTAAACGAAGTGTCGCGCTGGCCATTGGCCCGGTAGCGCAGAAGATTGCCGGAGATGGTATTGGTGATGTCGTTGAACGCGCCACCCACGATCAGGCTGCCATCGCTCTGCACCGCCACGGCATCGATGCGGCCGCGGAGTTGCGTGGCGTCGCTGCCCGTCGCAAAAGCAGTGCGCAGGCGCGCATCGCGCTCGAACCAGGCAAAGCCCGGCAGTTGCGTAGTCGAGGCAGTGGCATTGGGCCGCACCGCGACGGCGTTGACTGGACCGTCGGTGATCAGTGCGGAGTCAAACGAGAGATCGGGCGCGCCCTCGGGATCGAAGCGCGCGATGTTGGTGGACTTGGCCCCGCCAACATCGGAGAACTGGCCGACCGCAAGGACGCGGCCATCGGACTGCACCGCGAGGGCATTGATCGTACCGCCAGGAGCGCCGCCGACCGAGAGATCGAAGGATGTGACGACCGGACCGGCCTGCTCGATCAGGACTAGATTGCGGCGGAGGAGACGCGCCGCGGTGCCAGCGGGGTGCACCGAAGGGAAGCTGCCGCCGACAAGGACGCGATTGGCATTGCCGTCGATGCGCAGGATATTGAGCGAGTCGATATAGTTGCCGGGCTGCTCGTCGATATCGAGATTGAAGCTCGTATCGACCTTGCCGTCGGCATTGAGCAGCGCGAGGTAGCGCCGACCAGTCCAGTCAGCATCACCCTCAGGCTGGAGCGTGGTGAAGGTGCCACCGATGAGAATCTTGCCGTCGCCGCGCTGCGCGAGCGTGAGCACGTTGCCATTGGCGTTGGGATTGAAGGCATCGACCGTGCCGTCCGTATTCAAGCGAGCGATACGATTGCGAGTCACTGCTTCCGTCGCATTCTGGCCGAGCACCTGAGTAAACGAGCCGCCGACCAGAATCTTTCCATCGGCCTGCACCCGCACGACGCTCAGGCGGGCGCTGAACGACGGATTGAAAGTCGTATCGAGCGTGCCATCGGCGTTGAGCTTGGCCAGATAGCTGCGACCGACGAGGGATGCCGAGTTGTTGGCGGTGAAGCCAGGCGTGAGCGTGGTGAACGCGCCCGCGATGAGGATCTTCTGGTCGGGCAGCAGAGCGATCGAGGCGACAGTCGAATTAGCCGTCGGATCGAAGGCGGTATCGAGCGTGCCGTCGACATTGAGGCGAAGGATATTGCTGCGGCTCGTGGTAGAGCTCGCACCATTGGGCTGCGCGGTGGAAAAGGTGCCGCCCACGAGGATCTTGCCGTCGGTCTGGATGACGATGGCGCCCACGATGCCGCTAAGATTGGGATCGAAGGAGGCATCGAGCGTACCGTCGACATTGAAGCGCGCGATGCGGTTGCGCGTCACGCCGTCCACCGTGGTGAAAGCGCCGCCGGCGATGATCTGGCGATTGGACTGCACGGCGACCGCGTAGACGCGATCGTTAAGATCAGGGGCAAACCCAGCCTCGACCGCGCCATCAGCGCCGAGGCGTGCGAGGTACTTGTGCGTCGCGCCCCCGAGATTGGTAAAGGAGCCGCCGACGACGATCTTGCCATCGCTCTGTTCAGCGGTGGCGAGTACGCGGCCGCCATCCGCGAGTTCAAAGCTGGCATCAACCCGCCCCTTGCCATCGAGACGCGCCAGCCGATTGCGCTCGAGTGCCGTCGTCGACCCCGTGGGAGCCACGCGGGTGAAGTAGCCGCCGACGACCAGCTTGCCGTCGGACTGGAACGCGATGCAGTTGACCGTGCTATTGAAGAGCGGCTTGTACTCGGCATCGAGCGTGCCATCGGGATTGAGCTTGGCGGTGTAGCCGTGAGCGACTTCACCCGTGCCGCGCGTCCACACCGAGGTGAAGTTACCCGCGGTGAAGATCGAGCCGTCGGGTGCGAGGGAGATGGCGGTGACGCCGCCGGCGAAGCTCGGGTAGAACTCAGTATCGACCGTTCCACCCGGATTGAGGCGCGCGAGGCGGCCTCGATTGGTGACGGCACCTTGATCCACCGGCGGCGAGAGCGTCGTGAAATGACCGCCGAAGAGGATCTTGCCATCGCGCTGGATCGCGAGCGCGGAGACGACATTGTTGGGGTTGAGATTGAATTCCGAATCAAGCACGCCGTTGGGGTTGAGGCGGGCGATGTAGTTGCGCGTCGAGGGGGTGGGCGCGCCAGCCTCCCAGAAGCTGGTAAACGCGCCGCCGATCACGATCTTGTTGTCGATGTGAAACGCGATCGCGTACACGGCAGCGTCGGGGTGCGGATCGAAGACGGGGTCGAGGGAGCCATCGCTGTTGAAGCGAGCAAGGTAGGTGCGGTCGAAGGCCACCGCGGCGCCATTGGGGCGCACCTTGCGGAAGAGGCCACCGACGATCACCTTGCCATCAGGCTGCAGGGCGATGGCGTGCACGATCGCGCCGCGCACGATCAGATCGTCAAACGTGATATTGGGGTCGAAGCCGGCATCGACCGCGCCGGTGACACCATCGAGGCGCGCGATCGAGTTGCGCGTGATTGCCGTGCCGCCACGCGGCTCGAATTTGGTGAACTCGCCACCGACGAGGACGTGGCCGTTACCCTGCAGCACGAGCGTGCGGACGGGACCATCGGGCTGGGGAGCGAAGCTATCGTCGAGCGAGCCATCCACATTAAGGCGCGCGAGATTGCGCCGCTCGTGCGGATAACCATCGCGGCCACGGAAGCTCGTGAACTGGCCGCCGACAAGGATCTTGCCATCGGGCTGGGTCGCCACGGCATACACGATGCCATCGACATTGGGATTAAACCCGTCGATCGCGCTCTGCGCCAACGCCGCCCTACCCAGGGCGGCAAGCAGAACAACAGCGATAACGCGCCGCATGAAGCGGAGAGGCAGGGAAGCGATCAACATATTGCGAGGGTCAATGAGACAGCGCGGGGGAATTCTCAGTCAAGCAGGTAGGGGGAGGAATCGAAAGTGAGCCGGGAAGGCTTCGAGGCGACCTAACGATGGCCGTAGACCTGAAAGCACCCCAATCTCACCGCCCAAAGAGGGGTTTTGTTCCGCCAAAATGGTTCCGACAAGGGTGTTTTAGGGCGGAATTGGCGTTTACGCGGGCAAAAGGCCCCTGCCCTCGCCCCGGCGTCGCACGGCCTCCGGGCGGGCTGTGCGCCAAGGCGGCGACCGAATTTGGCCGCCGCCTCGAATCTTTATGACATTCGCCGGGCTTAAGGATCGACGTCGTAGACCTCGACGATGCCGACGCCGGTCGTATTGCCGACGCCACTCAATTGCACTGTGTAGGCTCCTGGCGGGAGCATAACGATCATGGCAGCATCGCGGCTGCCATTGCCCAGCGGAAAAGCGCCGGCGGCGGACCCGGCGGATGCGATGATCGAAGTCTCGTCGCCCGAGGCGTGCCAGTCGTCGTTGGTCTTGAGTGTACGGCCGGAGTTCTGATCGATCAGGGTGATCTGCGGATTGGCGAGCACGCCGGGCACGCCGAGCGAGCTGAGAGTCGGGCCCGCGCCGCGGATGAGCATCCGGCGCGATACCCGCCCGTCGACCACGAAACCTGCGATCAGGATATTGTTACCCGTGCCGACCAGACCGCGGGTGGAGACATTGGCCGCCTTGGGGGCCGCCGCCGCTCCCTGCGTGACATCGTAAGCCTCGATGAGCACGACGCCGCTGGCATTGGGTGCATTGGCGGGTGGGAGCGCCATCACCGTGTACAGGCCCGGCGGGAGCATGGCCAGGACTACGGCGTCATTGGAATTGGCCCCCAGGGCGAACGCACCCGCGCGGTTGGTGGCCTGCTGGATGGCTGTGACCTGAGCCGCGCCGCCCGTCTGATTGCCCCAGTTGTCGTTGGTGAGGATCGGCGCCGCCTGCGAGCGCGAGTAGACCTCGATGCGTGGATCGGCGAGGAAGCCGCTGATATTGAAGGGCGCCTGACCGAGTCGCGGCCCGACCACGCGGATGAGCATCTGGCGGGTCTGATTGGCCTGAGGGGCGGTGACGACGAAGCCGCCGATCAAGACATTGGCTCCGCTGGTGGTGACGCCACGAGTGGAGATATTGGCGAGCTTGGTGGGTGTGGTATCGAGCGTGAGCGTGGCGCGATCGCTCGTCGCGACGGCGGCGGGGCTCGTGATCGCCACCGTGTAGGTGCCTACGCGAGTGGCATCCACATTGGTAAGGCTCAGCGTGGGACTGGTCGCGCCAGCGATGGGCGCGCCATTCAGGAGCCACTGATACTGCAGCGGCGGCATCCCTTGCGCCTCGACCGTGAAGATCGCGCCCGAGCGCGCGGCCAGCACGAGGGACTGTGGCTGCTTGGTAATCGTCACGTAGCGGTAGCCATAGAGCTGATCCCTAAGGACGGCATCTACGACCGCCTTGGTGTCCGGGAGCCTGGTCAGGGCATCGATGCGCGCCGTGATTTCATCGACGGAGACGGTGATGGGCGGACGCGCGAGTTGGTAGAAAAGCGCCGCCGCCCGAGCCTTGGCAAAGAGCGCGGTGTTGGCGGCGTTGGTGTTCGTTACGAACTCCGCGATCGCCGTGTTCAGACTCGTCGCATTGTAGCCGCGGCCGATATTCGCGCTGGCCACATTGTTGCTCATGAACCGCACGAGATCCGTCTCGCGCGTGGTGCTCGGGCGGGCTCCGGCGTTGGCCCACAATTGATCGAGGAAAACCTGAGCCGGCAGCGGGCCATTGGGGTTATTGAGAATGGCCGCCGTCGGCACTATGCCATACTTTGCGAAGTACTCGTTGGCGAAGAGGATCTGGCCGACCGCATTGGCCAGGCCATTACGAGCCGTGGCAAGGAACGTGGTGTAGTTTGCCGGAGTCGGCCAATGCCCCATCAAGACGTAGTAGACCGCGAGCAGATTGACTGGCGCCTGGAAGCCCGGGAGCTCCGTGAGCGCGAGGCCGCCATTGGCAGTCAGCTGGGTCGCCACGATATCAGCGCGTGTCAGCGTGCCATTGGCCAGTTGCTCGTCGAGTTGGTCAAAGACCAGCGGATTGATATTCGTAGTGTTGGCGATGTCTTGGTAGGTCTGGAGGATGAAGGCGGAGTTCTCCAGGATGGGATTGTTCTGCCGCACGTTGATCTCGACGGTGTCGGAGACGCGGGTGATGCCGCTATTATCGGTCGCCACCGCCCAGACATAGTAGGTGCCGGACGTCGTGGGAGTCCAGGAGGTGAGAAACAGCGAGCCCGAATTGGTAGAGGTACCGATGCTCGTGGCATTGGCAAAGTACTGCACGCTGTTGACATTGCCGTCGGAATCGCGGGCATTGGCGCGGAGCTGCACGGCGCGGTTGAAGGCGGCATTGGTCGTCGAAGGCGTGATCGAGATCGACGGCGCGATACCCAGGGATGTGCTCACCGAGATCTGACTCGTAGGCGAAGCGACGATATTGTCGGAGCTATCGCGCGCGAGCGCCACGACTTCATTGTTTCCGGGCTGGAGGCCGGCAAACGAGCCAGTAACGCGCCACGTGTTGCCGATCGGATCCCGCCGGGCCTGCCCGAGGCTGTTGCGATTGAGGAAAAACTCGACCGCGACGATGGATCCATCGGGGTCCGTGGCCGTGGCACAAAAGTCCGCCGTCGAAGCGGTATTGGCCGCAGAAGGCACGCCCGAGACTCCGGCAGCTCGCGTAAGCGTCACCGTTGGCGCAAGGCCGATCACTTCCCGCACCGTTACGCGCGGATTGCTCGCCGTGGGGCTGATCCCCTGTACGGCTCCGAGTGAAGCCTGGGTGGAAATGGTGTAGGTATCGGGAATCTGCGGAGTCCAGATCGCGCGGTAGGTCGTCGTGCTGCCCACCCGGATACCGGTGATGACCTGTCGGCCACCCACGCTCGCTCCGGTGGCGATAAACTGCAGCGTCGGCACCTGCGCCGTCACGGTATTGACTGCTGTGCCCTCGAGGAAGACCGGGGAGAACACCGTGGCGTTATTCGCCGTACCCGTCGGGCGTGCGACGCTCGTCGTGGGTCCCGCGACGGCATTCACCGTGAGGACGACATTCGGCGTGGATACCCCCGTCGCACCCGTATCATCCGTCACGACCGCATAGACATTGAATTGCCCGGCCGACGTGGGTGTAAACGAGTAGAACTGACCGGGCTGCGGATTGGCGAGTACGCCCGTCACAGCGGTGCCATTGGAGAAGAGCTGGAATTGAGTCACGACACCATCGGCATCGTTGAAGTTGGCCTGCACGAAGAAGGCCTGGCCTTGTGGGATAGAAGTCGAGCCACCGGCGACCAACTGCACCGTCGGCGCCGCGCTGATGGCGGGATTCAGCGTCAAATTGACGGTGGTGGAGACGGATTGGTTATTATTGCTGTCGCGGGCGATGGCGAAGAGCCGCAGCGGGTACGTCACCGCCTGGGTCTGTTCGTTGATCACCGGCGTGACTTGCGTGAAATCGAAGCGGGTGAAGTCATACGTGAGACGATAGACATTGGAGGCCTGCTGACGCGCCGCGAGGCCGATGCTGATATCGTTCAGGAAGAATTCCACATTGCTGAGCGTGGCTCCGCCCGTCGCCACCACGGTGGTCAAGAAATTCACCGTGGAAGCGGTTTGCAGGCCCAATGCGCCTGCGGGCGGCTGGACTGAGGGCTGCCCGGAAAACGAAGGGGCCGAGCCCACCACGTTGGCGATATTGATCGTGATCGGCGCGGAGGTGGCCGTCTGCGAATTCGTATCGGTGGCCCGCGCCGTGAGGATTCGCTGGCCCAGTTGCGCCGTGGTGGGGGTCCAGGAGATTGAAAACTGGTTATTGGTGGTCGCCGTGGTATCGGCGCCGATCTGCTGGCCATCGAGCAGGAACTCCACGAGCAAGATCGAGGCGCCGGTGCCTGCCTGCACCACCGCCGTGGCCGTGAGGTTGAGCGGCACACCCGGCGTACCGCGGGCGACGGCGTTTGGATTGGGCGTGTTGAAGACGACGGTGGGCGTGGCAAACGCGGCTGTGATCGTCGCCGAATTCGAAATAGTGGTATTACCACGGTCGTCGGTCGCGATGGCGTCGACGACATAGCTGCCCGGCGCCGTCGGCGTCCAGGTGGCAGTATACGGCGGTGCGGCGATGGCGTTGCCGTTGTTGATGCCAGCCGGGTTGCCATTCACGTAGAACTGCACGGAGGCGACCGTGCCACCGACGCCATTGGCGCTGGCGGCAAAGCTCACGGGCGAGCCCGGGAGCACGGAAGCTCCGTTGGCCGGTGTGATGAGATTGACGGTGGGCGGCTGGCCGATCGGCTGCACGATCAGGATCGGCACCTGCACATCGCGCGCCGCGCCGGCATTGTCCGTCGCTCGCGCGGCGAACACCATGGGGCGGCTCTGCTGGCCGGCCTCGAGCGCCGGCGCAGTATAGCGGAAAGTAAACGGGAAAGAGGTGTCCTCCCCCACTTTGGTTTCATCGACAAAGAATTCGACGCGCACGACCGCCCGGCCGGCGGCGGGCGTGACATTGGCGACGAAGTTGCGCACGGCGCCGCTTGGGAAGGTCGTGCTGGCGGTCTGGCCGGAGAGCGCGGGCGAGATCGCTAGGACGATGGCTGGCGAAGTGGAGTCGGCGATCGTCACCGAGAGCGCGGGCGAGGCGACGGAGTTGCTGTTGTTGTCGGTCGCGATCGCGACGATGGAGACCGGGCCGGGCGTGGCCGGTGTAGTCCACGCGATGGACCACGAGCCGCCCGAGATGATCGCCGTGCCCGTGAGCAGCGTATCGTTTACATACACCTGCACGTTGGTGATCGTGCCATCGGGATCCGACGCCGTGCCGCTGATCGTGGTCGCGGTGGAGGGAGCCAAAAAGGCATTGGCACTCGGCGCGGAGACGGCGACGAGCGGCGGAGTACCGGTGGCGGCGGTGACATTCACCGTGAGATTGGCCGACGATGCGCTCTGCCCCGTCAGATCGGTCACACGGGCGCGAAGTTGGTGAGCGCCGATGGCGCTCGGGGCCGTGAAGAGAAACGTATACTGATTCTGGTTTGTGCCCGTGGGAGTCGTATCCGTGGCAATCAGCGTATCATCGAGAAAGAACTCCACGCGCTCCACGCCCGAGGCGGGGCTCACGGTCGCGGTATAGAGCCGGGTCGAGCCGGCCGCGATCGAGGTGGGCCCGGTGATGGCGACTTGCAGCGCACCGCTCGGCGCGATGACGTTTACCGAAACTGGAGTCGACGTGGTCGTGCCACCGGCGGAGTCCACGACGGTCGCAGTCAGCGAGGTCGCCCCGAGAATGGTCGGGGTCCATGTCACGGCATAAGGCGCCGTCGTGCGCGTGCCGATGAGCGAGCCATTGGCGAAGAAATTGACGCTCGTCACCGTCACGCCGGCAGAGGTGCCCACCGCAGCGCTGACGTTGATATTTGCGCCGGTGCTCACAGTGGCATTGGCCGCGGGGGCGGTGATCGAGATCGTAGGCAACGAGGAATTGCCGACGATGACCGTCACTCCCTCGGAGGTGACGCTCACGTTGTTGGAATCGGTCGCCCGAGCCGTCAAAACGACGGTGCCTGTGGCCGAAGGTGTCCATGCGACCGAATACGGCGCAAAATTATCGACCCCAAGCGACGTGCCACCGGCGAAAAATTCCACTCCGGTGATCGTCGAACCCGATGTCGCCGTGGCCGCCGCTGTAATCGTGGTCGCGACGCCCGTGTTGGCCGCGCTTCCATTGCCTGGGGCGGTGATCGACACGGTGGGCGCTGAGGCGCCGACCGTCACGGTTACAGCCGGGGAGCTGGACTGGTTGGAGTTATTGTCGGTCGCCAGCGCCGTCAGCACGTAGGATTTCACCACGGTCGGAGTCCATGAAACCGAGTAAGGAGCAGTCGTATCGGTGCTGCCAATCTGCTCGCCGTCGGCAAAAAAGGTGACGCCGGTGATGCTGCCGCCAGAGGCCGCATCAGGGTCGGTGGCCGTGGCGGAAAGCGTGATGGTGGAGCTAGCCGCGATCACGGATGGAGGGGTGGCGAGCGTGACGGTAGGCGCGCCGCCGATCGCGCCGACGACCGTGATCGGAATGGGCAGCGATTGAAAGGTGACGGAGCCGGTGCTGGCGGAGCCCGTGCCATTGGCGACGAGCGAGTACGAACCGGCAGGGACGCTGAACGTCGTGAGCTGGTTAAACGGCGACGTGCTATCGACGCCCAGGGAGGTGATAGGCGTGCCGCCGCTATCGCGCAGCACAAACTCCACGCTTTGCACGACGCCATCGCTCAGCGACGCGGCCGCCCGCACATAGGCGGACGAACCCTGCGGAAACGTCGCATTGGCCGAGGGCGCGGTAATCGAGATATTGCGGACGCTGGAGACCGTGACCGACACCGTCGCGGAAGTACGCGTATTGGTGCCTGTGGTGCTATCCGTCGCGATGGCGGAGAGAGCATAAACGCCGGGCACTGTGGGCGCCCAATTGATGCTATAAGGCGCAATCAGATCCGTGCCGATCGACGTCCCATTCACGAGGAAGTTGACGGAAACGATCGATTCGGTGCCGCTGCTCGCGACGGCATCGGCAGTGATCGTGATGCCCGGAGCATTCGACGCGGTCGTCGTATTGTCTGCGGGTGAAGTGATAGCCACGCTCGTCGGCTGCGCGGCAAAAGCCGCCGGGGCTAGCGCGAGCGCGGCCGCTGCGGCCGCGAACCGGGCGCGGAGGCGGGAAAAGAAAGTCTTCATGACAAGCGTCGTGACGGGCTCTTACTTGTTGCCTTCCCGAGTGCGGGGTTCGGCGCTGGCAGGCGTCACGATGGTGGGATTTTGGAAGAGGGAGTTGGCTGGAGTGGACTTCAGCGACTGCTTCTTCGGCGAGCCGCCGGGACTGACGAGGTTCGCTGTGACAAAGATGAGCAAGTTTCGTTTCTGCGCGCTCTCGCCTGTCGAGCGGAAGAGGCGTCCGACGAGCGGGATATCTCCGAAGAAAGGCACCTTGTCGTTGACCTTCTTTACCTCCTCGCGGGTGAGGCCACCCATGACGAGCGTGGCGCCATCCCAAATTGTGACCTTGGTGGAAATATCACGTACCGAGAAGATTGGCTGATAAAAACCTGGAGGCACCGTGACGGTCGTGGCGCCGGAAATAGCCACGCTGGGGCCGCCGTACTCCACAAACCCCTCAAACTCCGTGACTCGCGGATTCAGGTCGAGGGAGATGCTGTAGTCATCTTCCTCGACGGTGGGCGTGACCTTCAATTCCACACCCACATTGCGGGAGGTAAACTCCTGCGGCGTGCCGGCCGTGATCGTGACGCCGGCCGAGCTGGTGCCCGTCGTAGCCGAGCCGACCTGGCTCTGGATCTCGCCGTAGCTCTGGGGGTAGCGCAGCTCCTGCGCCACGGTGATATTGGCCGGATTGCCCGAGAGCACCGTGAGCTTGGGTGAGCTGAGGAGATCGGTGCCCTGCTTCTGCGAGATGGCGCGGATGGCGGCCGAGACATCGAACTCGCCGACAAAGCCGACGATATTGGCGAGCGCGTTGGCCGTGGAGGCGAGTTGCACACCGCCCGGTATCACGGTGGGCGAGACGGGCACGCGGAGCTGGCCCGCGGTTTGGTTGGGGTCCGAGTCTGAGGGCGTGATCGTAGGATCCTTGATCACAAGGGCATTGGAGGTGGAGGTGCTCGGAAACGCGCCGACCAGCGAGCGATTCGTGGTGGCCGTGGAGTAGAGCTCCTGCGGATCATAGATCTGGCGGCCATTGGAATCGAGCACCGGCGCACCGGTGGCGGGATTGATCCGGGGCACGCCGCGGCGGGACATGTTCCACGTCACGCCGAGCTCCTCGAGCGAGCCCTCCTGCACCTCCATGAATTTGGCCTCGATCTCGACCTGGCGCACGTCGTTGTAGCGGGCCAGGAGATTGCGGATGCGATCGAGGTTGCGGGGAGTCTGGGTGACGATGATCGCGGAGCCATCGTAGGCGAGCGAGGTGCCCTCGGTCGTAAAGCTGATGCCAGCTTGAGTGAGAAAGGCGCGCATCGCCGCCGCCTCGCCGCCGGCGGCCGCCCCCTCGGCGGGCGCTCCGGAGGAATAGGGATCGCGCGATGCAGCCGCGGACGCGCTGCCGCCCATCCCGGTCATGCGCAGTACCGTGGCGCGGGTGATCGGGAAAAAGACGGTCTCCGGCGGATTCTCGTTGTCGCCGCCGGGGCGGATCACGACGGCATCGGGCTGGACCTGGTATTGGTATCCCACCGACTGTGTGACAAAGTCTAGCAGGCGGCGCAGCGATACATTGCGCATCTGGAGCGTCACCTCGGGGTTTTTGCCCGTGGTGTCGATCTTCAGGATATTGACGCCCTTGGTGGTGCCTGGTGTCGCATCGCGGTCAAACTCCTCGGCCACGGCGTTGAGCGAAGCGACGACGACATCGAGGGGGGCGCGCGTCCAGTTTACGAGCGGGATCGTGATATCGTTGAGCTTCTTGGAAATGGGGCCCGTCGCGGCCGTCGGGCTCGCGTCGCGCGCGCGCTCATCATAGATGCCGGGGCGCTGCCAGGCCTTGGCGACTTCCTCGAGCAACTGAGCGCGCGTCTTCTCCCGATTGAGGACGCCGCTCTCGGTCTTTTCCTGCGCGATGCGGAGGAGGAAGCCCTTGGCGACCGTATTATCGGGCTCCTTGGCCTCGAGCTGGCGGAAAGTCTCCTGCGCACCGTCGATATCGCCTGCGACGTATTGGGCGCGCCCGCGCGCCACGAGCGCAGCGCTGCTCGCGCGCTCGGCGACAAACTGGGGATCGGGCGGTGTCTTGCTCGGGCTCGGCGGCTTGCCGGAGGACGAGAGCATCACAGGCTGCGTGGCGATCTGCCGCTCTAGCGAGGCAGAGCGGGTGCTCACGGGAGCGATCGCATTGTGCGCGGCGAGCGAGGCCCGCGCGCCATCGACATCGGCGGAGCGGAGCTGGGCCTGCGCCCGATCCAGCAATGCGGTGGCCTTTTCCCGCTGGAGATCGGCGACGACGCGCGCGGTGAGCGAGTTATTGGGCAGCGTGGCGAGCGCGGCGTCGACGGTGGCGATCGCGTCGTTGTACTTGCCGTCGCGGAGCTGGGTGCGGGCGGCCGCGAGCATTTGCTGGGCGCCGGCCACGAGTTCGCCGATACGCGCGGCCTCGGCGCGGGCGAGAGCCTCGGCCTCCTGCTCCGGCGCAGGGATCTTCACTTCCACCATCGCGGGCTGGGCCGGGGCGGCGGGGGGCGGCGGCACCGGGGCGACGCTGGTGGCGGCAGCCTGAGCCTCCACCTCGGCGCGGAGGCGCTGCACGGCGGGATCGTTGGGAGATATCTGGTTGAGCTGCTCGAGCGCCTTTCGCGCCCCCGCCAAGTCGCCCGAATCACGAGCGCGCAATGCTTCGGACATCAGCCGGATCTTCGCATCCGTCTGGCTTTGCGCGTGCGCCTGAGGTGCGGGCACGGCGGACGCCATGATGGCGGCGACGAGCGCGGCGACAAGCGACTTGGGGAGGGGGCGAGTTTTCATTGCGGGACTTGGAAGCAGGAAAAGTTGAAGAAAGTGGAGAAAGCGGGAGGAGGAGGATCAGCTCAGTTCGGCGCCGGCGGCGAGTCACCCGGAGTATCGGGGGTCTCGGCCTCGCGTGGCTTGAGCACCTGCCGGTCGGGCTGCTGGAGATTGGGAGACTCTTTCACGATGGCGACAGTCGGTGGGGCGATCTCGATCTTCTCGATCTGGTAGGAGGCCTCCCCGAGCTTCACCACATCGCCGGGGCGCACCTCGCGGGTCGTCGTCTGCCCGGGCTCGGCAAGGTAGGCAAATACCGTGCCGGTGTACACTCGCTCGCGATGGGTGAGGATCACGTCCACATTGGTCTTTTCGTCGCGCACGACCGCGGTGGCGACGCGCTGCGGTGTCTGCATGCTGCCCGGCGGGCCGAGCGGCTGGGGCTTTACCGCAAACTCCTTGATGGTGAGCGCGAGCTTGGGGATACGGTGCCCCGCCGTCGCCATGATCGTCTCGCCTGAAGCGGTATTGACAAACATTCCGCGCCACCGGCCCTCGTCGCCGACGAAGCCGAGCAACTGCAAACGGAAGGGCTCGGCACGCACCGAGACCAGCTCCAAGCCGAAGATCTCCTGCGCCTCTTCGTCCAGCAGGCCCGCCGGGGGCTTCACCGTGAACTGCCGTGAGCGGGCGTTGTAGAAAATCTCCGGTGGGGTGAAGGCATCGTAAATCCACTCCCGACCGCGAGACTGGCCCACCGGGGCGGCCCATGTCTCCATCTTGACGGCGGGAGCCTCGGGCGCGATGGGCTCGTACGGCGTGCTGGCAAGTTCCACCTGCGAGATGGGGCCAGGGGGATTGAGCATATCCTGGTATGCGAGGTACCCAAAGGCGCCGCCACTGGCGATGATGGCGAGGACGGCGGCGGTGAGGAGGCCTTTGTCGCTAGATGTGACAGCCATGGGGTTCAGAGGAGCGGGCTCGGGCGGAGCCGGTTGCTGGAGTGGATAGCCCTCATGATTGCGGCGGCGTAGTGGGTTGCTCGCCCTCGGCGGCAGGCGCGGCCGGAGTGACGAGATGGACGAACTCCACCGTGACGGTAAACTTGGAGATCGGGCGGGTCACGATGGGCGCCGCGGTCTGGCCTCGGGGAGCCTTGGCGGCCGGAGCCTTTGCTGCCTTGGGCGCGAGCACGATGGAGGCGGCGCCCTCGCCCGCAGCCGGCTCCTCCGCCGGCTGCTCCTCGGCAGGAGCCCGCTCGACATTGATTTCATCGTTGGCGGCCGGCACCACTTCGACTTCACGCACGAGCACAGGGATCTCGAAGGCCGCGAGGCGGTTGAGGAATGTCCGGAGAGCGGCGGTCTGCCCGCTGAAGATAAAGCGATAGGCCTCGGTCTCAATAAACCCGGGCTTTTTTACCGAAGCCTGCGGATTGATCTTAAAGTAGTCGGGGCCATCCGGCATCGCGATCTCGGGCACGCCGGAGAGATCGAGCGGCACGCCAGGCTGGGCGTTGGCCATCGCGGCTGCGAGCGCCTCGTCGCGCGCCTGGCGCTCGGCCTTGGAGAGCGTGGGCTCGCGTTTGATGGCGAGGAGCGCCGTTGGCTTCGCCTCGAGCAGAGCCTCGGTGAGATACTGGATCACCTGGCGTTGGCGAAAGACGGGCTCGATGCGGTCGTTCTCGGGCCCTTCATTGGCATACGCGGCAAAGCCGAAACGCGAAGCCTCGAGATGGATCGCGACGTCATTCTTGCGGGCCACCTCGCGCATTTTTTCCACATAGGTGGCCAGGTCGAAATACGCATCGGTGCGCGCTGCCGGCGCCTTGGCCGTGCGCAGCTTCTCCACGATTGCTCCCCTGCCCTTCAATTCGGCGCGCATCGAGGCCAGCGCAGCCTGAGCGCGGGCCAGATCCTCCTCGATCTCCGCGGCGATCTTGCGCGAGGGCGGCGGCATCACGCTGGCCATGTTGGCGAGTTCGTTTTGCCGTTCGCTCAATTTCTTCTGCGCGGAGCGCAAGGCTGCCCAGCGCTCATAGATCAACGCTGCCTCGCCGAGGGCCAGCACTCCGCAGAGCGTGAGCGCGCCGATGAAAAGCGGACTTTTGCGACGGGCCATGGCTCAGAGGGTCTTTTTGGGATTGATCACGAGCTCGAAGTCGAAGCGCAGAAGCCCGTTCTGGCTGTTGTCGAAGCGCTCTTTCTCCACGCTCTGGATGAACTGCGAACTCTTGAAGCTGGCGAGCAGCTTGCGCACCCGCTCGGTGGCTTCGGGGCTCACTCGCGACTGGGGGTTGGAGACATCGAGCAACCGGCCGCTGAGCTTCATGCGCACCGGAGGCGCCGGCGGCGGCACATTGGGATCCGGCTGGGGCTGAGTGCCGTCGGCCGGGGGTGGCTGCGCCGCGGCCTGCGCCGCTGCCTCGGCGGCGGCGGCTTCAGCCGCAGCCGGATCGAGCGGCTCGGGGCGCTCGACTTGCACACGGTCTAGCCACACATCCTCGATCTTTACGAGGCGCTCCTGAAGCTCGGCGAAGAAATTGATCCAGTTGGCCTTCGTATCGTACGCGCTGCGGAGCGCCCCGATCTGCTTTTTGGCCTCCTCTATCTGTGCCGTGTTCTGCTCGTTGCGATTCTGCACCGAGCGCAGCGGCATCAACTGATCGTCGACCCGGGTAATCTTCTGCTCGATCTCGACCACTTTTGAGTGGAGGTAGCCGATCGGCGGAAGAAGCGCGAGCGTCCCAAGGGCGGCGGCAAGCACAAGCACCGGTTGCCGTTTGCGAAAGGCGAGCGAGGCCTGCAGCGAAGGCGGGAGCAGGCTCGCTTCCGTCTCATCCTTCACCACGAGCCGGGTGGCGAGCCCTACCAGGCTGCCCAAGACGGCGGCGTGCTTCTCCGCACCGGAGACGCGCGCGTCGCCCGATACATCCACATTCTTGAAAGACTGATAGCGCTCGACGCGGACCTTCAGCTTATCGGCCAGCACGTCACCGAGCTGCGGCACGAGCGAGCCTCCGCCCGTCAAATACACCACCGTCGCCGCGCCAGCGCCCGACTGTCGGCGATGATTAACGGCAGAGCGCACGATCTCGAGCTGGAGCTTTTGCGCAAACAGCTCAGCCGCGCGGTGCACCGCGGCCCGCGAGGGAGAGTTGTGCGGCAGGTCCGTCTGGCCCGTGAGCACCTGTATCTTCAGCAACTCCGCGGAGGGAAAATCGATCTTCAGCTCTTCGGCGATATTCTGGGTGATGGCGTTACCCGCCAGCGGCAACGTGCGGATGTAGAAACGATCTCCCTCCACGGCATGGCGCACGCCAGGAGCCGCACTCTTGTCGTACCCACCGAAGTCTGGAGAGTTCAGCCGCTCGGGGATAAACAGCAGATTCGTCGAACGAGCGCCGATGTCTACGACGATCGCGTTTTCCTTGGATTCCGGGTAGTTGTAGCGAAACGCGTGATAGAGCGCGAGGCCCGCCGGTTTGGCGCGCTCCGCCGGGAATCCAGCTTTGTCTGCCGCACTGCACAGCGTTTGCATCGCGTCGAACTTCGATGCCGCCAGCATCACTTCCAAGTCGAAGCCGTCGTCCGAAACGACGAGGTGATCCCAGACGACCTCCTCCAGCGGATGCGGGATGTTTTCCGCCGCCTCAAACGCCACGATCTTGCTGCGCTTCTCCTTGGCGAGCGACGGGGTCTTGATGAATTTCGTGAGCGCGAGATGTCCCGGTACCGCGATCGCGGCGGGTCCGCTCAGCTTATGGCGGGCCGATACTGCGCCGAGGGACTGCGATATCTCCACCGCCCAGCGCGCCTCGTGCGCGGGGTCCGAGCTATGGGGCTCCAGCGCGAAGTGCTGGAGCACGAGCCTCCCCGTCGCCCCCACGGAAAAGGCGCCGCACGCGACATGGCCAGCTCCGATATCGACGGCTAAAACGCGGGGTGAACGCATAGGCAAGGGCGGTCAGAGGCGATTTCAGATGCGCAGAGACGCCGCAAGCGCATTATCGTTACGGAGTTTACTGGGGGGCATGGACTAGCGGCTTTCACGCCGGACGAAGCTAGGCGTGGCTCGGGGGTATTCATTGACAAAAGGAGTGAGGTATTGCGGCTGGAGCAGCCCGTCGTTGGCCGCCGCAGCGGCGCCGCCGCGGTTCTGGAAATTTTTCCGCTGGTCTGCGGAGGCCAGAGCCGGCGAGTACGCGCTGCGCCCCGCTTGAAGCACCTTCCCCGCCACCGAAAGCTCTACGCCCCAGTATTTCGGATCTCCATGCAGTTGGTCACGCTTCACCAGCTCGGCCGGCAGATAGAAGCGCACATCCGCCCGCCCCGCATCCAATGCCACACACTCCGCCTCCGCCCGGTAGTGCTCGATCCGCCGCTCGCCACCCGCAGGCGCGGGAAGCTCGAAGCCGAGCAGGATCGTCACGCGCACCCGCGATACGATATCGCGCGGCGCCGTCGGGCCGGGACGGACATTGAGTTGCACATCGGCCTCCAACCACGTGCCGTTGCTGCCCGTCGGTGAACGCAGGTTGGCAAAACGGACGGTCGCCACCTCCACCTCCTGGGCGCGGAGCACCGGGAGGATTGCGAGAAGCAACGCAAAAATGGGGAGTATACGCGACATGCGCTGGAAGGGGCGACGCTGGGAACTTGGAAAAGTTGTGGGGTCAAGGGCGCGCGTCACGCTCAAAACGATTCTAGGTATGAAGTGGGCAAAATTTGCTCTGGAAGTCCCAGCCGCAAATCTGGAGCGTCTCCTCGTGAGCACCGCTCTCTCCTACAAGATCGCCGTCCTCGTCTTCCTCGAAAATGAAGCCGGCGAACAGCTTCTCATGCTCCGCGCCAAACCGCCAAACCTCGGCGTTTGGAGCCCCATTGGCGGGAAACTCGAGACCGCCATCGGCGAATCACCCTTTGAGTGCGCCGTACGCGAGACCTTTGAAGAGACAGGCCTGCGCACTGAGACTTCTGACTTTCATCTATTCGCAATGATCGCGGAAAAAGCCTACGAAAACCAATCGCACTGGCTGATGTTTCTCTTCCGCTGCCGCCGCAAGCTCCCCGCCCTGCCGCCTGAGATCGCCGAGGGCAAATTCGCCTTCTTTTCCCGCGCCGCGATCGATGCCCTCCCGATCCCCGAGACAGACCGCAACGCCCTCTGGCCTGTTTACGACCAATACCGCGATCGCTTTGTCGCCCTCAAGGCGGACTGCGCTCCCGGCAAGCCGATCGTGGTCGAGGTCGAAGAAATCACGCCAAAGCCAGCCTCGTCTTAATTAGCTGATTTACATTAGCTTGCGACTCGCCGCAAACTCCACGGCGCAGGAGTCTCTCCGTGGCATACTATCGCACGCGGAAGTGCCCCGCTCCGTGGAGGAAAGCACACCGGCGCAGTCTTTCCTTCATGCCAAAGCAACTCGGCGGCACTAGCCCGCGTCGTTAGGGCCTACACTCATGAGCAAGGTTCAAATCCGTTCCCTGGCCGCTGTTGCTTGGCTTCTTCCCGTCCTCGCATGGGCCCAAGCCGGTAGCGTGCCGTCGCTACGTATCAACGAGGTGCTGGCCTCCAATACCCGGATCGCCAACGGAAACGGCTTCCCCGATATCATCGAGCTGCACAATGCGGGGTCCACGGCCATCGATCTCTCGGGCAAAAGCCTCACCGACGACCCACTGCTACCCCGCAAGTTTGTGTTCCCCGCCGGCACCGCGCTCGCTTCAGGAGGATATCTGGTGGTGTACGCCGATCTCGACAGCTCCGCTCCAGGCTTGCACACCGGCTTCGCCTTGGATGCCGAGGGCGACCAAGTGCGGCTCTACGACAGCCCAGGCGGCGGCGGCGCGCTGATCGACTCGATTTCCTTCGGCTTCCAAGTTTCCGATTTTGCAGTGGGCCGCACCGGTAACGACAGCTCCGTATGGGCGCTTGTCGCCGCTTCTCCCGGCACCGCGAATGGCGCGCAGGCCGCACTCGGCGATCTCGGCGGGCTCAAGATCAACGAGTGGGCGGGCAAGATTTCCTTCCGCCTCGATCATGATTTGATCGAGCTCTTCAATCCCGGCAGCCAGCCCGTCGCTCTCGGCGGTGTGCGCTTGACCGACGATCTGGCGCGGCCGACGCGCTTTGAGTTTCCGGCCCTGAGCTTCATCGGCGCCGGCGCGTTTCTGCCACTCTTCGGCGCGGACTTCAGCTTCGGCCTCGATGGCGACACCGATCCCATATTTCTCCTCCGGCCCAACAACGCTGTCATCGATCAGGTCGCGCTCGCCAACCAACCGACAGATTTTTCGACGGGCCGCAGTCCGGACGGCGCCGCCACCACGGCCAATTTCGCGGTCCCCACACCCGGCATGTCCAATCAAGCCGCCCTCCCCTCCGGCTACCAAGCTCTGCTGGCCAATCTGCGTATCACTGAAGTGATGTTTCAGCCGGCGGGCAACAATCCCGGGGACTACGAGTACGTCGAACTGCTCAATATCGGCACCGCGACGCTCGACCTCGGCGGGGTGCGATTTACCAATGGCATCGACTACACCTTCCCTGCCGGCACCACGCTTGCCGGCGGAGAATACCTCGTGGTCGCCCGCAGCCGCAGCGCCTTCACCTCGCGCTACCCGGCCGCCGCCAGCCGCCTTGCCCCCGGCGCGTTTTCCGGCGCGCTCGACAATACCGGGGAGACGCTCGCGCTCACACTGCCCGCGCCGTGGTACGTGCATATCCTTCGCTTCCGTTTCGAATCCACTTGGTTTGCCTCCACCGCTGGCGGAGGCCGCTCCCTCGTCACCGCCTCACCGCAGACGACGCCTCCCGCCGATTGGCTCAAGCAAGCGACGTGGCGCGCCTCCGCCAACACTCAAGGCAGCCCCGGCGCAGCCGATCCCGCCAGCTCCGCCCCGGCCACCGCCTCCCGCCTAGTCAATCTCTCCACTCGCGGCCTGGCCTTGACCGGTGCCGACCAGCTGATCCCGAGTTTCGTGATCGCGGGATCGGGGACCAAGCGGCTGCTGATCCGCGCCGTCGGGCCGACGCTGGGAAGCTTTGGCGTGCCCGGCTCCTTGGCCGACCCCCAACTGACGCTTAAGCGCTACGACCCTGCGCGGCGCGACTATATCGATGTGCTCGCCAACGACAATTGGGGCACCCCTGTCGCCAATGCTGCGACCATCGCCAGCGTCACCAGCTCCGTCGGCGGCTTTGCACTCCCCAGCGGCAGCGCCGATGCGGCGCTGGTCGTCGATCTCGCCGCTGGCCAATATTCCGCCGTCGCCGGCGGTGCCAATGACGGCACGGGCGTGGCCCTCGTGGAACTCTACGATGCACCGACCGGCAGCGAAGCGCGCCTGGTCAATATCGCCACACGCGGCTTCGTCGGGACCGCGGGCGATATGCTGATCAGCGGCTTTGTGATCTCGTCGGAAGGTCCCAAGACCCTGCTCATCCGCGCGGTCGGCCCCACGCTGGCGAGCTTCGGCGTGTCCGGCGCGTTGGCCAACCCGCAACTCGCGATCTACGGTCGCGCGCCCGGCGCCAACTCCGATTCCGTGGTCGCCGCCAACGATGACTGGAGTTCAGATGCGACAGCCGCCGCGCTCACTTCGGCCACCGCGAGCCAGGTCGGCGCTTTCGCGCTCCCTGCCAGCAGTCGTGATGCCGCACTCGTCGTCACGCTGCCTCCGGGCAGTTACACGGCGCAAGCCAGTGGCGTCGGCGGCACGAGCGGCACCGCTCTCGTCGAGATTTACGCTGTCCCGTAGTTGAAAACCGGATGCGCTCCAAATCACCTGACATTTTTGTCAGATTAAAATCTACATGTTTTCGGGTGGACAACGGGGATGCGCGCCCTCGATAGTCGTAAAAACAAAAGGAGCCCGGTCGCACGCCAATGCATTCCCGGGCTCCTAGAGTTGGTCTGTACTCGTCGTGTCAGGCGCCGAGCCAAAGTAACCAGCTGCATTTAAGGATAAGTTTTTTTGCCGGGGTACAATCGGAAAAGTGCTTTCTACGCAGGAATGGCGTCCGAATAGGGGAAACCCTCACAGCAACGGCAGTTGAGATGCAGTAAGGATAAGTACCAAACCCCTCGTTTTCAGCCGGGAGGTATGCGTTTTTCCGCCTCCGGGCTCGCTTGCTCGGGCGACTCCGAGGCACCCGGGGTCGGCTGGTCTGAGCTGGGAGAGTCCAAGGTGATGCCTCGCGACGTACGTCGCACCCCGCCCCCGCCAGCTGGCGTACGACGTCCCAGCATCAAGACCAGCGGCACGACCAGACACAGTGCGAGAAATACGAGGATGTAGCCCATGAATCGGATCGACCTGCAAATCCGCTCCGAGCCCCGCCCCGCGCCCCCGATTTGGCGCTGCAGGAAAGTTCGCTGTACCACATGGGAACTTTTCTCGCGGGTGGTCCGTCTGTCCCAGCCTCGGCCTCGGCACCCTGCGAGAAGTATTTTGCTTGTCGGCAGGCAAAATCTGCTGGTCCGGTATACGGTTACGCAAAATGAAAGCGCTTAGAATCGTCGGCTTCCTCGTCGGTGGTCTTATTCTCGTCGTCGCCATCCTGATTGGCGTGGCGCTTATGCCGTCCGTCCAGACATGGGCCGTCCGCAAGGCCGTCGCCGATCAGCCGGGCCTGAAGCTGGAGGTGGGTCGCGTCGCCGCCGGCCTGTCTGCGGCTGATATTTCCGACCTCCACGTCGTGCAGGATGGCATGGTCATCACGGCCAAGAGCGTAACCGCGCGGTATTCTGCCTGGGATTATCTCTTCGGCGGTAAGATTAACGTCGAGTTCGCCAACATCCAGGACGTGGTCGTCGACCTCAGTAAAGTGCCACCTGCACCTGCGGCGAGCTCGCCTGGCACAGGCACTAAGTCAACTCCACCTGCCAGTGCGCCCAAGCAGACGACGGTCGCCAAGAGCCCTCCCTCGCCTTTCACCGGGATCCTGCAGCAAGCTCGCCTGCCGGGCGCAGTACGTGTCGCTAGCCTCACCGCGAAGGGCCGCGCCCTGCTCCCCGCCAATCAAACGGTCGTATTTGATGTGAAGGGCTCCGGCATCGAGACTGGCCAGCGCGGCAAGCTCGAATGGACGGTAGACTTTGCCGACTCCACTCCCCAAGCCCCCTTGCGCGCTCTGCGCTCCATTGGGGCTGCGCACGTGCATATCGCGGGCGACCATCGCATCGATATCGTCGAGGTAGATACCGTGGCCTCGGCGATGGGCCCCAATCTCCCGCCTGATCGCATCCAACTCGTCGCCAAACTCGAGCAACCTGCCGCCAATGGCGACGAAAGCTACTCCGCCAATATCGCTCTGCTCCGCGGCGCCGCGTCAGAAAAGCTTCTCAAGCTGGAGGCTAAGTTTATCGCCTCCTCCCGCGATATCGCCGGCGCGTGGGATGTCGCCATCCGCAGCGAGCAGCTAGCTGCCATCCTCGCCGGCCTGGGCCTGCCGGAGGTCGCCGCCCAAGGTGGCGGAAAATTCACGCTCAAACCCGAGACGGCTGCCGTCGCATCCACCGGAGACCTCGAGCTCAGGGCCACCAAGCTTGAGAAGCTCGCTCCCGCTCTGGCCACCATCGGCGGGGTGACGGTCAATGTCTCCTTCGACGGCGGCCTCGCCAACGAGATCGCCCAACTCAACAAGCTTACGATCCAAGCCACTGCGGCCGATGGCCGTAGGATCGCCGATATCGCCACCGCGCAGAAGATCGGCTACGAATTGCCGACGCAGCGCGTCACGTTTGCCAACGCCGATTCGGAACTCGCCCGCGTCAAGGTCGAGGCGCTGCCGCTGGCTTGGGCGCAGTCGTTCGCGCAGCCGATGATCATCGATAGCGGCACGCTCTCGCTCACCTTGGCCGTCGAAGCCGAGCCCGATGGCAGCCGGGTCCGCGTGCGTGCCATTGAGCCTGTCGCGGTGCGCGATGTGACCGTGCGCCAAGACGACAAGAAGCTCGCAGATCGCGTGACGCTCACGGTCCGGCCCAGCATCGACTACTCGGCCACGCGCGTGCTGGGTGAGCTCGCGGATATCTCCGTCACGATGCCCGCCGGCGATAGCGTCACCGGCAAGGCCTCCGCGGATATCACCAATCTCACCGCCAACCCGATCATCGCTTTCAACACGCAGATAAATGCCAAGCTCGTCTCGCTCGTGAAGACGTATGCGCAACTCCCCTTCGATACCGGTGCTCTTTCGGTCGCATCCGCTATGGAGGGCCGCCTCGAAGGCTCACAGCTCCAGCTCGCCAAGGCCTCCACCACCGTCACTCGCGAGGGCGGCGCGCTCCTTGCCAGCTTTGAGACCCAGCAGCCGCTCCGCATCGATCTCGATAAGACCACCCTGACGCCGGCCAATCCCCAAGCTACCACAGCCCGCATCCGTCTCGGTGAGGTCCCGCTCGCGTGGGCCGAGGGCTATGTGCAAGGAGGCAAGTTCGCTGGCTCCTTCACGGGTGCCGTGCTCGATATCGCGGTCCGCTCGCTCGACGATGTCTCGCTCACGAGCGCCGAGCCGTTTACGCTGCGCGGCGTCACGGCCACGCTCGACAACAAGCCCCAGATCTCCGGGCTCGATATTACCGCCCATCTCTCCGCCAGCAAGAAAGGCGACGCCGTCACCTACGATCTCCGCTCCCTTGAAGTGAAACAAGGCGCGACGCTCCTTACTGGCCTCGCCGCCAGTGGCACCGCCTCTCTTGGTGCCAAGCGCGCCGCTGCCGCCAAGGGCAAGCTGGAGGCCGATGTGCCCGCGCTCACCAAGCAGCCCGCGCTCGCCTCGTTTGCCACGCTCTCGAGCGGCAAGGTCGCGGTCGACTTCGACGGAGCTTACGCCGACGCCGGCCCGATCTCTGCCAAGGCCGCCGTCGCCATCAAGAACCTCGTCGCCAAGGCCGACAATCGCCCGCTAGGAGACCTCGATCTCAAGCTCGACGCGGTCTACAATGCCGACGGCTCCGGCAAGCTCGTCGCCCCGCTCACGCTCACCAGCGCTTCGCGCAAATCCGACATCGCGATCAACGCCGCCTTCGGCAACTCGGCCGACGGCAAGAGCAGGATTCTCTCTGGGAGGATCTCGAGCGACAACCTGATTGTCGACGACTTCATGCCTCTGGCCGGAGCTGCGCCCGCTAGCGAGCCCACCAAGCCTGCGCCGTCCACCCCATCTCCGCGCCCAACGACACCCGCCCCGCAACCGCCGGTCGCGTCGAAACCTGGCACACCGCCAGCGCCAGAGGGGCCCTTTTGGAAGGGCTATAACGGCAAGCTCGAACTCGATTTTAAACGCATCCTTTACGGCAAGGACTACCCCATCACTGAGCTGAAAGGCCTCGCCACCGTCACCGACAGCAAGCTCTCGCTCGATGGCATCTCAGGTAAACTCAAAGGCGATCCCTTCAAGATCGTCGGCGGGGTGAGCTACGCCGCCCGGCAGCCCAAGCCTTATACGCTCGGCCTCACCGCCAACCTCCAGGAACTTGATGTCGGCGGTCTACTCTTGAGCGTAAACCCCAATGAAAAGCCCGGCGTGGAGACGCGCGCCTCGCTCGCCGTCTCCCTGAATGGCACCGGCGCCACGATGGCCGATCTTCGCAACACCTACGGCAAATTCGAAGTCACCGGCACCAAGGGCGTGTTGCGTATGCTCGCGCAGAAGGGCAAGCTCTCCACCGCCACGAGCGTCCTCTCTACCGGGCTTGCCATCTTCGGCGCCGCCAAGGGCTCCAGTACCACGGTGGCGATCGGCGAGTTCATCAGCGTCTTCAACGAGCTGCCGTTTGATTCGGTGAAGTTCAACCTCGAGCGCGGCGCCGACCTCAAGTTCCGCCTCACTACGATGGAGGTGCTTTCACCGACGATTCACCTCAAGGGCAGCGGGGCTCTCGATACTACGGATCCCGAGAAGATCGCCGATGCGCCTTGGAACGTCGTGTTCCAAATGGGCACCAAGGGCTCGCTCCAGCATCTTATGGGTCGCGCCGGTCTCCTGGGCCAAGCCATTGACGAAAAAGGCTACAACGTGATGAGCCGGCAGTTTAAGTTGGGAGGCACTCCGGCCAAGACCGATAGTTCCGACCTTTGGAAGATACTGGGCGAAGCCGCGCTCGGGATGCTGGCTCGGTAACGATTGCCGCCCGGCGGCGGACGGCGGGCAGCGCTGCACGCTACCTGCCCAATTCCCGGCGCACCTCCGCCGCCGCCCGCAACCCACTTCGCAGCGCTCCATGCACCGTGCCGATTTCTTCACCGTCGGCCGTCGCTTCGCCGGCAAAAAAGAGCGTGCCCTGCACGGGCTCTCGGAACTTCGCCGCCGCCTCCTCCGCACCCGCCGCCGTGAAACTGTAAGCCCCTCGGCTGAAGGGATCGCGGCCCCAGTGGTGCGTCTGCCAGCCGCGCACCGCCGCGCGTAGTCCGATCTTCGATACACCCAGCAGCTTTGCGAGCGAGGTGAGCGCCTTTTCCAAGATCGCCACCTCCGGCGCATGCGCCAGCGCTCGGGCCGCAGGCCCGCCCGCCCAGCCCGTGATCACAGGCGCGCTTGTCAGCCCCCACCACACCGGCACACCCGCCAGTTGCGAATGAATAAACCCCACCCCGCCAGGTACAGACGCCGCGAGCGCGCGCGGCCACAGCGTACGCCAGCGCCGCGCATCGCAGCGCAGCGTGATGCGTACGACCTCGCCGAGTCCCATCTTTGCCACGATTCTTCGCTTCGCTCGTAGCTCTGGCTCGAAGCGCACGGCGCCTCGCCGCGGACACGCCACCCGCCAGACTCCCAGCGGCAGGGTGATCACCATGGCACGGGCCTCGTGATCGCGGCCGCCGGCACGCACTCGCACACCCCCTTTTTGCCATGCTATGCGCGTGACCGCCGCACGCATCGCCATCACGACGCTTTCGGCTTTGGCGTCGCGGGCCAGTCCGGCTATCAGGCGATCATAGCCTCCCGGCACTCGGAATTGCTCGGCGTCGTCCAGCGTCTCACCAGAGAGCGCCACCGCGCTCATCTCGTGCTGCGCCGCAGCTTGGAAACCTTCCACGAAACCCACGGCCGAAGCCCGCTCCTCAGCCCCAAACGCGCGGCCGCGCAGGAATCGCGCAAACGACCAGCCGCGCATTTTTCGCGGCTGGATCTCCGCCGTCACCGCGCCGATTTCCTTCTCGATATCCAGCGGTGCGATTTTCCCGTGCCGCCACAGCCAGTGCCGCGGGGGCACTGGCCGGGTCGCCATGCGATAGCGGGCCAGCAGTTGCCACAGTTCGCGATTGCCTGAATGGACAAACTCGGCGCCGAGCTCTACCGCCCCACTCCAGCCTTTCGGCCGCGTCGTGAGAATGCGTCCGCCCAGCCGGTCGCGCGCCTCAAGCAGCAGGACTTTGCAGCCCGCGCGACCGAGCGCGCCGGCGGCCGCCAGCCCCGATACTCCGCCGCCGACCACGATGACATCGTGCATACGCCCATAAAGACCGCAGGCGCGGGCGGCAGTGCGCGCCCCTCAAGTCGCGAGCTTGCGCTGCTGCGCAAACACCCCGCTCTCGCGCAGCGTGGTGCTGAGCTGATCCTGGACGGCCTGGAGTTCTCGATAGCGCGCTACAGCCTCTTTTTTCGGGATGCGGCGCGTCTCCTCTTTCACGGCGACCACACGGTCGGTAAATTCCGCGATCTTCACGCTCTTGCGGCCTTCGCGGCGCGCGACACACCATGCCGCCTGCAGAGCGCCACCGAGCGCCGCGCCCTCCTCCTCCACCATGCCCACCACAGGCACGCCAAAGACGTCGGCCATGATCTGCCGCCACACGCCGGACTTGGCGCCGCCTCCGGTGACGCGGATCTCCCTGGCTTTCACGCCGAGCGCGGCGAGTCGACGCAGGCCATAGTTCATCCCCATCGTCACGCCCTCCATCGCGGCGCGGGCCAGAGGCCCAGCAGCGAGCGTTTTCCCATTGAGCCCGAGCAACACGCCCGAGCCGTCAGGCACGTTGGGGGTGCGCTCGCCCGCGAAATACGGCAGCAGGGTCAGGCCGTGCGCCCCAGCCGGCACGGCCGACACCGCGCGCTCGAGCGCCGCGTGGTCCTGGCCGAAGAGCTGGCGCACCTGCTCGGTGACAGTCGTCACATTCATCGTGCAGAGCAGCGGCAACCAGCCCCCCGTCGAAGAGCAAAAGGCCGCGATCTCTCCCTGCGGATCGACGACCGGCTTGTTCGCATACGCGTAGATCGTGCCGCTGGTGCCGAAACTCGCGGAGATCACGCCCGGAGATACGTTGCCGGTCCCGATCGCTCCCATCATATTGTCGCCTCCGCCAGCGCTCACCACTACCTCGGCGCCCAGGCCATACTTTGCGGCGAGTTCCGCCCGCAGCGTGCCTGCCGCGGCGCTCGATGCACTGATCTCAGGCAGCCAGTCGGCTAGATTCTTGTCGATCGCAGTGATCGCCTCCTTCGACCACGCGCGCTGGCGCACGTCCATCAGCGCGGAGCCCGAGGCGTCGCCGTGCTCCATGAAGTAGTTTCCTGTCAGATGAAAATTGAGGTAGTCGTGCGGCAGCAGCACATGGCGGAGCCGCTTGTAGTTTGCCGGCTCGTTGCGCTTCAGCCACAGTATCTTGGGCGCAGTGAAGCCCGGCAGGATGAGATTACCTGTTTTCCGGATCGCCGCCTTCTCGCCCCCGAGCTTCCTGGTGATGTGCGCACACTCCGCGGCCGTGCTGGTATCGCACCACAGCTTGGCCGGCCGTATCACCTCGCCCTGCGCATCGAGCGGCACAAAGCCATGCTGCTGGCCCGAGACGCCGATGCCGCGCACCCGCTGGCGGTCTACCTTGGCGACGACTTCGGAGATCACCCTGTCCATCGCTGCTACCCACTCCTGCGGGTGCTGCTCCATGTGGCCCACGGGCAGGTCCGCGATCAGCGCGTGCGGCGCACGCGCCTCCGCGATCACTTTGCGCGCCTCGATGTCGAGGACGACGGCCTTTACGCTCTGCGTGCCGGAATCGATGCCGATGAAGAGTGACATGGGGCTTTTGGGTAGGTCCCCGCATCGGCGCAAAATTGCCGCCCCGGCGCAAGCTGGACTTGGCCCGACAGTCATACCCGCCTCGCGGCTTGCTTACGCGACAGTTCTCTCCTGACTCGGACGCCTCCCCCTTCGGCAGGCCACCCCGGCCGCCGTACCTCAGCCCCCAATGGATCCCTTCCTGCTCCTCGCCATCGGCGTCATCATCGTCATCGGCGGCATCGTATTTCTCAAGCTCCACGCCTTCATCGCGCTCTTCGCCGCCGCCATCGTGGTCTCAGCGTTGACGCCTAAGAGCAACATCGAGCAATCCGTGCTCGCCCAGAAGCGCCCCGCGGCCGAGGCCGCCGCTCGCGCCAACGAGCCTCTCGGAGCCAAGCTCGCCAGCAAATTTGGCAATACGTGCACCAGCCTGTGTGTGCTGATCGCCATGGCCTCCATCGTGGGCGTCTGCCTCCTGCACAGCGGCGGCGCGGAGCGCATCGTCAAATCCACGCTCGGCCTCTTCGGCGAGAAACGCTCCCCTCTCGTCTTCGCCTCCAGCGGGCTCGTGCTGGGCGTGCCCGTATTTTTCGACACGGTATTCCTTTTATTGATACCGTTGGCACGGGCGATGTCCTCTCGCACCGGCCGCAACTACCTCCTCTACGTGCTCGCCATCGCCGTCGGCACCACGATGACGCACTCGCTTGTCCCGCCTACGCCCGGCCCGCTCTTCGCGGCCAATGCGCTCAAGGTCGATCTCGGCACCATGATGGTAGCGGGCTTTATCCTCAGCGCCTTCGCTGCCAGCAGCGGCCTCGCCTATGCTTTCTGGGCCAATCGCCGCTGGCCCACGCCCGTCCCCATCGCCAACTCGGCCGCTGGACTTCCTCCCGAGCGGCCCGAGAGCGAGCTGCCGCCGCTCTGGCTCGCACTGCTGCCGATCGTGCTGCCGGTGATTCTCATCTCCGGTGCCACGATCGCCGATATCGTCACGCTCGCACCTTCGGTCAATCGCGTCATCGACGCCCTCGGCCATCCCAACATCGCTCTCGCCATCGCCGCCGCCATCTCGCTCATCACGGTGGCCACTCGCCCCGGAGCCGATGGCAAGGTCATCAAAAACACGGTGCAATCCTCCCTCGCCGATGCCGGCACGATCATCCTCGTCACGGCCGCAGGCGGCGTCTTCGGCGGCGTCTTGCAGGAGACGGGCATCGGCGAGCGCGTGCAGGGCCTCGCCCGTGAATACCGCATCGGCATCCTCCCCCTCGCCTTCGTCGTCACCGCGCTCATCCGCACCGCCCAGGGCTCCGCGACGGTGGCGATGGTCACCAGCGTCGGCATCGTCGCTGCCTTTGCCTCGCCCGAGACGCTTGGCTGCCACCCCGTCTATCTCGCACTCACCATCGGCTGCGCCTCCAAGCTCGTGCCTTGGATGAACGACAGCGGCTTCTGGGTCGTTTCGAAGACGGCCGGCCTGAGCGAGCAGGAGACCCTGCGCACCATGTCGGTCATGTTTTCGATCATGGGCACGGTAGGGTTCCTCGTCACGCTTCTCGCCGCGCACGTATTTCCGATGATCTGATCCCCCGGCACCGCGCCGCCGGCCGAGGGTCCAAGGAGATCAACCCAAGTCCCATGATCTCCACCGACTACATCACTATCAACGAAATCCGACAGCGCGCCCATGCCCTCTGGGAGCAGGAAGGTCGTCCTCTCGGCCGCTCCGAAGACCATTGGCGCACCGCCGAGCGCCAACTCCAAGCCGAGCGCGACGCGCATCACGTGCCCGATCCTACGCCCCGCCCGCCTGAGCTCCACTGAGGCCAGCCGGCCACCGGGGATTACTACGTATCGCTCTAACATCCTTGGGCCTTCGTCCGTTGTTTGATGGATGCAGCCCGTAGGAGTCCCCTTTTCCGCCGATTCACCTCACTGCCAGCCCTACCGGGCGGCGTCTCGGTAACGAAGTCGTTACACGCGATGACGTTATCGGCGGCAGGTTATATACGTATCTTTCACAAGCCTCAAGGGAAACTGAGGTCGGCCTCCCGTCGTCGGATACGGCGCACATGATCGCCGGCCTCCTCCGCCTAGCCCTATACACCCTCCTGACCTGCGCCCTCGCAGCGCAGGAGGTGCAAGTCCGTGTGGCGGAGCAACCCGTGGCTATGCCCGCCGCGCCCGATTGCAACAGTCCCGCCTTCTGGCGCGATGGCCAACTCCACTGGTATGGCTCCCACGGCTCCCCATGGTTGAGTACCGGGCCTACGCAATTTGGCCCGTTTTCCACCCGCCCTGTCTCGATCCCTTCCTCCGACAACTCCCCCAAGTGGATGGAATCGATCTGGACTGAGGGCAGCGCGAGCGTCGTGTGGGGCTGGTATCATGCCGAGCCGGTAAACCTGATCCCCAACTCCACGCTCACCGCGCCCAAAGTCGGCGCCACCGTGTCGTTCGACGGCGGTTATACCATGACCGATCTCGGCTTTATCCTCGAGTCTGGCGACCCCTTGGACCCTGCTTCGCAAAACGGCTACTTTGCCGGCGGCCATGGCGATTTTTCCGTCATCCTCGATCGCTCGCGCAAGTACTTTTACTTTTTCTTCGGTAACTACGGCGGCTCGACGGAAAATCAAGGCGTCTGCCTCGCGCGTATGGCCTACGAAGACCGCGCCAATCCCGTGGGCAAGGTCTGGAAATACCACAATGGCGCTTGGCGCGAAGCCGGCCTCGGTGGCCGCGTGACGCCCATCTTCCCCGTGCAGCGCGCCTGGCAATCGCGACTCCCCGATGCCTTCTGGGGCCCCTCCGTCCACTGGAATACCTATCTGAACTGCTACGTCATGCTCCTCAATCGCGCCAACGGCGAGCGCTGGGCTCAGGAGGGCGTCTATGTCTCCTTCTGCTCCGATCTCAGCCGGCCGGAGACCTGGACGACGCCGCGCCAGATTCTTAGTCGTGCAGAAGGGGATATCGCCGACGCCGGGGACTACTACGCCCAGGTCATGGGTCTCGACGCAGGAGACACCGAGCGCCGCGCCGGCCAGTTCGCCAGGCTATACCTCCGCGGCGTGTCCAAATGGGAGATCGACTTTATCGCTCCAGACACCGCGCCCACCAGCGTCGAGCTGATCTCACTCCCCTGGACGGGGTCTGTCACTGCCGGCGACACGGCCCAGCTCTCCGTCGTCGCGATGGGCCGCCCTGGGTTTACTTATCGGTGGTTCAAGGATGGCATCGAGCTCCCTGCCGCCAACTCCGCCACCCTGCAGTGGACCGCTTCTCTCACCGATAGCGGTGTCTACCATGTGATCGTGAGAAATGATCTCGGCGCCGTGACAAGCAACAGCGTCACCCTTACAGTCAATCCCGCCGCCGTCACCGAGCCTCCGCCTGCTCCCGCGCCCCGCCCCGAAGCCTTCCTCTCCAATCTCTCCATGCGCACGTGGCTGCCTCCCGAGCGCCCGGAGATCACCATGGGCTTTGTCGTGCGCAGCAGTGAGCCCAAGCCTCTCATCATCCGGGCGATCGGCCCTGCACTCCGCGCCTTCGGCCTCTCCGATGCGTCGGCAGATACCCGCCTCGAGCTCTTCGACAGCGATGCGCTCAAGATCGCGCAAAACGATACTTGGCTCGCCTCCGATGCCGCCGCCTTCGCTGCTGCCGGCGCCTTTCCGCTCCCGCCCGGCAGTGCGGATGCGGCCCTGGTCACCAGCCTCCCTTCGGGCGCGGCGACTGCCCGCCTCCACGCCGCCGAGGGCGGCACCGTGCTCGCAGAGATTTACGACCCCGCCCCCTCCTCCACCGCGAAAATCGTCAATCTCTCCACCCTCACCCAAGTCGGCGCCGGCTCCCGCACCCTCATCGTCGGCTTTACCCTCTCCGGCACGGGTACGAAACGAGTCCTTATCCGGGCGCTGGGCCCGCAACTGCGCGCCTACGGCATCGCCCACGTGCTCCTCGACCCCGTGCTCGAAGTCTTCGATAGCACCGGCGCCAAGATCGCGGAAAGCGATGATTGGGATGCCACCCTCGAGCCGATCTTCGTCGAAGCCGGTGCGACCAGCCTCACCGCAGCCAGCCGCGACGCCGCGCTGGAGCTACGCCTCTCCGCGGGCAATGCCTACACCGTGCAAGTGCGCAGCGGCGATGGCACCCTCGGCGAATCGCTGATGGAGATCTACGAGTTGCCTACCCGCTAGTGCCGCCAAGCGGTGCCTAGTTCTGGTCCCCACTCAGTAATAAATCAGCCCGCCCCGCGCACCGCTGACGTCGAGATCATCGACAACGGCAGAGGCCTATCGCTCCATCCTTCAAGGATCCTGGCGCCAGTCACGCAAGTCGTTGCGTCACTGGCGGAGAGGGAGGGATTCGAACCCTTTCCCCGCCTCGAAGCTAAGCCGCCAGATCGGAGCGGACTTAGTTGAGGGTTATTGTTTTCGGACGTGCGGGAAGATGCACAAACGTGCAGCCGCGTGAAGCCGGAATCCACGTGTCCGGCAACCTCGCGGCACAGTTGCCCGGCCCGGGAATTTATTCGCCACGCAGGCGGCGCACAACTTGCGTTCATGCGACGCGGCTTCCTCGACCATCGCCACAACTATGCCCCGCTGGTGCGACACGACGGAGTATCTTCAAGCTCAAGCGAAGGCGAATCCGCCGACGGGTGGCAGTCTCTCCGAGCACCGACTGCTATTGAGCGGGTGCGCTTACAATGGCGATCTATTGGGCGATCCAGGAAGGTCGGACGGCGGACGAATCCTTCTGCGAGACCCGTTCGAGTTGCTGACCGCCTCCCTCCCGTTTTCCGTGTATCCGCAAGAACTCGTTTTGCGGATCAAGCTGCACGACAAGAGTCGAAGTTCGGAGAAACACACCGTCTCTTACTCACCTCACAGGGAGACCTCCGACGATCTCCCTGCGGCGCGGGGCACGGCTCCCGAGAAGTGATTTTCAACACCGGCGACTATCTCCGCCTCTTCAAGGTGGACGACGAAACCACCGCCATTAATTCCGCATACAAGGCCAGGAGTGGGTACGTGCACACCGCGAATCCCCTCCGCGATTCCGCCTTGGTTGGAACATCGACTCGCATGCCGGTGTTCGCGTCGATGGAACTGTTCATCGATGACGAACGTGCGCCGCCAATCATTTGGTTGGAGCGCATCGTCGCGGAGAGTTTCCTCAACTACGTGAATGCCGGAGACAAAAAATAGCGCTTATGTCAGCTCAATCTAGTTTCACTTTTCGAGCCTCATTCTACCTGCGGTTTACTTGTGCTGCGCTTGTCGCCATGTGCCTTTCAAACCCTGCGCTAGCCACGCAAGTCATCCCCCGGGACGTTAAGCTTACCCTTAGGAAGGTAGATGCAGGAACCGGGAAGGAGGTCTGGCACAGTGCTGAGTTTACCGACGTTCGGCCTACTCATCTTGAGCTTTTTCGCGGCCGGTTGGTGACGTATTTCAGGTATCTTCAACCGGTCTCCCGCGAATTCTCGTCCTTTAGCCACCCCGCGCAGAGCCGGGTTTACTTCTTCGATTCGGAGACCGGAAAGGAAGTGCCAGCGTTTGATACGCGCGACTTCGTAAGAACGCGGGACGATAATCTGCTGGCGGCCTCTCGGCACGCCTACAGCTCGATGTTGGATGAGAGGAACGAGCTCTACCTGTCGAACGGATGGAAATCCTACGGCATGAAGCGGCTCTCGTGGGACGGAGTGCGGACCGTTCAGGCCGGCAAACCAATCTATCAGAGTCCGATCGGCTCTTGGGAAATCGCGTGGGTGTGGACGCGCCCTGAGGGAGCGGACGACATCCGAGCATGGGAATCGAATATCCTCTATGTTCAGCACCGGATGGACGGGGAGACTGCTGTCGAAACTCTCATTGCCATCAAAGCCGGCGATGAACGCCCGATCTGGAAATTCGAACTCCCGCGGGACGTTCCTGCGGTGCTCGACACGTCAATCCTGCTGCCGGATGTGCCGACGATGCGGCGCTCTTTGGACTACGCGGTTACCAAAAAGACCATTTTCGTTTACAGCAATGGATACCTTTTCGCGCTGAACCCCAATACTGGGATGGTGACGAGGAAGGTGGAGGTTAGTTCGACTCTCAGCCTCAAAAGTCCGACAGCGATCATGAACCGGGCAGAAATTCACGTCGCTGATGACAGTCATGTCTTCATCGTAGGTTCGCTCCTTGAGCAGCCGAATCTCTTGGTAAGCGTCACTCTTGGCTCAACGTACGAAGTTAGAGTCGTGCGAGACGATCTGCTCGATGCCCGCAGTGCCATCGCCCATGGCGGTAGCATCTACTTTTTCACGGCCGAGGAATTGCCGAAAAGCAGACGGCGACCGCCACCGAAGCTCTAAGCAACAAACGGCCCACTTACGGAAACGCATCTGCGTTTCGCTCGCGGTGGCTGGCAATGCCGAGGTCGAAGAAGAACGCCATCGGGCGACCACCCGCCGGAAGGCGCGCGAACACGGATTCGGCTTCGCGCACCTGTGGCTCGCTGAGCCAGGTCGAAACGGATCGCAGGTTGGAGTTCAGTTGAGCCGCGCTCACTTCGAGTGCGGCTTTCTCGGCGGCGGCTCCTTCCGGCGTTTTGAAATTTCGCCGGATGCGGACGCCGTTGAGGGTGCCTTGCACGCGCCCGGGAAACCTAGCTTCGTCGTCTTTCCCGTTACCGGGGAAACAGATGGCGGAGAGGGAGGGATTCGAACCCCCGGTACCCTTTCGAGTACACCTGATTTCGAGTCAGGCGCGTTAGACCACTCTGCCACCTCTCCGGAACAGGAGGGGGAACCGTAGGCCTCGCCGCTCAAAACGGAAGCAGAAAATCACACTCGCCGCGCCTTCGGGCGATTTTCTTCCGCCCCGACGACGCTGTCGCACCCCTCCGCTACACGTTGTCGTCCTGCCCGGCGTGGCCTGTGCCCCCATTGGCCGGCAGGTGATGTGGCAGCACGAGGTAGTAATTCATCAGAAACCAGCTCCGCGACGGCCGGTACAGGAGCGCTGGCACGAGGATCGCCCCGATGCCCGCGGCCACCAGCACGTCGATCACCGCCTGCTCCCGTAGGGAGAACCATAGTCCGACTCGCG
>CAYZPV010000023.1:0-93656 GCA_964480585.1 uncultured Opitutus sp. | reverse complement strand
GAGCAAGGGAGTGAGGGAGGGTGAGTTGGTGTTAACGGGTGTGAAGGCGGGGGCGGGAGGGTGATGGACGAGGTGGGCGGGCGGCGGCTGGAGGGACATGGGCAGGGCAAGGCCGGGGCGGCGCTGGTGAATGGACACAAGGGGGCGCAACATTTCGTGGGCGCTGACGTGCCCTGGGGGGAGCAAGGCATGGCCTTGGCCGCCGCTGAGACGATGGGCCACCGCCCACGGCCGCAACCTAGGCTTGCACCCGGCATCCTTACTGCTATCTCGGTACTACCCCTCGCGTCGTCTTTCCAAACGGCGCCTGCCCGCTTCCAGCCAACTTTCTGATCGTCTCCGCTCCGTCCGACGCGCCCGCTTCATGCGCCTGGTCGTGCTGCGCAGCTACCGCTTTTGCGGCCCTTTCCCAGCATGACCCTCAAATCACTCGTCCTCGTGGGCGCGCTCCTGTGCGCCCTCTTATCCACCGGCTGCGCCACGATCACCCGTGGCACGAAAGACACCCTCGTCGTCGAGTCGGACCCCGCCGGCGCCACCGTCACCCTCTCCAATGGCATGACCGGCAAGACGCCCACCTCCTTCAAGCTGCCGCGCAAGCACCCCCTCACCGTCACCATCGCCAAAGAGGGCTACGAGACGCTGACCGTAAACGTGAACTCCCAGGTATCGGGCGCTGGCGCCGCCGGGATGGCAGGGAATGTTCTGGTCGGCGGCTTGGTTGGCGCTGTCGTCGATCCCCTCAGCGGTGCCATGAAAGATCTCCGCCCCAACCCCGTCAAAGCGACCTTGGTCCCCGTGAAGACCCCCGACCAGGCTCCCGGCCCGGCCACGCCCGCCGCCACCGTGGAAAAGCCGATCGCCGCCCTCGCGCCGAGCAGGGAGTGATCCCCACCCCGCATGTCGCCCTCCCCAAGCGAGTGGCTGCCCGCCTCGCAGCTGGCGGCACGACCACAGAGACTCCTTTGCAGGCGGGAGACGGCTTGGATTCTTGTTAAGACTTGCGATCCATCCCCTTTCGCCCGGCCCAACCCGCGCTTGCAGGGCGCATAGCTACTCCTATTTAGGTGCCGCACGTTCGCGTAGTTTTTTCCCCGCTCGCTTCGCGAGTTCTCAACTAACATTTCTCTCACCCCATCAGAGCGCCCGCGCTAAACCGCGACAACAAATTGCCGTAAGTTACGTTTTAATAAACCACTCTTGGTCATATACGAGTTATTATATTCACTAAATCAGGGCCTATGCGCATCGCTGAAGTGCGTTCAACCTCACTTTCGAACGGCATCACACGACAAATGCTCACAAGAAGCAATCAAACAAGCGAACCTCGGCTTCGAGGTGTCATAAAATCTACGCCGCAGAAAATACAGGGCGCCATAGTTAATCAGCGGCCCGGAACCATAATAGACGAGGATGGCTTATTCAGGAAATTCTGGCTCCCGTACAACAGATTCACAATATTCAAGGCGGGAGATCAGGTGTCTTTCATTCCTGCCCATGACAATCGAGGAGCCATCGCCACCGACGTCACTCACTCGACCGGAGGGCTAAAGATTATAGTACCGGGAATAGTTAAAGTTCGCAACAAGCTACCCGACCGCGTGCTTCCAATCGATATAACAAAGAAGGCGATGCACGAAATATCCCTCTGGAAACACGAAGCAAAGAACGAGGATATACCGCGATACTTCTGGAGATTTCCCGAGTATTCAGAAATAGTCTCCGGGCATAAATGCTTTGTAATAGGAAGAAAGGGCACTGGAAAGTCCGCTGTCGCATCCTACATCTCCTCAGCAGACAACTACCGACAGCAAACCAAATTTGTAAGCCTGCAGTCACTTCCTACCAATGAACTCTACGCAGAGGCAGATCTTGGCTTCTCCCGACAAAGTCAGTATATAACTTTGTGGAAATTCATGATTTATGCCATATTACTCGAAATGCAGGTCAAACGCGCTACCTGCGAACCAGATGTCGCTAAACAGGTGAGGAAAATGTTCCCCAACCACGACAGCATAGAGATGACAGCAAATGCGACAAAAAACACTGGACGGGTCATTAAGCTCTCAGCTTTCGGAATAGGCTTTGAGGCGGGCCTCTCTGGAACAATATTGAAAAATCCAGTTCCCTTACGAGACAGAATGTCGGCTCTAGAAAATTTTGTGATAAGAAATCTAGATACATCCACCTACTTCCTGCTTTTCGATGAATTACAGGAAGGTTACGATAGCACAATCGACCGATCCTCCAAATACTGGTCACTCATATCTGGCCTTTTCAGAGCAATACTAGAGGTAAGATCCATCCTGACAGGAGCAGGGAAAAACGTGCTCCCAGTAGCTTTTCTTCGGGATGATATATTTAACAACATATTGGATTCAGACAAAAATAAGTGGTTAGACTTCTCGACCAAGCTCGACTGGCACACCTACAATCTTGCGCATCTCACCGGATTCCGCCTCTGGAGAGCAATAGATGAAAGCTATCAATGGTCAGATCTACCGCGAGTGTGGAAAGAATTTAGCGATATCGCATTTGCCCCCATAGGGGGAGAGCTCGACCCGCTAAAATACATACTCAGATTCACAAGCCACCGACCTCGTGACGTTATAAAATTTATTCAACTATGCGCAGACAGATGCAATAAAGAGAACCATTTTAGAATTACAAAAGCCACACTCCTAGGAGTAGAAAACAGCTATTCCGACTACTTCAAGGGCGAGATAATCGATGAGATACACGTAGCACTGCCGGAAATTCATGCAATATTCGATATTTTTCAACAAATAGGAAAGCCGCACATTAGAAGATCTGAATTCGACGCCGCATACACCAGTAAATTAGCCGGTGACCCTAGATTCAAGAATCCAGAACATGTACTAAGAATACTTTTTGAGTACAGCGTTATAGGCCAAATAACAGGCGACAAAACCAGAGAAATATTTAAGTATAAGAACCCCAACCACAGCTTTAAAGACCTCGACTCACGAACCTGCATACTACACCGGGGATTATTTCGATCCGTTGGCGTTGTATAAGACCACTGACGGAGCAGGGATCGCGGAAGCCCAATAACTCACCTCGTACCATCAATAAGCTGACCCAACGTTGGTTGCTCTAGTAACCAGCTCATGTTGGCTCCCTCAAAATGAACTCACACCCCCAGTTTAAATTATGGATACTTTAGCCTTAAAGGATGTTTTCAGGATCATAAATCTAAGCGGATCAACTGAAATAGCAGACGAGCCAAAATACTCGAAGCCAGACCGTTGGAGTTCTTATGGTGGCAATCACCGCGTTCATCTTGCGAGCTATCCCTTCGAAGTCCTATACTTCAATCACCAAGCTACTCGTGGTGACGTAGATGAGGCCGCTCACTACGCCGTCGGACGCCCTGTCCGCTACGTAGTCTACCCCCAAACAGCGCGCGTTAAGAGTGCCGACCTAAAAGAACGATTTCCTAGAGCAGACTTTGTCGGCACTATACACCAGTATCTTGAGTCGCTAATCGGTAACTATATTGAAGCATATAAAGAACGTCTAGTTCAGCTAAAGCCTAAGTATTTTGTCAATCCACCAGTAAAAGTTCCGTTCGGAACGACTCACAAAACACCAAATCCGATTCTCTCATTTTTCACTGATCAGCTGCACTCGCTAGATAGCAACGGAGGTCTCGCAATTGTGCTAGCCGAACCCGGCCAGGGAAAAACGTATTTGTGCAGACATCTCGTTGCCGAGCTGGTTGGCCGCAAAGACTCGCAGCAAGTCATCCCCTTGTCGGTAGAGTCGATTCAATGGAGCGCTATGGCTCTAGATGAGCAAAAATCACTGGGGAAAACAATTCTGCACTCTTTTCGTCACTTTGATGTTCCGATACCATGGATACAAAACTGCGAGGACGAGTTTCTTAACGTTACCCTAAAAGCTGGCTTATTTCGCATTATTTTCGACGGCTTTGACGAATATATTTTACGAAATCGCGACACAGTCTCTCCTATAGGAACACTAAAAAGTCTCGCAGAATTGGCATCCTCAACAGGTGCGAGAATCGTCATCACATCGCGAACTTCTTTTTGGAACACAAATCTTGATCCCGAGGAGACAAAAAAATTCGTTAAAGACAGTGGAGCGTTCGTTTACTATTTAGAGCCTTTTACGAAAGACTATGCGAAAACATATTTTTCCAAACGCCTCCCTAAAGCAGAATCTAGGTCAATAGCTGGACGATCCTTTGAGGTGCTGCTTTCGAAAGCAAAAGATGCAGAGATTTTGGGTCGCGGATTCGTTCTCGATTTGATCGCCGACTTAGCTGAAGAAGGTGTGGTAATTTCAGACAGCGAAGGGGGCGATGAGCTCCTCGTGCTAGTCAAGGCTCTTTGCCAACGCGAAAAGCTGCGCCAAGAGCTTCCGTTCTCCGGTGAAGAGCAGGTCGGATTTCTAACCAATCTCGCTGCCGAAGGCGCACAGGGAGAACCATTCAGCGATTCACTATTGGAGTTGGCAATTCAAGAGGTGTGTCCGTCTCTTGATACGCCATCGCGCCTTTTGGCACTTGAGAAACTAAAGAGCCATCCACTTCTGAAGCGAGAGAACAATGAGAAATTGTGGTACTTCGCCCAAGAGCAAGTCGAGGTGCTGTTGCTAGCAGAAGCATTTCTCAAATTCGACCAAAGGCGCCGCCAAAACTTTCTTTCCAGAATGAAGATTCGATCAGGCCGACTTCACGACTTCGTTGCGATGATCCTTGATCTTATTAGCAGCAGGGGCGAAGAGACAATGATACATAAGCTTAAAGCTCTTCTCACGGAACTAGGAACCGCGGAAACCAAGATGCGAGGAGATTCTGGATTCGCACATCCCAGCGTGTTCAGAACCACGGCTGCGATGATGGCAGTGGAAAAAATTCACCCACGAGGGGCCGTCCGAGAGGACCGCACAAGGCTTCTCGCCGATTTAATTGGGCGAGACATGGTATCAGAAGTTTTTACGGGAGTGTTTACTAGCTTCAATCTAGAGAATACGAAATTTAGAGATTGTGAATTTCGTCAAGTAACGTGGGCAAACTGTCGCTTCAGTAAAAAAACAAGGTTTGAGAACTGTCGTTTTGTAGGTGCGGGCTCAATTATCCGGTGTGACGACTTTGGCAGCGCTGAATTTCTCAGCCCGAGCGGAGACCCCGAGGCTCTTGCTATTATTAATAATGAGAGAGTCAAGAGTGGAGCCAGGGCGTATTCAGTTGAAGACCTTAGGAATGATTTCGAGGCGGTACTTCGACGTTTTGTCGGTCGATCTGGAGTCGGCGTATGCACTATAGAGACCAGAAACCTGATAAAAGGCGCCATCGGCCATTCTCGCCATAAAGATGAAATTATTGCCGAGCTTACCCATACCGTCATTGAGCATCATTCGATTTCAGGGGCGGCAGATGGAGGATATAACGTTAGAGAGTCAGCAATCGAAGCAATGAATTTTTTTGCCACCAACAACACTTATATTGGACCGATTAGGCAGGCATTTGACGCCCTGCGAGTTCGGTTAAAGATTTAATCTCTTGCAATGAGCTTTCGGGATTATATAATCATCAAGCCGAAAATATTCATCAATAATACAATGCGCAGACGTATCGATATTTGGCAGGTAATATATATAACATAATTATACCATGCACAGAGATATGGTTTGCAATAAAAAGGCCGCGGTATTTTAGACCGCGGCCTCGAGAATTGCTAAGTCGACTGGAGTCCCTACCCGCTTACTGGCAGGCTTCGCAGATCTCGCCGCGGCGCATCGCTTCGATGCTGCAGGCGTTTTTCTCGGCTTCGGTGTAGGTTTTCTTGGGCGGGGTGGCGGGCATGGCGCCTTCGCCGGTGGTCTCGGTGGTGCCGGCGATGCCGCGGACTTCCTTCTTCGCGGCGACGGTGGCCTTCTCGATGTTGGAGGCGCCGAGGCTGCGGAGGTAATAGGTGGTCTTGAGGCCGACGTGCCAGGCGTGGCGGTACATGTGGGAGAGCGTCTTGAGGTCGGGCGTCTTGATCCACAGGTTGACCGACTGGGACTGATCGATCCACTTCTGGCGGCGGGCGGCGGCGTCGATGATCCACTTGTGGTCGATATCGAAGGCGGTGAGGTACTTGGCCTTGAGGTCGGCGGGGATGCGCTCGATGTCCTTCAGCTCGCCATCGAAGTACTTGAGGTTGTCGATCATGTCCTGATCCCAGAGGCCGCGGGTCTTGAGGTCCTTCACGAGGAAGGGGTTCAAGACGATGAACTCGCCGGAGAGATTGGACTTAACGAAGAGGTTTTTATACGTGGGCTCGATGCAGGGGCTGGTGGCCGTGATATTGGAGATCGTGGCGGTGGGGGCGATGGCGAGGCAGTTGGAATTGCGCATGCCCTGCTTGGCGATCTTGGCGCGGAGGGGCGCCCAATCGAGCTTGCCGCCGCGGGGGACCTCGACGGGGACGCCGCGCTCCCGCTCGAGGAGATCGATGGTATCCTGCGGGAGGAGGCCGCGATCCCACTTGGAGCCTTTGTAGGTGGAGTAGCTGCCGCGCTCGGCGGCGAGGTCGGAGGAGGCCTCGTAGGCGTAGTAGGCGATGGCCTCCATGGCCTCGTCGTTGAACTCGACGGCCTCGGGGGAGGCGAAGGCGTGGCCGCGGAGGTAGAGGGCGTGGGCGAGGCCCATCACGCCGAGGCCGATGGGGCGGTGGCGGAGATTGGAGGTGCGGGCGGCGACGGTGGGGTAGAAATTAATGTCGATGACATTATCGAGCGCGCGGAGGGCGATGCGGATGGTCTCGCGGAGCTTGGCGTGATCGAGGGAGCCATCGGGACGGAGATGGGTCTCGAGGATGACGGAGCCGAGGTTGCAGACGGCGGTCTCGTCGTTGCTGGTATTGAGGGTGATCTCGGTGCAGAGATTGGACGAGTGGATGACGCCGACGTGATCCTGGGGGGAGCGGAGATTGCAGGCATCCTTGAAGGTGATCCAGGGATGGCCGGTCTCGAAGAGCATGGAGAGCATCTTCTTCCAGAGCTCGAGGGCCTCGACCTTCTGGCCGTGGATCTTGCCCTCCTCGGCGAGCTTTTCGTACTCGAGGTAGCGCTTTTCAAAGGCGGCGCCGTAGAGCTCGTGGAGATCCTGCACCTGATTGGAGCGGAAGAGGGTCCAGGACTGGCGGGCCTCCATGCGCTTCATGAAGAGGTCGGGGATCCAGTTGGCCGTATTCATATCGTGAGTACGGCGGCGATCGTCGCCGGTATTCTTACGGAGCTCGAGGAACTCGAAGATGTCGTTGTGCCAGGACTCGAGGTAGGCGCAGCCGGAGCCCTTGCGCTTGCCGCCCTGGTTGACGGCGACGAGCTGGTCGTTGTGGAGCTTAAGGAACGGGATGACGCCCTGGCTCTCGCCATTGGTGCCCTGGATGTGGGCGCCAGTGCCGCGGACGGCAGTCCAGGAGCCGCCGAGGCCGCCGGCCCACTTGGCGAGGAAGGCATTGTCGGCGATGCCGCGGAGCATGATGCTCTCGAGGGAGTCGTCGACGTAGTAGAGGTAGCAGGAGGAGAGCTGGGAGTGGAGGGTGCCGGAATTGAAGAGCGTGGGGGTGCTGCTGCAGAAGCGGCGGCTCTTGTAGAGCTCGTAGAGGCCGGTGACGCGGGACTCGCGGTCGCCCTTTTCATCGAGCATCAGGCCCATGGAGACGCGGAGCCAGAAGAACTGGGGGGTCTCGATGCGGCGGGAGGGCTTGCGGGTCTTGTCGATGATGAGGTAGCGATCATACATCGTCTGGATGCCGAGGAAATCGAACTCGAGATCGGAGGAGGGATCGAGGGCGGCGCCGAGCTTGGCGAGGTCGTACTCGAGGAGGCGGGGGTTGAGGCGCTTAATGGCGACGCCGTGCTCGAGGTACTTCTTGAAGGCGCGCTGGTGGGCGCCCTTCAGCGCGGCGATGCCATCGCGCATGATATCCCAGCCGAGGACTTCCTCGTAGATGTAGGTGAGCTGGATGCGGCCGGCGAACTTGGCGAAGTCGGCATCCTTCTCGATGAGGGTCTTGGAATTGAGGACGATGGTGGCATCGAGGTCCTTCTGGGTGATCTGATCGTAGACGGAGCGGCGGAGCTCCTGCTCAATCTCATCATTGGACAGGCAGAGATCGAGGCCGATGCGGGCGAACTCGATGCGCTTGCGGAGGTCGGCGCCGTCCCAGAAGACGTTGGCGCCGTCGGCTTTCTTTACCATGATATTGGTCATCTGGCCGGCGGGGGCGGCGGGGGCAGCCGCCTCGGCGGCGAGGCCATCGAGGCCGGCATCGCGGGCGACGGCGCGCTGGGCGCGGAAGAGGATGTAGGCCTCGGCGACCTTGAAGTGGCCGGCCTTCATAAGCTCCTCCTGCACCATGTCCTGAATCTCCTCGATGTGGACGAAGGACTGCTTGGAGGCGCCGACGCGCTCGGCGACGGCCTTGGTGATGGCGACGGCGGGGGCGGAGTCGCGCTGGAGGGAGAGGAAGGTCTTGCGGACGGCGATCTCGACCTTGTGGGCGGACCAAGGGACGACCTGCTGATTGCGGCGGATGACGCGGAGGGTCGAGGAGGCGGCGGCCTCGCGGTCGACGGAGATCTTGCGCGCGCGATTGAGGAGGAGGCTCTTGGCGACGAAGTACGCGTTGTGGTCGACGAGGGTCTTTTCGAGGAGCTCGTAAAGGGCCTCGAGGGAGAGGCGGAGGGGGGTCTGCTTGCGAGCGAGCTCGGAGAGATTGGCGGCGACCTCGCGGCAGATCTTGGCGACCCAGGCGCGGTTGGCGTCGGTGAAGATATCCTTCTCGCCCTGGGCGAGGTGGACATTGGTCAGGGCCTTGCCGAGGGTATCGGCGACCTCGGAGAGGACGAAGCGCTCCTCGCCGTGGGGGCAGAGGAGGACGACGTGGGGGACATCGATGGACTCGCCATGGAGGACATCGCGCCAGGCGTAGTGGGGCTTTTGCTCGACGGGAGCGTGGACGGTGCGTTTGAGGGCGAGATCGTGAGCGAGGGTGGGTTGGCTCATGGCAGCGAGGAGATCGATGAAGCGGGCGGTGACGGACGACGCGGGTGGTGCTGGAGACGGATGGGACGAGGACCCCGGAGGGGGATCGACGGTGAGGGAAAATCGGGAGAAACGGAGACGCCGTTGCGGTCCGCGGGAGGCGGTGCAACGGCTGGAAACGGTGCGGCGCTCAGGGGTGGAGAGCCGGTGTGGACTGTGGTGCTTGCAGGGGGTGGCTAAACAGAGGCGGCCAGCGGGGGTGGCCGCCCCGAAAAATAAGGTGGGAAGATCAGAGCTCGTCGTCGGCGGCGACGTTGAGCGAGGAGGCCTTCTGGTACTCGGTGACGCGGCCTTCGAAGAAGTTTTGCTCCTTCTTGATATCCATCATCTCGGCGAGCCAAGGGAGGGGATTCTTGACGCCGGGGGTGAGGGGATTGAGGCCGCAGCCCTCGAGGCGGCGATCGGCGATGTAGTCGATGTACTGCGTGAAGTCCTCGGCGCTGAGGCCGACGGAATTGACGGGCAGGCAGTCGCGGATGAACTCCTTTTCGAGGGTGACGGCCTCGCGCATGAGGCCGCGGAGCTCTTCCTTGAAGTCGTTGGTCCAGATGTCGCGATTTTCCTCGATGAGGTCCATGAAGAGGTTGCGGAAGACCTCGATGTGGTTGGACTCGTCGCGCAGGGTGTAGCGGAACATCTGGCCGATACCGGGGAACTTGTTTTGCCGGTAGAGCGAGAGGATCATGCCGAAGAGGCCGTAGAACTGGGTGCCCTCCATGCACTGACCGAAGACGAAGATATTCTTGGCGAGGAGCTGCTTGCTGCCGATCTGGGTGAGGTCGATGTCGCGGCGGAGCTGCTTGGAGACGCGGGTGACGAACTCGTTCTTGCGGACGATGGTGGGGACATCCTCGAACATGGCCTCGCACTCGTGGGGGTTGATCTGCAGCGAGGAGATCATGTAGAGGAGCGAGTCGGCGTGGATGTTTTCCTCGTGGGCGTGGCGGCCGAGGACGAGCTTGAGCTCGGGGGCGGTGACGAGCTCGCGGACGACGTGCTGGATATTGTCGCCGACGATGCCCTCGGCGGCGGAGAAGTAGCCGATGCCCATGCGGATGATCCAGCGCTCGGCGTCGGAGACGACCTTCTCATCGCGCCACTGCTCGATATCCTTGCCCATGGGGATATCCTCGGGCTCCCAGTGGTTGGCCTTCATCTTGCGATAGAGGTCGTAGGCCCACTGATACTTGAGGGGGAGGAGGTTGAAGGTCATGGTCTCGCGACCGTTGATGACTTTCTTGGCCGCAAAAGCGGCTTCGGCTTTCGCCTGATCGAGGACGAAAGTTTTGGCTCCTACCTGGAAGGTCTTTTGCATGGGTTCTGGCGGGGACGAGGGACGACGAAGAGTGAGAAAAGTGGTGGGAAAAGGGTGTGTCTCTGGGCGCAAAGCACGCGAAGCGAACCAAAGTTGTTGCCAGCTTACTAACCACAACCGGCAGTGGTCTCCCCGCGCCAAGACCACTAGGGATGGTAGAAACGCGTTTTTCCGTCAATGCGTTTTAGGTTAGAACGGTGTTAATTTTTTGTGCGTTTTTCGCTTGCGCCGGGCGACGGGAATTCACGTCGAGGGGAGGGCGGAAAACTCCCTCGGAAAATGGCCGAAAAACGGCTTGGGAAGCGGCTTGCACGGCGTGTCCCACCCCACCCCGAGGCGCCGCGCCGAAACGTATCGGAATTTCCCTGACAGGCCGGAGGCGGAGGGGGTTTTTGAGGGTAAAAAACAGGCGGTCGGGCTGTCATGGAAATGTGGAGACACGAGATCGTAACGTAAATTTCGGGACGCTATCGCCATAATTATGCGTTAAAGGCCCGGCAGGACTGCGCGGGGCGGAAAGGGTTAGCCGCAGGCCGCGCTTGCGCCCGCTGAGGCGCGCGAGCGAAAAACAGGGCCCGTCATGCCGCCCGCCCTCCCCGCCCCCACCCCCAACGCCCCGGGCCGCGGTCGCTGGCTGGCCGTGGCGGTGCTGCTCGCGGCGATCCTGGCGGCCTACGCCAACAGTCTCCACGCGCCCTTTGTCTACGACGATATCCTCGCCATCCCCGAAAACCAGACGATCCGCCGGCTCTGGCCCCTGGGGGACGTGCTGCTGCCCCAGGTGGAGGGCGGGGTGACGGTGAGCGGCCGGCCGGTGCTGAACCTCTCCTTCGCGCTCAACCACGCGGTGAGCGGGGCCGCGCCCTGGAGCTATCACGTAACCAATATCCTGATACACGCCGGCGCGGCGCTCGCGCTCTTCGGCCTCGTGCGCCGAACGCTCGTGCGCAGCGGGGGCGTGACGGCAGCGACGGGCGAACGACTCGCTTTGCTGGTGGCGGCGCTGTGGGCGCTGCACCCGCTGCAGACGCAGGCGATCACGTACACCGTGCAGCGCGCCGAGTCGCTCATGGGGTTTTTCTACCTCTTTACGGTATATGCCTTCGTGCGCGGGCTCGACGCGGGCGACGAGGCGCGACAGCGCCGCCGCTGGTGGGCCGCGAGCGTGGGGGCGTGCGTGCTCGGCGTGGGCACGAAGGAAGTGATGGCCACCGCGCCGCTGCTGGTGCTGCTGTACGACCGGACCTTCGCGGCCGGGAGCTTCGCCAGGGCGCTGCGGGAGCGGCGCGGGTATTTCGCGGCGCTCTTCGCGACGTGGCTCGTGCTCGCGGCGCTGCTGGCCACGACCGGCGGAAACCGCGGCGGCACGGTGGGCCTCGGCGTGGGGCTGCCGCTCTGGGCGTATCCGCTCACGCAATTTCAGGCGCTCGCCCGCTACCTCGGGCTGAGCTTCTGGCCGAGCCCGCTCACCTTCGAGTACGGGACCTTCTGGGTGAAGACGGCGGGCGACATCCTGCCCTACGCGCTCGTGGTGCTGCCGCTGCTCGCGGCGACGGTCTTCGCGCTGTGGCGGCGGCCGGCGCTGGGGTTTCTGGGCGTATGGTTTTTCCTGATATTGGCGCCGACCTCGCTGGCGCCGGGCACGATCCAGATGATCGTGGAGCACCGCATGTACCTGCCCCTGGCGGCCGTCGTGACGGCGGTGGTGCTGGGCCTGTGGCGGGTGGCAGGCTCCCGGGCGCTCGCGGGCTGCGGCGCGATCGCGCTCGCCCTCGCGGCCGCCACCGCCGCCCGCAATCACGACTATCGCAGCAACCTCGCCCTGTGGGCCGACACCGTGGCCAAGCGGCCGCTCAATCCCCGAGCGCACCAAGGCCTCGCCGAGGCGCTGGAAGCGGCGGGGCGCTTCGACGAGGCGATCCGGGTGCGGCAGGAGGCGATCCGACTGCTGCCCGACGAGTCGCAGTACCACTACAATCTCGCCCTCACGCTCGCCGACGCGGGCAAGCTCGACGAGGCGATGCGGCACTACCAGCTCTCGCTCCAGCTCTTCCCCAACGAGCCGCGCACGCACAACAATCTCGCCGTGCTTCTCGTGAAGCAGGGCCGCAACACCGAGGCGCTCACCCACTACGCGGAGGCGGTGAGGCTGCGGCCCAACGACGCGCAGTACCACTATAACCACGGCGTGGCCCTCATGCGCGAAAAGCGCGCCGCCGAAGCCCGCGCGAGCTACGAGGCAGCCCTGCGGCTCAAGCCGGACCACGCCGATGCGCACTACAACCTCGCCGCAATCGACATCGGCGAAGGCCGGCTCGACGAGGCGCTCGCCCACTACGACGCGGCCCTGCGCGCCAAGCCCGACGACCCCGAGTACGGAGCGGCGCGCGGCAATGCCCTCATCCGCGCCCGCCGGCTGCCGGACGCGCTGGCGCAGTTCGACGCGGTGCTTGCCCGGCACCCGCAGTCGGTCGAGGCGCTCTATGGCGCGGGCAGCGCACTCGCCGCGCTGGGGCGGCCGGCGGAGGCGGTGGCGCGCTATGAAGCGGTGCTGAGCGCCGCGCCCGGGCACACGGGCGTGCGCTTCAAACTCGGCAATGCGCTCCTCGATCTCGACCGCGTGGCCGAGGCGATTTTGCATTTCGAGGCGCTGCTCCGGCTCACACCCCAGGACGCGGAGGCGCACCACAATCTGGGCATCGCGTTTGCCCGGCTGGAGCGCTGGGACGAGGCGAGGCGGGAGTTTGACGAAGCGCTACGGCTCAAGCCCGACTATGCGGGAGCGCGCAAGAGCCGCGAACAGTTGCGCAGCGTGACGGGGCGATGAGGGAGGGCGAGTCAAACCGATTGAACAAAAGCGAACGAAGAGCGCGTCCTTCACGTGCCCCGTGATCGCGATGCCGGACTGATACAAAGAGGCATGGAGATCGCGCTTCACCGACTGCCGCGGAGTTGGGCGAGTTCCTGGCGGGCCTCGGTGTCGCCGGGGCTGGCGCGGAGGTGGGACTCGTACTGGGCGATCGCTTCGGCGCGGCGGCCGAGGACGGCGAGGGCGTAACCGTAGGGGCGATGCACGGCGGTAAAGCCGGGGCGGAGGCGGAGGGCGGTCTCGAAGCGAGGGAGCGCCTCGGCGGGGCGATCGAGCTGGAGGAGGAGCGTGCCGAGATTGAAGTGGGCGTCGGGTAGATTGGGCGAGGCCGCGATGGCCTGCTCGTAGTGGGCGAGCGCCTCGGCAGGACGATTCAGGGCGAGGAGGGCGTTACCCGCGTTGGTGTGAGCCTCGGCGTAGGCGGGGCGGACGGCGAGCGCGGCGCGAAACTCCGCGAGAGCCTCGGGCATCTGGCCAGCGGCGGCGAGGGCATTGCCGAGGTTATAGTGCGTCTCGGCATCACCGGGGCGCAGCCGGCCGGCGGTCTTGAAGGCGGCCTGCGCCTCCACACCGCGGCCGGCGTGGAGGAGGGCGTTGCCAAGGTTGTTGTGGGCCTCGGCAAAGGAGGGGCGGCGCTGCACGGCCTCGGCGTAGCGGGCGAGCGCCTCGTCGTGCCGCCCGGCTTGCGCGAGGGCGTTGCCGAGATTATTGAGCGCCTCAGGATAGTCGGGCTCGTGGCGCAGGGCGGCCTCGTAGTGGGCGATGGCGCGGGCCGCGTCGCCCTGGCGCATCCGGGCCACGCCGAGGTTGTAGTGCGTCTCCGGATACTTGGGATGGATCGCGAGCGCGCGCTCGTAGCTGGCGATCGCGTCGTCGAGCCGATCGGCGCGGAAGAGCGCCTGACCGAAGTTATTGTGCGCACGGGCGCTGGAGGGGTGCTTGGCGGCGGTGTCGCCCCAGATGGAAAGCTCGCTACGGTAATCGCCGAGGCGGGCGACGGTAGCCGCGCCGAGCGCCAGGGCGACGACCCCGAGCAGCGGCCACGCGCGACGCCCGAGCGCAGCGTAGGCGCCGACGACACCGGCCACGGCCAGCGCGGCGAGCGGCAGGTACATGCGATGCTCCGCGATGGTCTGCGTGACGACGGGCACAAAGCTTGAGCTCGGCGCGAGCAGGATAAAGCACCACGCCGCGAGGAAGCCGGCGGCCGGCCAGCGCCGGAGCGCCACGACCGTGCCCGCGAGCAACGCCACCACCAGCAGCGCTTGCGGCAGCACCTCAACGAGACTGCGCGCCGCGCCGGTACCATAGTCGAAGACAAGGGCCGAGGGCCAGACACTGAGGCCGAGATAGCGCACGAGCGCGTGGCACTGCGTGAGCGCATAGTGCCACGACGACATCTGCGTGCCAAAGCCCGCGGTGCCGCCGCGGTCGCTCCCGGCGACGAGGAGGGTGAGAAGAATCAGCCACGTCGCGGCGTAGGCGAGGTACCACGCCTTGCGGGCCCGCCACGCCGCGGCAAAGCTGCCGGCGACGAACGAGCGATCGTAGAGCAACACGAGAAACGGCACGCCGGCCATGACCTCCTTGCTGCCCATGCCGAGCGCGCAGGCCACGACGCTGGCGACGAGCCAGCCGCGCGCACCGGAGACGCCGCGCGCGAAGGCATAGAGCGTGAAAAGGCAGAAGAAGCCCACGAGCGACTCGGCCCGCTGCACGATGTAGGCAACGGACTCCGTCTGGAGCGGATGGAGCAGCCAGAGGGCCGCGATCGCAGTCGCGAGCGGAAGGGAGGCAACCGCGCACGGGCGCGTGCGCAAGATCGGCGAGGCGAGCAGCGTGCGACGCACGAGACCGAAGAGCGCGAGGCCGGCGGCGAGGTGGATCGCGAGATTGACGGCATGGTAGCTCGCGACGGCGTAGCCGGAAGCTGCGTAGTTGAGCGCGAAGCTCAGCGCGAGCACGGGACGGCCGCTGGTCGTGAGGCCGCCGGGCTGGCCGGGGGCGAGCACGGTGGCGACGCTGCGGATGGCGGGGTTTTCGACAATCGCCGGGGTATCGTCGAAAAGGAAGGGGATGCCGAAGCTATTGGCGTAGGCGGTGAGGCCGAGGAGCACGAGGAGCGCGGCGGCGGGCCACACTCGGGAAGAGGCAGACTCGGCGGCACCAGGGAGGCGGGAGTGCGGGGTGCTCATACCCTCCGCGCCGTAACGAGGCGTAAAGGACTTCCCTCCCTGCCTTCAGGGACAGGGCTACGAAGACAGGGAGTCTCGTCGCGGTTTGGAAGTCGCTTCACAACGCGAAGAGCCAAAGCGTTTTTCGGCAGGCGGGAACAAAAAAGGCGGCTGCGTCGCCGCAGCCGCCTCGAGAGCGGATTGAAATTGCCCTTCCGCTTAGAACTTAACCGTCACGCCGAACTTACCCTGCCAGCGGGACTGGTTGGTCTCGTCGGCGACGGTGGGCACGCCATCGAGCGTGGAACCATTGAAGATGTAGACGTACTGGTTGGTAGCCGTATCGTAGGTGGTGCCAGCGATGGTACGGCGGTAGGTGAAGGGCACTTCCTCGATGAGGCCCCACTCGTCGTTGAGGAGGTTGGCGAGGTTGATCATCTGGAAGTAAACCTCCGCATAGAACTTCTTGCCGCCGAGGGGGATGCGCTGGCGGACCGTGAGATCGAGGGTCTGATTCCACGGGGAGCGTTCGCTATTGCGCGGGAGCACCTTGCCGGCGTACTGATTGAGACCGTTGGCGGAGGCGAAGGCGAAGAACGCATCGCGCTCGGCCGTGCTCAGCCAGCGGACTTTGGGATCGGTGGGACCGTTGGGCATGTAGAAGAGGTCGTTGCCTGTGAAGCCGTCGCCATTGGCGTCGCCCTCGAACACCCAGCTGTACGTGCGGCCGGTGCGGCCCTCGTAGACGAGCGACAGGGTGGTGGGGAACTCCTTGATGAACTCGAAGCGCTTGGCGTAGGTCATCACGATCTTGTCGCGAGTCTCCGTATTGGAGGTGGAAGCGACATCCTCGTTGGGGTTGTAGATCGCGCGGGTCGTGAAGAGCGAGCCGGCGGTGGAGGAGGTCATGGGGCTGACTTCGGTGGCGTGGCCACGCGTCCAAGAAACACCGGCGGACCAGTTATTCCGGAACGGACGGCGGAACGACAGGGTGTAGTCGGCGGATTCGCCCTTGCCCGAATTGGTGATGCGATAGACATCCGCGAAACCAGCGACACGACGACGGCCAGCAGTGCTGGTCTGCGGGAAGGTGGTGGTGGCGGGGTTGTACGGGATGGCGGGATTGAACACCGTGGGCGTGGCGCTGGTGAGCGTGCCCGGGGTGATGCCGCCAGCGTAGCGGATACGGCCATCGGGGAGCGTAGCGCCGGGGGAAGCCTCCTGGAAGTTCAGGAACTGCACGAAGGGCGCGTGGCGCGTCTGGGTGGCCGTGACCTCGAGCCCGGCAACGATGCCGCCGAACGGAAGCTGATGATCGAGGGCGAGATTGCCCTTCCAGAGGGTGGGATTCTGGAAGTCGGGATCCGTGACGTTGATATTCGGGGTGGGCGGAACGCCGGCCGGGATCGGCTGGCGGGTGACGTCGGGCTGAAACGCGAGCGTGGGCTGATTGGCGCCGTTCACATTGGACGTGATGGTGTAGGCGCTGCCGGCGTTCTGGTAAGCATTACCGAGCCAGACATTGGGGGTGCGGCCATTGAAGAGGCCGACGCCACCGCGGAGCTCGGTCTTACGCGACGTGTTGAATGCGTAGTTGAAGCCGACGCGGGGCGAGATGACGGAGTTGCCATCGTTCGACACGTCGTTGCGGAAGCCGAAGGCATTCGAGAAGCCCGCATTATAGGGCGGGTTGTTCGACGTGGTCGGGTAATCGAAGCGGACGCCGCCGGTGACGGTGAGCTGCTGATTGGGGCGCCAGGTATCCTGGAGGTAGAACGAGTAGGCCTTGTAGGTCCACTTGGCAAAGACCTGGTCGATCGTGCTACCGGCGAACGGCTGGGCGTTGGTGAACGCGGTGGGCGTGCCGGCAAGGAAGTTTTCCACTCCCGTGCGGGCCGGCGTCGTGCCGAAGGCAGAGCTGTTGTTGAACGTGTAGCTGCCGTAGTAGGCCTGAAGGAAGCGATTATCGTAATCGGATTTCACGAGCTCGGCGCCGATGGTGAGCGTGTGATTGCCGAGGGAGTAGTCGCCGTTAACCTTGAAGATCTCCTCATTGGTATTGAGCTGGTTGAGCTGACGGGAGAACTCGGTGCCGAAGTTGAGGAAGCCGTTGACGGTCGCGCCGGTATCGGTGCGGACGCCCTGGAGGCCGCCGATGCCGATGGCGGGGAACGGGGAGCCGCGATTCTGCGGAGTGGCGTAGTACTCGGACTTGCTGTACGAGATCTCAGTACGGAAATCGGTACTCCAAGCACTGAAGAGCTGCGCGGTGTAGCTCTTGGTATCGCGCGGCTGATCGTACCAGTGATTGCTGAGCGAGGTGCCGGTGGAGCTGGTGACGCCCGCGAAGTTGGGGAACGAACTCTCGTTTTCGCGGTAGCTCAGGGAGAGGCGGTGCGCATCGGAGATATTCCAGTCGATCTTACCGAGGTAGGTCTTCTGCGTGGAGACGTTGCCGCCGACGGAATCGAGCGTGCCGGGATCGTAGCCAAGGGTCTTGGCGTGAGCGATGACTTGATTGACGAGGGCGACGCTAGCGGGAGTGAGCACGAAGCCGCGGGCCGGGGAGGTGGACTCGCGCTCGGTGTCTTCGAGAGTGAGGGAGAAGAAGAGGCGGTTCTTGATGATGGGGCCGCTGAAACGGAAGCCATAGGTCTTCTCGTCGAAGGCCTCCTTGGCGCCGGTGCGAGGATTCTTGCCGCGCAGGTCGTCGTTGGAGAACTCGTACCAGCCGGCGCCGGAAAACTCATTGGTGCCGGAGCGGGTGACGGTGTTGATGAGCACGCCGGTGAAATTGGAGCGGCGGATATCGAAGGGATTAAGCTGGAGATCGAGGGACTCGATGGCCTCGAGGGGAACCGGGCTGCGCAGCGAGGACATGCCGTTGCTATTGAGACCGAAGGGATCGTTGGCCTCGACGCCATCGACGAGGAACGAATTGAAGCGGAAATTCTGGCCCTGCGCGCTGAGCTGGCCGCCTTGGTCGAGGGAGGTGAGAGTGATGCGCGAATCGAGGCGGGCAATATCCTGCACGTCGCGGCGGACGGTGGCGATATTGGCGATATCCTGATCGGTGAAGCCGGTGCCGGCGCTCATGCGCGAGGCATCGAACGTGGAATCACGCTCGCCCTGCACGTTGAAGGCCTGCATCTGCACGACGGAGCCGAGAGAGGCGCCAATCGTGACCGTGGTGGACTGGCCGACCTCGACGTAGACATTCTGGACCGGGGTGGCGGGGACGCCGGGACCGGTAGCAGAGACGGTGTACGGGCCACCGACGCGGAGATTGGCGATGTCGTACTGACCGTTGGTGCGGGTCACGGCCGTCGAACGAGTACCGGTGGGCTCATGCACCACCGTCACAGTCGCTCCGGCGACGGGAGTCCCCTGGGCGGTATTGACGAAGCCGCTAATGGCGGACGTCGTGAGGCCCTGTCCGAAGGCCGTCCCCACCATGGCCAGAGCTGCGACTACTGCGCACGCTCGCTGTATCAGTTGAAACAATTTCATGGTTACGTTGTAGCTTGGTTTGTTCGATTACTGTCGGCGTTGCCGTCGGCAATTGATAGGGTACAGCAAGCACCCCGCCAAAAAGCCAGTCAAGGCTCCAGCCGGGGGAGCGGACAGGTGTCTCCGATTCGTAACGCATTTTCCGGCCGACGGAAAGGGCTGTGGACGCGGAAAGGTGCAGATTGCACGAAGGCGCGGCGACGACCGCGCACGCTGCACGAACGAAACCCCCGAAACAGGGATGGGAGAATCTACCGGCGATATTATAAACAACATTCACAGAGGTAGTTGCAACGAGGTCAGCGGACGTTGGCACGCGCCAAGGTAAGGAAAGGGCCACAAGTCGAACGCGCGCCTTCCGGCGAGCACATCCTGAAACCTATCAACGCCTTCAACCCATGACCGCTTCGTCCCCCACCGCTTCGCTCGCAAAGAATCCGAATCGTATCTCGAGCGACCGAGCGGCTCGCACGGCAGCCTCCCAACAAGAGGCCGCTTACGACGCAGAACTCATCCGCCGCTTCAACGCCGGCGACGAATCCGCATTCGTAGAAATCATGAATCGGTATCGGGAAAAGATTTTCTCGGTGGCGCTCGCGCTGCTGCGCAATCGCGCCGACGCGGAGGAGATCGCGCAGGACACCTTCATCCGTGCGCACCGCGGCCTCTCGCGCTTCCGCGGGGACTCGTCGCTAGCGACCTGGCTGCACCGGATCGCCGTGAATCTGGCGCGCAACCGGTACTGGTACTTTTTCCGCCGCCGCCGCCATGCGACCCTCTCACTTGACTGCGCGCTCAGCGACGAGAGCGACGCGACCTTCTCGGATCTGGTGGCAACGGATGCGCCCAGCCCGGCCCGCGAGGCGGCGACCGGAGAATTCTCCGTGCTCGTCTCCGAATGCATGGAGAAACTCGACGCGCGCCACCGCGAGATCCTGACGATGCGCAATCTTCTCAACCGCTCGTACGACGAAATCGCCAACTCCCTCGGCATCAACGTGGGCACGGTGAAGAGCCGCATCGCTCGCGCCCGTGGCAACCTGCGCGCGCTGCTGGCGGAGGCCTGCCCGGAGTTTTCGCCCGAGGCAGAGCCGAGCGACTGGTTTGAGCCGCACCGCGACAGCGGGCGGATGGAAGTGGCGAACGTGTGACGCTTTTCAGGCGTGCCAGCAAACAACGGTGACCTCGCCGAGTCCGGCGAGGGACCCGATGGGGTTTGAGGGCACGCGCTAGACGCCAATTTACCCGACACTCCAGGCCGGGGCGCACTGCGAGCGCCCCGGCCTTGTTTTTTGCGCGTCCTCGCGCTCAATCCCGGTGTGCCTCCTCGCTCCCTCAGCCGACCTGCCGCTCGCCGCTTCGCGCACGCCGCAGTGGGGCTGGAGATACCGCACGCAGGAATCGAAGCGGCGCTCGCGCACCATGGCTACATCCAGATCGACCCGATCAACGTCGCGGGGCGGATGCACGACCTGATCCTCCGCAATCGCGTGGCCGGATACCGGGAAGGCGACCTGATGCGCTATCTGCACGGAACGGACAACGCGAAACCGCTGGAAAGGCAGGAGCGAAGGGCCTTTGAACATCACGTGCCGGGAACGGGGATACTGGTGGCATTTCCGCTCGAGGCATGGCCGCATCTGCTGGGGGAGATGCACCGGCGCTCCCGGCGCGCAAGCGCGTGGTCGGGGAGACTGACGCCGCGCGAAAAGGAACTCGCGGCAACGCTCCTCGCCGAGATCGGCGCACGCGGCCCGCTGGGCTCCGAGGATTTCGACGACGAACGGAGGGCCCGCCGGGTGTGGGGGGCGGCGAAGCTGGCGAAAGCCACGCTGCAAAAACTCTTCTTTCACGGGCGGCTCCTCATCGCGCAGCGCGCCAACAATCGCCGCCGCTACGATCTGCCCGAGCGCGTGCTGCCAGCCGCCCTACTCCAGCAACCTGAACCGCCCGCGGCGGAGACCGCCCGCTGGCTCGCACTGCTCAAGCTGCGGCAGCGGCGGCTCTGCGCGCTCAAACGCGACGAACTTCGCCTCGTGGCGGACGCGGTGCAGCCGGTGGCCGTGGAGGGCTGTCCCCCACTCTTCTGCCTGCGCGAAGATCTGCCGCTGATCGAGCGGGTGATCGCCGAAGCCGCGGCGAAGGACTCTACCGCAGAGCCGAGGCACACCCGATTGCTCGCGCCGCTCGACCCGCTGATCTACGATCGACGGGTGACACTGGCGCTCTGGGACTACGACTACACGTGGGAGGTCTACACGCCGCCCGCGAAGCGCGTACGCGGCTACTATGCGCTGCCAGTGCTTTCAGGACTGGAACTCGTCGGCCACGTCGACCCGAAGGCCGACCGCGAGGCGGGCCGGCTACGGGTAGTCTCGAAACGGATACGGCGTGGGCACCGTGTGGCGGAACACGTGCGAGAATTTGCGCGATGGCTGGGGCTGAAGCAGTAACGACCGCGGAGTCAAAAGGGATCGGAAAAACGACCGACGAGAAGGCAACGGAGAGCGCGGAGGAGGCCGAGGGATCGGGAAGGAGGCAAAGGGGGGCGTTGCGGTGGGGACTCGGAGGACACAGGGGGCCCGATCCGACGACACGGCGCTAAATTCTCCGCGACCACGCGTAGAATCAGACGCCCGGGCGGTTCATCACCTTGGGGAGCAGGAGCGGAGGGAGGTCGCTGAGTTGAGCGCGGAGCTGCGCGCCATCGAGGAGGACGATGTTATTTTTCTCGGCGAAGGCTTTCGACTCTGCAGTGAAGCCCAAGGGGGCCACGACCCAGCCGGTAGGCACATCCTCCATCGTCATGGCACCGAGCACCTGGCGCACGCGCTTGACGGGAGCGGGCGGGAGCTTGGGGCCGCCGCAGATGCAATGGACGAGGATGCAAGGCTTGGTCTCGCGCTGGCGCTTGAGACGGAAGTCGACATCGCCGCCGTCGCCGGGAAGGACGACGTAATCATTGGTCTCGGCGAGGCCGGCGACGAGACCGCGCAACTTGTCGCGCGGCCAAGCAGCCATCTCGGAGGAACTGGGCAAGCCACTGCCGGCCTCAGCCATGCGAGCAGAAAGATCGGAGCGGACAGCACCGCGAAACTTGGGCGTCCACTTCCACACGGCCCAACCCAGCAGGATTGCGACGATGAGGCCCATGGTGAGGCCATTGAGCACCAAGGCCTGGGCGCGAGCGAGGGAGGTCTTCACCACGCTGGCGGTCGTGGACTGGCCCTCGGTGGATGCCTCGACTGCCTTTTGCAGGGGAGGCGGCTCGAATTTGGGCGCCTTGGGCAAACCGGGCAGCACGCGAGAATCGCGCACCGCGGCGATCATGCGCTCGCGGTACGACTCGCCCGGGCGCGGAGCACTGAGATCGACGGTACGTTTCAACTCGCCATCGGGGGCGAGGAGGAGGACGGCCGGATAGGTGATGACACCGTAGCGCTCGCGGACCCGGAGGTTTTGCTCGACGACATCGGGGGGCTGGGTGCTGCGGGTGGGAAAATCGAGCCAGAGCAGCACATACTGGCCGGTGAAGGCGCTGATGAACTCGCTGTGGAAGGCGACCTCATCCTGAAACAGCTTGCTGGCCGGCGACCAATCGGAGCCGGTAAAAAGAGCGAGTATAGGCGTGTGCCGACGCGAGGCCTCCGCAAGCGCGGCATCGTAACGGGTGAGCCAGAGATCGGAGAGCGAATCAGCCTTCTTTTCAGGCGTGACGGGGGTGGCTCCCGGACGGGGACGCGGGGGCGGCCACGCCATATTCATATTGAAGTTAACCCGGTCCACCTTGCCATCGACGAGAGTGACGGTGCCTTGGGGATAGTTGAGGATCTCGCGATTGCCGAGCTGCGACTGACCGGTGGGCCAGCCGTAGGAATTGAGCACATCATCCTTCGAAGCCCCGGGGCCAACGATCGGACGCGGGTCATTTGCCGCGAAACACGTCGCGGCCAACAGGCAGGCCAGAAAGAAAACCCGAAGACTCACCCGCCGAGCTTCCGCAAGAGCGGGGAACTTGGCAACGCCAAGCTCGGGCGGAAACTACCGACCTCGGACCGTACCGAGCCGCGGGCGGAAGGCACCACGCGCAAGACCCAGGCAGACGGGCATCGGACGGACAGGGCAGGACAGCCCGTAAGCTGCTAAAACAAGCCCATCTGCTCCTCGCGCCGCTCGGACTCACCCGGCCAAGGCGGCGGAGGCGGGACAGACGGAAACCGCAGATGCACGGCGGCTTGAAAGCGGCGCGCGAGCTCGGGCGCCCGCAGATCATCGGGCGTGTGCACGAAGAAATACGGCGACCGCCCCTCGCCCAGCCAGCGGGCAACGACATCGGCCCAGAAGGAGATGGCCACATCGTTGCGAGCGAGGTCACCCTCACCGACGAAGCGCACGAAAGGCGTGCGGCCAAGAGCGGTAGCGCGCCGAGGCACGCGAGGCTTGCGGCGCTGGGCATCGAGCGTGGCCTCGTCCTGCGCGGTCGAGGCGAAGACGGCGGTGGTATCGAAATTGACGCGTTCGACGCGGCAGGAGCGGAGCAGCGCATCGATCGTGCGCTCGCCCTCGCCGGCGTCGAAAAACTCAGGGTGCCGCACCTCGGCGGCGTAGCGGTACTGCGGGGGCAGCGTGCGCAAGTACGCCTCCAACTCGCGCAAGCGGCTCAGGTCGTAGCTGGAGTGCAGTTGCAGGAAAAACGGACCGAGGCGCTCACCCAGCGGGGCTAGGCGCTCGAAAAATTCCTGGGTGGCAGCCTCGGCGCCGACGAGTTGGAGGTCGTGCGTGATGGTGCGCGGAAATTTCCAACAGAAGCGAAACGCCGCCGGGGCCTCCGCCGCCCAGCGAGCCACGGTCTCGCGCGAGGGCAGGCCGTAGAAGCTGGCATTGCCCTCGGCGGCACCCAGCACGCTCGCGTACTGCGGGAGGTAGTCCTAGCGCCGGGCGTCGCTCGTGAAGAGCGTGCCGCGCCAAGGCTCGTGCGCCCACATCGGGCAACCGAGGCGGAGCACGGGGGGAGGCAGCGCAGCAGCAGGCATGGACGGGCGCTATGGCACAAGGGATGATACAGAAGGCAACGCGGCTTTGACGATTTTCCGTGCCCTGCGCGCGGGGAGGCCTCTAGTGTTCGTTTGTTCAATGGGCACCGTCGACACCGAAATCGATCTGATCCTGAAGCGCACCTTTGGGTATGGCAGCTTCCGGCCGCTACAGCGCGAAATCTGCGAGGCCTCCCTCGCCGGGCGCGATGTCTTTGCGCTGCTGCCGACGGGCGGCGGGAAGTCGCTCTGCTTCCAGGTGCCGGCGCTGGCGCGCGGAGGGCTCACGGTGGTGGTCTCGCCCTTGATCGCGTTGATGAAGGACCAGGTGGATCAGCTGCAGGCGAGCGGCGTGGCGGCGACGTATCTCAACTCCACACTCGATGCCGACGAGGCGCGCTCGCGGCTGCGCGGGCTGCATCGCCATGAGTACCGGCTGCTCTACGTGGCGCCCGAACGGCTGATGCTCGCGGGCTGGGCGGAGAATCTCAAAAACTGGAACGTGACCTGCCTCGCGATCGACGAGGCGCACTGCGTATCAGAATGGGGCCACGATTTTCGCCCGGAGTACCGGCAGATCTCCAAACTCCGCGAGTTGCTGCCCGAAGTGCCGGTGATGGCGCTGACCGCGACCGCGACGGAGCGGGTGCGCGACGACATCGTGAAGCAGCTGAAGCTGCGCGACCCGGAGGTGTTTGTAGCGAGCTTCAACCGGCCAAATCTCACGTACCGCGTGATCCCCAAGGATCAGCCGCAGAAGCAGATCATCGACTTTATCCGCAAGCGGGAGCACGAAAGCGGCATCATCTACTGCGCGAGCCGGGCGGCGGCGGAGCGCGTGGCCGAGGCGCTGGCGGGGCGAGGCTTCTCCGCCCGCGCGTATCATGCGGGCTTGGACGTGGAGGAGCGCGCGCGCAACCAGGAGCAATTTCTCCGCGACGACACGCGCATCATGTGCGCGACGATCGCCTTTGGCATGGGCATCAACAAGCCCAACGTACGCTGGGTGATCCACCACGACCTGCCGAAGAATATCGAGGGCTACTACCAGGAGACGGGCCGCGCGGGCCGCGATGGACTGCCGGGGGACTGCCTGCTGCTTTTCAGCGCGGGAGACATCGCAAAGCAGACGCACTTCCTCGATGAGATGACCAACGAGAAGGAGCGCGAGGTGGCGCGGCGGCAGCTCCGCCAGATCGTGCACTACGCGGAGAGCGCGGGGTGCCGGCGCGCGGAGTTGCTGGACTATTTCGGCGAGAAATTCCCGCTCGATAACTGCGGGGCGTGCGACAACTGCGCGGAGCCGCGCGAGACCTTCGATGGGACGCTGGTGGCCCAGAAGTTTCTCTCGTGCATCTATCGGATCGCGCAGAACAGCCGCTTCGGCGTGGGGATGAACCACATCATCGAAGTCCTCGTCGGCGCTGACACGGAGAAGATTAGGCGCTGGGGGCATGACAGGCTGACGACTTACGGGATCGGCAAGGATGTCTCGCGGCAGGAATGGTCGTCGATCGGCCGAGAGCTGATGCGGCTGGGCTACGTGGGGGTGGCGGAGGGCGAGTACGCCACGCTGGAAATCACCGAGGAAGGAATGGCCGCGCTGAGAGCGCGCACGCCCATCACGCTCACGAAGCCGATGGAGCTGCCGAAGGCGCGGCGGGTCGCGCGGCGAGAAGGCGACATCGCGTGCGACGAGATCCTCTTCGACCGGCTGCGCAAGGTACGGAAGCAACTGGCGGACGAGCGCCGGGTGCCGGCGTATATTATTTTTGGCGACAACACGCTCCGCGCGATGGCGCGCGAGTACCCGGAGAGCGTGGACGAGATGGAAGGCATCTCGGGCGTGGGCGAAAAGAAGCTGGCGGAGTTTGGCGAGGTCTTTGCGAGCGAGATCGCGGAGTACCTGAAGACAAATTCGCGGATGGCGTTCGACTGAGCGGGCGGGGTTGAAGAGCAAAGGCGGCTCCGCGGAGCGGACGCCTAAAATCGCACTTCGTTTCCTGCGCGCTCTTCTGTAAGAGATCGTGGCTCCCATGACTTCCTCCGACGACTCCATGCTCGCGACGCTGCAACGCATCGGCGCAGTCGCGCCCGAGGTGATCGAGTTGTTTGACTATCTGGAGGACACGCCCCTTTGGATGAAAGACGCGGCGGGGCACTATGAGTGGGTGAACGTGCCTTTCCTGCTCAACTTCGGGGTGAAGACGCGGGCGGAGATGATCGGGCGCACGGACTACGATTTCTGCAGCGAGGTGCTCTCCAACCAGTACCGCATCGACGACGAACGCGTGCTGCGCGGCGAGCGGATCCTCTCGCGCGTGGAGTTGGTGGGCCGCTTCGACCACACGGCGCGGTGGTGCGTGACCTCAAAGGTGCCACTGCGGGATGCGACCGGAAAAATCGTGGGCACGGCGGGCGTGACGCGCCCACTCCCGGCGCATGAGGCGGCGACGCCCAAGGGCTCGCCGCTGGCGGTGGCGATCCGCTACATCAGCCAGCACTACGCGGACCGCATCACGAACGAGGATCTGGCCAAGGCATGCGGGCTATCGGTGCGCGCCTTTGAGCGGCAGTTTCAGGCGGCGTACCACAGCTCGCCGCACGACTACATCCGCCAGCTGCGGGTGCGCATGAGCTGCAACGCGCTCGTATTTTCGCGGAAATCGCTGGCGGAAGTCGCGACGGAGTTCGGGTTTGCGGACCAGAGCCACTTCACAAAGGAGTTTCGGAAGTTCATGATCGAGACGCCCAAGGCGTACCGGGCACGGTATCAGAAGTAGGGATACACGGAGCCGGCTTACCAGGCGAGGGACCGGCGGGATCGATGAGCACCAGCGGGCCGCCCTCACTGCACGGCAAACTCCCGCGGCACCGTCTTGATCGAACGCACCTCGATGTCTCGGTAAAAGAGCTCCGCGCCCTCGGATTGGAGGATGATGGGGCCAGAGGTCACGATCTGTGGCGTGGGGGTATCGACGCGGGTAGTGCGATAAAGGCGCATGACGACCTTGCCGTTGACGACGTGATAGCTGTCCTCGCCGAGGCAGACGAGTTCGACGGTGTTCCACTCGCCGGTGGGCTTTTCGTTGTCGGGCTGCTTCACGCAGCGGCCATCCGAGCCTGGGAGTTGGTCGAAGGGGCGCCAGGGGGATTTAGGATCGTAGTCGAAGACGGGCTTGGGATTTGCGGCATTGCCCGTGCCTTTGCGCAGCGCGGCGCGCACGAAGACAACCGAGCCGACGGCGTAGAGGTCGCCCACGTCTTTTTCCTGGATCTGCAGTTCGGTCGAGCGGGCCCACACGCGACCCTCGGCGCCAGGCTCGGCGTGCACGTGGTAAAGCAAGCCGCTGTCGCGCGGGATCTCGGGCTTGTCGCGGGGCGGCCACTTTTTCTCGCCCCACTTGAATTGGAAACGCAGGTGATAGTTCTCGAAGGAACCGCGCGATCGCAGCTCGCCGAACACCTCGCCTGAGATCCGGATGGCGGGGCGGCCGTCGATCTCGACCACGGAAAAGACTTTCAGCGGATCGCGGGCCCCGAGGGGCTCGGCGTATTTCCCATCGGCCTTTTTTGGGAGGCCGGGGACGTGGGAGGACGGCTCCGGCTGGCGCAGCCACGTGGTCCAGCCATCGAGGTTTTTGCCGTTCCAGAGGGGTTTCCAGTCGTCGGCGGCAAAAGCGACGGTGGCCAGCAACAAGCAGGCAGCGGGGGTAACCAGAAAGCGCATCCAGGGAGAGTTGGAGCGCCGTCGGGGAGCGGCAATGTCGAAACGAGCGCGAAGGCTGGACGGGGAGCCGCCAAGGCGGGGCGACCGGGAGCGCCCGCCGCTATTTTCCCAAAAGTCGCCGCCGGGCTACTAGCCCTCTTGCTGGGAGCGCGGCTAGGATGCAGGCTCCTTTTCTCCCCGAAATCCCCTGCCCGCTTTTGCCGCGCCCCACGCTCTCGCGGCTCCACGCTTTTTCGCACTCACATGCCCAAAACCACCTCCGACCTGAAGACGGTCAAATCCAACACGAAGAGCCTCGTCGAAGGCGTGCTCGCCGAGACCGGCGGCCTCCTCCGTCTCGCGCCCGCCTGGGTGCCGCGCTCCTTCCTCCAGCCAGGACTCCGCATCAAGCTCCACCCCGATGACACCTACGCCTACGGCCTCAACCGCGGCGGCATCGACGAGCGCTGGTTTGCCTCCACCACGCCGACGGCCAACGAGGGTCGCGCGTGGGACGAGGGCCTGAGCTGGTGCGTGGTGGGCAACAAGCGCTTCACGCTGCAGCAGGCGGTCGCCGATACGGGCGCGACGCTCGTGGGCTCCTCCATTTGGAAGAAGTACAAGAAGTGGCCGGTGTACTCGAAGTTCTTCGATAACATGGGGCCGATCCCGCACCACATGCACCAGTCGGCCAAGCAGGCCAAGCTGGTCGGCCAGGAGGGCAAGCCGGAGTCGTACTACTTCCCGCCGCAGCACAACAATGTCGGAAACAACTTCCCGTACACCTTCATGGGCTTCGAGCCCGGCACGACCAAGGAGCAGGTGAAGCAGTGCATCCGCAACTGGAACAAGGGCGACAATGGCATCCTCGACCTCTCGAAGGCCTATCGCCTCAAGGTGGGCTCGGGCTGGCTCATCGATCCGTGCATCCTCCACGCCCCGGGCTCGCTCTGCACCTACGAGCCCCAGTGGGGCTCGGATGTCTTTGGCATGTACCAGAATCTCGTCGAGGGTCGCGAAGTGCCGTGGTCGCTCCTTGTTAAGGACATGCCCAAGTCGAAGCACAAGGACATCGACTTCATCGTCGACCAGCTCGACTGGGAGAAGAACGTCGATCCCAACTTCAAGGATAACCACTACCTCGAGCCCGTCCCGGTTGCCGATACGCGCAGCGAGGGCTACGTCGATCGCTGGATCGTGTATGGCAAGGTCGACGGCGAGCAACTCTTCACCGCCAAGGAGCTCACGGTCGACCCCGGCACCAAGTGCACGATCAAGGACACGGGCGCCTACGGCCTCATCTGTGTGCAGGGCAGCGGCAAGATCAACGGCCTGCCTCTGGTGAGCCCCAAGCTCATCCGCTTCACCGAGCTGACCGAGGACGAGTATTTCTGCACCGAGGACGGCGCCAAGGCTGGCGTAACCTTCGAAAACACCAGCAGCACCGAGCCGCTAGTGTGCCTGCGCTATTTCGGCCCCGAAGTGAATCCCGACGCTCCCGCGATGGGCGCTTACAAGAAGAACACCTTCAATTAAGGCCGTGGCGAGTAGTGGGTAGGGGGTAGCGAGCATCACGCTCTCGGCACCCGTCCTCCCCACCCACTACTCGCTCTCTTTCCGGCGGTGTCGCATCGCCCTTCCATTATTCCGACCCACAGCTCCTCGCTACTCACTACCCGCTACTCGCTACTATTCCTGCCATGCCCCAAAATAACTTCCCCAAACTTCACAACGCCATGTGGCCCGGCCTCGTCGGCAAGGGCAGCCCTGGTGCAGAGCCGTTTATCGATCTCGATACGATGCTCGATCTCACGGCCAAGGCCGAGGTCAACGGCGTCAAGTTCGACGGCGTCGATCTCTTCCTCTATAATCCGCACACCGACATCGACAGCAGCGACGACCAGATCAAGGCGCTTGCCGAGAAGATAAAGAAGAAGGGCTTCGTGGTCGGCTCCGTGGTGGCCCCGGTGTGGTTCGACGCTTCGGCGGGTGGCGACGAGAAGGCTCGCGCCAATTTCGTCACGCACGTCCGCAAGGCGGTGCACATCGCGGCCAAGCTCCGCGAGTACGGCGTGCGGCCCTACGGCGTCGTGCGCATCGACAGCGCCACAGGCGTGACCGCGTGGGACAAGGATCCCAAGGGCACGACCAAGCTCATCGCCCAGACCTTCCGCGAGTGCGGCAAGATCGCCAAGGGCGAGGGCGAGCGCCTCGCCGCCGAAGGCGAGATCTGCTGGGGCGGCATGCACTCCTGGAAGCACATGGTGAATCTGCTCGAGATGGTGGACATGCCTAAGGTCGTCGGCTTCCAGGCGGACATGTCGCACACGCACCTCTACACGCTCGGCGCCAATGCCGAGGAGCACCGTCTCGTGCCGAAGAAATACAACTACGAGCCCGCGGAGTTCCACAAGGCAATGACCAAGCTCACCGACGCGCTCCGCCCGTGGACGATCGACTTCCACGTGGCGCAGAACGACGGCACAGTCTTTGGCTCCGGCGATCACGAGAAGACGGGCAAGCACTGCGTCGTGACCGACCCGAAGGGCAAGCTCAACGTCACCCGCGACTCCGGCTACTGGCTGCGCGGCAAGGACGGCAAGGTCACCAAGAAGATGAAGCACATCTGCTGGGATGGCTGCATGTTCCCCAACGCCGTGATGACGCAGCAGCAAACCTGGAACGACATCCTCGCGGCGATGATCGAGGTCCGGAACAACCACGGCTGGGTCGGCTGAGTCCGAACTGAAGCAGCGAGGAGTGAGGAGCGGGTAGCGAGCATCACGCAGCGCACCCGCTTTCATCACCCGCTGCTTAAATCGCACTTCACGTTTCCGCGTCTCCCTTTCGTTTTCCCTGCCAGCTACTCACCACCCGCTACTCGCACCTTTTCCCCATGGCCAAAAAACAACTTCGCATCGGGCTCATCGGCTACTCCTTCATGGGCCGGGCCCACTCCAACGCCTTTCATCAGGTCAACCACTTCTTCCCCTCCAGCTACGAGCTCGTGCCGCAGGCCGTGTGCGGCCGCGACGAGGCCAAGGTGAAGGAATTTGCCGAGAAGTGGGGCTACAAATCGGTGGAGACCGATTGGAAGAAGCTCATCGCCCGCGATGACATCGACGTGATCGATGTCGCGACGCCCAACAATCTCCACCTTGAGCAGGTCGTCGCCGCCGCGAAGGCCGGCAAGATGATCCTCTGCGAAAAGCCCCTCGGCCGCACCGGCAAGGAAGCTGAGACGATGGTGAAGGCCATCGAGAAGGCCAAGGTGCCCAACATGGTATGGTACAACTACCGCCGCTGCCCGGCGGTCGTGCTGGCCAAGCAGTTCATCGATGCCGGCAAGCTGGGTCGCGTCTATCACTATCGCGCGAACTTCCTCCAAGATTGGACCATCAACGCCGACCTCCCGCAGGGCGGCACCGGCCTCTGGCGCCTGGACGCCAAGGTGGCCGGCTCCGGCGTGACGGGCGACCTGCTCGCCCACTGCATCGACACCGCACTCTGGCTCAACGGCGGGATCAAGGATGTGAGCGCAATGACCGAGACCTTCGTCAAGGAGCGCAAGCACAACCTGACGGGCAAGGTCGAGAAGGTGGGCATCGACGATGCGTGCATATTCCACTGCCACTTCAACAATGGCTCGCTGGGCCTCTTCGAGTCGACGCGTTACGCCCGCGGCCACAAGGCGCTGTATACCTTCGAGATCAACGGCGCGAATATGTCGCTGAAATGGGATCTCCACGATCTGCACCGACTGCAGGTCTTCGACTACACGGACGAGGGCCCGGAGCGCGGCTGGAAGAGCATCCATGTCTCCGATGGCGATCACCCCTACTGCGGCAACTGGTGGGTGCCCGGCCTGCAGCTGGGCTACGAGCACAGTTTCGTGCATGCCATGGTGGAATTCATCAAGGGCCTGGAGAGCGGAAAGGGCTGCACGCCGAATTTCAAAGACGGCCTGGCGGCCGACTACGTTGTCGACTCCGTCCTCAAGTCCGCGAAGACGCGGAAGTGGGAGAAAGTGAAACAAGTCTGAGTCTTTGGGCGGGCCGCAAGGCCCACCCGCCGGGCAGCCTCCGCACCCTTACCCCTAGCTGGGGCTGCCCGGCCCTTTTTTTGCGAGATCGTTTATCCAGCGCTGGTCGCACGCCTGCGGTTCGCCCACGCACATCCCTGCCCTGCCCCGGTTCGTCTTTCTGCCCGTGACCATGCGCCCTGCCCTGTCCCTCTTCGCGCTCAGCGCCGTCTACGCCTCCGTATTTGCGCAGGCGCCCGCGCCCGCAGCGAATGCGTCTGCGCCGTTTCAACTCAATCCCGGCGAGCGCATCGCGATCGTCGGCAATGCGCTGGGGGATCGCATGCAGCATCACGGCTGGCTGGAGACGATGATGCACGCGCAGAATCCCACGCACCAGCTCGTGGTGCGCAACCTTGCTGTCGCGGGCGACGAAGTGGTGGCGCGAGCGCGCTCGAAGGATTTTGGCACGCCCGACGAGTGGCTGGCCAAGGTGCAGGCAGGCACGGTCTTCGCCTTCTTCGGCTACAACGAGTCGTTTGCCGGGCGAGAAGGGCTGGAGAAGTTCAAGCAAGACCTGGCCGCCTATCTGCGCGATACGCGCGCGAAGAACTACAATGGACTGGGCTCGCCGCGCATCGTCCTCTTCTCGCCGATCGCGGTAGAGAAGATGCGCGACCCCAATTATCCGTACGACCCCAAGATCAACGAGAACCTCAAGCTCTACGCAGATGCGATGGCGGAGGTAGCGCGGGACCAGGCGGGCGTGACGTTTGTCGATCTCTTTGCGCCGTCGCAGCAGGTCTTCGAGGATGCAGCGCGGCGGGGCGAGCCATCGCTGACGATCAATGGCGTGCATCTCAACAGCGCCGGCGAAGCAAAGATCGCCGCCAAAGTTTTCCCGGCGATCTTCGGCGGGGCTGCACCGGCGACGGACACGCCGAGCTTCACCAAGCTGCGCGAACTCGTGAATGCCAAGAACGAGATGTGGCACTCGCGCTACCGCACGGTGGATGGGTACAACGTCTACGGCGATCGCTCGAAGATCGCTTACGTCTCACACCCCGATCAGCCAAAGATCACCAACACGCAGATCATGATGGAGGAGATGGCGCAGCGCGACGTGATGACCGCCAATCTCGAGCGCAAGGCCTGGGCGCTGGCGGCCGGGAAGACCGGCCCGGTCGAAATGCTGCCGCTGCCTGTCGTCACGGCGTTTGGCACCAACAAGCCCGGCCCCAATATCGACGGCACGTATCCCTTCATCGACGGCGACGAGGCGATCAATCTGATGACGCTCGCGCCCGGCCTGAAGGCCAATCTCTTCGCGAGCGAGAAGCAGTTTCCGGAGCTGGCCAAGGCGCTGCAGATCAACTTCGACACCAAGGGCCGGCTATGGGTCGCGGTGTGGCCCAACTATCCCGAGCGGACGCCGCTCTCGAAGAATGGCGACAAGATCGTCATCCTGGAGGATACGGACAAGGACGGACGAGCCGACAAATCCACGATCTGGCTCGATAACCTGAATTGCCCGACGGGCTTCCAGTTTTTCAAAGACGGCGTACTCGTGATGCAGGCGCCTGATGTATGGTTTGTGCGCGACACGGATGGCGACGGCAAGGCCGACACCAAGGAGCGCGTCGTCATGGGTCTCGACTCAGCCGACTCACACCACACCGCCAATTCGCTCATCTACGAACCGGGCGGCGCGATTCTCTTCAGCGACGGCGTTTTCCATCGTTCGCAGGTGGAGACCATTGCCGGCGCCGTACGCAACATCGACGGCGCGCTCTATCGCTACGAGCCGCTGACCTCAAAGTTCGAGACGTACGTCGCGTATGGCTTCGCCAATCCGCACGGCCGCGCTTTCGACTACTGGGGCAACGACATCATCACCGATGCGACGGGCAACAACACGTACTGGGGCCCGGCCTTCTCCGGGAAGCTGGACTACCCCGCAAAGCACCCGCGAGTGAAGACGATCTGGGACCGACCGTCCCGCCCGTCGGCCGGCAGCACCATCCTGACGAGCACGCATTTCCCCGAGGAATACTGGGGCGACTACCTCAACCCGAACGTCATCGGATTCCAAGGCATCTACCGCGTGAATCTCGAGGCCGACGGAGCGGGCATCAAGGGTGTGCGCGAGAAGGACATCGTGCAGTCGAAGGACCCCAACTTCCGTCCAATCGACACCGCGACTGGCCCCGATGGCGCGCTGTATGTCGTCGACTGGCACAATCCTCTCATCGGGCATCTCCAGAGCCACCTGCGCGACTCCAATCGCGATCACGCCCATGGCCGCATCTATCGCATCACCGCCGAAGGCCGCCCGCTGGCGTGGCAGCCAAAGATCGACGGAGAGCCCATCCTGGTGCTCCTGGAGCTGCTCAAGCGCAAGGAAAACCAGATCCGCAATCTCGCCAAGGTAGAGCTCGGCAAGCACGACGCGCAGCAGGTGATCGCCGCGACCAAGAAATGGCTCGCGGGCCTCGACAAGACGGGCGCCGACTATGAACACCATCGTCTCGAGGCGCTATGGGTGCACCAGTGGCACAACGTCGTCGATGTCGAGCTGCTGAAGCAAGTGCTCAACTCCCCTGCGGCCGACGCGCGAGCGCAGGCTATCCGCGTGCTAGGCTACTGGCGCGACCGGGTGCCCGGAGCGATAGCCGAGCTGCAGCGACTCGCTTCCGACGAAAGCGCCCGCGTACGCCTGCACGCGGTGCGCGCGGCGAGCTTTTTCTCCGAGATCGGAGCAGTCGAAGTCGCGCTCACGGCCACGAAGAAGGAGATCGACTACTATCTCGACTACACGATCGGGGAAACCCTCCGCCAACTCCGCCCGGTGTGGCGCAAGAGCCTGGGTGACGGAGCCGCCATCGCGGGCGGCGATCCGGCGGGTGTACGATACCTGCTGCGCACGCTGAGCGCCTCGGAGGTACTAAAAATGCCGCGCACAACCGCCGTCGCGGAAAACATCGTCGGTCGCTCCGGCATCCCAGATGCAGCGCGCGCCGAGGCGCTCGCGACGCTGGTTGCCGCCCGCAAGGCAGATCCCGTCGCGGTGATTCTCTCTATTCTCGAATCACCCGGCGAGATCGATAGCCGGGGTGTCGGCCGCCTGCTCCTCGCGCAGCCGGTCGAGTCGCTCCGAGCCCAGCGCGCCGGCCTGCTCAAGCTAGGCCTGACGGAGACAGCTGAGAGTCGTTCGTACGCGCTTGCGGCTGTCGCGCTCGCCGACGGCTCATTCGACAAGGTGTGGAGTGAGGCAGCGGGGTCACCCCTCTCCTTCCAGAGCCTGCTGGGGGCCATCCCGCTTGCGCCAAATGCCGAACTTCGAGCCACCACCTACGAGCGCGTGGCGCCGCTGCTCACGCGGCCGATCACTGAATTTCAGGGGCCGGATGCCATCATCGCCGCCACGCAGCGCGACGCCGTGCGCGCCGCGGTGAGCACGCGCCGAGAGCCCTCCGCCGTCTTCGCCGGGCTCAATACCATGCTCGAACGCGATCACCAGGTGCCGACCGTGGCACAGGGCATCCGCGCGCTGCCGCGCGAAAGCTGGACTGCCAGCAACACCCTCCCCGCCGCCAAGGCGCTGATCGAGTGGGCGAAGAAGACCCCAAGCAACCAGCGTACGAGCCGCAATTTCGTGGAGACCATCCAGATCGCCGAAGAGCTGGTCGGCACGCTACCGGCAGCCGAGGCAGATCCCCTGCGCAAGACGCTCTCCGGCCTGCGCGTGCCCTCCTTCGTAGTCCGTGCGCTCGTCGAACAGATGAAGTACGACGTACCGCGCATCGTCGCGCCGGTGAACAAGCAGATCGAGATCACCTTCGAGAATCCCGATGTGATGCCGCACAACCTCGTCGTCGTGCAGCCCGGCGCGCGCGAGCGCGTGAGCCTCGAGGCGCAGGCACTGCCGGCGGAGCACGTCGACCGACAAGGGCGTGCGTGGGTGGGCGAATCGCGCGAGATCGTAGCAGCCACGAAGCTGCTCGAGCCCGGCCAGAGCGAGACGCTCCGGCTCCGCCCGATCGCCACGGAGGGCATCTACGAGTACGTCTGCACCTTCCCTGGTCACTGGACCGTGATGTACGGCCAACTCGTCATCACCAAAAACGTCGATGCCTATCTGAAGGCCAACCCCGCCGCCCCCGCGGCGCCTGCACCCGCCACTCATCACAATCACTAAGCCACTCCCTACCCATGAAACTCCGCTCCGTCCTACTCTCGCTTACGCTCGCCGCATCGGCTTTCGCCGCTGACGGCTTCAAATCGATCTTCAATGGCAAAGACCTTTCCGGCTGGGAAGGCGATGCCAAGTTCTGGTCCGTCCGCGACAGCGCGATCACCGGCCAGACCAAGGATGAAAAAGACCTGCCGCGAAACACCTTCCTTGTCTGGAAGGCAGGCAACCCGGCCGATTTTGAACTGCGCCTCAAATTCAAGCTCACCGGCGAAAACGAGAAAAAGCAGGCCAACTCCGGCGTGCAGTACCGCAGCAAGATCATCGACCCCGCGACCTTTGTCGTCGGCGGCTACCAAGCTGACATCGATGGCGGCAGGTATATCGGCATGCTCTATGAAGAGCAGGGTCGCGGCATCCTCATGCAACCTGGCCAGAAGATCCGACTGAGCCCCGGCACTGAGAAGGACAAGAAGGGCAAGACCAAGCCGAAGATCGAAACGCTCGCCACGCCCACCTCTGCGGCGAATCTCGCTGCCGCCTACAAATTTGGCGAGTGGAACGAACTCCGTATCGTAGCCAAAGGAAACCACATCCAGCACTTCGTGAACGGCAAGCTCACGGCCGATGTCACCGATGACGACGCGGCCAACGCAGCCAAGTCCGGCGTGCTCGCGCTCCAGCTGCACCGCGGCCCGCCGATGACGATCCAGTTCAAGGATGTGCAGCTCAAGACGCTGCAGTAAGCGTAGTCCGCGATCCCCGTTCTTTTCGTTCTTTCGTCAGAGCCCTGCCGCCGGCGCGGCAGGGCTACAAGGCAGGGCAACACGCCCGGCCCCAAAAACCCCCATCCGGCCTACCCCCTACATGGCCGCTACCCCATGCCCCTCCCTCCCGCATACCCTCGTCGCGCGTGGCTCTGCCTCGCGCTCGCACTCGCATTGATCACCGGCCTACACGCCGCCGGCACCGGCACGCTCACCGGCACTGTCAGCAACGCGGCCACGCGCAATCTGCTCCAAGGTGCCAAGGTCGATATCCCGCAGCTGCAGCTCACTGCGCTCGTCGATGAGACAGGCAGCTTTGTGCTCAACAATCTTCCCGCCGGGACGCACGAGGTCGTCGTCTCCTATATCGGCCTCGATACCGTGCGTCGCCAGGTGACGATCACCGACGGTCAGCGTGCCGTGCAAAATTTCGACCTCACAACCGCGCTTTATACGCTAGAATCCTTCAAGGTCACAGGCGAGCGTGAGGGCGACGCCGCAGCCATCACGGCGCAGCGCAACGCCGACAATCTCAAGAACGTCACCGCCACCGACTCCTTCGGAAATCTGCCAAACATGAATGCCGGTGAGGTGGCGATCCGGCTCCCGGGCATATTCGGAGAAGTCGATGCGGGCGGCAATCTCTCTGGATTCAACGTCCGCGGCATGGGACCCGGCCTCAACAGCGTCACGATGGACGGCGCGTTGATGACCGGACAGGGCGGCATGGGCCGCTCGATCTTCGTCAATAATATCACGAGCGCGATGTTCGAGCACATCGAGCTCATCAAGGGGCATACGCCCGACAAGGGCGCAGACTCCCTCGGCGGCACGATCAATTTCAAGAGCCGATCGCCGCTCAGCATGCGGGAAAAGCGCCGCATCACCTACAATTTCGCGGCACGCATCGCACCCTCGTTTACGCAGCAGATCCCGATGCGCGAAGAGCGCCGCGTGCATGCGCTCGGCAGCCTCTCCTACACAGAGGTCTTCGATGCCTTTGGCGGCGCGCGCAATCTCGGCGTCGTCGTCAATGTCTTCAACAGCGAGACAGCCCTGGGCTGGTTTACTTCGACCCGAGACTTTCAGAACACGACGACGCAGCCCGCCTTTGTCTGGGACTACCGCACGGGCGACGTGTACAACCACCGCCGGCAAAAGAACGTAAACACGAAGATCGACTATCGGCTCTCACCGAGCACCAAGCTCTCGTTTCTCGCCGCCTACATCGATCACTCCGAGGTTTTCCGCCGCCAGTACGACACCCGAGCGTACACAGGCAGCCAGAACCAAAACACCGTGCCCAATGCGACGACTACAAGCATCGTGCCCGGCTACACCGATCGAGTGACGACCGTCCGCCCGGTGGCGACATCGACGATCGATATCACGATGACGGGGCCCAACAACTTCTTCAACCGACTCCGGCGCGCCGATATCGGCGCCGAGCACAAATGGGGTCCATTGGAAATAGACTACAACGCCCGCTACACCCAGACGCATATCAACATCGGGAACGGCGAGGGCGGAGTGCTCGTGAATCGCCTCACCGGAGCAGGCTGGATCCTAGATCGCACCGAATCCGACCTCTACCCGCGGTTTACCCAAAACGGCGGGCCGGACTTCACCAACCCCGCAAACTACCGACCCGCACCGAACGGCCTCACCAATGCCAACAACACCCAGACCCACGAGGTTAAGGAGAGCACCGCCAATTTTCGCTATGCCCTGCCCTTGCGCGCACCGATCTTTGCCAAGGTCGGCGCGCATTGGCGCGAGCAGTACGTCGCGCTCGGCGGAGAATCACGGCGCTGGAACTACACCGGCACAGCCGCGCTCCCCCACGACCCCACGATCCTCCTGATGGACGAAGTGAAGACCGGCAGGAAGCTCCCCCAATGGGAAGCCTCGCACTTCATCCGCGCGCGGGAGGTGATAGACCCTTCGATCTGGCGTGAAGACCTGTACTTTCGCGAATCGCAGAGATTCATCGGCACGCGCGGCGTCACGGAGCAGGCCACGGCCGGCTATGCGATGCTGCAGGGCAGACTAGGGCGCGAGGGCTGGCTGGGCCGCACAGGCTTCCTCGGCGGCGTCCGCATCGAGCGCACAGAAAATGAATCCTTCGCCTGGGTGCGCGCGCGCTCTCTCAGCACCACAGCGCAGCAGACCGCCGACCCGGTAGGCTCCGCCGCCCGCGACTACGGCAACAACTACCGCGAGATCGAAGGGCAGTACACAAAATCGTTTCCGAGCATCCATCTCTCGCATGATGTCACGCGGAATCTCAAGACTCGCCTCAGCTACTCCACCAGCTTCGGACGCCCGCCCTTCGGCTCGCTCGTACCCGCAGTCACGCCCAACGACACCGAACGCACGCTCACGATCAACAATGCATCGCTCCTGCCCCAGACGGCGAAAAACTGGGACGCCACGCTGGAGTACTACTTCGAGCCCGTCGGGAGCCTCTCCGCGGGTTGGTTTCACAAGACGATCCGCGACTACATCGTCAACGGCATCGAGCAGGGCGTGCTCGGCACCGGCACCGATAATGGCTACAATGGCGACTACCCAGGCTACACGGTGCTAAGCGCCGCCAATGCTGGCACCGCCACCGTGCAAGGATGGGAGCTTAGCTACCAGCAGCAGTTCAACTTCCTGCCCGGCCTCCTCAAGGGCTTCTCGCTCTTTGCCAACTATACGGTGCTCGATACGCATGGCGACTTCGGCGGCACGACCACACTCACGACGGGACAGGTGGCGGGCTTCGTGCCCCGCACGGCAAACGCCCAGCTCTCATGGAAATACCGCCGCTTCAGCACGCGGCTGCTCTTCAACTACGCGAGTTCCTACCTGCAGACGTACAACGCCACCGCAGCCTCGCGCAACCTGTACCGCTTTGACCGCAAGCTCTTCAATCTCGGCTTTGCATACCAAATCCGCTCATCGCTGAACATCACCCTCGACGTCGACAATCTCACCAATGTACCCCAAAAGCGGTATCGCGGAATTGACGACCGCGTCGAATACTACAACTACCCCGGCACCACGATCACCATCGGCCTGAATGGCCGCTTCTGAGCTTCACCGCCTCCCAACCCCTGCGCGGCGGCCTCCAGCCGCCGCTTCCCCTCCCTCAGCAAGCGCTTGAAACCCACCCGCCCGCCCTCGCTGCGACGAGGCCGGTGCGGATCGCATCCGATCTCGCATACCCTGCCCATGTCCCCACTACGCACCGCGCGCCTCCCCGCCGCGCTTCTTGCCACGGGCGTCGCCCTCGCCGCCCAGACCGCTCCAGCTCCCTCCGCCACCGCTCCGGCCCCTGCCGCCCCCAACTCCAGCGACGCGGTGAAGCTGGAAGAGTTTGTCGTCACCGGCGTCTTCAACGCCACCGAGGCGAAGAAGACCACCACGGCCATCGCCACCATCGACGCCAACATGATCGCCGAGCAGGTGCCACTGAGTGCGGATGACCTGCTGCTGAATGTCGCAGGCGTCTTTGTAAACTCCTCCCTCGGCGAAATCCGTGGCATGGTGTACTCGCGCGGCATCTCGGCCGACAGCTCCGATGGCGCGACGGGGCAGTATTACGTCTCCATGCAGGAAGATGGACTGCCGATCACCAACATCGCTTTCGGCAACTACAATGCCTCCTACTTCAACCGGCCAGATGCCACGCTCCAGCGCGTCGAAGCCGTGCGCGGCGGAAGCGCATCGATCACGTCGTCGAATTCACCCGGCGGCGCTTTCAACTACATCAGCCGCATCGGCTCGCAGAAATTTGGCGGCGAAGTCCGCGGCCGCTTCGGCATCGAAGGCGAGTGGTCGCCGACGTATCGAGGGGATATCGTGGTCGGCGGCCCGCTCGCCAAGGGCTGGGTCTACTCCGTGGGTGGATTCTATCGCTACGCCGAGGGGCATCGACCGGCCATCGGCTATCCGATGAACGACGGCTTCGTCACCCGGGGGAATCTATTCAAGGACTACGGCTCGGGCTCAGTGAAGATCTATGGAAAGTACATGGACGATCGAAACCACTGGTACGAGTACCTGCTCGCCCGCGATCCCACCAATCCCAAGCAATACCCAGGCCTGAGCCGCTTCAGCACCAATCTCTTTCCCAAGAGCTCCCACCAGTATCCGCGGGAGTCAGACACCACCTTCGCGACATTTGACACCGCAGACGCCGTGCGCTCCCGGCAACGGTACGGCGGCATCGAGTGGAAGCACGACTTCGACAATGGCTGGTCGATCAATCACAATGTGAAGTTCAGCCGCAACTGGGCAGACTGGAACTCGAGCTCCGGCGTCACACCGCGGTCGCTCGAATGGCCCAACTTCTTCAGCAGCATGGCTATTCAGTTCAGCGGCGGCGGGCAAAACGGCCGCGTGCCGGCGGGCCTCTACCGCTTCTATGACCGCTCCAACAACGCGTTGCTCGCGGAGGTCTCGTCCAACGGCAACTACACGGTCAACGCCAACGCGTTGTTCAACGCGGGCCAGGTCGTGCGCTTCGCCAACCTGCCCAACGGCCAAATCGTGCCCAATGCCTTCTGGGTAAATGTCGGCCGCGTCGCCAACGAGCACATGGACGAGATCATGGAGCGGCTCTCTGTGACCAAGAAGATCGGCACCATGTCCTTCACAGCGGGCGGGTACTTCGGCTACGCCGACATCTCCGACCGCCAGACCTCGGGCGGCCGCACGGCATCCATGCTGGTGGAGCAGCCTGTGCCGGTATCGATCGTCTGGATACCCGCCACGGCGGGCAATGCCCCGGCCGGGACGCCAGCAGCAGCGCTGACGGCAGTCGCGGGGTGGAATGGGAGGCCCGTGCAGCTCACCAACCCGGAGGGCTTCACCTCGCTGGGCAACGGCTACACGCGCGACGAGGGCATCGCCCGGCAATTCGCGTACTTCTTCGGCCACAAGTGGGACATCAACCCCCGCTGGGGCATCGACTGGGGCTTCCGAGCCGAGAACTTCATTGTAAAAGGCTTCAACGGCGCAGGCATGCAAAATCCGCGTGGCAACTGGGATCCCACCTACGGCGGCGCCGATGGCGACCCTTTCACGATGTACGACAATCGCTACACGGTGCCCAATCCGGCCAACAGATGGGACTTCGACAAGAACGTCCGCAGCTTTTCCTGGTCCGCTGCGACCAACTATGTGATCGACGACCGCAACTCGCTCTACGTGCGCTACGCCGATGGCGAGAAAGCGCCGGACTACGCCTTCTTCCGCACGTATAACTCGGCCTTCCGGCTCGCCAACCTGAAGCCGCGGCCGCAAAGCGTGCAGCAGGCGGAGCTCGGCTACCGCTGGAAAAGCGGCCGCTATACGGTAACCGCGACGCCCTTCTGGAGCCGCCTCAGCAACATCAATAGCAATCCGCAGGCAACCGAAGCGGATGGCGTGACCCCGTACTACCCTGACCCGATCTACAATATGGTGACCTCCTGGGGCATCGAGCTGGAGGGTGATGTGCGGATTACGGACCGTCTGAGCATCCGCAGCGTGTTTACCGCACAGAAATCGACCAACACCATCTGGAAAATCTTCGTGCCCGGCTCCAACGGCCGCGATGACGATACGTACCTCGACTTTTCCGGAGAGGCTGCCGACAACAACCCCGACTTCATCCTCAATACCACCGCCACCTATCGCACCCGCCAGTACTTCGCCAGCCTCTCATGGCGCCACATGGGCGAACGGGCCGGCAACATCGCCAACGTCATCACGCTTCCACGGTTCAATCAGTTCAACTTCACGGCAGGCTACACCTTCTCCCCACGACTCTCTGCAAACTTCAATATCAACAATGTCTTCGACAGCGAGGGCGTGATGACCTGGCGCGGCTGGGGCGTAAATCCCGGCGACCGCCAGAGCTACCTCCAGCTGCCGGCCACCGGAAAGGACACCATGCTCCAATACGTGCCCGTACAGCCACGCGCCTACTATCTGACGCTGACCTACAAGTTCTAGGCGCACCGTCGCGCCCGCTGCTGCGTCTACATTAGAAGCAACCGAGGGCCGGCGCGACGCGGCCCGGCCCCGCCACTTCCCCCTTTACCACATGACTCCGTCTCGTCACTTCCTCATCCGAGTCGCGCCGCTCTGCGCGGCCGCTCTCCTGCTCGCACTTCCTGCCCAGGCGCAGGAGAAGAAAGCCAAGAAAGCCTCCGGCGAAGCCCCGGGCCAGCAAAGCCGCAAAGCGATGGCGGAGCTCGCCACTGCCACTCCTGCTTCCGCACTCAAGGTCGCACCGGGATTCAAGGCCGAGCTGCTCTACACGGTGCCCAAGGCCGACCAAGGCTCATGGGTCGCGCTCACGATCGACCATAAAGGGCGCATGATCGCCGGTGACCAGTACGGCGGCCTCTATCGGCTCACGCTGCCCCCGATCGGCTCCGCGGAAGGCACCAAAGTCGAGAAGCTGAATGCGCGCCTGCCCGATCTGCCCGGCTCCGATCAACGCCCCACGCCCAAGCGCGCGGTAGCCACCGATGGCGGCTCCTCACCGGCCGTCGGCGCGCACGGCCTGCTGTATGCCTTCGGCAGCCTCTATGTGATGGTCGACGAAGTGCCCGCCAAGCAGGGTCTCTGGCGGCTGCGCGACACGGATGGCGACGACCAATTCGACAAGTACGAGTTCCTCCGCCCGATGAACGGCAGCGGCGAGCATGGGCCGCACACGCTCGCGCTCTCGCCCGATGGCAAGTCGATCTACTTTGCCAACGGCAATCACACCGATCTCCCCAAGAATTACGAGAAAGCACGCATGGTCGCCTGGGGCGAAGATCACCTGCTGCCACGCATGTGGGACGCGCGAGGACATGCGCGAAACAAGTTTGCGCCGGGCGGCTACATGGGCCGCACCGATCCCGAGGGCAAGGTGGTGGAGATCACGTCGATCGGCTTTCGCAATCAGTTCGACCTCGCCTTTGACCAGAATGGCGAGCTCTTCACTTACGACTCCGACATGGAGTGGGATCAGGGCACCCCGTGGTACCTGCCTACCCGTATCAATCACTCGGTGGACGGCGGCGATTTCGGCTGGCGCTCAGGGGCCGGCCGCTGGCCTGCCTACTATGCAGACAGCCTGCCTGAGGTCGTAAATATCGGCCCGGGCTCGCCGACGGGCGTCACCTTCGGCACCGGCGCAAAGTTCCCGGCCAAGTATCAGCACGCCTTGTACGCGGCCGATTGGACCTTCGGCACGCTCTACGCCATCATGCTCAAACCCGACGGCGCATCCTTCAAGGGTGAGAAGACGGAGTTTGTCTCGGCCAAGCCGCTCCCCCTCACCGATGTGCTCGTAAATCCCAAGGACGGAGCGATGTACTTCGCCGTCGGCGGGCGTCGCACCCAATCCGCGCTCTACCGCATCACCTACACAGGCAGCGAGAGCACCGCGCCAGCCAAGGCACCCGCGCCCACCGAGGCAGCCCTGCTGCGTCGCAAGCTCGAAGCGCTGCAAAATGAGGGCACTGGCCTGGAGGCGATCGACACCGCCTGGCCACACCTCGCAAGCAAGGATCGCTTCGTGCGCTTTGCGGCCCGCGTAGCCATCGAGCGCCAGCCCTCCGACAAGTGGGCCGACCGCGCGCTCGCCGAGCTCGATCCGCAGGCCTCGATCGAGGCGCTGATCGCCCTCGCCCGAGTGGGCGATCGCTCGCTCCAGCCCAAGCTGATCGCCGCGCTCAGCCGCCTCGACCTCGGCCGCGTGCCCACTGAGTTGCAGCTCCCGCTACTTCGCGCGTGGCAACTCGCCTTCACGCGCATGGGCAAGCCCTCTCCCGAGGCCGCGGCCAACGTCGTCGCCAAGCTCGACGCGCACTTCCCGCACAAGGATCCGATGGTCAGCCGCGAGTTGGTCGCCCTGCTCGTATACCTCGGCTCGCCGACCGTCGTCGCCAAGGCCGTGCCGCTGCTGAAGGTGGCCGAGCCGCAGACGATCACCTTTGAAGAGCTCGGCGGCGCCGCCCTCATCGAGCGCAACGACAACTACGGCGCCACGGTGAAGCAGGTCTCCGCCGGCCGCGCCGATCGCCAACAGATCGCCTACGCGTACGCACTCCGCAACGCCACCGTGGGATGGACGCCCGCGCTGCGCCGCGAGTTCTTCGACTGGTTCCCCCGCACGACCGCCTGGCGAGGCGGCGCGAGTTTCCCGGGCTTCATCAAGAATATCCGCAGCGAAGCGCTGACCAACTTCGTCACCGACCCGATCGAGCGCGCCAAGCTCGAGGCCGAGGCCGCCACCCTCGCCACGCCCGCCGCAGCTCCCTCCGGCCCCGCCATCACGCCCAAGGGCCCAGGCAAGGCCTACACCGTCCGCGAGGCCACAGCGGCCGTCGAAGGCAAGCTCACCGGCCGGGACTTCGCGCAGGGCAAGGGACTCTTCGCCGCCGCCGCGTGCACCGCCTGCCATCGCTTTAACAACGAAGGCCTCGGCATCGGCCCCGACATTTCCGGCGCGGGCAATCGCTACACGGTGAAAGACCTGATGGAAAACATCCTCGAGCCCTCCCTCGTGATCAGCGACCAGTACGGTAGCGAGGAGATCAAGCGCCGCGACGGCAGCACAATGATCGGCCGCGTCATCAATGAGGAGGGCGGCAACCTCTCCATCATGGCCAATCCCTTCATGCCCGACGACCTCACCCGCGTGCCTACCGCCGACGTCGTTTCGCGCAAGACCTACAACATCTCGCAGATGCCCCCGGGCCTGATCAACGGCTTCAACGAGGAGGAACTCCGCGATCTCGTCGCCTACATCCTCAGCGGCGGCAATCCGCAGAGCCCGATGTTCAAGAAGTAAGGCATCGCCAAATCCGGCCCAAGCTCACAGCCCTGCTGGCAAAGGCAGGGCTGTATTTTTTGCGGCGAAAAGGCGCTCTCGCTTTTACTGGCAGCGCAGAGGCGCCCAGCGCGCCGTCATGCACATCCGCACGCTACCTAAACCACTCAAGGAGCGCCCGCGCCACCAGCGCATGCCCGTTGGCGTTGGGATGATTGCCCTGCGACATGAGTGTGGCGATGTCCACGCCCTCGCGCACAGCTTGTTCGAAGGCCGCGAGGCTATCCACCAGGCCTACATCATACTCTCGCGCCAGCCGCCGCACCTGAGCGGCGTGCAGTTGGAGCGGGCTATCGGGCTCCAGCCATCTTGCCTGCGGACGGATATCGGGCGTAGGCGTGAGCAGCAGCACTTTTGCGGGCTGCTTGAGTGCCGCCTCGATCATCGCGCGCCACGCTTTCTCCGCCGCCTCGAGCCCGCCGCCGCGATCATTGAGCGCGTAGTCGATCGTCACCACATCCGGCCGGAGGCTGAGCACGTCTCGCTCGAAACGGGCAGCCCCGCTCCTCGCATGCTCGCCGCCAATGGCGGTGACCACGACATTGATCACGGCATGAGGAAACCGCTCAGCGAGCCCCACCCGCAGGCCATGTGGATAGGAGCCGAGCGAGTCGACCACCGGCGTCTTGAAGTATCCGGCCGGCACGCTGTGGCCGTGACACACGACCATGAGCGCGCGATTTTTCGGCCAGTCGACCTGCGCGAGCGCACGGAACTCCGCGAGGTAGGTCTTGGGCTCGGCCGCGTCGGCCAGCGCGGCCACCGCCAGCCAGGCGACGATCCAGTTAGCGCGCAGGGTAGTCGTGATCGTCATAAGACTTTTGCCGCCTCCCTCACGTCGCGCAGAAACGCCACGACCTCCTCGTCGCGCGTATCCCAGGAGCACATGAGGCGGTAGCCGTGTTCGCCGACGAATTTGTAGAAATGCCAGCCGCGCGCTTCGAGCGCGGCGAACACTTTTGGCGGCAGCTCGACAAAGACGCCGTTGGCCTCCGTCGGCGCGACCAGGTTGAAGCCGAGTTCGCACAGCCCTCGCGAGAGGGCCTGCGCCTGCCGGTTGGCGTGGGCGGCGTGGCGGAGCCAGGCGCCGTCGCGCAGCACCGCTACCCACTGAGCGCTGGCGAAGCGCATCTTGGAGGAGAGCTGCCCGGACTGCTTTACGCGGTAGCCGAACTCCCGGGCCAGCGCGCGATCGAAGAAGACCACGGCCTCCGTGCCGAGGAGCCCATTCTTGGTGCCACCGAAGCAGAGTACATCGACACCTGCACGCCACGTGAGATCGGCCGGCGAGAGCCCCTTTTCCCTCGCGGCGGCTGCGGCATTGGCAAAGCGCGCACCGTCGACATGCACGGCGAGCCCACGCGCATGCGCAAACTCACCCAGCGCCCGCAGCTCCTGCGGGGTATAGAGAGTGCCAAGCTCGGTCGACTGCGTGAGCGAAAGCGCACGAATCTTCGGGAAATGCACCCCATGCCCGCGGTGCATCACGGGCTCGAGGGCCTCGGGCCGCAGCTTGGCGTTTGCCCCGGCGATCGGGAGGAGCTTGCTCCCGCCGGTGAAAAACTCCGGAGCGCCGCACTCATCGGTCTCGACATGCGAGAGCTCGTGGCAGAGCACGGCATGGTGGCGTTGGCACAGCGCGGCGAGCGCGAGGGAATTGGCCGCGGTGCCATTGAAGACAAAGAAGATCTCGCACTCGCGCTCGAAGATCTCGGCGAGCAACCGCTTCGCCTCGGCGGTGTAGGCATCGTCGCCGTAGCTGGGCACGCGCCCGGCATTGGCCCCGGCAAGGGCGGCGAGTGCCTCGGGGCAGAGGCCAGCGGTGTTGTCGCTCGCGAAAGCGTAGTCGGGAGCCGGGGTGGCGGGAGCTGTCATAGCGATTTCGAGTCTGGCAACGGGCACAGCGGCCCGTTTGCCTCAGAGAACGCACGTAATGAACCCTGCGGACGTCAATCTCTACCTCGTCGGCTTCATGGGCACCGGAAAGACCACGGTGGGGCGCGCGCTTGCGCAAAAAACGGGGTTCGCGGTCATGGATAGCGACCACGAGATCGAGCGTGTGCAGGGCAAGACGATTTCCGAGATCTTCGCGCAGCAGGGAGAGCCGGCCTTTCGCGCGATGGAGCGGGAGTTTATCGAGCGCGGCCACCCGGCGACGCGCCACATCATCGCGTGCGGCGGGGGCCTGGTGGTGCAGCCCGGGATGCTCGAGTTGCTGCAGACCAAGGGGGTTGTCATCTGCCTGCACGCATCGCTCGAGACGGTGCTCGCGCGCACGGCCCGCCATCGCACCCGCCCGCTGCTGGCAGTCGAGGACCCCGAGACGCGCATCCGCACACTCTACGCAGCGCGCGAGGCCATCTACAAGCGCTCGGGCACGGTGATCCTCACCGATTCGCGGCCGCTGAATGAAATCGTGACGCATGTGATGCGCGCCTGGAAGCGCGACGCGACGGACTTCGCTCGTCAGCATCCGTGAGGCAGAGAGCAGCGCGCCGCCCCACAGATCGCCGAGAGGACGGCAAAAAACGAACTCAGCTCGTGCGCTTGAGCGCGGCGACCTGAGTCTCGAGCACGTCGCAGAGGCCAAGCAGCAGGGGCGTGGGCGACTCCTTGGGCCAGGGGCGCAACGCGGCGCGGGCGGCAACCAGCTCGGCCTGGACGGCCGCGGTGACGATATCGAAGATGCCCAGCTCGTTCATCTGGCGCAGGCGCAGAGCGAGCTGCGGCGGACGAGCGCCGGTGATCTCCGCGCGCAGCGCTGCAGCCTCATCGGGCGAAAGCTGCTCGAGCAGCGAGAGGAGGGGAAGCGTGAGCTTGCCGCTCGCGAGATCGGTGCCGAGAGTCTTGCCGATGCGGGTCTCCTCGCCAAAAAAGTCCACGAGGTCATCGTAAATCTGATACGCGATGCCGAGGTGCCGGCCAAAGTGACTCGCAGCCTCCACGTAGCCCTCGGCAAAGCCCGAGAGCCGGGCACCGAGGAAGCACGATACCCGGAAAAGCTCCGCAGTCTTGAGATCGACGATGCGCTGGTAATCGGCGCGGCTGATATTGGTGGAGCCCCGCCGGAGCGTTTGCACGATCTCGCCTGCGCAGACCTTGCGCGTGGAGTCGGAGACGGCAGCGCAGATCTCGGTGGTGGGAAACTGGGTGGCGAGGTGGAGGGCGTGGGCGAAGAGCGCATCGCCCAGCAGCACGGCGGCAGTGGCGCCGTACTCGCGGGCAGCGGTCCGGCGATTGCGCCGCACGTCGGCCTCGTCCATGATATCGTCGTGCACGAGCGTGGCGAGGTGCACCAGCTCGACCACTGCGGCGACGCGCACGAGGTCGGGCTTCACTTCACCCTCTCCGCGCCAGCCGCCGAGAAAGACGAGGGCCGGGCGGATACGCTTGCCGGAGGTGTCGATACAGTAGTCGACCATCGCCCGAATCTCGGGCTCGAAGGCACCCAACTGCCCGCGCAGGAAGCGATCGAGCTCGGCCATGTGCGGCTGCAGGAGCGCAAATACCGGCGCAAAAGCATGCGGCTTTGCTCCTCCGTGGCCAGCGGTGACGGAGCGGGCGGGGTCGGTGGCGGCACTGCTGCTCATGGGACGGAGCACCCTAGACGTGAATTGCCAAATGACGAACCAATAGTCGCGACATAAGCGCCACCGGTACCCATTGAGCAAAGCCTTAATGCCAGGAGTCGGCGGGAAAGCTCCCGCCGCGCTGCGGCCTGTCCGCCGTTGCATCGGAGCGCGGACGCAGGCAAGAGACGCTGAGCCTTCATGAACCACCCCTTCCTGCTGATCGGAGCGATCCTCGCCGGCCTCTACGTCGCCAAGCTGTGGCGCGACGATCTGCGTGCAGCCGAGCGCGGGCGCCCCAAAGCGGGGGCGCTTCCTGGGGCGACACGGGCCAGCTCGGCCGCGCTCGCGATCGCCGTAGGCGGAGCGCTCGTGCTGCTAGCGCTCGAGAGCCTAGGCGAGATCGCGCTAGGCATCTCAGACGAGCAATCCCGCATGACCTGGCTGTTTGCGCTTTACTCGATCTGCGGTGCATCGGCGATCGAGGAACTGATCTTTCGCGGCTATATCGTGGCGCCCGATCGAGGCCGCGCGGTGCTGTGGATCAGCGCGATAGCGGCTTCCCTGCTCTTCGCCGTGCTACACCCTCATCTATGGACGACGGAAGGCGGGTTTCGCCTCACGCTCACGCCGAAAGGGTTTTTCAGCACCGCGATCCTGTTTGCGACCTCGCTGTGGTTTTACGCCGCGCGCTTCGGCCCCTGGAATCCCACGCGCTCGCTCCTCCCCTGCTTCGCCGCCCACGCGGCTAAAAACGCCGGCGTCGTGGCAATCAAGGCCGCGACCGGCTACATGGCCGGCCCTTGGTAAGATAAACAGCCGAGCCCCGAAGGGTGAGAGGCCGGCCCGCGGCGCTCTCACCTCCCGGTGCGGCACTCGCCCGACTTACGCTCAGGGCACTTCGTAGACCTCCACCAGTGCCACGCCGGTGGAATTGCCCGCACCGGTGACCTGAGCGGTATAGGAGCCGGGAGGAAGCTGGATGAGCAGGGCGGCATCGCGACTACCGCTCGGAAGGGCAAACGTGCGGACCCGCTCGGCGGCAGCACCGATGAGCATGGGATCGTTGCCGGTTTCCCAGTTGTCGTTTTCGCGAACGGCCAGGCCATCGGTGCGCGTGATGGAGAGGACGGGGTCGGCAAGCACACCCTCCACACCAAAGGTGGAGAGCGAGGGGCCGACCGCACGGACGAGGATCTTTTTCGACGTGTTTCCGCTCACCACAAAGCCCGCGATGAGCTGCGCCTGGCCAGTGCCGACCACGCCGCGGCTGGAGACATTCATCACCTTTTGCGGGGAGAACGGCGCGAGGCTATCGACATCGTAAAGCTCGATGAGGGCCACGCCCGTGCCATTGCCCACACCGCGCACCTGAGCAGTATAGGAGCCTGGGGCGAGCGTGAGCAGAAGGACGGCATCGAGACTATTTTGCGGCAACGGGAAAGCGCCAACGCGATTGGACGCATCGATGATCGGTAGGCCGCCGCCCCAGTTGTTATTGGTCGCGGTGAGAGCGCTGCCGCTGTAGATCTCGAGCTGAGGATCGAGCAACACGCCACTCACCCCAAAGGCTGAGAGCGTGGGGCCGATCGCGCGGATGAGCACTTGCTTGGGCGTATTGCCGCCCACGACGAAGCCGGCGATGAGGAGATTGGCGCCCGTGCCGACCTGGCCGCGCGTGGAAAGATTGCGCAGGAAGCCATCGCTAAACGACACCCCGGAGGAAAGCGCCGCAGTCGCACCAGCCACCACCGTGCCGCTCACATTGCCGGTGACGAAGCCGGTGAGCGGATCGATGGTGCCGGTGAAGCGATTACCCGAGATGAGCGTGACGACGAAGGCGCCGTTGCGATTGACCGTGCCAGAGCCGGCATCGCGATAGGCGCCGTCTGCGATGTAGGCTGTCATCGCGCCATCCGCGCCGACGATCGCGGCGAGGGTGCTGCCCATACGCCCGCCGAGATTGCCGGTGTAGTAGCCGGGGGGCACTGCGGCCGTGGCAGCGAGCGTGACGGGCCCGATGAAGATCAGGCGCCCGGCATCGAGCGTGCCGGATACACCGGTGTCGCTGGCCGTGCCATTGATGAGCGCGCGGCCCGAGCCATCGGTACGCGTGAAGCCGCCGATCGCATCGACGGGGAGCGACGGATGGAAGTAGATCGTGGGCGTGGCCGAAGAGCCCGGCAGCGGCGTGGAAAATCCGATGAAGGATGCGCTCGTGCCGCCCAGGTTGATCGCGGCGAAGCGGCCATTTTCCCCGAAACCGGCGAAGGTGCCGGAGTACACCGTATCGCCCGCGCCTGGCGGCACGACCAGCACGGTCGCCGCCGGAGACGTGGTCGACACTCCGGAGCTATCGAGCGCGATCGCCGTGATGCGGAAGACGCCCTCGGCATTGGGCGTCCACGACACGCTATAGGGCGCCGTGGTATCCGGCACGCCGACGACCGTGCCATTGGCCAGGAAGCGCACGGAGGCGATCGTGCCATCCGGATCGCTCGCAGTAGCCGATAGGGTGACGCTCGTCCCGGTGCGGACGACTGCGCCATTGGTCGGCGACGTGACGCCGACCACCGGCGCGGCGTTGGCCGATACCGTGACGCTTATGGGGGAGGAGGAAGTGACATTGCCGGAATCGTCGGTCGCCTGCGCGATGACCGTATAGGTGCCGGCCGCAGTGGGCGTCCACGTAGCGGCAAAGGGCGCGGTCGTGGCGGTGCCGACGACAATGCCATTGGCGAGGAAGCGCACCGAGGCGATCGTGCCGTCGGCATCCGCAGCCTGAGCCGAGAGGGCGACCGCGGAGCCGGAATTGGTGAGGAATCCATTGCTCGGCGTGGTGATCGAGACCGTGGGCGGCGTATTGCCCGTGAGCGTGACGACGACGACCGCAGAGAGCGTCTGATTGCCCGCATTGTCGGTCGCCATCGCAGTGAGGCGGTAGGTGCCGGCGGCGCCAGGATTCCACGCCGCCGTATAGGGCGTGTTGGCATCGGTGCTCAGAGAGGCACCGTTGACGAAGAACTGCACATCCTGGATGGTGCCATCGGGATCGGAAGCGGCTGCGGCGATCGTAAGCCCCGTGCCAACGACGAACGACGTGCCGGCAACAGGGCTCGTGATGCTGACCGACGGAGCGGTATTGGAGTTTACCGTGATGCGCACCGGAGCAGACACGGTCGTGACATTGCCCGAGCGCCCGACCGCATGGATTTCGTACGTACCCGCGCGCGTGATGCCGAGCAGGGTCTGGTACGGCGCCGTGGCGACCGTGCTGAACTGCGACCCGTTGACGTAGAAATCGATCTTGGGCGGCGTGACATTGCCAAAATTGTGCGTCGCGCTGAAGATGATCTGGCTGCCCGTGACATAGGACGCGCCATCCAGCGGACTCACGAGATTGACCGCGGCGCTCGTCGCACTATTCGAGGCCACCGTATCGATCAGAATCGGGTTGGTGTACACGGAGTTTCCGGAATTATCGGTGACAAGCGCCGTGATGACGACATCCGCGAGCGTATTCAGCTGCCATACGGTGCTGAAGGGCGCGGCGCTCACCGTGGCGATGCTGGTGCCGTTGGCAAAAAACTGCACGCGCGAGATGGAGCCATCCTGATCGACGGCACTGGCGTTGAGCAAAAGCTTGGAGTTGTAGGCCACGGGCACGGGCGTCGTCACCGGAGGAGTCGTCGTGGCAGTCGCGTCGATGCTAGGATCGTTGAACTTCAGGCCGACCACGGGAGCGAGGCCGGCCTGGGCGACCACGGCGAGCGTCGTGATCGCAGAGGTCACGCGATTGCCGGCATTGTCCATCACGACCGCCGTGATGTTGTAGTTGCCGACTGCGGTGGGCACCCACGCGGTAAAGTAAGGCGCCGTCGCGGAGACGCCGATCGACTGATTGTTGGCGAAAAACTCGACGCTCGCGACTTCGCCATCGAGATCGACGGCCTGGGCGCTGACGAAGACGGAGCGATTCACCACCACGCTCGTCCCCGTCGTGGGCGAGGTGACGAAGACCGCGGGCTGCGTGGCGCTGCCGCGCTCGACGCTTACCGCGACAGGATTGGAGGTAGTCTGCTGGCCAAAGCTATCGGTGGCTCGCGCAGTGATGGCATAGGCGCCGAGGGCGGTGGGCGTCCAACTCAAGGCATACGGGAAGACCGTGACGACACCGAGCGGCGCACCGTTTGCGAAAAACTCCACCGACTGGATCGTCGCCGGCGAGGTAGCATTGGCGATGATCGTCTGCGGGGTATTGACGGTGATGAGCGCGCCATTGACAGGGTTGGTGACTGAAACCGTGGGGAGCGCGGGCAGATTTCCCGTGACGTTGACCTGCACCACGGAGCTGGTGCCTTCCATGCCGGAGGAGTCGGTGGCCACAGCCTTGAGGGTGTAGAAGCCGGGGCCGGCCGGAGTCCACGACTGGGCATAGGGAAAGGCGAGGTCCGTGCCGAGGAGCACGTTGTTGGCATAGAAGGCCACGCTGACGATATTACCCACACTCGAGGAGGCGGTGGCGGTGATCGTCTGAGTGGACCCCGCCGACATGACGAGACCGTTGCTCGGCGTGACGAGCGCCACGAGTGGAGCAGTGCCGGCGGAGACGGTGATATTGGCGGCGGCGGAGGTGGCTTGCGTGCCATTCTGGTCGGTGGCGGTGGCCGTCAGGGCAAAGGTGCCGAGCGTGACGGGCGTCCACGTCACGCGATACGGATAGGTGGCGGACGAGCCGATGGAGATGCCATTGGCGAAAAACTCCACGCTCGTGACGGTGCCACCCGCCGCGGTAGCCGTGGCGGTGACGACGGTGGGCGTATTGACCACGATGCTCGTGCCACTGGCTGGCGCGGCGATGGAGACGCTCGGCGGGGTGACGGTGCCTGTGCCGCCCGGGGGCGAGACCGTGATGACAACGGGGATCGAGGTCGTCTGGGTGCCGACGCTGTCGGTAGCGATGGCAGTGAGGGTGTAGGTGCCGGCGGCGGCAGGCGTCCACGCGGTCGTGTAAGGAGCGGCATTGGCGGTGCCGATCGCCGAGCCATTCACCAGGAACTGGACCGATGTGATCGTGGCGCCGGGGTTGGAGGCCGCGGCGACGGCTGTGATCGTCTGCGCAGTGCCTGCGGTGATCGTGGCATTGGGCGTGGGCGCCGTGATGCCGATGGACGGCGCGGCGTTGATCGTGACGCTGATGTTGGGTGAGATGCCGGTGTTGCCAAAGCTATCGGTGACGATAGCGCTGAGGGTGTAGGTACCGACGGCGGTGGGCGTCCACGTCGCGGCATACGGGAAGATCGTGCTGGTGCCGATGCTCGTGCCATCGACGAAGAACTGCACGCGCGAGACGACGCCGATCGAGGTCGTGGCACTGGCCGTGACATTGATCGCAGTATTGACGAGGGCGCTGCTGCCAGCGCCAGGGCTGGTGATATTGACCACCGGAGGATTGGTGGGATTGGGCAGCGTATTGAGACGGCGATCGTGCAGGAAGACGTCGCGCGCACTGTTGTTGTCGTTGGAGATGAGGTTGGTCGTGGTGTGCGAGAGGCCAGGACTCGTCTCGCTATCCGCCGGGAGGCCGACCCAGCGACCATCTCCGCTGATGACGGGATAGATATCCGCCGCGGGCGAGCTCTGGTTACCAAGCACGGAAATCGCCTGGTAGCCGAAACGATTCACACTCACCAAAGAGGTCGAGATATCGCCGGCTGTATCGAAAACGCCATCGCCACTCAAATCACGGTCGAACACGTAAATGTTGAGCGCCTGATTAAAGGATTGCACCACACGTACGGTGGGGGCCGAGGTGTATCCAGAACCCGGATTCGTGATCGTGAAGCCCGTGATGTTGCCTGAATTGCCTCCCGACAGAATCGCAACAGCTGCTGCCCCGGTGCCTCCGCCGCCAGTGATAGTGACATTCGGCACGGTGAGGTAGGAAACCGCACGATTGTTGGAGTGCTGAAGGCCGCCGCCCGGATTCGTCACTGCGATCCCCGTCACGGCACCGCCCGCGATGGTGGCTGCAGCCAGGACATTGGCCTGACCGGCAGCGTCACCGGGCGAAAGATTATTGGTCAGCGAAGCGAATGCGACGTAACGACCGCTCGAGCTGATGTTGGGATTAAAGCTGCCGAGCTGAAACGGCGCGGAAAAGGGATCACTCGCCTGCCCGCCTGAATCCGAAACGCTCACACGCGTCGTGGTGCTCGTGTTGCGATCATGCACGAAGACATCGGAGATGTTGTTTGAATCGCCCGCGACGAGATTGAAGGCATCGGACGAGAACGCCACATAGCGGCCGTCGCTGCTGATCGAAGGCGCACGGCTATCGCCGCCAGTCGCCCCACCGAGCGATTGCACACCGGCCGGGCCGACGGACACTCGCGTGGTCGTCGAGGTCGCAACCGCACGGACAAACACATCGCGATAGCCATTGGTATCGCCTGCGATGAGGTTGGTGGCGTCGGAAGCGAAGGCAACAAATTGACCATCACCGCTGATCGCAGCCTGGATGCTATTGCGATCGCCGCGGGTGCCCGCGGTGGAGGCAGAAATCAAGGTCGTCGAGACATTGCCCGCAGTATCGAACACACCGCTGCCGGACACATCGCGGTCGCGCAGGTAAATATGCGTGACGCCGACGGCGGTGGCAGGAGAAACCAGATTCGTGGCCGACGACTCGAAAACCACGTAGCGCCCGGTAGTGCTAATGGCGGGCTTGAAGCTGGAATTATTGGCCTGCGTGCCATCGCTGGCGAGGCTCAGGCGGCTGATCGCTCCGGTAATCGTGTCTACGACGAAGATATCCGTGAAGCCGTTGTTATCGCCAAAAACCAAGTTCGTCGCATCGGAGGAAAAGGCCAAATAGCGGCCGTTGCCCGAAACAGCGGGCGTATGGGAATTGGCATTACCCTGCGCGCCCTGCTGGGATAAGTTGAGGCGGCGCACGGAGCCGACTTGGCTGTCGAAGAGAAAGATATCTCGGGCACTGTTGGTATCGCCGGCGACCAGGTTGCTGGCATCGGAGGCAAACGCGAGGTAACGACCGTCCGAGGTGATCGAAGGATTGTCGGAGTAACCATTGCCACTCGTGACACTCGCAGGCGTGAGGGTCCCGGTATTGCTCGCGAGGTAGATTGTGGGAAACGTAGAGGGCAGGATCGCGATGCGGGTCGCGTTGACGTCGAGCCAGATGTTATTGCCCGGATCCGTGAGGTCTTCCTCGATCGTCTCGGTGACTTGGTTGAGAGAATCGATTTTCGCGAGGACGTAGTAGGAACCGGGAAAATTGCCCGGGAGGAGCTGATTCCACGATATTACGTGCGGAACGTCGTCCGCCATGATCGGAATCGCTACATTGTGAAACGTGAGCAACATGTCGTCGGCGTCGCCGTAGACAGGGTTGGATGACAACACGACCTGCACTCGGAAATAGTTGCTCTGCCTGCCGGGAATGAACGGCGCGTTGGCAGTGTTGTTGCTCGTGGCGTGGTTCACAAACGTGAGCGTCATCGGAATGATGTCGCCCCCACGGTACGAGACCCCTGCCGGATAGCTGAGGCTGGTGATGTCGAAGTCGGGATTGCCCAACACGCTCAAAATCGGCGTGGCGGTCGTGAACGACCCCGCGGCGAGCGTAGCCGGTCCAAAACCATTGTCCGGACCTTGCGCGCCGCCAGCGATAGTCACGATGGGCGCGGTGGTGTAGCCGCTGCCGGCAGAGGATACGGCAATACTGTTTACGGCGGTAGCGGCGACCGTGGCGCTGGCGCTGGCGCCATTGCCTCCGCCGCCACCCGTGAACACGACACGCGGAACCACTTGGTAGGAACCGACTCCAGCGTTATTGATCGTGACCGAACTTACACCGCCAGATATGCTTGCCGAGGCAGACGCCGGAGCACCCGTGCCACCCGGCGCAGCGATCGAGACTGCCGGCGCAGATGTGTAGCCGGAGCCTGGATTTGTAACCTGAACGGCCACAATCGCACCGGAAGCAACCACCGCGACAGCAGTCGCAGTAGTGCCGCCGCCGCCCGGCGCAGCGACAGTCACTGTTGGCGCGGAAGTGTAGCCAGAACCGGCATTGGTCACCGCAATACGATCCACTCCTGCGGAAAGAACAGCCGTCGCGGTCGCTCGCGTCGTCGGCGCATAATCCAGCATCGCAACCACAAAGTAGCTTCCGGCCTGGCTGTAGCCCGAAGGTATAGTCTGACTGACGATAACATCGGTGCTGCCACCCGCAGCCAGCGCGGGTATCGAGACGCTGGATACTCCGAGGTTGATGGGGGCCGCCGTGAGACTGGTGAGCCGGAGCGTGAGATCGACGTCGCCACCGGGAAAGTCGTTGCGCGTAAGCACACCACTGGTGGGCGCAGCCGCGTTGTTCGTGACCGTAATCGTGAAACGCACCGCCTGGCCGGGCGTGACACTGCCGGGCGAGGCGGAGACCGCCGTGATATCGAGGAGGGCCGCCGCGCGCGCGCCGGTGAGGGCGGCGCAGGCGAGGACTGCGTTCAGCAAAATGCGGAACCAAAATTTCATGGAAGGGCCTTTATTGAAGGGACGTGGATGCGCCGCAGGGACTTACTTCTTGGCTTTCTTGTCCTCCGGCGGGGGCGGCGGCGTGATGTAGGGGCTGCTGCCATCGCGATAGCCGGGCAGCTCATCGCGGGTCATCTGGAGCTTGCGGACTTCACGGGAGTCGAAGACTTGCTCCACCGGAGCGCCCTCGGCGCTGACGGTCTTGGCGGTAATGAAGATGATGAGGTTGCTCGACTCGTGGTTCTTCGCCTTGTGGCTGAAGAGCCGGCCAAACACCGGGATGGAGCCGAGCACGGGCACCTTGTTATTGGTATCCTGCGCCGACGAGCGCATGAGGCCGCCGATACCCATGGTGTAGCCATCCTTGAGCTGCACTTGCGTCGTCGCCTTGCGCGATTCCACGATCGGAATGGCGGCGCCTTGGAAATTGGCATCGCGGTTGGACTGGCTGACTTCGGGCGAGACGGTGAGCCGGATGGTGCCGCGGGCATTTACCTGCGGCGTGACGCGCAGGATGATGCCGATGGGGCGATACTGGAAACCGCTCACCTCGTAAGAGCCGCGCTCGGCATTGTACGTGTAGGAGGGGATCGGCCGCTCCTCACCCACGTTGATCTCGGCCTGGGTATTGTTGAGCGTGACGATCGTGGGATTGGAGACGACCTTGGTATTCTGCAGGGTCTGGAGCGCGCTGAGGACAAGCGTGAAGTCGCTAGCGGAAAAAACGGAGGTCATCATGCGCTCCGCGCCGCTATTATTGGTAACGCCGAAGAGATTGATGATCTGGTTCGAGATCTCGTTGCGGCCGACGTCGTTGGTGGTGACCTGGTTCGTCTGCGTGGTGGTGTTCGTGAGATTGCCCGAAGTGCCCGTCGCCGAGGTGATGGTGGGAGTACCGTTGGTCGAGGTGACGTTGTTGGCGGTAGTCGAGCCGGAGGCCTGGACATTACGCCCCTCGTTTTGAGTCAGGGTCGTGGTCTCGCGCCGATCGAGAGTGTCGACGCCTGCTCGCGTACTCCGATTGTCGTCGATGGCCTGGGCTCGAGTCCTGGTATTGGTGGCGCCGAGATCGGTGGCATTCAGCCGGAAGTTGGAGAGTGACGACCAGTTTACGCCGATGTTCTTCACGTCGCTGCCCGTGACCTCGACGAACTTGGACTCGATCATGACCTGCTCGGTCGCACGATCGAGCTGCTCGATGATGGGGCGGATACGATTCATCCGCGAGGGGCGCTCGGTGATGACGAGGCTGTTGCTGCGGACATCGACGACGATCTTGCCGCCCGCAGCGGCGTCGACGAGCGAGTTGACGATGGGCGCGATATCGGACGCGCGGGCGTAATTGATGATGAAGACGTCGGTCGAGGTAGGCTCCTGCTGGAGGCTCTCGTTGGAGACGATCTTGATGATGTTGCCCTCTTCGCGATAAGTATAGCCGACGGGGGTGAGGACGCTCTCGAAGATCTGGCGCCAGGTGACATCGCGGAGCTTGATGGTCGTCTTGCCCTGAAGGGTATCGGGCATGATGATGTTGAGCTCGAAGAGATCGGCGACGTTGCGGAGGATGTTGCGGATATCCTCGTCGGGGAAGTCGACGGTGAGGGTATCGCGGCCGACGGCATCCTTGCCCTTGGCAGGGGCGGCGACAGCCGCAGCGGCGGCGGGCGCCTCGGCAGGCTTGTCGGCGAGGGAAGGAGCCGGAGCGGGAATGGCCGGAGCTTCGGGCTGGGCGGCTGGAGTCGCGGGCGGCTGAGCCAGCACGCGAGCCACCGGCAATATCGCCAGCAGCGCAGCTAGGGTAATCGGCAAGGGCGTGCGGGTGCTCATGGTCTACTTCACAGGTTTGATGGACCGGGTGATTTCCTCGCCGCGGTAACGCAGCGTGAAGGTGGTGCGATCGATGGCCACGAGCTCGAGCTCGTAGTCGCGCTCGTCGTAGGTGACGATAAACTTGGTGCCGACTTCGAAGCGGTTGCGATCGATGATGATCATCGAGCGATCCCCGAGGACAAAGGTGCCCGAGGGATTCAGCTTCATGGCGAGTGTCTCGAGTATCTCCCGGTCGCCCGGGGGGCGGGGAGCAGCGGCTGCGGCGCCAGCGGCCGCGCCACCCTTGGGCGGGAGCGGCAGGGGCTCCTGATCCGGCTGGCCGAAATCGGGCGGGTTGAAAGGATTGGGCGTATTCTCGGGCAGCTCGGGCAGGGCTTGGCGCTGCGCGTATTTCTGCCCGTTGGCGACCGCCGCTTCCCGTCGCTGCGGCGGGAGGATATCGGCGCGGCCACGCTGGGCATGCGCCTCGGCCGCGGCAAAAAGCAGACCGGCGAGGGAGAGCGATAGAAGGGCGCGCGTTTTCATGGCAGACCGAGCAACTCGACGTAGAGCGTGAGGGTGATGGGGCCGCTGCGATTGGTGGCCGTCGCGGTGATGCTCGAGCTCATCACGCGGGCGTAGTGCGTGCCGCTCTCCACTTGCCGGAGAAAATTGAGCACCTGCGGAAGGGTGCCCTGCACGGAGACCGAGAAGGGCACGGAGGCGAACGTCGTCTTGGCGCCTTTGGGCGCGGGCGGCGTGGGCGCCTGGCTGAAGTTCATCAGCTTTACGCCCGTCTCCCGCTCCAGCTTGTAGAAGTACTGAGTGTTGTTGCCCTGCTGGCTGGCGCGCGCGAGGCGCGCCTCGATGGCCTTGTTGGCGGCGGCGACGGACTCGTACTGCTCTTTGAGCTGGGCAGAGTACTTGATATTGGCCGAATACTTCTCGGCCTGTTCGGATTTTTGCTGGATCTCCTGCTCCAGCTCCGGGATGGCGTCCAGCCGGGTAAAGAGAAACGCTCCGACGCCGAGCGAGAGCGCGAAGCACGCGATCGGCAGGGGGTGCTTCTTGAGCACCGCGATGAGATCGTTCTTGTTCATTATCGCTTGCCCCCCTTGTAGCGCAGGAAGAACTCCACGGTCATCTTGCCGGTGGAGGGATTCATCGTGGGATTGGCCGTGAAATCGAAGCTGTCGAAGAGCGCGAGCTGCTTGTCGGCGCGCAGCCTGTCCAGGTACTGCGTGGCGCGGCCGCTGGCCACATCCGGCGCGCCGCGGATGGAAAGACGCATCGTGAGGCCAGCATCGCGAAAATCGAGGCTGTCGAGCGCGACATTGTCCGGAAGGGTCTCCGCGAGGCGCATCACGAGGACGGAGATCGTGGGCTTGGACTGCACGAAGGCATCCACTTCCGCGATCTTGGCCTCCTCGGCCTGAAACCTGCGATAGAGCGCCACCGCCTGGTCGCTCACGCGCTTGTCGCGCGCGATCTGCGCATCCCACTGATCGCGCTGCGTCTTGAGCCCTCGCGTCCTCCACTCATCGAAGCCCAGATAGCCAAGCGCGACGACGAGGAGCGTGATGGCTGCGAAATTGACGAAGAAGGCCGTGCGCACGACCTTGATGTCCGGCAACTTCTCGACATTGCGGAAATTGGGGTGCCAGGGGGGCACCAAGGGGACGGCAGCCGCCTCACTTTTTTTCTTCAGGCGCAGCATGGGCGGAGGAGTGGTGAACCATCAGGGAGAGCAGGCCAAACCAGCGGATATCCTGCGCCGACTTGGCGAGGAGATCGGGCACGGTGATCTGGCGCGACTGGAGCCATGGCACGGGGTCGAGCACCAGCGGGGCGATGCCCAGCGCCGACGCGATCGCACTCTCGAGCCAGCGTAGCTTGGGCGAAAGTTGCGTGCAGATCACCTGGCCCACGGAGGAGCCGGTCTGCACCTCAAAAAAGCCGATGGAGGACTGCAGTTCCTTGAGCAGCCGCTTCACGAGCAGCGGCCCCATGCCGGTAAAGTCGAAGGTGTTGGAGTAGAAAAGCTTTCGCGCCGACTCCTCGTCTTTCAGCCCGAGCTCCTTCTGCACGATGGGCACCATCGCATCGAGGCCTTGGGGTATTGGCCGGGTGGCCTCCACCCCATTTCCTGAGACGATAAAGGAGTGCGTCGCATCGGCGCCGATCTCGAGCACAAGCGTGGGAGTCTTCGACTTGGTATGATTGAGGTAGTCGACCACGCCGCCGAGCGTCGCCACGGAGCCGATCTCCATGCGCTCCGGGTAGATCTTGCTCTCGATCAGCGAGTCCTGGCTGGAGAGGATGTCCTCATTGGGCATCCCGCAGAAAAAAAGGTCCTTTTGGACGGACTTCGCGATGTCGAAATCGGAGCCGTCGCTGGCATTGAGCACCGCGATCGTATACTTATCCTGCTCGATGCGAAACTGCTGGCTGCACACTTCGGCGAAATATCCCGGCTCCTTCACCCGCTTCAGCTCCACCGTATAGCGGCGCATGAGACGCCGCGCCGGGTATAGCCCCACCGCCGCGTGCAGGAAACCGCTCGGGCTTTTCTTGAGCTGGATCTGATTGATGGCCGCTTCCAGCGCCACGGGATCGCCAACCGCGCACTCTTGCAAATCTTCCACGGTAAAGGGCGCAGTGGGGCTCGATGTCCGTGCCAGTAACACGGCATGGTCATTGAGCTCGACGAAGAACCCTTTGGTCTTTTGGGAAAAAAGCATGCTTTAAGCGGTAGCCGCAGAAGGAGTAACCGAGGCCGAGTGGTGGGATGAAGCAGGCGAAAAAACAGGTCCCCGATTTGTAAAAACACCTCGTGGACCTAGAGGCGGACCGTCCCAAAAGCCGGGGGGGTATACAAGATTAAACATAGGGCTTTTCCCGAGGGAGCGACCCATTTACTTTTTCTTGAGCAAACCGGCACTACGCCCGATGCCCCTACATTGGTTTCGCCTGATGGCATGCCGCCATCCAAGCGATCCCCACTCCCCCTTAACAAAGGAGGAAAACACGCAGCACCCTGCCGGGGCCTACGCGCGAAGCGTTTACGGCGGCTAAATACAACTAACTTTCAACCGCCAAGACAGACCCTCAAGCCCACGGCTCACGAGGGGGAAGGCGGGAAAAAAGAAAACCCGCCGCATGGGTACGGCGGGTTTGAAAGGTAAATGCAGACGACAGCGAGCGGCGGCCACGCGGGCCGCAGGCTCACTTCTGCCACGTGCGCTTCTTGTGGCGATTCGCTTTCAAGCGCTTCCGGCGCTTGTGCTTATTCATCTTCAGACGACGTTTCTTTTTCAGATTGCCCATGGTGAGTTAATTTGGCGAACGGTCACCTTGTGACTTTGCCGTCTGGGTGTAAAGCGCGAATTTCCACGGTTTCCCCTACACGGGTGAGCACCGCCTCACACCGCACCTGGTCTGCAGGCAAACCGGTGAGCACCGTGACGACGCGGCGGTAGACATTTAGCTGCGGAGCATGCCGCGCGGCTATTTGCGCAGGGTCGAAGTCGGGCCGCACGAGGTCGGTCTTAAAATCGAAGACCGTCGCCCGTACTACCCTGCCCGCTTCACGCTCCACGATCACCCGATCGAAAACGCCCGTCACCCACGTGGTGCCGAGCACGACCTCGAATGCGCGCTCGCGCCACACCTCCGCCTGGCCGCGGCGTCGCCACACATGCGCCAGGGCGGGAGCCGCCAAACAGCGCGTGGCCTGCGCCAGCGCTTCATCATTTACCCGCTCCTCTCGCCAGTGGTCGATCGCCCGGTCGGCCTCTCCCGGGGCCAGCCACTCGATCTCCGCCAGCAGGCGATGCACCTCGTCGCCGAGAGCAGCCGCCCACCCGCCCTCCAAGGCAAACGCCTCCGCCGCAGAGACCACGCCCGCGCGGCCGCTGGAGGGCCGCAGTGAATCGTGGCGCGCGGCGCGCCGGAGCGCTGCGGGCGCAGGCCGGGGCGCATCGGGCGCAAGAGTCGGCGCGGGTGCCGCGGCGTCGGTCACGGCGCCGGCACGGGAGACAAACCACTCTGCGTCGCCGCTGCTCCACGTACCCATCAATTCGAGCCGGCCCACTCGGATCTTCGCGGGCTCCCGGCCCAAGGTCTCGGCCAGCAGCCGGGGATAGTTGCGCGAGTCCGACTTCGGCGAAACCGGCTCGGTGATGACGTACATGGCGCGCTTGGCGCGCGTCATCGCCACATAGAGCAGGGACAGTGCCTCGTAGCCGGCCGTGGCTTCGGCCGCGCGCACGTGCGCACTGAGCACTTCGTCGGATTGGTAGAATGTTTTCGACGGCAGATCGAGCACCCACTCCACCGAGCGGTCTCCGGCCGCGCGCTGCACGGCGAGGCCCTCCCGCCGCTGATCGACTCGCTGGCCCTCAAGGTCCGGCAGGATGACGACGTCAAAGCCGAGGCCCTTCGATTTGTGCACCGTCATCACGCGGATCGCGCCCTCCGCTTCCGCGTCGCGCACCGTGTGCCGTTCCATGAAGGCCACGAAGTCCGCCACTTCGCGGCCGCCGCTCGCATCGAAAAGCGCCGCCGCAGCCACGAACTGCCGGGCGCGCTCGCGGCTGAAGTCGTCGCCCGGCGCGAGCTCCGGCTCCAGCCGCTTCACCCAGTACGCGATCGTCCGCTCAAAGCCATCCGCATGGATCTGGCCGAGCAGTCGATGCGTGAGCTGCTCCGCGGTCTTCACGCCCTCGCTCGCCAGCACCCCGCGGAGGGGCGTCATCTTCCAGTGCTCCTGTGCAAAGGTATCCCCCGGATGCGCGGCCGCCTGCACGAGCGCCAGCAGCGCGGCGCCGAGCGGATTGTCGGTGCAGACATGCAGATCCGACTCCGCGACCGCCGGCAGGCCGCCCTCGCGCCGCAGGTAGTCGGCGAGCTCGGCCGCGAGCGCGTTGCCTTGCGTGAGCACGGCACAGTCGAGCCCCCGCCCCGGCGGCGAAAGCTCCTGGAGGAGCTGCAGCGTCAACGCGAAGCGAGCCTCCCGGTCGGCGGCATGGAGCAGCGCCGCCTGGCCCTCGAGCTGGGGCCTGGCCGAGACATGGTCGCGCCAAGCCTCATTCCAATCGTCGCCGGCCGGCCCGGGAAACAGGCCAGCGATCTCGTCGGCCGCGCCAAAGGTGGCGTTGACCATCTCGATGATCGGCGGCGCCGATCGGTAGGAGTCGACGAGGTGCCGCTCCTCGATCATACCGGGCGCAGCGCCATTGTACTGCTCCAGGATATCCCTGAACAGTGCGGGGTCGCCGCCGCGCCAGGCATAGATCGCCTGCTTCACATCTCCCACGCAGAAAAAACTCCGCTTGCCCGAGGGATCCTGCACGGCCTCGTCGATCAGATTGCGCAGCACCCGCCACTGGTCGAAGCTGGTATCTTGAAACTCGTCGAGTAGCCAGTGATCGAGCTGCGCATCGAGCCGGTAGTCGATCTCCAGCCGCCCGGCCCCACCCTCGCCCTGCGCGAGCTGCCGGCCGCTTGTATCAGGGAGCAGGATACGCAGCACGTCGGCAAACGTGAGCTTGCCCGCGCGCCGCACCGCCCCGTGGTACACCGCTTCGTATCCGTGCAGCACGGCATGGATGCCGCGCGTCATCTCCAGCCGCCGGACGAGTTCCCCGCCCACGATATGCCGCACGATCGCAATCACCGGCTCGCACTCCGCGCCCACGAGCGGCGCCTTCCGCCGCTCCAGCACCATCTGCGCGTTGCCCGCCAACAGGTCGGGCCAGACGGCGAGCGCATTTTTCAGGATGTACTCCACCGGGCCTGGCAGCTTCGCCCCGGGCGACCACTCGGGCAGTGCGGCGAAGAACATCTCCCAGCGCGCGACCTGTTTGTCACTGAGGGCGCTGCGGCCGATCATCGCGCGCAGCGCCTTGATCGTCTGCTCGGCGGGCGGCGCGTCGAACCACGCCGTACCCTCCGGCCAGATGCGCGCCGCCCGGCCCCACCGTGCGCCGTCCGGAGCCGCCAGAAAGGTCTCGTGATACTCGTCGAGAAATCCCTCCAGGCGCGCGCCGAGCTGCTTCTCCTCGATGCCGAAGGTCGCGCGCTTGAAAGCCTCGATGAAGTCCCTCTGCGCGTCGTCGAGCCCGTCGGCCGCGCGCGCAAACAACTGCCGCAGCACGCGCCGCCGCTCCACCCGCGAGGCATGCTCCTGCAGCACCTCGAAGCCGCCGGTGAGGCCCAGCTCGAAGGGAAACGCCCTCGCGATGCCGCCGAAAAATCCGTCGAGCGTGCCCAGGCGCAGCCGATGCATCGCATCGACGACCGCGCGCAGCAGCCGCAGGAAATCGGCGCGCCCCAGCCCGGGCCGCTCGATGGCCTCCGCGAGCTTTGCGGCCGCTCCGCCGTCCCGCGCGGCAGCCGCGAGCTTGTGCAGGATCTCCGCGAAAAACTCGCCCGCCGCCTTGCGGGTGAAGGTGAGCGCCACGATGCGCTCGGGCGCGGCGCCCTCCGCCAGCAGCCGCACGAAGCGATTGGTGAGCGCGTAGGTCTTGCCCGAGCCTGCCGAGGCCCGGATCATCGTGTGCCGCGCACTCATCGGGCGTCCCCCCCTTCCCACTGCACGCTCGCCGCGGTGCCGCGATGAAAGAGCGGCGCATAGGCATCGTCGCGCCCCGCGATCTCCTTCGGCGGCCAGAACTCGCCGGCCCGGATCGCTGCCGCCAACGCATCCGCGCAGCGCTCCGCCGAGCGTCGCAGATCGATCGAGAGCCCTTCCCACGGGCGGATGCCGACATCGCTGACGGCCTTGGGCAGGTTGAAATACGCGCACTCCAGCTCCCGCCCCGCGGCCTCTGGCAGTCGCTCCAGGGCGCGCAGGTACATCGGCAGCTGCAAATCCTTCCACACGTAGAGGCGCTCGTCCACCTCCACGAGCATCCACTCGGGCAGCTCCTCGTCGTCCGGGCCGGCCCGGCGCAGATGCGCCTCCTGCGGAGTCTTGCCGGTGTCGGAGGTCTTGTAGTCCAGCACGCGGTAGGCGCCCGTCCGCTCGTTGCGGTCGATCCGGTCGATCTTGCCCCGCACTTCCAGCCCGCCGAGATCGAGGGAAAACGGCTCCTCCACTCGCTCGACCACCCACCCCGCCGCACGATCTTCCGCCCGGATCGCTGCGACCCGGCCCAGCCGCTGCCGCGCCGATTCGAGCTGGATCACCAGCGGCAGCGTGTGTCGGTCGCCAAACAGCGCGTGCGCCGCAAGGTCGAACTGGCGCAGCAGAAACTCCCGCAAGAGCTTCTCATCGGTGCAGTCGCGCAGCGCCGGTTCCCTCGCCATCGCCTCGAGCGCCGTGTGGCAGAGCGTGCCGAAGTCAAAGGCATCCAGTTCGTTCTTCGCGGGATCCACCGCCTCCATCCTCAGCACGTGCCTCAGGTAGAAGCGAAAGGGGCACTCCAGCCACGCGCGTAGTGCCGTCACGGATACTTTTTTCGGCGGCTCCGCCCGGCGGGGCGCCAGCCGCCAGGCGCGTTTCCATGCAGGCGCGGCGCGCGGCGCTTCCGCCGCCTGGAAGAGCAGCGCGATCCGGTCAGGCAGCTCGTCATCGGCGCACCGCAGCAGCAACCGCGAGGGCCGCAGCGGATCGCCCGCCGCCGAGGCGCGCGCGTAGAGGAGATCGAGCTGGCCTGCCGGCCGCCAGGCGGCGATCGCCTGCAGGAGATAGGCATCGCGCGCGAAGCGCGCTGCATTCGTCTTCAGCCCCAGCCGCTCGCGCAGCGACTCTGGCAGGAAGGCATCGCCCACGATCGCCTCGGGCACGCAGCCATCGTTGAGACCGGTCACCACCAGGTGCGGCGCATCCTCCCACAGCAGCTCGAGCCAGCCTTGCAGGTCGAGCGCGCCGGAGGGTTTGCTCTCGGCATGGCGGCTTTCGCCAAAGTTGCGCAGTGCGATCTCCCACCATTCGCGCGGCGCGCGATCGGGGAAACGCTCCTGGGCCTGCGCACACTCGTGCATCGTATGCCGCCAAGCCTCGGCCGCCTCCACTGCTCGCGCATCCTCGCCGTCGGCCAGCGCAAAGCGCCGTCCGCGAAAGATCGCTCCGAGCGCCTTCACGGCATTGGCCGGAAAGGCGCCGCCGTCCACCGCGTCATAGAGTTCCTGCGCAAACGCCAATCCTGCCGCTGCCACGTGACGCTTTCCCGTATGCCGGCGCGCTGCGGAGAGATCGCCGGGAAGATGCCGGGCATGGAGGTCGTCAAGTTCCGCAAGGAATGTGGCCGCGGAGAACTGCTCGTCTGCACGAGCCTCCAATCCCCGCAGAAAATCCGGGCAGCGCGCGAGGGCGAGCGCGGCGTCAAAGGTGGGCTCGCGCCCCAGCGCCTCGAGCAGCGCGTACAGCCTCTCGCCGCGGCGCGGCCGGCCTTCGGGGTTGTAGCTCGCGATGCCCACGCGCTCCAGGCTGCGCTCGAGCAGCGGCGGCGCCTCAGGGTCGGCGCTGCCGAGCGCGATGAGACCATCCGGCTTAGGCCGATAACGCACCGCCAGCTCAGCGGCCTTGTCCGCCTCGGCCGCGGGGTCGGCGCACGCGCGCACCTGCGCGGCAAAGTCGGGCAGCGCCAGCACGCGCTTTTCCCAGCGCGCCGGCACCGGCCGGCCCCACCCGTCGAAAGCCTCCGCTTCCTCCTCGGGCGCAAAGATCCCGATCTCCACCGGCACCCGCTCTGCACAGCGCTCCAGCGCGGCCAGCGCGAGCGGCAGTGGATCGGGCTCGGCCAGCAAAACGATCCGATCGATCCCCGGCGGCAGCAGTGGCTCTGCCGCCCACGCGCGCCGGGCCGCCTGCGGCTCGCGCAGGCCGAGGCGGGCGAGCCGCTCGATCACCCGCTCCTCCATCTGCGCGAGTTGCTGCCAGCGCTCTGCCTCGCCGAAATCGTCGCCGAGCCGCGCCGCTACGTCGCGCAGCCCCAACCCGCCTTCACCGAGTTGCGTCTGCAATCGCTGCAGCGTCTCCGCCAGCCGCCACGCCCACTCGAATTCTCTCGCCGGTGGCGCGACCGGCAGCACCGCCGCCACCTCCGCAAGGTCGAGTGCCAGCAGTACATCGACCCACGCGAGCAGCACCTCCAGGCGCGACGCCGCATCCCCGGCCTCGCTCCCGGCTTGCATCCACCCTTCTGGAGTTTGCACCACCGGGGGAAATACTGCACTCCCGCGCTCTGCCGCATGCGCCGCCAGCGCCTCTCGCAGCCGCCGTCCCGATTGCCGCGTCGGCGCCAGCACAAGCGTGCGCGAGAGATCGAGCGGCCGGCCCGGTCCACAGTCGGCTTGTCCTTCCGCCAACCACGGCACCGCACGTGCCAGCAACGCCTCCCCCCAACCCAGAAAATGGCGACGGATATTCGCAGGAAGGCTCGGCATCTGGTTGCGATGAAACGGGCGGAGCGCCGGCCTGCAAGGAAGAGACTCGTAAAGTGGCGCGTTCTCTCCGCCTGAGCACCGCTTCATCCACGCCCGCCACCCCTTAGTGCCCGGTGTCCCGGCGAAACGCAAAAACCCCGCGGAGCACACGGCTTCGCGGGGCAAAGTGACTGGTCTCGGCCGCAGCCGAAGAAACCTTAGGCCTTCTTGATGCTGAAGACCTTGGCCGCATGGGCCTTGGCGCGGGAGGCGGCGTTCTTATGCACCACGCCCGACTTCACGGCCTTGTCCATCGCCGAGGTATACTCTGCCGCGACGGTCTTGCTGGCGGCTTCGTCCTTGGCCGCAATCAGCGAATCGAGGCGCTTGCGGAGGGTCTTGAGGCGGGTCTTGACGCCACGATTGCGCTCGGTGAGACGGACCGCTTTACGCGCGGCTTTGATAGCGGATTTGGTGTTGGCCATGGTCTGACGAAAGATTAGAGCTGGTCAGAACCTCATACGGGACGACGAGAGTCAAGGGCGATTTTGGGCTGGTACTGTCGCTGGCTTCCCGGACTCCTTGGCCGCAGGCTTCTTTCGCTCCTCCGGCCTGGCCCGCCTGGACCACTCCTGTCGGTTTTGCTTCGTGCGATTCCTCCAGTCTGGAAACCACCCATCGAGCATCCGATACAGTTCTTCCACCTTCTCTTGGCGCAAGTTCGGCAATTCGAGCCACCTATAGTCTGCCATCGCCGCCACTTGGCGACACGTAGAGCAAAGGCGTATCGAGATCACCGGTTTCCCGCTGTACCCGGAGAGCTGGAATTTGAAATCCCACACCGGCAGGCAAAAGGAATTCGCGCTCCAAAACTGGCCATCCGCCCTGCGCTCATACCAAGTATCCTCTGCACCGAGAAAGGCCGCGAGTTTGTCTGCTTCCGCTGGAGTCAGCTGACGGGGCTGGCCGATCACCTGCAATTCATCGACCTCGGTGGAGCGGCAAAACGCCACATGCCCCTGCACTACCTTGCGGAATATCTCGTGGCCCGCCTCCTCAGCCGCATTGGCTCGCTGGACGAGAACCACTAACCACATTGCGAGAATAAGTCCGGCCCGGGACTTTATGCTAATATCCATCCTCACAATATCTCCGCATGCCGCGTCCCACAGTAGATGCAGCTGTCGACGCTGCGCTGCAGTACCTTGCCGCACTTGCGACAACGAGGGTGCCTGCCCTGCTCTTTCTGCTTCTTCAAGTCTTCGCCTATCGCGATGAAGTCCGCCTCATCGACGACGCCCTGCTTGCGAATCGCCGCGCGCAGGATCTCACACGACGTGTTGAGCCGATCCATCCGCTTCTCCAACTCGGCGATCCGCCGCAGCGCGTCGGCCAGCTGGCGCCGCACCGTCTCTGTATCGGCAGGGATAGCCTCCGGCGCTGCGGGGGGCTGCGCAAACATCTGGCTGACGATATCGTCGCTCATGGTGAGTTTTTGTACTTCTCGATAAACACCGGCACAAATTGCGCCACGCCCATCACGCCGAGCACACAAAATTCGGTGCGCAGGGTCGGCAGCAGAAACATGCCGAGGATGCCGCCGCCCTCCGCGAGGGCCATGCCCACGACGAAGATCGGAAACGCTCGGCGCCCTTCCGTGAATCGCGGCAGCACCAGCCAGCGGATCAGCGACGCTACAATTACCGGCCCCAGTGGAATTGCGCGCAGCGGCCCCGCAAACGCATCGTGCGTCGGCGCCTTGCCCTCCCCCGCCACTGCATAGACGACCACCACGCCAGCCAAAATCGCCGTCCATACGATCCACCAGATGAGAGCGGGCGGATTTGAGGACGATTCAGCGCGTTCTGAGAGGGGCATGCCCTTACCTTACCCGCATCGCGCTCACTCCTACAACCGCGGAATACCAACAACTAGGCCCAAACGCATCTGGTGACTCAGGCCCATCCCGGCCTTCGTAGTTTTCCATCGGTTAAAAACCCGCCAAATGCGGCGTTTCGCTTGGCGAGGATTCGCAATTCACTAGCTTTGAAGCTCCGGCCACGATGACGATCAAACTCCGCTTCACCCTTTTGCTGGGTTTGATGCTGGCCGGATTTGGCGCTGCGCTCACCCTCTTCGTACGGTTTGAGGACAAGGCTTCGGCCGACCTGCTGCGCGTCGACCGGCAGGCGCGGGCCCAGTTGCTGGAGCATTGGATCGATGCGACGTATCGCGTGCTGCCACAGCTTGCCGCGGATCTTACCCAGTCGAGCGAAGCCCGTACCTTTATGGCGCATGCCGGAAATACGAGTGTGCGCGACAACCTCACGACGATCCTGCGCAACCACGGCGTCGCCAGTTTCTGGACGGTCTCCCCCAGCGGCCGGGTCGTGCAGCATGTATCTACCGCGCCCCAGACTCCGGCCGAGTTGCCCCTCGCACCGGCGGATTTCCTCTCCCTCGTGGGGCAGACGCCGGCGCCGCGCTTTTTCGCGGAGCGCGGGGCTGAGTTGCTGGAGGTCTGCGTGCGCCGCATCGCGCCGCCTGAGCGCGAAGTCGAGTGGATCGTACTCGCTCGCGCCTGGGACGAGGCCCAACTGCGCAATCTCACCCAGCTCACCGAGGGCCGTGTCACGCTCCAGCGCACCCCTCGGCCGGCCATGCTCGCCCCGAGCACGACCTTGGCCGAGATCGTGCGCCCGATGCTCGACTGGCAGGGCCACCGGCTGGCGACGCTCCACGTTGCGATCGAGACGCCCGAGCTGGCCGTGGCGCATGATACGGGGCTGCGGCAGTCCCTGCTCTTCTTCGCCTTCGGGCTGCTGCTCGTCGGCGGTCTCTGGCTCGCGGTGTGGCGGTGGACGCTGCGGCCTCTCCGCGCCATCGCAGAGAGCCTGCGCTCGCACGTAGCCACCCCCGCTATCGCTACCCTCAGCGGGGAACGCAGCGAGCTGGGCCAGGTGGCAGGGCTCCTCGTTTCTTCGTTTGCGCAGCGGCACGAACTGGAGAAGGAGATCAAGGCTCGCACCCGCGCGCAGGAGGAACTGGCGCGGAGCGAGGCTGAGCTGCGCCGCACGCTCGACGAGCGCGCACGCCTCGGCCGCGACCTCCACGATGGCATCATCCAGTCGCTCTATGCCGCCGGCATGGGTCTCGCTGGCATCCGCATGCAACTCCAGCCCGAGCAGGTGGAGGCCGCGACGCGCCTCGAGCAGACGCGCGCCGCGCTCAATGAGACCATCCACGATGTGCGCAACTTCATCGTCGGCCTTGAGCCCGAGTCGCTGCGCCTCAATACCTTCTCTCAGGCCGTAGGCTCCCTGCTCGACACCATGCGCGGCATGCGCGTCTTTCGCGCCGAGCTCAAGATCGACGACGCCCTCGCGGCGCGGCTCACCCTTTCGCAGCGCGTGCATGCGCTCCAGATCGCGCGTGAAGCCGTGAGCAATGCCCTGCGCCACGGCCACGCGAGCGAACTCCGCGTCTCGCTCGGCCTGCAGGGGGACATGGTGGAGTTTGCCGTCGCCGACAACGGCCGCGGCTTCGATCCCAGCGAGGCTCCCGCCGGTCATGGCCTCGCCAATTTCGTCGAGCGAGCGCGCGAGCTCGATGCCGAGCTCACCGTAGATTCCCGTCCTCAGCAGGGCACCACCGTGCGCCTGCTCTTCTCTCATCTTCATCCCTAGATCATGACCGATTCAACCCGCACCCCTATCCGCGTACTGCTCGTCGACGACAGCGAGCTCGTCCGTCGCGGCATCAAGACTGTCCTCGGCCTGCATGCCACTCCCCCCATCCATGTCGTCGCCGAGGCAGGCTCCGTCGCGAGCGCCGTGCAGGAGTGCCTCCAGCACCGGCCCGATGTCGTGCTGCTGGATATCCGCCTGCCCGATGGCTCCGGCCTCGACGCCTGCAAGCGGATCCTCCAGCAGCTCCCCGATACCAAGGTCGTCATCCTCACCTCGTATTCAAACGACAACTACATCTACGAGGCTGTGGCGTGCGGCGCGCAGGGCTATCTGATGAAGGAGATCGATCCGCAGGGATTGCTTCAGGCGGTGCAGGATGTCGCGGCCGGCCGCTCGATCCTTGATCCCGATACCACCAGCCGCGTCCTCCGCCTCCTCCGCGGCGGCGGTGTCGATTCCACCAACGATCTTTCGATCCTCTCCAACCAGGAGCGCCGGGTGCTCGCGCTCGTCGCCGAGGGCCTCACCAACAAGCAGGTGGGCGAGCAGCTCAACTTGAGCGAAAACACCGTCAAGAACTACCTCGTAAACGTCTTCGAAAAACTGCAGGTCAAGCGCCGCGCCCAGGCCGCCGCCATCTACGTACAGCAATCCAACCCATCCGGCGATAGGTCCATTCGGACCTGATTTCGGGGTACTCTTCGACTCTACCGGACAGGGCTCCGGTCCGATACCTTTGTACGTGCTCCGCCACCTTCCATCACTAGCCCATCGCCGCCGTCCTCGCCGGGTCGGCGGTTTCACGCTGGTCGAAGTGATGCTGGCGGCGACGATCCTCACGCTGGTCATCGCAGGTTCCATCACCCTGATACAGCGGGGTTTCCAGTCCGTCGACTACGCGCGGCACGTCACCTACGCTTCGCAGGTGATGCAGTCCGAGATGGAGCGGCTTCGCCTCAAAAGCTGGGCTCAGATCCAGGAACTCCAAAATTCCCGGGATACCCGCGTCTCAGTCGCCAGTGTCGGCGGCACTTCCTCTTCGTTCAGGTGCGAGCGCACCATCACCGATCTCAAGACCGACATGAAGCAGATCGAGCTCGTCTCTACCTGGACTGGCTACGATGGGCGCCCGCAGATCGTCCGGTATCTCACGCGTTATAGCAAGAGCGGCCTCTATGACTACTTTTACACCGCGCACTAGGCTGCCGCGCGGTCCCCGCGCAGGTTTCACGCTCACCGAAGTGATGATCTCGGCCGGGATTTCCGGCCTCATCCTTGCCGGTGTGTTGAGCGCGTTCCTGATGATCGGGCGCTCCGGCTTTCTCGCCAGTAGCTACAGCGAGCTCCACGCGCAGACGCGCAATGCCCTGGACGTTTTCGGCGAAGATGTCCGCCGCGCCGCCGATCTGCGCTGGAACAGCGACCAGAGCATCACGCTCTCTCTCGTCACTTCCGGCTCCGGGCGCTCCCTCGTCACCTACGCTTATGAGGCCGACCGGCGCAGCGCCCACCACGGCAGCTTCTACCGTAAACTGGGCGATGCGGCGTCCTCCTCCGCCCCGCGCGTGCTCCTGCGTGGGCTCGCCTCCGATTTCACCTTCCGCCGCTACAAGCTCGAGCGGCCTGGCCAGGTCGATAACATTGCCACCACCGATCTCGAGACCAAGCAGATTGAGCTCGTCTTTCGCGCCGTGCGGCAAGGTGTCACCACCGCCACCGCTTCCCAAGAGGCACAATCCTCGCGCTACATCCTGCGCAACAAACGGGTCAGCAACTGATGGCCCGCCTCCCGCTCACCGCTCGTACCCGCCAGCGCGGCGCCGTGCTCATCGTGGCGCTGCTGCTCTCCGCACTCATCGCGGTGGCACTCGCGAGCTACCTGAGCCTCAACCTCAATTCCTCGCGTCTCGCCCAGCGGAGCTTCAATGGCTTCGCCGCCCTCAATCTCGCCGAGGCCGGCACGGAGGAGGCTGTATGGTCGTTCAATCGCGCCCTGGGCTCCGATAAATCCTCGTGGGATGGCTGGGCCAAGACCGGCTCCGCCGCTTACCGCAAATTCGAGGGCTTCGATTTCGGCCGCAATGCCTCGGGCTCCGTCAAGGTCTACGTCGATTCCTATAACCCCGGCCCCAGCGCGCGGCCCAAGGTGCTCGCCCAGTCCTCCGTGGGCTCCCCAGGCAGCTCCCCCGTGGATAAGCTCCTGGAGGTCACTCTCCGCCGCCGCTCGCTGTTTGCCAATGGGCTCGTCGCCAAGGAGGCCATCGTTTTTTCCGGCGCGGTCGCCTCAGTCGACAGTTGGAACTCCGACCCCGACAACTCTGACACCACCCCTCCCGTACCCTACTCGACGGCGGTGCGGAAAGACAACGGCACCGTCGGCAGCGTCTCTGTCGCCAACAGCGCGGTGCTCATCAATCAGGCCAATATCTGGGGCTACGTCGCCACCGGCGGCGGCGCGCCTCAAGTGGGCAGCGGCGGCACCGTGCGCGGTGAGGACACTGCGCCCGATGTGCTCGTCGATCCCCGTCGCGTTTCCACCGACTTCAACGCCGACTTCGACAATCTTCTCGCCCCCACGGATACGATCCCCCTCCCCTTTATTCCACCGGTGCTCGGGATCGCCGGAGCGAGGACTAAGTGGCGCGCCACCTCCCTCCGCCTTACAGGCAATGAGACGCTCACCATCCGCGGCGACGTCACGCTCGTCCTCACCGCCGCCATCGGCGACGCCATCAGCCTCACCGGCAATTCCGCCATCATCATCCCCGATGGCTCCAGCCTCACGCTTTGGGTCGCCGGCGATGTCAAACTCGGCGGCAATGGCCTGATCAATGCCAATGTGCAGCCCATCGCGGTGCAGCTTTATGGCGTGAACACCACACCTGCCGGTCAAGATCTCCAGATCGCCGGCAATGGCCGCCTCGCGTGCGTCGTCTACGCGCCCAACGGCCACGTCTCGATCAACGGCAACGGCGAGGTGCTCGGCTCCATCGTCGCGCGCTCCATCCGCCTCACCGGCAATGCCGCTTTCCACTACGACGAAGCGCTCGCCAACCGCGATTCCGACCAGCCCTTCTCCATCTCCAAGTGGCGCGAGGTTACCGCCGCCGCCGAGCGCGCCGCCTACGCCCGCTATTTCGAAGGCTGGTAGGGTGTCGGCCTCAGGGATCAGGCCCGACCTTACCCTCGACCGCAGGCCTGAAAAATACGTCCGTCAGCCTCTAACTCGCTTGGCTTCAAATGCCATAGAGTGGCGGGGATGCGCCACTCCAGCCCCGCACGCCGCGATCGCCGCGCTGGCTTCACCATTCTTGAAGTCACGATGGCCACGTTCGTTCTCGCCTTCGGTATCGCGACTTGCCTCACCGCGCTTCAGTACGGCATGCGGCAGGTCGATACCGCACGGAGCACCACGCTCGCCGGCCAGATCGTGCAGAGCGAGATCGAGATCCTCCGCCTGCAAAACTGGGCGCAGATCGTCGCCCTACAGGCCGCCCAGCCCTCGGCCACCACACCTACGACCATCGATCCGGCCACGACCATCACCTCAGGCACCTCGACCACCCTCGATACCCGCCTAGCCACGATCGCCAGCCGCTTTGTGTGCACCCGCCTCATCGAGGATATCTCGGGCCGCTCCAACATCAAGCGCATCACCCTTCAAGTCGCGTGGGAGGGCATCGATGGCCGCGAGCACACGCTTTCCTTCCAAACCCGCTATGCCCGCAACGGCCTTAGCGATTACTTCTATGTCGCACACTGAGCGCTCCCGCCGCCGCTCCCGCGCCGGCTTTACCTTGGTCGAGGTCATGATCGGCAGCGCCATCTCGGTGGCTGTGCTCGCCGGCATCCTCTCCACCTTTCTGATGCTCGGTCGCAATGGCTTCAACGCCGCCAACTACGCCACCATGGAGGCCGAGTCCCGGCGCGCCCTCGAGATCTTCAGCGCCGAGGCCCGCATGGCGAGCAATCTCACCTGGCACAGCTCCACCAGCGTCAGCCTGCGCGTCGTGACGGAGAGCGGTACCAGCACCGTCACGTACGCCTACGATTCGTCGGCCACCGGCGACACCGCGGGCTGCTTCTACCGGGTGACGGGCAATCCGGATAGCACCGCTCCCCGCCGTATCCTGGTGCGCAATGTCACCGAATTCGCTTTCCGGCGGTACAAGGTCATCAACGGCGTCGACTTCGTCGCCAACAACAACCTCGAGACCAAGCAGCTCCAGATCACGCTGCGCTCCGTCCGCACCGGCGCCACCACCGTCGCCGCCACCAACGCCGTGCTCTCCGCCCGCGTCGTCCTCCGCAACAAGCCCGTCAGCACCTGATCCCCACTCATGCGCGCCTCTCATCGTTTTCCCCGCCGCCGGCGCGGCTCCGTGCTGCTTGTCGCCCTGCTGCTCTGCGCCATCATCGGCGTCTCCCTCGGCAGCTACCTTGCACTGAGCCGCACCTCGCTCCAGTTGGCCAGCCGCTCCTTCTACCACGGAGCCGCCATCAACCTCGCGGAGACCGGCATCGAAGAAGCCGTCTGGTGCTTCAACCAAGTCGCCACCGGCACCGCTCTCGCCACGGCGTGGAACGGCTGGACGATCAACGGCGCCAACGCCAAGCGCACCTTCACCGATTTTGAACTGAGCGGCGGCGTCACCGCCTCCGTCCGCGTCCTCGTCAACAATTACAACGGCGGCGCTGGCGCTCCCCGCGTGTACGCCGATGCCACGCTCACCTTTCCCGGCGATACCCTCACCGTCGCCAAGGCCGTGCAGGTCGATCTGCGCCGCCGCTCCCGCTTCGCCATGGGGCTCGTCGCTCGCAACCAGATCACGTTTAACGGCAATGTAGCCTCCGTCGATAGCTGGAACTCCGAGTTCAACCCCGATGGCACCCCGCGCGGCTCGCCCGTGCCCTACGCCCCCGCCTATAAGCGCGATAGCGGCAGCGTCGGCAGCACCTCCGTCGCCGTCGGCTCCGTCGCCATCAACAATGCCGATATCTGGGGCTTCGCCTCCGTCGGCGGCTCCAGCTCCTCCGGCGTCAGTGTCGGCACCAATGGCATCATCGGCCCCTTCGGCAGCCCCTCCGGCTACGTCGATACCACTCGCGTCGCCACCGATTTCACGGCCAATTTCGATACCGTCAGCAATCCTACCTCCGCCATCGATATCGGCGCCGTCGGCGCCACGCTCGGCGGCGCGGGCATCACGGCCACCTACCGCTTTGCCGGCGCCATCACCAATAGCTTCACCGTCAAGGGCCACATCACGCTCATCCTCACCGGCGCGGGCGACGTGCTGAAGCTCAACGGCGGCGGCGATACCCTCACCATCGATGCCGGTTCTTCGCTCACCATCTACACCGCCGGCGACATCAACCTCACCGGCGGCGGCGTCGTCAATCCCAACGCCCAGGCCTCGTCCCTCCAGATTTACGGCACCCACGCCACCAGCCAGGATATCGCGCTTGGCGGCGGCTCCCAGTTCAACGGCGTCGTCTACGCGCCCAATGGCAACGTCAAGATCCACGGCAATCCCGATGTCATGGGCTCCATCGTCGCCAACAATATCACCGTCGTCGGCAACTCCAAGTTCCACTACGATGAAGCCCTCGCCAACTTTGGCGGCAGCAACCCCTACGGCATCGTGAAATGGCTCGAGCTCACGTCCGAGTCGCAGCGCTCCACCGCCTTTGCGAGCTGGTGAGCGTCTCGCCGGGCGCCAAGAACTTTCGTTGACCCCTCCGCGCTCCCCCGCGCAGTCTGCAGGCATGGTGCCCCCTGCGATTCAGACCCTCCTCATCCTGCAAGATCGCGACCAGAAGCGCCTCAGCCTCGAGGCCCAGTTGAAGCAGGTGCCCCAGGATGTCGCCCGCGTGGAGCAGAAGATCGCCGCCGAAAAGGCCGCCATCGAGACCGCCCGCGCCGAGCTGCGCGCCCTAGAGTCGAAGAAGAAGCTGCTCGAGGCCGATATCGGCTCCGCCGAGGCCAAGGTCGGCCAGTACAAGACCCAGCAGCTCTCCATTCGGAAAAACGACGAGTACCAGGCCATGGGTCAGCAGATCATCACGATGCAGGGCCAGATCGCCGAGCTCGAGGGCCAGGAACTCGAGGTGATGTACGCCATCGACGAGGCGAAGAAGAAATTTGCCGCCGCCGAAGCCGAGCTCAAGGCCAACATCTCCGGCCACGAGGAGCGCCTCAAGATCCTCCGCGAGCGCGAGGCCAACCTCAAGGCCGAGCACCAGACCGCGCTGGCCGATGTCGCCGCCGCCCGCACGGGCGTCGATGCCCTCCGTCTCCGCCTCTACGACCGCGTGGCGGCGCGCAATATGCCCGTCGTCGTCGCCATCCGCGGCGCGAAGTGCGGCGGCTGCCATCTCAAGGTCTCCAGCGAGGTCGAGTCTGCCGCCCGCGGCAAGGGCGAGCCCTCCGCCACCCTTCCCACCTGCGACCAGTGCGGGCGGATCGTGTATTGGGATTATTGATACGCCTCGGCTCGCCGCCGCGCCGCGGCCCGGAAACACCCATGGCCCACACGGCTCCCCGCCCCCGCCTGCGCGTGCGCGCGGCCTCCGCCGCCGACTGTGCGGAGTGGGGCCGGCTGCGGCGCGCCCTGTGGCCTGAGTGCACGGGGCCTCGCTCCCGGCTCGAGATGCGCGAGCAGCTCGGCAATCCGCAAAAATTCGGCGTGCTCGTCCTCGACTGGGGCCAGGGCCGCCTCGGCGGTTTCGTCGAGCTCGCCTTGCGCGAGGGCGTCGACGGCGCTGCGCGGGAGACCACCGCCTACCTGGAAGGCTGGTACGTCGAGCCTGCTCTGCGCGGCCGCGGCTGGGGTCGCAAATTGATCGCGGCCGCCGAGCGCTGGGCCTCCCGGCGCGGCATGATCGAGCTCGCCAGCGATGCCGAGCTGGCCAACTCCGCCTCCATCGCGGCCCATGCCGCGCTCGGCTTTCGCGAGACGTTTCGCGTCGTCCAATTCATCAAGCGCCTCCCCCGGCGCTCGCCTGCGGCCCGATAAGCTCCCGCCTCTGGGCCGGAAAATCGCCCACCCCCGATCCGCTACTTCCCGCCTCCCCTGGCGGGCGATTGAGCTCCGGCGCTCGGGGATCTCACCTAGTCCATCCGCACCTGCCACCGTCGGGCGCATGCCGGATAGCCGCCCGGCCACTCTCGGCCTATTCTTGTCGTATGACGACCTGCGCCGATACCGATGCCGCCACGTGCGAACTCCACCGCCTCATCGCCTCCGGCGCCATCCTCACCCTCCCCGGCGTGCCCCTCACCCGCATCCTGGTCGGCGAAGGTCGCTTGCTCGATCCCGCTTGCGTCGCGTTTTTTCCGGCCTTTGGCGACCAGGCGGCCGACCTCAAATCGCTCACCTTCGACAGCCTCCGCCTTCACCCCTACGGTGTCGCCTTCTACCGGCAAGGCGTCGTCCAGGCCTTCGTCTCCGCCATCCGCGAAGCCCGCGTCGAGGACCCCGACGACTACTGCGTCGCCTGGTCCCTGTGGCAGGAGCTGCATCCCCTGCGCCAGGATCTGATCGATGCCGCCTTTGCCCGCCTCGATAGCTCCGCCCCCGCGCCCCGCCTCGCCCGTCCGCTCGCCGCCGGCCTGTAGCCCGCCCCTGCGGTAGCGCTTGCCACCCGCGCGCCACAGCCTACCTTGGACCTTCTCAGCTTCGGGGCTTGGTCGTCGCTCCGGGTTCTTTGATCCCAAGGCGCGGGGAAACCCTCGCCCGATATTGATAGTCCCGGAGAGGAAAGTCCGGACACCGCAGGGCAGGATGCCGTGCAAGCTTCACCGCAAGCACGGGCGGCGCGCGTCAAGGCGCGTCCGACGGACAGTGTCACAGAAAACAAGTAGCCCCGCACGGACGCCGCAAGGCGCACGTGCGAGGTCATAGTGAAAAGGTGGAGTAAGAGCCCACCGCGCCGACAGTGATGTCGGCGGCACGAAAAACCCCGTCCGGTGCAAGGCAAAATAGGTGGCTGGGCGGCCCGTCCCATAGCCACGGGTATGCCGCATCTCGCCGTCCACCGCGGGCGCAAGCCCGCGGCAGGCGGCGCGGCCCGCCGGTCGCAAGACCGGCGTGGAGAGAAATGACGACCAAAGCGCCGCAAGGCGCAGAACAGAATCCGGCTTACCGGCCCCGAAGCTGAGACTTCACCGCCGCAGCCCCGCCCGCTACGGCGTCAATCCCCACGCCCCCTTCTGCGCATCGTAGGTGGCTTTGCTGATGTCGTTGAAATCGACGCGCCGGTACGACATCGTCCGCGGCGTCAGCGGCGGAAAGCGCCCGTTGCGGAAAAGCTCGTGAAAGCCCCAGAGGCGCTGCGGAGCGTTGAACGTGCGCCATAGCCACGGCTCCGTCGCGGCACGGCTCTCGAACATGGCCACGATCGAGCCACGAATCGCCACCGTCTTGGCCGGGTTGCTCAACGTGCCGAAATCCTCAAGGAAGCGCGGGTAGTTGTTGGCCCCGCCGCTATTCTGCCCGTTGCCGTCCTTGTTCGAGATGACAATACCGGCGAGGAAGGCCGCTGAGATCTCCGTATCGTTGCCACCGAGCTTGATCGTATTGTTGGTGTTCATCGTGCCGGAGGTCTTGTCGTAAGGCACGCGCCAACAGTCGGTGGAGGCCGAATCGCCGTCATTATAGTTTGAGTTGGAGATCGCGGTCGTCGCCCAATTGCTCGAATAGGAGTTGCTGCTGTGGCGCACCCGGCTCAGCGCGTCGTTCCAGCCCCCATCCTGACTGATGACACCGCTAGTACCTCCATTCGTGTAGCGTGGAGTGGAGAGGATGGTGATCGCATCGCAGGCGATGGAGCACGGTGCTTCGGACGAAGACTCGGGAAACCGCCCGGAATTGGTGGTGCCGGTTGTGCTGGAGTTTATGGTGCCGTCGGCATTATAGTGCCCAAGGATGTACAGGGCATCATTGGTCGCGATGGTCAGCCCGCTGCCGTCGGAAGCGGAGGCGACCGGCCCGCGACCATTGATCAGGCGCACGCCCGAAGTCTTTGTCGTCTCGGCATCGATGGATTGGATGTAGATCGCGCCGTTCCAGTTCGACGCGACGAAATTGGTGATACTCATCAAGGGGGTGGTCGTGACGTCCTCGCGCGTGGCCCCCGCATTGTAGATAAACCGGGTCCAGGCCGCGTTGCTCGTGGACGTGCCGTCGGCCGGGGTCGCCGTGCGATAGACGGAGGAGGTGGTCAGAAGATTGATGGAACGATCGACGACGAGCTTCAGGGTGCGCATATCGACATCGATCATGTCGATATTTTTGGGCGTAAAGGGATTGCTGGCGCTGCGCGCGGCGCCCCAGTTGAACGGAGCGCCATCAAGCCCGGTCGCGCGGCGCATATCGTACATCTCGTCGTTGCGGATGGTGATGAGCGGGCTCACGCCGGCGGCGGCTACAAGCGCGGGCGTATTCAGCCCGAGGTTGATCATAGTGTTATTGTTGCCGTAATCCGGCTGGCCGGGCAGGATCACCTCGGTCGAAGTCGTGGTGTTGTTGCTCGTCGCCATCATGAACGCGCGGTATTTGCCGGCGGGAACGGCAATCACGACGCCGGTCGGGGTGCGCCCATTTCGGGTGGTGCTGGTGGGATTGACCGCGATATATAGCCCTGACCGCGTCGAGTACTTCTGCGCCTCCACTTCCGCACTGTACCCGGCATCGGTCGAGAGCAGCGGCGGCTCGATCATCTTGCGTGAATCGTTGACGGAATTATCCACCCCATTGTAGGGCGTCGTATCCTCGACATACGAGTTGATGCCCGGCAGCAGCGCCACCGAGACATCGTGTGCCGAGGTCTGCAGATTGCCTGCGGTGGCGCCAGAGGCCCATACCCGAAACTTCTCCCTTGTCGTCGCATTCTCGCTCGCCGTACCCCACTTGTGGTCGCGCCAGAAGACGGGCGAGGTGGTATTCGGCGCGGGCCCTTTCAGATTTACCGGTGATCCTGCGCTGGAGAGGAAATTCACTTGGTCGGTATAGCTGGAGAGATCATCGTACGTGCCGTTGTAGTTCATCACCGACACCTTCGCTCCCGCGATCAGGCTGCCCGCCGCCGTCACCGGCCCGTTGAAGTACAGCGCGAGGCCGCTGCTGCTCTGCTTTTTCACGTAGAGATTTCCATTCGTGTGCACGCCGCCGAGGATCGTCATCGCCGGGCCGGGCCAGAGTTCCAGGTCCATGTTGTAGAAGATCGCGTGCGAGAACAGCGGTGAGGCGCGCGCCGAGAGCGTCTGCGTCATGTAGACCGTATGCGGGGCGCCCGCTGCCTTCGATGGCGGATTCACCGTGGCCTTGGAGATGATCTTGATGTCGAAGCGAAAGGCATAGCGCCCTTTCAGCACATCATGGTCGTTTGCCGGGTCGTTGGGATCGAAATAGTACAGGGCATTGGTGCCCTGCATCACCGGCGTCACCAGGCCGATCGTCAGCTCGGGCGCAAAGCCCGTCGCGAGCGAGACATTGGTGCCTCCCCAAAATGTCGTGCTCGGCATCTGGATGCTATTGGCATCCTGCCCCGTCGTGAAGCGCGTCGGGCTGAAGTCCGAGCGCTTTTGCATCTTCGCGCGCACCTGCGCCAAGCCGTACTCGGAGATGGCCTCCGCCGCGTTGCGCGCCTCGATGCGCATCGCTTCGCGGTAGTTGAGCCGCCGCTCGGAGAGCGAGTACGTCAGCACGCTCGCGACGACCATCAGCATGCCCATGCAGAGGATGAGCACCACGGCGAGTGCGCTGCCGCGCTGGGCGGAGGAAGCAGATCGGAGTTTCATGGCTTAACCGCGGGGGGAAATCGTGAAATTATAGGTGTTCGTCGCCGACACATTCTTCGCGTTGATTTGCGCCCCCGTCTGGATCAGCTCCCCCTTCAGGATCACGCTTTGGTCGAAGAAATTGTGAAATAGCCCCCAGCTCTGGAACGTCGCCGGATTGCTTCCCGGCACCTGCACCAGCGTCGGCGATTGCACGCCCACCGATTCCAATACGATCGGGTTCACCGCGGGATTGGGGATCTCCGGGATCAGTTGCAGGAGCGGTAGCATCGAGTTGGGCGTGATCTCCAGTTTGCGCAGCGGCCCCCGATTGAAGACCTTGATGCCCGCTGCCGGCGGCGGCGTGGGCGTGCCCCCCACCCGATAGTAGATGAGCAATCGCGAGACGATCCGGTCATCCGCCGGATCCTTGTAGACCAGCACCAGGCAATCGCCCGAAAGACCCTCGGGCACGTAGTTGGCCGCCGCCGCGGTCGTGTACCCTTGCTCGGGGTCGGCCACGTTCACATACGTGTCGATCGTCCGTGAGATGCTCGCGTAGGAGGGGAATATCTTGAAGTAGTTCGCGTAGGTCGCGTTCTCCGTCATCTCCATCGTGAACTTCCGAATATCCCGGTTCACCAGGATTTTGCCCGTGTCGTAGTGGTAGATGCTCAGCATCTGGATCATCAGCCGCGTCAACCCCACCGAGATGATCGCGAAGATCGAGGTGGCGATCAGTATCTCCACCAGGGTAAACGCCGCGCGGCGTGACGTGTTTCTGCGGACGCTCATGGGAATTCCTCGTCTCAGTGCGATGGCACCACCGTGCGGATGCTCCGGATCTGGTGGCGAAAGCGCTTCACGCGTCCGCCGTCCAGCACCGTGTACGTGTAGATGATCGTGATCGCCTTGGCCTCCGAGAGGTCGGTGATCTCCCCCGTCAGATCCGTCACCCATATCCAGAAATTGATCGTGATCCTGTCCGCGTCGGTCGGCGTGAGCGACGTGAATCGGATCAGCACCTTGCGCTCGTTGTCCACCGCATTGGTCGGCGCGGGCGATCCCACGGGCGGTATTGTCGTCGGCGGCGTGCCGGTGGAGAGTTGCAGCGGCAGGATGAGGCGGTCGATTGTCGGATCGTCCGGATCGTTATCCAGTTCGTTGTCCGGCGTCAGGTCGATCTCGGCGGTGCCTGTTGCCGGCGACACCGTGAGATCGACATAGTCCATGTTCTTCAACTGCTCCACGTATCCCTGGATGATATTGAGCGCGGAGTTTTGCAGGATGCTGCCTTCCGTGGCTCGCCGCGACTGGAGCAGCGTCTGCAGCATCCCGATCGAGAGCAGGCCCATCACGGCTCCAGCCACCATGATCTCCACCAGCGAAAACGCCCGCCGGCGTCTCGCGGCCGCCCGCGATACCTGCCTTAGTTCCACGTGGGAGCTGCGCACACTGGGATTCACGGCAGTATAATACCCCAAATCACCCCGTACATTGAAGGGGCATGTGGCCTCGTATTGGCCCCTACCCCAGTAGGGCCAAATGCCCCTACCCCTCCGGCAAACGCGCTGTTGCGCGCCCTCCCCGACCCCGCTTCGTTGGCCCCCATGTGGGAACGGCTTGCGGAACTTCTCCGATCGCGCGGCGGCCTCTGGCTCGCCCTGCTCCTGCTCGCCGCCATGGTCGTCGGCGCGTACCACAATAGCCTCTCCGGCCCCCTCGTGATGGACGACTACGACTCCATCCGCGATAATCCCTCCATCCGCCAGCTCTGGCCGCCCCGCGCCGTCCTCTCCCCACCCCCCGAGGCCGGCGTCGCCGGCCGCCCGCTCGCCAATTTTTCCTACGCGCTCAACTATGCCGTGAGCGGCCTCGAGGTCTGGAGCTACCACGCCACCAATCTCGCCCTCCACCTCGCCGCCGTCTGCGCCCTCTTCGGCATCGTGCGCCGCACGCTTCAGCTCCCAGCGCTCGCCGCCCGCTACGGCCCCTCCGCCGGCCTCCTCGCCCTCCTCGCCGCGCTCCTCTGGGGCGTCCACCCGCTCCTCACCACCGCGGTCAATTACCTCTCGCAGCGCACCGAGCTGTTTATGAGCGTCTGCTACCTCGCCACGCTCTACACGTTTATCCGTAGCGCCACCGCCGCCAGCCCCGCCGCCGCCCTCCGCTGGAAGATCCTCGCCGTCCTCGCCTGCCTCGCCGGCATGTTGAGCAAGGAAGTGATGGTCACCGCCCCCGTCGCCCTCCTCCTCTACGACCGCATCTTTCTCGCCGGTGGATGGCGCGAGGTCTTCCGCCGCCGCGCCGGCCTCCACGCCGCCCTCGCCGCCACCTGGCTCGTGCTGTTCGTCCTCATGGCGTCGTCGCCGCTGCGCGAGCGCGCCGTCGGCTTCGATCAAGGCATCACACCCTTCACCTACGCCCTCACCGAGAGCCGCGCCGTCCTCCTCTACCTGCGGCTCACCCTCTGGCCCAGCCCGCTCGTCTTCGACTACGGCTATGCCTGGCTCACCGCCGCCGAGGCCTGGCCCTACGTCCTCGCCCTCCTCGCCGTCCTCGCCGCCACCGCCGCGCTCCTCTACCGCCGCCCCGCCGCCGGCTTCGCCCTCGCGTGGTTCTTCATCGTCCTCGCGCCCACCTCCAGTGTAGTGCCGATCGCACTACAGCCCATCGCCGAGAGCCGCCCCTACCTCGCCAGCGCCGGCCTCGTCGCCCTCGCCGTCCTCGCCGGCTACCGCTGGCTCGGCCCCCGCCTCGCCTGGGCCTGCCTCCCCCTCGCCGTCCTCGCCAGCGTCGCCACCCTACAGCGCAATCTCGACTACCACGACGACGTCGAGCTCTGGACCGACACCGTCATCAAGCGCCCCAAAAACCCCCGCGCCCACACCAACCTCGCCGCCGCCCTCTCCCGCGCCGGCCGCTCCGACGAAGCCGCCGTCCACGCTGGCGCCGCCGTCAAGCTCCAGCCCGACAACCCCTTCGCCTGGACCAATCTCGGCGCCGCCTTCTACCAGGTCGATGTCCTGCCCGAGGCCATCAAGCACTTCGAGCAAGCCGTCAAAGTCCAGCCCAACGCCCACCAGACCCACTGCAACCTCGCCGACGCCCTCCTCCGCGACGGCCAGGTCGACCGCGCCCTCGCCGCCTACCAGCAGTCCCTGAAACTGAATCCCGTCTACGCCAAAGCCCACCGCAACTACAGCCTCGGCCTCCGCATCGCCCGCCGCCTCCCCGAAGCCCTCACCCACGCCCGCAAAGCCGTCGACCTCGAGCCCACCAACCCCGACTCCCTCTACGTCCTCGGCTCCACCCTCCTCGACGCCCAACAACCCGCCGAGTCGATCTCCGTCTTCGAAACCGCCCTGCGCCTGCGGCCAAACTTCCCCGAGGCTTCACACAACTTACAGATCGCGCGGAAAAAGGCAGGCAGATAACACGACACGTATGAGAGTGGTCATTCCACGATTACTAGAACGGAATGACATCCCAATTTCCGCCACCGCCGGCCTCAACCTCCTCATCTCCGACAAGCCGGACGTGGAGCGCGACGCCCTCGCCGATGCTTTCGCTAAAGCAGGCGGCACCGTCCATCGACTGGGCCGCTTCTGGGAGCCGCCGCACCTCGACCCCGCTTCCGTCCGCGTCTATGGCGCAGATACCTTCTGCCTCGTGCTCCAGCAAAAGCTCGGCTTCGACCTCTGCTCACCCGCCGACGACCTGCTCCTCAAAGTTCCGCCGCAATTCCTTCGCCGCCAGCTCGCGCAGCGCACCCTCGGCGAGGCCCTGCAATCACTCCCGGCTTTCGTGAAGCCGTCACGCCCAAGCAATTTCGCGGCGCAGTCTACACCTCACCTGCAGACCTCGCCGCCGAGTGCCATGGCTTGCCCGAGAGCACTCCGGTCTTCGTCGCCGAGCGCGTGACACTCACCGCGGAGGTCCGGAGTTTCATATTGGATGGCCAGATCCTCGATGCCGCCGCCTACGAAGGCACCGTCGCCCTTCCCGACGCCCGCGCCTTCATCACCGATCTCCTGCAAGCGATGCCCCTCCCGCGCGCCGTCGTCGTCGACGTCGGCTACATCGCCCACCGCGGCTGGGCCGTGATCGAGTTCAACGCCGCGTGGGGCGCCGGCCTCAACGGCTGCTCGGCAATCAAAGTCCTCCCTGCCGTCCTCGCCGCGTCAGGCCAGCCACCCTCGCCCCCCGCGTAATCGCCGCGCCGACCCGGCCGCATCACGTTCTCCCGGTACCCAGGTGACTTTGTCACCCAAATCCGGCATACTAGCGTGATGGAGCCACTCCCCCGCCCAGGTACCGCGCATCGCGCGCCTGGCGCTGCCATTCCCGGCCTCCACCACCACGCCATCCCTCGGAAATTCTCACGCCGAGCCTCCTCTATTTCCGGCCTATTCCGGCTCACTCCCGCCTATTTCGGGCCGAAAATTCGCCGCCTAAAGCCCGGCCTCGCCTCCCTGCCTACCACCCGCCTTACCCCGCCAGCGTCTAGCGGGTATCCAAACCCACCGCGCAGGCGATCAGCCGGAGCCTTACATCCCCTCCATTCCCACAACCCAAACCCTCCTCTATTTCCGGGCTAAATCGACCAAGCTCGCCCTAGTACACCCCAAAATTTCCGCCCCTACCCACCCTCTCGGCCTCGCACCACCTCACACCCTCCACAGGCCAAATCCTAGGTACTTCACCCCAAATTCCACCCCACCCACCCCGTTCCCTTCCCGCCCTTCCCCCTGCCCCCACCCCTCCCAAACCCCGCAAGCCTTTAATCGCGAAGGAAACCGCTTTTTTAAGCATGTTTTTTTCAAAAAATACCCTCGCGTTGCCGAGCCGTCACAGAGAGAATTTTCCTTTCATTTTCCGGCTCTAAATCCCTGCCAAATACACCTTCATGTCTGACGCTCCCGAAGCCCAGAACCCAGCGCCCAACCAACCTATCTCCAACACCTACGACGCTTCCCAACTCGGCAAGCTCGAAGGTCTGGAAGCCGTGCGCAAGAAGCCCGGCATGTACATCGGCGGCACCGATGAGCGCGCGCTCCATCACTGCGTCTCCGAAGTGCTCGACAACTCCGTCGACGAGCATCTCGCCGGTCACTGCAAAAAGATCGAGGTCGCCATCCACGTCGATGGCTCCATCTCGATCCGCGACGATGGCCGCGGCATCCCCGTCGATATCCACCCGCAGTACAAGATCCCGGGCGTCGAGATGGTCCTCACGACCCTCCACTCCGGCGGCAAATACGGTCAGGGCGGCTACAAATTCTCCGGCGGCACCCACGGCGTCGGCGCCAAGTGCGTCAATGCCGTCTCCGAGTGGTTCGAGGTCGAGGTCTCGCGCGGCGGCCAGGTCCACCACATGAAGTTCGAGCGCGGCAAGACCGTGAAAAAGCTCGATGTCATCGGCAAGGCCCGCGGCACCGGCACCCTCATCACCTTCAAGCCCGACCCCGAGATCTTCAAGGAGACCACCGTCTTCCAGACTCCGCGCATCGCGCAGCGCCTTCGCGAGCTCGCGTTCCTCAATTCCGGCCTCGAGATCGAGTTCACCGATGAGCGCCCCGCCGAGCCCAAGACCGAGCGCTATTACTATAAAGACGGCGTCGAGGAGTTCGTGAAGCAGCTCAATACGGGCAAGACCCCCCTCTTCCCCAAGCCCATCGCGATCAAGAAAGAGCAGAAGATCAAAATCGACGAAAAGGACGCCGAGGTCCACGTCGAGGTCGTCCTCCAGTACAACGACACGTACAACGACCAGGTCCTCTGCTACACCAATACGATTCACAATCCCGACGGCGGCACCCACCTCTCCGGCTTCCGCTCTGCCCTCACCCGCGCGATCAACCAGTTCGCCAAGCAGAATAATCTGCTCAAGGACAAGGATCCCCAGATCACCGGCGACGACGTGCGCGAGGGCCTCGCCGCCGTCATCTCCATCAAGCACAGCGATCCCAAGTTCGAGTCGCAGACCAAGGTCAAGCTCCTCTCCCCCGAGGTGGAGAGCATCGTCGGTTCCCTCTCCTACGAGGGCCTGATGTTCTTCTTCAGCTCCAATCCCCCTGTCGCCAAGCGCATCGTCGACAAGGGCCTCAATGCCGCCCGCGCCCGCGAGGCCGCCCGCAAGGCCCGTGAGACCGTCCGCAAGGGCGCTCTCTCCGGCGGCGGCCTCCCCGGCAAGCTCGCCGATTGCTCCGAGCGCGATCCCGCGCTGGGCGAGCTCTACATCGTCGAGGGCGACTCCGCCGGCGGCTCCGCCAAGCAAGGCCGCGACCGCCGCTTCCAGGCCATTCTCCCCCTCCGCGGCAAGCTCATCAACACCGAGAAGGCCCGCCTCGACAAGGTGCTCTCCAATGAGGAAATCCGCACCCTCATCACCGCCGTCGGCACCGGCATCGGCGAGGGCGACGAATCCGTCGGCGGCTTCAATGTCGACAAGGCCCGCTACCACAAGGTCATCATCATGACGGATGCTGACGTCGACGGCTCCCACATCCGCACCCTCCTGCTGACGTTCCTTTATCGCCAGATGAAGGGCCTCATCGAGCGCGGCTACGTCTACATCGCCCAGCCCCCGCTCTATAAGATCAAGCGCAAGAAGCGTGAGCAGTACGTCGACAACGACGAGCAGCTCAACCGCATCCTCCTCGAGCTCGGCTCCGAGGATATCGTCCTCACGCGCCTGGCCGACAGGCACACCTTCGATCCCGCGCAGATCGACAAGATCGTGGAAAACTTCGCCGCCCTCGAGAAGCTCGGCGCCGGCGTCACCCGCTACGGCGCCTCGCTCCCCGAGTACCTCGACCAGCACGACAAGGCCACGCACGAGCTCCCGCGCTACATCATCCGCGTCCGCACGGGTAATCAGGAGTCGCACGTCTTCCTCCGCGACGAACACGCCCTCCACGACTACCTGGAGAAGAATAAGCTCAACGCCGATCTCACCGAGATTGTCGATCCCGCCGCGCCCGGCGCCGAGGTGAAGAGGCCCGTCGGCCCACTCACTCGCCGCACCAAGCACGAGATCTACGAAAGCACTGAGATGGCCAAGCTCCTCAAAGCCATCGCCGCCGTCGGCCTCGACATCGCACAGTTCGCTGCCACCGAGGAGCCCCGCTTCACGATCACCGAAAATCCGGGCCAGAAGTCCGAGAACAAGATCGAGCTCAAGACGCCCCTCGACATCGTCGCCACCATCCGCGCCAACGGCCGCAAGGGCCTCCACATCCAGCGGTACAAGGGTCTCGGCGAAATGAATCCCAAGCAGCTCTTCGAGACCACCATGGACCCCGAGAAGCGCCGCCTCCTCAAGGTGAATATCGCCGACGCCGCCAAGGCCGACGCCCTCTTCACCCTCCTCATGGGCGACGAAGTCCCCCCCCGCCGCCAGTTCATCGAGGACAACGCGCTCAACGTCCAATACCTCGACGTCTAATCACCCGAAGTAGCGAGTAGTGAGTAGCGACTAGCGAGCATGGGAGATAAATCACAGTCGTTTCGCGACGTTCTCGTCTGGCAGAAGGCCCACGCCTTCACGCTGGCCGTGTATCGCTGCACCGACTCGTTTCCCAAGCACGAGATGTTCGTACTCACCTCGCAACTGCGGCGCGCTGCGCAGAGCATCCCCTCGAATTTCGTCGAGGGGTTTCGCAAGCGCACGCTGCCCGACAAGCTTCGGTTCTCCAACATTGCCCAAGGCTCAGCCGACGAGTGCCTGTATCAACTGATCCTGGCCCACGACCTCGGCTACGCCGACACCACATCGCTCCAAGCCGATTTGGATGAGGTCTGCCACCTCCCCCAAGGCTACATCAACGGCATGAAGCGCGACGAGTCCTAGCTACTCGCTACTCGCTACTCACTACTCGCTACTTTCTCCGTGTATACCGCTTCCGAAAAACTCTCCACGGCCAATATCACCGATATCATGCAGACGGCCTACATCGATTACTCGATGTCGGTCATCATCTCGCGTGCGCTGCCGGATGCCCGCGACGGCTTAAAGCCCGTCCAGCGCCGCATCCTGTACGCCATGATGCGCGAAGGCCTGCTCCACAACCGCTCGTTCGATAAGTGCGCGGGCGTCGTCGGTGAAGTGCTCAAGAACTACCATCCGCACGGCGACTCCTCCGTGTACGATACCCTCGTCCGCCTCGCGCAGACCTGGGTCATGCGCTACCCGCTCATCGAGCCGCAGGGCAACTTCGGCTCCGTCGACGGCGATCCGCCGGCCGCGTACCGCTACACCGAGTGCCGTCTCAACGCCATCGCCGAGGATCTGCTCAAGGACATCGATGAGGAGACCGTCGACTTTGTACCCAACTACAAGGAGTCGACCACCGAGCCCACCGTCCTCCCTTCCGCGCTGCCCAATCTGTTGATGAATGGCTCCACGGGTATCGCCGTCGGCATGACGACGAATATCCCGCCGCACAATCTCGACGAGATCATCGATGCGACGTGCGCCATCATCGACAAGCCCACCATCTCCGTCGACGACCTCTGCCAGATCGTCCGCGGACCCGATTTCCCCACCGGTGGCACCATCAGCGGCCGTGAGGGCATCCTGAGCTACCTCAAGACCGGCAAGGGCATCGTCCGCACCCGCGGCAAGGCCCACACCGAGGAGCTCAAGGGCGGCATGGAGCAGATCGTTATCACGGAGATCCCGTATAACGTGAATCGCAATACCCTCGTCACCCGCATCGCCGAGCTCGTCGGCGAAAAGGAGATCGATGGCATCCGCGACCTCCGCGACGAGTCCGATGAAAATACGCGCATCGTCATCGAGCTGAAGCGCGGCGAGCAGGCCAAGGTCGTCATCAACCAGCTCTTCCAGAAGACCGCCCTCGAGTCTTCCTTCGGCGTCACCCTGCTGGCCCTCGACAAGAAGCGGCCGAAGCAGATGAACATCAAGGAGCTCATCGAGTGCTACATCGAGCACCGCCGCGATGTCGTCACCCGCCGCACCAAGTATCGCCTCAAGCAGGCCGAGGACCGCGCCCACATCCTCGAGGGCTACATCATCGCCCTCGATAACCTCGATGACTTCGTAAAGATCATCCGCTCCTCGCAAAATCGCGAGGAGGCCAAGCAGCGCCTGATGGCCAAGTACCCGCTCTCCGAGCGGCAGACCGATGCCATCCTCGAGCTCCGCCTCTATCAGCTCACGGGCCTGGAGCGCGGCAAGATCGAGGCCGAGTACGTCGAGCTCATGAAGCTCATCGAGGAGCTCCGTAGCATCCTCGCCTCCGATGAAAAGCTGATGGCGCTCATCAAGGAAGAGCTCCTCGCGATGAAGGCGAAGTACACCTCGCCCCGCCGCACCATCATCGAGGCCGCCGCCGGCGAATTCCGCATGGAAGACGTCATCCCCAATGAGGGCTGCGTCATCACCGTCTCGCACCTCGGCTTCATCAAGCGCACCCCCGTCGCCGACTACCGCTCCCAGAAACGCGGCGGCAAGGGCGTCATCGGTGCCGAGACGTACGACGAGGATTTCGTCGAGCATCTCTTCACCGCGAGCACCCACGACTACATCCTCTTCTTCACCAATACCGGCCAGTGCCACGCGAAGAAGGTCTACGATGTCCCCGAGGGCACCCGGGCCTCCAAGGGCAAGTCGGTCGCCTCGTTCCTCCGCCTCGGCGAGGGCGAGAAGATCGCCGCCATGCTCTGCGTGAAGGACTTCACCGACGATCGCTACCTCGTGATGGCCACCAAGTCCGGCGTCATCAAGAAGAGCTCCCTCGCCGACTATGCCAATGCCACCCGCGAGGGCGGCCTCATCGGCATCAACCTCGAGGAGAAGGACAAGGTCATCGGCACCGTGCTCACCACTGGCGACGACGAGCTCATCCTCGTTTCCAACCAGGGTCTCGCCGTCCGTTTCCGCGAGCTGGATCGCGAGTCCAACGAGGTGCTCTTCCGCGCTACGGGCCGCGCCACCGCCGGCGTCACCGGCATGCGCTTCAAGCTCGCCAGCGACTACCTGCAGTCGATCGAGGTCGTGGACCACAATGCCAAGTTCCTCGTCGCCAGCGAGGCCGGCCAGGGTGTCCGCACGCGCTTCGAGGATTACCGCCTCATCAATCGCGGCGGCTCCGGCGTCTGGGCCATCGACCTGCCTGAGGATGGCTCCATCAAGCTCGCCGGCGCCCTCAGCGTCCGCGACACCGATGAAGTCATGCTCCTCACCGCCAAGGGCCAGAGCATCCGCTGCCCCGTGAAGGATATCCGCGAGACCGGCCGCGGCGCCAAGGGTGTCCGCCTCGTCACCCTCGAGCCCGGCGACAAGCTCCTCAGCATCGCCCGCATCG
>CAYZPV010000022.1:0-94078 GCA_964480585.1 uncultured Opitutus sp. | reverse complement strand
ACGGCGAGCGAGAGCGCGGCCGCGCCGGTCACGATCGCGACGACCGCGCCCACCACCGCCGGCCAGCGGATCTCTCACACCGATTTCATCAAGCGGCACGGCAAAGGCTCGGCCACCTCCACCTCCACCGCCCAGCCCCGCCCCACCGCGCCCATTCCCCAACTCTCCTCCGCTGACATCCTCGCCGACCTCACCACCCCCACCCCCGGCGCCTCCGCCGCCGACCCCCAGCTCCTCGCCCACCTCGTCGCGCAACTCCAAGCCGCCTTCGCCGCCACCGGCCCTTGGCCCGAAAACCTCTCAGCCACCCTTTCGTTCACTCTCGGGCCCGATGGCCGCCTTCACGCGATCAAAGTCGCTGCCTCCTCCCAGCACCCCGCCTTCGACGCCGCTGCCCAACAAGCCTGTCGCCAGCCCCGCCTCTCCTCCCTCCCTTCAGGCACCCCAGCCACCCCCTATCAGATCACCTTCCGCTCCGCTCCGAGGTAGCTCCACCGCCCGCCTTCGCCCCTGCCCTGTCAGTAACGCACATAAACACGCACCCGCTGTCGGCTTCTATCCCGCAGCCCTCCGTTGCGCCGCCCGCCGGCCTCCGGCATTTAGCCAGCCGCATGTCAGGCACCGCCGCACCCGCCGCCCTCACCTCTCGCCCGGTCACTTCCGCGACGGTGATGCCTCTGCTCGTCGCGATGAGCGGCTGCCACCTCATCAACGACACGCTTCAGGCCCTCCTGCCCTCGATCTATCCCAATCTCCACGGCGCCTACGGCTTCAACTTCACCCAGCTCAGCCTCATCACCTTTGTCTATCAGATGACGGGCTCGGTACTCCAGCCTCTCGTCGGCCTCTACACCGATCGCCACCCCAAGCCCTACTCCCTCGCCGTGGGCATGGCCCTCACCCTGCTCGGCCTCGCGCTTCTCGCCTATGCCCGCACGTACCCTATGTTCCTCTTCGCCTCCGCATTTGTGGGCGTGGGCTCCGCCATCTTTCACCCCGAGGCCTCGCGCCTGGCGCGCATCGCCTCGGGCGGGCGGCACGGCTTTGCCCAGTCGCTCTTCCAAGTCGGCGGTAACTTCGGCTCCGCCCTCGGTCCCCTCGCTGCCGCCTACATCATCACCCCGCGTGGCCAGACCCATATCCTCTGGTTTACCGCCCTCGCCCTCCTTGGCGTCGTGATCCTCGCGCGCGTGGGCACGTGGTACGCCCGCCAGCTCACCCTCCTGCAAAAAGACAAACACGCCGCCCCCGCCTCCCGCATTACCCCTCTGTCCCCCCGCCAGACCCGGCGCGCCTTCGCCATTCTCATCGCGCTCATCTTCTCGAAATACATCTACCTCGTCAGCTTCACCAACTTCTTCACCTTCTATCTTATCGATCGCTTTCACGTCTCCGTGCAGGCCTCGCAGATCTATCTTTTCCTTTTCCTCCTCGCGGTTGCCGCCGGCACCTTCCTCGGCGGCCCCTTTGGCGATCGCTACGGCCGCAAGCTTGTCATCTGGATCTCCATTCTCGGCGTCGCGCCCTTTTCCCTCCTCCTCCCCCACGTCGGCCTCGCCCTCACCGCCCTCCTGAGCGTCATCGCCGGCTTCATCCTTGCCTCGGCCTTCTCTGCCATCGTCGTCTACGGCCAGGAGCTGCTGCCCGGCCGCGTCGGCCTGGTGGCCGGCCTTTTCTTCGGCCTCGCCTTCGGCACCGCTGGCATCGCCGCCTCCCTCCTCGGCAAACTCGCCGATCACACCAGCATCCGCCACGTCTACGAGGTCTGCGCCTACCTCCCTCTCATCGGCCTCCTCACCGCATTTCTGCCCGATATCGAGAAACGCCTCGCGCCCGCATAGCCGCCCCGCCTGCTGGCAAAACGCGCCCACCCGGCTTACCCTCCCCTCCGGCTGAGGCCGCCACCCAGCCATATCCACTTATGCAATTCGGAGTCGATAGTTTCGTCGCCACCGCCCGCCCCGGCCCCCCGGGGGATGTCGCACGCGTGCAGGAGCTGCTCGAGGAGATCGAGCTCGCCGACCAGGTCGGCCTCGATGTCTTCGGCGTCGGCGAGCACCACCGCCCCGACTACGTCGCCTCCGCCCCCGCCGTCCTCCTCGCCGCCGCCGCGGCGCGGACGAAACGCATCCGCCTCGCCAGCGCCGTCACCGTCCTCAGCTCCGACGATCCCGTCCGCGTCTTCCAGCAGTTTGCCACGCTCGACCTCATCTCCCGGGGCCGCGCCGAGATCATCGTCGGCCGCGGCTCCTTCATCGAGTCGTATCCACTCTTCGGATATGACCTCGACGACTACGAGTCCCTCGCCACGGAGAAGCTCGAACTCCTTCTCAAGCTCCGCGAGCACACCCAGGTCCACTGGGCCGGCCGGCACCGCGCCCCCCTCACCGGCCAGGGCGTCTACCTCCGCCCCCTCCAGCACCCCCTCCCTATCTACCTCGGCGTCGGCGGCACCCCGCAGTCCGTCATCCGCGCCGGCACCCTCGGCCTCCCCCTCGTCATCGCCATCATCGGCGGGCAGGCGCGCCCCTTCCGCCAGTTTACCGATCTCTACAGGCAGACCTGGGAGCGCGCCAAGCACACGGCAGAAAAGCGCTTCATCGGCATCCACAATATCGGCTTCCTAGCCGACACTCGCGAGCAGGCCATGGAGACCTTCTGGCCCGCCTATAGCGACACCTTCGGCAAGATCGGCCGCGAGCGAGGCTGGCCCGCGCCCACCCGCTCCCAGTTCGACGCCCAGTGCAGCCCCCACGGCGCTCTCCTCGTGGGCGACCCCGTCTACGTCGCCGAGAAGATCCTCGCCGAAAACGAAGCCCTCGGCGGCATCGACCGGCTGACCATGCTGCTCGACAACCGCGTGCTCACGCACGCGCAAATCATGCGCGCGATCGAACTGCTCGGCACGGAGGTCGCTCCGCGGGTGAAAAAGGCGCTGGAAAAGGCGTAGGGCGCGGCGCGTTGGGCGGATTTCTTTTCATGGATGCGCGTGAGATTTGGCATTGTGCGGCGCGTGCGGCTCGTACTTGATTCCGAGTGCCGGAGCCCGCCTCACCGCGCCCCGGCACCCTCTGCCCCCTCAGCCTTCCCTCCAGTGGGCTGATCCATACCCCTCCACAACACCCCGCCCGATCACCCCCCGCCGTTGCGGTCGCCTGGCGCTTTGCCGCGCCGGTGCGGCTGCAACGCATACCCCGCCATGAATCGACTCCCCTGCCTGGTGCTGGTCCTCCGGCTCGGCCTCCTGCTGGCCGCCTGCGTTTTCATCTTCGCCGCGCCCGCCGCGGCCCAAACCACGGGAGGCAATGTCGAAGGCCGTGTGTTCAACACCCGCAACGGCGAGTTCCTCGAAAAAGCCCGCGTGACCATCGAGGGCACGCAGCTCGAGACCTTTACCGACAGCTCGGGCTACTACCGCTTTGTCAATGTCCCGGCCGGCGAGGTACGGGTGAAGGTCTTCTTCACCGGCCTCGTGGCGCAGACGCAGCCGGTGCGCGTCGCGGCCGGGCAGATCGCGCAGCGCGACTTCCAACTCGCCGACGCCGATGCCAAGCCGGCGGTCGACGGCGCGCCGATCAAGCTCTCGGAGTTTCTCGTCTCGACCTCCAAGGAGATGGACGGAGCGGCGCTCGCGATCAACGAGCAGCGCTTCGCCTCCAATGTGATGAACGTCGTCGCCGCCGATGAATTTGGCGCGGTGGCCGAGGGCAATGTGGGCGAGTTTCTGAAATTCCTCCCCGGCATCACGATCGACTATGTGGGCGGCGATGCGCGCACGATTTCGATGAACGGCGTGCCGCCCAACAACGTGCCGGTGACGATCGGCGGCTTCAACCTGGCGAGCGCGCAATCCTCGGGCACGGCCCGCACCGTGGAGCTCGAGCAGGTCTCGATCAACAACGTGGCGCGTATCGAGGTTTCTTATACGCCCACGCCCGAGACCACCGGTTCCGCGCTGGCGGGCGCGGTGAACATGGTGCCGCGCGGCGCCTTCGAGCGCTCGCGCCCGCAGTTCAATGGGAGCGTGTACGTGATGATGCGCGACGCGGAGCGCAGCCTGCGCAAGACGCCAGGCCCGATCCGCGACGCGACCTACAAGATCCACCCGGGCTTCGACTTCTCGTACGTGGCGCCGGTGAACAAGAAGTTCGGATTCACCCTCTCGGGCGGCTACTCCAGCCAGTACACGCCGCAGGACTTCGTGCAGATGAACTGGCGCGGCGTGAGCGCCGCCACCAGCGCCCCCGCGGCCAACGGCACCCCGGGCAATCTGCCCGACACCACCCCCGACAAGCCGTATCTCTCCAACTTCACCATCCGCGACGGCACCAAGGTGACGGTGCGCTCCTCCGCCGGGGCCACGATCGACTACCGCCTCTCGCGCAACGACCGCGTGTCCTTCTCCTTCCAGTACGCGCTCTTCGACGCCGAGTTCAACAACCGCAGCCTGATCTGGGACATCCTGCGCGTGCTGCCCGGCAACTACGACACCTTCAACACCATCGGCGCGGGCGGCACGGGCAGCGGCGACATACGCATCTCCAATGGCTCGCGCAGCAAGCGCGGCACCACCTACATGCCGACGCTGCGCTACTACCACGAAGGGCCGGTGTGGAAGGCGGAGGCCGGCGCGGGGCTCTCGCACGCCACCAATCACTACACCGACATCGCGCGCGGCTATTTTCAGGCCGTGAATCTCCGCCGCAGCAATGTGCGGATCAACTTCCGCGACATCTTCTTTCTGCGGCCCCGCGTGATCGAGGTCTTCGACGGCGTCACGGACGCACCCGTCAACCCCTTCAGCCTGGACAGCTACAACATCAACACGGCCAACAGCGAGGCGCGCGAGACGGCCGACATGCAGCGCAGCGCCTTTGCCAATCTCCGCCGCGACTTCATGATCGGCAAGCTGCCGGCCTCGCTCAAGGGCGGCCTCGATATCCGCCACTCGATGCGCGATATCCGCGGAGAAAATCCGACGTACACCCACGTCGGCTCCGACAACATCAACACCGCCACGAGCACGCTGCCCAACGGGCTCGACGACAATGCGGGCCGCGCCGGCATCCTCGACGAGATATTCTCCCAGCGCATGGGGGTGTACGGCTTTCCACAGGTCCAGTACCCGAGCAACTTCAAGACTTGGGAATACCAGGTCAAAAACCCGACGTACTGGACGATCAACGAAGACACGCGCTACGCTCGCCGCGTGGAGCTCTCCAAGCACGCGGAGGAGGTCATCTCCTCCGGCTACGTGCGTGGCGATCTCCAGCTCCTCGAGCGCCGTTTGAAGCTCGTGGGCGGGATCCGCGCCGAGCAGACGAACGTGCGCGGCGAAGGCCGTTTGATCGATCCGACGCGCAACTTCCAGCGCAACCCGGATGGCTCCTTCATCCTCGGCGCCAATGGCCGCCCGCTCACCATCGCGCCCGCCGGTGTGCAGACGACGATGCTGACCAATGTCGATCGCGGCCTCGTCGCCAAGAAGGAGTACTTCCGCTGGTTTCCCAGCATCAATGCGAGCTACAATATCCGCGAAAACCTGATCGCGCGCGCGGGCTACTACCACTCGGTGGGCCGACCCGATTTTGGCCAGTATGCGGGCAGCCTGACGCTCCCCGACACGGAGCTCGCGCCAAGCAGCACCAATCGCATCACGGTGAACAACGCCGGCATCAAGGCGTGGAGCGCCCGCTCGTACAAAGCGACGCTCGAGTACTACTTCGAGCGCGTGGGCCTCTTTTCGGTCGGAGTCTTCCGCCGCGATTTCACCAATATGTTTGCGTCGGCCGTCTTTCAGGCTTCGCCGGAGTTCCTCAGCGTCTACAGCCTCGATCCCGACGAGTACGGCCGCTTCGATGTATCGACGCAGTACAACCTGCAGAACCAGGTCCGGATGACGGGCTTCGACTTCAACTACAAGCAGGCGCTCACCTTCCTCCCGCACTGGGCGCGCGGCGTGCAAATCTTTGCCAACGGCAGCGCGCAACGCGCCATCGGCGACGAGACCAACGCGATGCAGAACTACATCCCACGCAGCGGCAGCTGGGGCATCAGCCTCTCACGGGAGAAGTACAACCTGCGCGCGAACTGGAACTATCGCGGCAAGCACCGCCGAGGCCTCGTGGCCGCAGGCCGTAGCATCGAGCCCAACACCTACAACTGGGGCACGAAGCGCCTCTACATCGACCTCCTCGGGGAGTACTACTTCTACAAGCGCTTCGCGGTCTTCGCGAACCTGCGCAATGTGGGGGACGCGACCGAAGACTTCGAGATCTACAACCCAAAGACGCCGGAGCACGCCCAATTCCGCCAGCGCGAGGACTTTGGCTCGCTGTGGACGTTTGGCGTGAAGGCGACGTTCTGAGGAGCGCGTCCACCTAGCCTGAGAGACAAGGGGACACGTCGCCGCCTCTCCTCCTTGGCTGTGCGCAACCGGCAGGACTAAACTTTCAATACCTCCGACAACATCGCGCTGAGCTTCGTCGCATTGGGGCGGACTCGGATAAGCCGCGGATTCCAAGCGAGCATCGCCTCGCGGGCGAGCGGGTGCAGCTCGTCGCCGGAGATCTTGTAGGTTGAGCGGCTGTCGAGCTCACTCACGGCCAGCTCCGGCACGATGGCGGCAAAGCGCCCTGAGCGCACCGCCGCCATCGTCTGCGGAAACGACTGACAAGAGAGCGCCGGCGAGATCGCGATATTCAGCAGTCCCGCGATCTCACGGAGGCCGGAGGTGAACTGGCCATCGGTCGTCTGCGTGGCGAGCGGGAGCTCGGTGAGCATCTCGGGGAGGGTGACTTTTTTGCGACGACCGAGCAGGGCCTGCGGCACGAGGGCGACGTAAGTCACGGTGCCGAGCGAGATCGCTTTCAGGCCGGGCGGGAGGGCGTTTTTGCGGATGATGCCGAAATCGAGGCGGCTATCGGAGAGCTGCTGCACGATGTCATTGGTCCGCAGATTGGTCGTGGCGAAGTGGATGCCGGGCAGCGTATCGAGCACGCGGCCGAGGCGCGGGATGACAAGCCACTGGATGAGGCTGTCTCCTGCGCCGAGGGTGAAGGCGACGCTCTCCTGCTTGCACTCGGTGCGGAAGTCGTCGAGCGCGCGGAGCTGGTCGCGGGCGAGCTCGGCGAGGCGCTCGCCGTGGGGCGTGAGCTTGAGGAGCTTGCCGCGACGCTGCGCCACTTCGCAGCCGAAGAACTCGGAGAGCTCGCGCAGCTGGCGGCTGTACTGGCTCTGCCGCACGGGGTCGCCCGGGGCGGCTTGGGCGATGCTGCCGGCATCGCGCACCTCGATGAGGACTTTGAGCCGGTCGAGCGACAGGCCGCGTTCGGAGAAAAGGGTATCAAACATGACTGGGCAGTCAGGCTTGCTGTATAATCCTGCATGGCAAGCTCACGCGCATTTCGGTAGTATGTGCCCCATCGAAAGGTACGACGCCCGAGGTCGGCCGAAAAAAGTTCTCGATCACCCCTTGAAGTTTTTTCGCCCCCAGCCGTTGTAACCGATCACACCTTCAACCGTCTTTCCCGCCACTTCCCATGATCACCGCACACCTAACTCAGTCATCTGCCCGCCGGATTAACGGCTGGCATACGTCCTGTGCGGTGAATCGCCCGGTGACGTTGGCAAGGATGAGCAAGGAACGAGGTCTCTTTCGACCCGATTACGCTTATCCCCCGGGAAGTGGAGTAACCTAACGCCGAGGCGCACTGCGCCTCACGCCAGGCTTACCCACTTCCAACCCGGAAGTGGGTTTTTTGTGCCCTCATGGGGCCGCTTCCGGGAACGAGGTGTAAACCTTTTTCACATATTCCGTAAGTGGCCTCACCGCTGAGCCCAGCCAATCAGCCCGACGTACCGCATCAAATCCTGCGGCCGCCCAAACCGCCTCCTTCGTGAGGCGAAAGGGGCGCAGGTGTGTGTTCTTTTTTGCGAAATCTACCGCAGGGGCGCGGCTCGCGCTGCGATCCCGCCACCGTGGTAGATCAGATTTAGTGTCAACGACTGCGCGGTGCGCCTCAGAGCGTGAAACGGCGATGCCGGCCGCGCAGTCGTCTCTTTATTCCCCGCCTTGTCGTCTAGCAGCCAGGACGCCGGATTTTCACTCCGGACGACGCCGGTGCAACTCCGGCCAGGGCGGCCATTTTCCTTAAGGAAGCGCCGATTGTTGATCCGAGATCGGAGCCCGCTTCGCCCTATCGGTTCCTGAAGAAGCCAGCCGGCGGCCTGAGTCCGGCAGGGGCCGAGTTTCCAGTGCCGGATCAATGTGGTCCGGCGCAAACGTGCGCGCGTGGCGTAACAGCAACGCGGCGGTCTGCCAGTCCGCAGTCCCGGGTGCGATTCCCGGCGCGCGCACCAATTTTTTCATGGAGCTGTGGTGTCAACAGTTAGCACAGCGGACTTTTAATCCGCCCGGTGCGGGTGCGAATCCCGCCGGCTCCACCACTTTCACTTTTTAATTTTAACCCGCGGTCATTGAGGACGTATGTCGGAGAAGTCTTCCGACGCCGAGTGACCTGAGCCGCGGTTTCCTTTTCGTTGCGCGCGTTGGGAGAGCAGCGATCCGGCAGTCCGCAAAACTGTCCCACGCCGGTGCAAGTCCGGCACGCGCGTCCATGTTTTTCGATGGGGTTGTAGTGCCAATAGCAGCACGCCGCACCCGCAATGCGGAGGAGACGGAGCGTAACCGTCCAGCTCCACCATCGCTTTTTCCAGTACGCTCGTAGTTCCAGCAGAACTGCACGGTCTCCAAAACCGAGCGGGTGGGTGCGACTCCTGCCGGGCGTGCCAGGACGGAGGTCAGGCCGATCTAGTGATGGCGCGTGTCTGAAAAGCACGAGAGCGCGGCGCACAACCGCGGGCCTCCACCAATTTTTCTCCCATCGCGGGAAGACAGAGCTGTCCGACTGGTCTCATAAGCCATGTTGCCGTGGGCGCGACTCCCACTCCCGCATCCAATTTCTTTTTTCGACGGAGCGTAGCCTAGAAGTCAGGCACTCGGCTTGGGACCGAGCTCAGGCGTGTGCAAGTCACGCCGCTCCGACCACTTTTCTTTTTCAGGTGCGTGGCTCAGTCAGCGGAGCATCGGCCCGTGAAGCCGAGGAAGCGGGTGCAAGTCCCGCCCACCTGACCAGTTCTTTTCCTGTGACCGAGGACAAACTAGCAGAGTCGCCTGCCTGTCTAGCAGGAGTCAGCGGGGGCAGCACCCGTCGGTCACGCCATCTTTCCGTCGAGGTGTCGCCTAGCAGCCAGGGCAGCTGGCTTACATCCAGCCCTACGGGGGTGCAACTCCCTCCGCCTCGACCATTGCCGGGTAGCTTAATAGCAAAGCAGCCGCCTGTTAAGCGGCGAGATGTAGGTGCGAGTCCCACCCCGGCAGCCAGTTTCTTTTCGTCGGCGAGACAGTCAGTGACGTCACCTGACCGACATGCAGGCACCGCCCGGTGCGACACCGGGGCCGACGACCATTTTCAGATTTCGCGGGCGCACCCATCTCGGGAAGCGCCCGCGGTTAGCAACGGCCGAAGCTCCAAGGAGCAAGGCCCCGATAGAGATAGAAAGGACAACGCCATGATCGCTGTTGCCCTCGCGGTTGCGTGGATTGCGGTTGCCGGTCTCGTGCTGATTGCACGCGCCGACTACAACCGCGGCTCCCTGCGCCGCTAAATAAGAAGCAGACAAAAACACCGGCCCGGAGGGACGCCTCCGGGCCGGTTCAAATTTTCCCATCAGGGTGTGGTGCCAGAGAGTCGGCGACTCCGCTCGGAACGGAGATCAGGCAGGTGCAAGTCCTGTCACCCTGACCACTTTCATTGCGGTGTCGTCTAATCAGAAAGACAGCGGACTCTGACTCCGCCGATGGAGGTGCAAGTCCTCCCGCCGCAGCCCTGATTTCCGGCTCGGTGGCGCAGCAGTGAGCGCAGCTCCCTCATAAGGAGACGGTCGCGGGTGCGAATCCCGCCCGAGCCCCCACATTTTCCCTCGAAGCGTGGCAGAGCAGCAAATGCAGCGCGCTGTAAACGCGACGCCCTCACGGGCTACGAAGGTGCGAGTCCTTCCGCTTCGACCATTTTTTCTCCGCGCATCCAACCCGTAGAGAGCGACGGACTGCCTTGGTAAGGCAGCGAGCAGGGCGCACATCCCTGTGGATGCTCCAATTTTGCATGCCGGTGTAGCCCAAAAGGAGAGGCACAACGTCGAGAACGTTGACAGTGCGGGTGCAAGACCTGCCACCGGCACCATCCTTTTCCGCAGCGTGGTGAAATCAGTAGACACGATGGCCTCAAACTCCGTCGGGCGCCCCCGCGCTTGTGCCGGTGCGAGTCCGGCCGCTGCGACTTCTTTCGGCGAGTGGCGGAGTGTATACGCACGAGTCTCAGAAACTCGGGGGCGCAAGCCCATGCAGGTGCGAATCCTGTCTCGCCGACCAATTTTTTCTCCGCGCCTTGTCCTCTAACGAGTCCAGGAGATCCGCCTCTCAAGCGGGCAATGCAGGTGCAAGTCCATTCGAGGCGGCAAATTTTCCAGGTAGTGATGTTCAGGGCTACTTCGCCTGATAAGCGTGTGGTCGCCGGTTCGAATCCGGCCTGCTCCTCCTCTGTGGAGCAGTAGCTCAGTGGTAGAGCACAACAATCCCTGACGAGTATTCTCCTGGAATCTATTTATACCGATCGCCCGGCCGACTGCGACCGCGCTTGCTGCGGTGCACGGCCGTCGGCGGCTGCTTGTGCAGCCAGGCGAGGAAGCGCTGGAAGCGCTCCTCCGCGCGGATCTTTTCGACGGTGTTGTAGGTGTCTCTGAGTTCGTTGTGCGACCACGTCTTGTGGATGAAGTCCTCGCACGACACGCACGTGGGCACGACGACCCGGCCGCCCTTGGAGCGCGGCACCACATGGTGCCCGCGCGTGATGGTCTCGCGGGCGCAGAAGGCGCAGGAGGTGATCTCGATCGGCATGGCGCCGCTATCAACGGCCAGCCGCGCGCGGTTTTCAATCGCGCCAAACTTTTTCCGGGCAGTGAAGGTGAAGCTACTTCGCTCCAAACGAATCCATAATCCCGTGCCGGGTCTGCAAACCACGGCTGCAATAAACGAGCGCCCGCCCCACGCGAGCGGCGGCGGGAAGGGCTCCAGGGATACTTCGCCTGGTTTCTCCCGGAAAACTCTTTCGAGGGCAGTGAGAGCGCGGTTACTTCGGTAAACATCCTGTCACGATGCGTGGTTCAAACCCACAAACCCGCGTTCGCCTTTCTCCCTCGATCCCTTTTGCGGGCAGTGAGTGTGCAGCTGCTTCGTAGCTGAGTTGGCGTCGGGTACATTCCCAGCACCGACAGCTCAGCACTCCACGTGGTGGTGGAGCGTTCCGCGGCCCCTATGGCCGCGCAGCTGCGCACGGCATCCTCCCGCATTTCCTACCACCGTATCCCGGCGTCCGGGCTATCCCTCCGCGGGCGATGTTTTTTCGCGCGCGGCCCAAACCAAGAAAAACGGAGGCCACCATGGCCAAATTCAGCATCCTCAATGTCCTCTCGCGCGGCTCCGCTGCGCACGCGCCCGATACCCGCAATCTCGCGGGTGGCCGCGCTTTTTCGCAGTCGGCCAAGCTCGAGCTCGTCTCGGTGCTGCTCACGACCTTCCTCCAGGATGAGTTCTATCGCACCGAGGCGCAGACGATCGCCAAGCTCCGCGAGCTCATCGCCAAGGTGGGCGACCCGCGCTTCGTCGCGCAGGCGGCGCTCTATGCGCGCCACCAGCACGGCATGCGCTCGGTGAGCCACCTGGTGGCCGGCGAGCTCGCCAAGTCCGTCAAGGGCACGGCGTGGTCCAAGGTCTTTTACGACCGGCTCGTGCGCCGCCCCGACGATGCGCTCGAGACGCTCGGCTACTACCTCGCGGTCTACGGCCGCCCGGTGCCCAACTCCCTGAAGAAGGGCCTCGGCGCCGCGCTCGCGCGCTTCGACGAGTATCAGCTCGCCAAATACCGGCGCGAGCACGGCACGTTCAAGCTCGTCGACGCCGTCAACCTCGTGCGCCCGCCGGCCACGCCTGCGCTCGGAAAGCTGATGCGCGGCGAGCTCGCGCCCGCGCACACGTGGGAGACGCAGCTCACGCAGGCCGGCACGGCCGAGACCGCCGACGAGGCGGCCACGGCCAAGTCCGACGCGTGGAGCCAGCTCCTCCGCGAGCGCAAGCTCGGCTACCTCGCCCTGCTCCGCAATGTGCGCAATATCCTCACGCACGCGCCGGAGCAGATCGATGAGCTCTGCACGCAGCTCGCCGATGAGCGCGCGGTGCGCCGGTCGCTCGTCTTCCCGTTTCAGTTTCTCTCCGCGGTCTCCGTGCTCAAGCAGGGCAACCTGCCGGGCGCGGCCCGCGTGCTCGAGGCGCTGGATCGAGCAGTCGATCACTCGCTCGCCAATGTGCCGGCCTTCGGCGGCAATACGCTCGTCGCGCTCGATACCTCGGGCTCGATGGCGGGCCGCCCGCAGGAGATCGGCTCGCTGTTTGCCGCGACGCTCGTCAAGGCCACCGGCGCCGACCTCATGGTCTTCAGCGACGATGCGCGCTACATCACCCTCAACCGCCGCGACTCCACGCTCTCGGCGGCGCAGGCGATCGCGTTCATCTCGGGCGGCACCAACTTCAACGCGATCTTCACGCGGGCCAACCGCGCGTACGACCGCATCATCATCCTCTCCGATATGCAGGGCTGGATCGGCGACGGCGCTCCCGTGCGCGCCTTTGCCGACTACAAGACCCGACACGCGGTGACGCCGCGCGTCTTCAGCTTCGACCTCAAGGGCTACGGCTCGCTCCAATTTCCGCAAGAGCGCGTCGTGTGCCTCGCCGGTTGGAGCGATCGCGTGCTCGAGCTGATGCACAAGCTCGACCGCGATCCCGACGCCCTCCTTCACGAGGTCGAGGCCGTCGAGCTGCCGGAGTAGGTTTTTGTCAGCGCACGCCATAGCAAACCAAGCCCGTGGAGCCGGACGCGCTCCGGCTCCACGGCAATTTTATATCCCTGTGGTGAAAGAGCTATCATCCGACCGTGCGAAGGTCGGGTTCCAGGTGCAATTCCTGGCAGGGGTACCACTTTTCAAATCGGGTCCGTCGGCAATAGATAGTCGGCCGCGCTTCGAACGCGGAACAGTGCTGGTGCGAGTCCAGCCGGACCCACCACGTTTTCCTCCGCGTAGCCTAGCAGCTCAGGCCTCCGCCTTCTAAGCGGATCGACGCAGGTGCAATTGACTCGTTTCTCTGAAGCGAAACTCGGGGTCTTACCCCGCACCTGCTGGTGCGCCGCTTCGCACACGTTGTGTGCTCCGCCTGCCGCGGAGACTTTCGGAGGCCAACCAGGCCGAGGCGCCGGCGACCGTTTGAAGCGGCTAGGGCGGCCCTCGCGCCGCTGGGGAGCGTGACCTCTGGCCTCCGCTTAATTGTTTAGCCGGAGAGTAAAGCCGCGGAGCGCGGCGGCCGGTTGGAAGCCGGCCCGGGCCGCGAGGCCTGTGGGGCAGGACCACTGCTCTCCGCCACTTTTTCCATGGAGAGCGAACCCGCCAAGGCGCGGGCGCTGTTTCGACGGAGCGAAGCGGAGATGGATCGACCGGAGGTCGACCCCGCAGGGGCAAGCGCAGCGAGTCAAAGCAGACGGACCGGCTCTGCCGGTTGGGGCGCAAGACCTCCGCTCTCCGCCAATTTCCCATCACCCTCGCGTAGCTCAAAAGCAGAGCAATCGGCTGATAACCGATCGACCGCGGAGCGTTACCGCGCGAGGACCACTTCGACAAGCTCAGTACAGGCACTTTTCCACGGAGGGCTAATTCCGAGAGTCGGGAGCCGCGGTGCTAACGCGTGCGGCGACATTTCGTCGCTGAGGGGCAGGACCTCAGCCCTCCGCCATTTTGCAGCTACACTCTCCTCAAGCATAGGCAGCGATGCAGCGGTCTCGTAAACCGCAGAGGCCGGCGCACGCCCGGCGCGGAGATCCATTTTTCGTTTCGCAAAGAAGAACACACACCACGTCGGGCTGGGCCGTGCCCTGCGGGGGCCGTCCCCGTTTCCCCCCGATCCCTCTCAACTCTCATCTCTCAACACCCAACTCATCCCTCCCATGTCCGCCGATATCCTCGATAAACCGATCGTCCTCTCGCTCAACCGCGCGTGGCAGGTGATCGGCCATCGCACCGTCAAGCAGGCGCTCATCGCGCTCAATGGCGGCTCGTCCGGCCTCCCGCCGGCGCTCGGCGTCGACATCACGTATCCGAAATTTGAGGACGGCTCCTGGGACTTCGACCGCCCGCTCTATCTCCAGCCCCTGGCTTGGGACGAGTGGGTGAAGCTCCCGGTCCGCGACTACGATTTCGCGATCTCCACTCCCCGCCTGCACATCCGCGTGCCCACCGTCATCGTCTCCACCCAGTACGACCGTATGCCCGTCCGCGTCCCGCGCGTCACCCGCGCGGCGATCTTCGAGCGCGACCGCGGCGTGTGCCAGTACTCGGGCGAATACGTGGGCAAATCCGGTGGCAATCTCGACCACGTCGTCCCCCGCGATCGCGGCGGGCGCGACTCGTTTGAGAACCTCGTGTGGGCCAAGAAAGAAATCAATTCCCTCAAGGCCAACCGCCTCCCTCACGAGGCCGGCCTCCGCCTCCTGCGCAAACCCGCCACGCCAAAACCGCTCCCGGTCGCCGCGACGGTGCGCGAGGCACGCCATCCTGACTGGCGCCACTTCCTTGTCGGTCCGTAAACGGACCCGCCGCGCGAAGCCGCCAGTCACCCCTTCACTATATATATCCGAGCCCGGCTCGGACTTCGCATCATGACTCCTTCCTCCACCCCGGCCCAGGCCTCGCTCGCCGACACGCTCAGCGTCGTCGATGCGGTGCTGGGCTCGCTCGACCGCCGTCTCCCGGCCCACGTCTCGCGCGACGATCTCGCGAGCGCCGGCAAGCTCGCGCTCGTCGAGGCGCTCCTGCGCTTCGATGGCCCGCCCGAGCAGGCCCGTGCGTATTGCTACGTGCGCGTGCGCGGCGCGGTCTTCGACGAGCTCCGCCGCCTCGATCCGCTCTCCCGCGATGCCCGCGCCCGCGTGAGCCTCATCCGGCGCGCGGGCGCCGCGCTCGAGCACCAGCTCGGCCGCACGCCCACCGTGCCCGAGGTCAGCCAGGCCACCGGCCTCTCGCCCAATGCCATCGTCGCCCTCGAGCAGCTCGCCCGCTCCGCGCAGCCGTGCTCGCTCGATGAGGCTGATGCCGACGGCGAGACGCTGCACAGCCTGGTCGATGCCGGCGCGGCCTGCCCGGCCCGCTCCGCCGAGTCGGACGACGCGCACGCCTCCATCCGCGCCGCGCTCACCCGCCTCGCACCCAATCACGCCCACGTCCTCCGCCGCTACTACCTGGACGACGCCACCCTCGAGGAGATCGCGCACGAGCTCGACCTCTCCAAGGAGCGCATCCGCCAGATCCGCGAAGCGGCCGAGAAAAAGCTCCGCGAGGACTTCGTCGTCCTCGCCCTCTGGCAGTCTCTCCTCAGCCGCCGCTGATCCCACCCTTCCGTTTCCTTTCCATGAACAAGCCGGTCCTGCGGCGCCCCATGCTGCCGCTGCGCCGCGTGTGTTGGCGCACGCGGCTTCGTCCCCGTCCATGTCCACGTCTCTCCAGTCCAAAGCCGATGTTCCCGGCTCAAGCTACAACTACGGCAACCTCTTCGAAGTAAACATGCCGCCGCCCGCGCTCCAGCGCGGGTGGCTGCATGGCCGCGAGCTGACGCAGCCCTGGCACGTCGAGCGCATCGTCGCTGCGATCGGCGACGGCTGCTGGTTTAGCTACCACCATCGCGATACGCGCGAGGAGGATCCCGACAGCATCAAATTTGCGGCGCACGTCATCGCCGGCTTCTGGCCGGCGGGCGGCTTCATCGAGCTGCACATGCGCGGTGGCAACGGCCTCGACGAGCATCCGCGCGGCACGCTCGGCATCTACACCGATTCGCCCGTCCGCACCGAGGCGATCATGGCCGACCTGCTCGCCAACTACCGGCACTCCGCCGACAGCGCGCCCAAGCAGGCACGCGTGGGCATGCTCAATTTCGCCTACGGCAGCCTCACCGTGGAGCGCATCCCGGTCACGCCGGAGCAGACGGTGGCGCGCGAACACCTCGATCTCTACTACCGCGCCGGCATGGCCGCGTGGGCGGAGGCGTGGATCGACACGCTCGCGACCCGCCGCTACGGCCTCACCGTCCTCACCGGCGCGCCCGGCACCGGCAAGACCTCGCTCATCCGCTCGCTCGCGCACTGGCTGATGGAGACGCACGTTTTCTACTTCATGCCCGCGGCGCGCTTCGCGAGCGTGGAGTCGGGCGAGATCGTCTCCTTCTGGGCCGGCGAAAACCGCAGCTCCAAGCTCCGTAAGGTCCTCATCCTCGAGGATGCCGAGAGCGTGCTCCTCCGCCGCGCCGACGACAATCGCGAGAAAGTCGCCACGCTCCTCAATCTCACCGATGGCATGCTCGGCGACGCCCTCGGCCTCCACGTCGTCTGCACGCTCAACAGCGAGCTCGCCGATCTCGACCCCGCGCTCCTGCGCCCGGGCCGCCTCGTCGCGCACCGCGACTTCGAGCTGCTCGATGCCACCGATGCCCGCGCCCTCGCGCTGCACCTCGGCGTGCCGGTGCCGCGCGGCAATCGCGTGTCGCTCGCGGAGTTTTTCAACCAGCCGGACTCGCCCTCGTCGGCGCGCCCAGGCACGCCGCGCCGCGCAATGGGTTTTCATGCCGCGCTGGCCGAGATGACGGCGCAGAGCTGACCGCCATGCGCTTCCTCGACAAATACGCCGCACGGGAAAAGGAGCTTCGCCGCCTGAAACGCGAGAGTTTCCGCCTCAATCAAGCGCGCGACGATGCACCGATCGTGCCGCTCGAGCATCCGTATCAGCGCGGTTGGACGAAAACCTTTGTCCTCGAAGAGCGCGTCGAGCGCCGCCCGGACGCGCAGCTTTTCCGCAACATGCTGCGCGTGATCAACCGTCGCCTCTGGTGCCGCGACCGGTCCTTCACCGATCGCCAGGGCCGCGAACTCGTCTTGCGACCAAGGGTGCTCGACCTGCGCGCCTGGGAGAAGCTCGCGTGGCCCGCGAGCCATCAGCGGTTCTTCCAGCTCGGCTCTTGGCGCGATTGCGAGCCTGCGTGCTGGTGGTTCGCCCCGTATCGCTTCGTCTGGGGCTACCGCCTCCATCTCGACGGGTGGCTGCGCGAAGAGATCCAGCCCTTTGTCGTCACGCATCAAAGAGTCGAATTGCCCGAGGTGCGCTCGCGCCTCGCTCGGATCGAAGCCTTCATGGCTCGCACTCGCGGCTGGGAGCGCCTATGGCGGCGACGCCCAGGCGCCGACTGGGATCGCATCCATAATCCCCCGCGCCGCAATCTTCGCGAGAGCGAACGTACCGGCTCGGCCCTCAGCACCGCTTCTCTCGATACCTGACTCCCCAGTCATATACCCACCTACCTTCGCGCTACACACCTGCGCACCACTCAGCTATTCTCACCTCACTCACATGAAGATGGAAATCAAAGCCCGCGATCTTCTCGCTGCCGGTTGGCAGGGCGATCGCCGCATGGGCACCCTCCTCCGCCGCGCTCGCGACCTGCAGGCCACGGGCCTCGACCAGGCCGGCGTCTTCGCCGCGCTCGAGGCCGAGCATCCCAAGGTCCAGGTCCTCGCCGAGCTGCGCCCGTCCCCGGCAGCGCTGGCTGAGGCCGTCGAGTGCGAGTCTCCGCTCGAGACCGCCACGATCGCCGCTGCCCGCACCCGCATGCGCGAGCTGCTGCACGCCCCGGTGGTGAAGCGCGGCGCCCTGATGCCCGATACCTGCCCGGCCGGCGGCGGCACCGCCACCATCCCGGTCGGCGGCGCCATCGAGACCGAAAATGCGATCCTCCCCGGCTCGCACTCGGCCGATATCTGCTGCTCGATGTACGCCACCTTCTTTGCCGATAATCACCCGATCGCCGAGCTGATGAGCCAGCTCCAGGCCGTCACGCACTTCGGCGCCGGCGGCCGCCCGCGCGGCAAGCAGGTCGACGCCGCCGTGCTCCACGAGCCGGTGTGGGACAACCCGTTCCTCTCGGGCTTGCAGAGCCGCGCGCGCGACTTCCTCGGCACCCAGGGCGATGGCAATCACTTCGCCTACGTCGGCCGCATCGCCTTCACGTCGGACCAGCACCGCGCCCTCGCGGCCGCCGGCTACGACGAGCTCGCGACCGCTATCGAGCGCCGCGACGGGGCCTTCAATGTCCTCGTCACGCACCACGGCTCGCGCGGCCTCGGCGCTGATCTCTACAAGCGCGGCATGATCGCCGCCCGCCAGTTCATCGCGCAAAACGCCGCCGGCATCCCCGATGCCGCCGCGTGGATCCCGGCGGACTCGCGCGACGGCGTCGCCTACTGGGAGGCCCTGCAGTACATCGCCCGCTGGACGCGCGCCAACCATGCCGCGATCCACGACCTTTTCCTGAATCGCATCAGCCAGCGCCCGCTCGCGCAGATCGGCAATGAGCACAACTTCGTCTGGAAGCGCGGCGACGCGTTTTTCCACGGCAAGGGTGCCACGCCCGCCTGGCGCGACGCCGCCGGCCGCCCGCTGCTCGGCCTCATCCCGCTCAACATGGCGCGCGAGATCCTCCTCGTGCTCGGCGGTGACAACGACCAGTTCCTCTCCTTCGCCCCGCACGGCGCCGGCCGCAACCTCTCGCGCTCCGCCATGCTCGCTCCCTACAAGGACGCCGAAGGCGGGATCGACCCGTCGCGCGTGCAGCAGGTGCTCGCCGAGACCACCGGCGGCCTCGATATCCGCTGGTACAACGGCGCGCCCGATCTCTCCGAGTCCCCGCTCGGCTACAAGGATGCCACGAAAGTGAAGTCCCAGATCGAGCGCTTCCGCCTCGCGAGCGTCGTCGGCGAGATCCAGCCGCAAGGCTGCATCATGGCCGGCGAAGCCCCCGAGCAGCCCTGGGAGCGCAAGCGCCGCGAAAAGCGCGCCGACCACAAGGCCGCCCGCCGCGAGGCAGCGGCCGAGATCGGCGAGGCGTAAGGGAAGCCGCAGGCGCACAAACTCCCGGCAGGGGGATGACTTCGTTCGCGCGACCCGCTATAATAGCCGGGTCGCGCAATATGAAGCATCTCCAGCCAGCCGAAATCGCCTGCCCCTGCCCCGCTCACCGCTCTGTGGGTAGGGACGGGCGCCGGGCCCTGAGCCTGCCGAATGGGGCCCGCCCGTCCGCCGACGCGCCGGGCCACCCGCCCCTACCATCCTCCGCGCCCCGTCCGGCCCCTATGCGCCCACTCTCCCTCCCTTCGCTCCGCCTCACGCCTCCAAAAAACTTCACGCGATTCCCCCTCTATTTCCGGGCTATTCCGCGATTCTCCGGCCCATTCCGGGCCAAAATTTTCTACCAAAATCTTCGCGCCGGACCGGCCCACTAGTCGCCCCCCCCGGCACCCATCCCTTTGCCCCGGCAGCGTAAGGGCGAGAACCTCCAACAAGACCCGTTCTCACACGATTCAACGGGACCGATCTGAATCGGTTCGTCCGCTCACATGGACGTTGCTTCGGGGCTCCATTTTCCAGTTAGACACATGAAAGACGAAATCATCATCAAAGACACCCACCGCGCCCTCTGGTACGAAGACGGCGTGATGACCCGTGTGCTCGGCCCCGGTCGCTACGACCTGCCGCGCCAGTCCCTTTTCCCGCACCTCTTCCGCCGCCCGCTCGTGGAGATCACCCTCGTCGACGTACGCGAGCGCGACCTCACGATCAAGGGCCAGGAAATCCTCACCGCCGACAAGGTCGCCATCCGCGTCAGCATCATCGTGCAGTTCAAGGTCAGCGACCCCGTCGCCGCCCTCCACCAGGTGAGCAATCACGACGAGCGCCTCTACAGCGATGTGCAGCTCGCCGCCCGCCGCTCCCTCGCCGCGATGACGCTCGAGCAGATCCTCACCAACCGCAACCAGCTCAGCGAAGACATCCTCGAAGAGGTCAAGGGCACCGCCGCCACCTACGGCGTCACGATCCTGCGCGCCGACGTGAAGGACCTCGTCTTCCCCGGCAACCTCCAGGAGATCATGAACAAGGTGCTCGCCGCCGAGCGCCTCGCGCAGGCCCAGCTCGTCGAGACCCGCACGCAGGCCGAGCAGCGCCGCATCGACGCCGAGGCCAAGGCCCAGATCAAGCGTATCGAAGCCGCCAGCACCGCCGAGACCGACGCCCAGGTCGCCGATTCCCTCGCCGCCTCGCGCCTCAAGCAGGCCCAGGCCGAGGCCGAAGCCCTGCGCATCCAAAACGAAGCCGAGATCCGCGCCCTCCGCGAGCAAGCCAGCGCCGCCGCAGCCTACGCCCAGCACCCCGCCCTCCTCCGCCTCCGCGAACTCCAAGCCCTCGCCGAAACCGCGAAAAACGCCAACGCGCGCATCTTCGTAGGCTTCGACAAGCACGCCGACCTGAAGGCCGAGGCGAAGGCGCTTATGGCGTGAATGCCTGAAATCGGGTAGTATCCGCCAAACAGGTTAATCATCCATGCAAAAGCCCGATCTACGGTTCTTCGCCAAGCTTCAGGAGCAGCTCAACTTCATCCGTAGATCATGCTCCGCGTATGATGCTGGGGCAGAAGATGAGGCGCTACGAATTGCCACAACCCTTCGGGTTATTTTCCACGACACCCCAAAAAGCACTTCGCTCATATCCCACCTTAGGCTCGGCGATTCGAAGATGTATTCATCGTCGAGGGGCCATGGGAACTACCAAGACTACCTCGCATATCGCCTTGACCTCTCCTCACCACATCCAGTGAAGGCGCTGCCCATGCTTGGCGTGAAATTCAAAGAATTACCCATGCCCACGTGGTGGGCAACCGAGCCAGTGTTTCTCCATGCCGGCAAAAAATTCACGCGCAAAACCATCATCCTCACTGCGTCCAACAAGGATGGAGGTGCTCACGTTGATGATTCACTCGACGAATATTACCAGGCTCTCCGTGCTGGCGAATTCGCTTTCGGCATTACAGGCAATTTGACCTATCAAGGGACCGCGCCTTTTCAGCAGGGTGTCACCCACTACGCAACGAACGCACATTTTGCGCTGATCAGACAGTTTGCGCACGAGACACTGATGTGGGCCTCACATCGTTTGAGAAAACCTATCATATAATGTCTCACATCCCCGCCGGCACCCAAGTCGTCGTCACCGCCGATATCCGCGGGACCAACGGCATGCCTGTACATCCGCGCGGGGCGGTGGGGATTGTCGCGCGGACGCCGGCGGGGGCGGAGGTGCACTATCTCATCCGTTTCCCGGATGGGTTCGAGACGTCGTTCACCCGCGAGCAGTTCGATATCCTCAGGCATTTCAAAGACCGGCTGCCCTCGGGCGGCGCGACGGCCGATTTCGATCTCGAAGCGTGCGTGATCTACCGCTGCGTCGTGGGCTCGCGCGCGTACGGGCTGGAGACGGAGGCGTCGGATACCGATCTGCGCGGGATCTATCTCGCGCCGCCGGAGATGCATCTCTCGCTCTTCGGCGCGCCGGAGCAGTTTGAGGACAATGCGGCGCAGACGTGCTACTGGGAGGTGCAGAAGTTTCTCGTGATGGCGCTCAAGGCCAATCCCAACATCCTCGAGTGCCTGTACTCGCCGCTGGTGGAGAAGACCACGCCGCTAGCCGAGCGCCTGCTCGCCCTGCGCGAGGCGTTTCTCTCGCGCATGATTTTCCAGACCTTCAATGGCTACGCGCTCAGCCAGTTCAAAAAGCTGGAGCAGGATCGGCGCAACCAAGGCGAGGTCCGCTGGAAGCACGCGATGCACCTCCTGCGCCTGCTCATCTCCGGCGCTGCCACCCTCCGCGAGCGCCGCGTGCCCGTGGGGGTCGAGGCCCACCGCGACCGCCTGCTCGCCGTGAAACGCGGCGAGCTCACCTGGCCCGAGGTCGACGCGTGGCGGCAGGAGCTGCACCGCGATTTCGAGCGGGCCCTCGAAACGACGACGCTCCCCGAGCGCCCCGACTACGATGCGGCCAATCGCTTCCTGCTCGAAGCGCGCGGCGAGGGTCGCGTCCTTCACTGACCTCATCGCATGTCCGCCACATCGCTCGCTTCCTGGTCTTCGCTCTGGGCTGCGCTCGACGCCAAGGGCGATCCGCAGCCCTGGCATACGCGGCTCCTAGCCGCGTATGCGCAACCAGAGCGGCACTATCACAACCTCCAGCATATCGCCGAGTGCCTCCGCGAGCTTGAGAGCACGCGATCTATTTCGACGGCATCCCGCTTCATCGCGGCCGCCCTCTGGTTCCACGACGCCATTTACGATCCGCGCTCACCGACCAACGAGGAGGACAGCGCAGCCCTCGCGATCGAGTGCCTCACGGCGGCGCAGATCGATCCCGCCGCGATCACCCGCATCCGCGATCTCATCCTCTGCACCAAGAGGCACGATCCCGCCGGCATCCCCGACGCCGCGCTGCTGATCGACATCGACCTCGCCATCCTCGGCCAGCCCCCGCCGCGCTTCTGGGACTACGAAGCCGCCATCCGCGCCGAGTACGCTTGGGTGCCGTGGGCCACCTATGCGGAAAAACGCGCCGCGATCCTCACCCATTTCCTCCACCGTCCCGCAATCTATCGCACCGAGTCTTTTCAAACCCGCTACGAAGCCCCCGCCCGCGCCAACCTCACCGCCGCCATCGCCCGATTAGGCGTACCGTCCGGCCGATCAATCAACGTCCCGACACTCTCTAGCCAGCGCGAATCAAGCCTGCTATAAGGAGATCGCCTCTTGCATGACCATCGATCCCCGCCTCCACCGCATTGTCGCCGCGCAGCCTTATCCGCTGCTCTTCGCCACGATCAGCGGGGCGCATCTCTACGGGTTTCCCTCGCCGGATTCGGATTTCGATCTGCGCGGGGCGCACCTGCTGCCACTGCCCAGGCTCGTCGGGCTCGAGGTGAGCGACGAGACGGTGGAGGACTCGCGCATCATCGAAGGGCTGGAGATGGACATCGTGAGCCACGATGCGCGGAAGTTTCTCCACCTGCTGCTCAAGAAAAACGGCTATGTGCTCGAGCAGCTCACCTCGCCGCTCATCGTGCAGACCACGCCGGAGCATGGGGAGCTCAAGGCGCTCGCGCGCGGCTGCATCACGCGGCATCACTCGCACCACTACTTCGGCTTTGCCGAGACGCAGTGGAATCTCTTCTTCAAGGAGTCGCCGCGGCGCGTGAAGCCGCTGCTTTATGTGTACCGCGTGCTGCTCACCGGCATCTGGCTCATGCGCACCGGCGAGATCGAGGCCAACCTCGTCACGCTCAATGAGGCCTTCCGCCTCCCGTACCTGCCCGCCCTCATCGCACGCAAGACCGGTGGCCCTGAACAATCGACCCTCTCCGACGCCGACATCGCGTTTCACGCGGCCGAGTACCAGCGGCTCCGTGCCGAGCTGCAGGCGGCGCACGAGGCCAGCCGGCTCATCGAGCAGCCGAGCGCGGAGACCCTCGCCGCGCTCAATGCGCTCCTGGTGAGAATCCGACTTGAAAAGCGGTACGTAGGCTCACGCTCCGCCGAGTGATATTACCGTAGTGTTTCGCCGTTTCCCGGCGTGACCTTGCGCGCTCCCCGTGGTCATACTTCCCAGATCGTTGGTCCGCACTCTGCTTTTTCCGTCATGTTGCACACCTCACAGCGTACAGGCCCGGGCGAGCGGCGCTCCGGGAGCGCGGCGGGGAAATCTCGTCACCGCGGCCCCTCGCGGAACGTCTAAGGGTAGACTCCCCGCACCTGCACGCATCCTTTGCCATGGCCCTCATCCTGCTCATCGACGACAGCGACGCTCTCCGCGAGCTGATGGCGGCCGCATTGGAGCGGGAGGGCCACCAGGTGTTGCAGGCAGCGGATGGGAAAGCAGGCATCGAGCTGCTGCGCGCCCGGCGGGTCGACCTCATGATCACAGATATCGTTATGCCCGACCAGGATGGGCTGGTAACCCTGCGGCTCGCGCGCCAGATGCAGCCGGGGCTGAATGTGCTCGTGATTTCCGGCGATTCGCCGCGATTTGCGGCGCTGTACCTCGACATCGCGCAGAAATTTGGCGCCACGAAGACACTGAGGAAACCCTTCACGCTGCCCGAATTCAGCGCGGTGGTGCAGGAGCTCTGCCCGCCCGCGCCGCCAGCCCCGCCGGCGAGCTGAGGGAGGCGGCCTACCGGCCGGGCGGTACGCACATGGCGCATAAACTGCTCGCCCCGCGCGAGCCTGCGCCCATCGTTCGCGCCGTGCCCCGAAGCTGGACCCTCGAACAGGCGGCCTCGCTCGCCCCCGATGCCGCGTCGCTCAAGACGGCGCAGGGCATCGCGTCGCCGCGCAAGTGGGACCTGCTGGGGCGGGACGACGAGTTTGCGTGGGGGCTCGCGCAGGGTTCGGGCGCGCAGCCTTACCAGACGCAGATCGCTCTCGCGGAGCCAGCCTTCAAGTGCTCGTGCCCGAGCCGGAAGTTCCCCTGCAAGCACGGGCTGGGGCTGCTGTTGCTGCTGGCAGGCTCGCCGGCGGCGCTCGCCGCGGGAGCGAGACCGGCGTGGGTGACGGAGTGGGCAGCCAAGCGCGCGGAGAAGGCGGCGAAGCAGGAGGCCCGGGTGACGGAGGCCGCCACAGCGCCGCCGCCCGACCCCGCTGCGCAGGCGAAGCGGCGCGAAAAGCGGGCGGCCAATATCGCCCAGGGCGTGGCGTTTCTCGACGGCTGGCTGCAGGATCTCGTGCGGCAGGGCTTCGCGGCGGCGGGCGGCGCGGGGTATGGGCTATGGGACGAGCCGGCGCGGCGGCTCGTGGATGCGCAAGCGCCGGGGCTCGCGCGGCGGGTGCGGGGGCTCGGCGGGGCGATCGGAAATGACCAGGCAGGCGACGAGCGCGCGCTTGCGGAGCTGGGGCGGCTGCACCTGCTCGTCGCCGCCACGCAGCGGCGCGACACGCTCTCGGCGGAGTGGCAGCAGGAGATAGATGGGCAGCTCGGCGTGGCGGTGGAGCAGGACGAAGTGCGCCGCGGGCCGGGCGTAGCGGGCACGTGGCTGGTGGCCGCGCAGACGAGCGCGGAAGAGGACAAGCTCGTGACGCGGACGACGTACCTCTTTTCCACGGGACGCCAGGTGGCAAAGATCTTGGAGTTTCACCCGGCGGCGCAGCCAGCGGTATCGACGCTGGCGCTGGGGCGCTGGCTGGAGGGAGAGGTGGCGTATTTCCCGGGGATCGAGCCGCTGCGCGCACTGTGGAAGACGCCGCCGCGCGATGCGGTAGGCGGAGAGCTGCCACTTTTCCAGCGGTGCGACGACATCCTCGCGGCGCAGGCGGCGCGGCTGGCGGCCAATCCGCTCGCGGAGGCGCTGCCCCTGGTCGCGGAGCTGACGCCGCAGCGCGACGCCGGGCGCTGGCTGCTGCGCGACAGCGAGGGCGCGGCGCTGCCCATCGTGGCGGGTTTCCAGGCAGGGTGGGAGTTGCTGGCCTGCTCGGGCGGAGCACCACTGCCGCTCGCGGGGCTGTGGGATGGCCTCGCCTTTACCCCGCTCACGGCCCTGGCCGACGGCGGGCTTTATCAACTGAGCCTGCGCGCCCCCTGACGATGCCCACGCTCGCCCAAGCCCTGCTCCTCGGCAGCGGACGCCTCGCGACGCCGCCTCCGCCGCCGCACGCGAGCCTCGCGGCAGCGTGGGCCCAGCTCGACTGGGCGGGGGCGAAGGAGGCCGCGCTGCTGGCGGCGGCCTCGCTCGCCGGCACAGCCCGGGCGGCGGGCGCAGTGGCCGCCGGGCCGGTGGCGGAGGCAGGGCGCGCCCCGGCCGATACCCAGCCGCTCGCGCCAGCGGGGGCGGTCGCCGTGCTGCGCCGGCTCTTCGCGGAGGAGGCGCGGCCGCTGCTGCCGGAGTGGCTGGAGCTGTGTGCGCGGCGGGGGGCGCGGGTGCCGCCGTTTTTCCTGCGCACGGTGTTCGAGCTGGCGCGCACACCTGCCGAGCGCGCGGCCACGACGGCGGTGATCGGGGAGCGCGGGCGGTGGCTCGCGAGGCTCAATCCGGAGTGGTCGTGGGTGTTTGCGACCGCCGCCACACCCGATCTGGCGGCGTGGGAGACGGGCGGCGAGGATGAGCGCATCGGCGTGCTGCGGCACGCGCGGGCGAGCGATCCCGCGCAGGCGCGCGCGCTCGTGGAGAAGACATGGAAGGAGGATTCGCCGGACTTTCGGCTCCGCGTCATCGAAGTGCTGGAGACGGGTCTTGCGCTGGAAGATGAGCCGATCCTGATCCGCGCATTGGGCGAGCGGCGCAAGGAGCTGCGCACGGCGGCCCAGGGACTGCTCGCCAAGCTGCCCGGATCTGCGCTGGCGCGCCGGGTGCGCGCGGCGGCGGAAGCGCTGCCGCAGGTGCAGCGGAGTCTCCTCGCGAGGAAGATCGAGGTGGCGCTGCCAGCAGCCTTCGACGCGGCTTGGAAGGCCGATGGCATCGAGGAGAAGCCGCCCGCGGGCACGGGCGAGAAAGCGCACTGGGCGCAGCAACTGCTCGGCCTCGTGCCGGTGCGCGTGTGGACGGAGAAATTTGGGCTCGATGCGACCGCGCTCGTGGCGCTGGCGGCAAAGTCCGACGACTGGGCGGAGCTGCTGCTCGGGGCGTGGACGCGCGCGGCACTGCTCCACCGGGAGCCCGAGGCGGCCGCGGCGCTCGCGGGAGCGCTGCTGGCGCAGGCGCGAAAAGCCAAGGCACTGGCGCCCACCGGCACCGTGGCCTCGCTGCTCCTGGTAGCGCCCGAGGAAGCGCGCTGGCGCCTGATGGCCACCGACGAGGCGCTCGCGTGGCAGATACTCGGCCAGCTCACGGGCCCGCACTCAATCGAGCAAGGCCGCACGCTCCTCACGCTCCTCGCGCCCTCGCTGCTCAATGGCTACAATCCCGGCGGCTCGCCGATGGCGATGCTCGCCGCGCGCCGCATCCCGCCCGCGCTGCGCGATGAGGCGGCGCGCCTGCTCACCCGCGACAACGGCTTGAGCAAGCCGGCCGAGGCCTTTCTCCGCGCCCTCGAACTTCGCGCCGCGATCCACGCGGCCTTTGCCTGAAACCCACTCTCCCCGCCTGCCATGACCCAAGTCCTCCGCGATACTGCCGAAGCCCTCTACGCCGCCGAACTCGCCGCGCTCGCGCGGCTCGACGAGCGGCCGCGCCCGCCCAATTGGAAGCTCTCCCCATGGGCCGTCGCGCAGTACCTCCTCGGCGGCAAGCTCGCCGATGGCACCGAGATCATCCCCAAGTACATCGGCGACAAGCGCACCATCGAGGTCGCCATCGCCACCCTCGCCACCGACCGAGCGCTCCTGCTCCTCGGAGTGCCTGGCACGGCCAAGACGTGGGTATCCGAGCATCTCGCAGCTGCAATCTCCAGCGACTCCGCGCTGCTCGTGCAGGGCACCGCCGGCACCGACGAGTCCGCCCTCCGCTACACCTGGAACTACGCGCTCCTCCTCGCCGAGGGGCCCACCGAGCGCGCCCTCGTGCCGAGCCCGATGATGAAGGCGATGCGCGCCGGCAAGCTCTGCCGGGTCGAAGAGCTCACGCGCATCCCCTCCGAGGTCCAGGATACGCTGATCACGCTCCTTTCGGAGAAGACGCTGCCCGTGCCCGAGCTCGGCATCGCGGCGCAGGCGGTGAAGGGATTTAATGTGATCGCGACCGCCAACAGCCGCGACCGGGGCGTGAACGAACTCTCCAGCGCGCTCAAGCGCCGCTTCAACACGGTGGTGCTCCCGCTCCCCGAGACGGCGGACGAGGAGGTCGAGATCGTACGCATGCGTGTGGCGAGCCTGGCCAAGGCCCTTGAGCTGCCCGCCGAGATGCCCGCGCTGGAGCAGATCCGCCGCGTGGTCGCCGTTTTTCGCGAGCTGCGCGCGGGCGCGACGGAGGACGGCAAGGCCAAGGTGAAATCGCCGAGCGGCTCGCTCAGCACGGCGGAAGCGATCTCCGTCGTCACCAACGGCATCGCGCTCGCGACGCACTTCGGCGACGGCGCGATCAAGGCCAGCGACCTCGCCTCGGGCATGATCGGCGCGATCGTGAAGGACCCGGTGCAAGACCCCGTCGTCTTCAAAGAATATCTGGAAACGGTCGTGAAGGAGCGCGAGGGGTGGAAGGATCTGTATCGCGCGTGCCGGGAGCAGTTGAGCTGAGCCGGAAACGGGCGGGAGAGCATCACGTGAGCACAAACCTTCGCATCCTCGGCATCCGGCATCACGGCCCGGGCTGTGCGCGGAGCCTCGTGGAGGCGCTGGAGGCGCATCCGCCGGCGGCGGTGTTGATCGAGGGGCCGCCGGAGGCGGATGAGTTGATCGCGGCGGCGGCGTTGGAGGGGATGACGCCGCCCGTGGCGCTGCTCATCCATCGGGCGGACGAGCCGAAGCAGGCGGTGTTTTATCCTTTCGCGGAGTTTTCGCCGGAGTGGCAGGCGATCCGCTGGGCGCTGGCGCGCGGGGTGCCGGTGAAGTTCATGGATTTTCCGTGGGTGCATCGCTTCGCGTTCCGCGACGCACCGGCGGCGGGTGAAGGCGAGCTGCCACCGAAGGCAGGGGCGACGCCGGAGCCGGAGGCCGCGGAGACGCCGGCAATCGATAGCGAGATCCGGCGCGATCCTCTCAGCGTGCTCGCGCAGGCGGATGGCTATCAGGACAGCGAGCGGTGGTGGAACGATCGGGTCGAGGAGCGCGGCGACCCGGCAGGGATGTTTACGGCCATTCTCGAAGCGATGACGGCGGTGCGCACGGAGCTGGCGCTGCCGGAGTCGCTCGAAGAGCGGCAACGCGAGGCGTGGATGCGCCGCGTGATCCGGGAGACGCAGCGGGAGGTGCTGGGCGAGATCGCGGTGGTGTGTGGCGCGTGGCACGCGCCGGTGCTGGCCAATCCACCAAAGGTTTCAGCGGACAACGAAGTCCTCAAGGGGCTGCCCAAGTGCAAAGTCGGAGCGACGTGGGTGCCGTGGACATTTGAGCGGCTGTGCTTCGCGAGCGGGTACGGCGCGGGCATCGCCTCGCCCGGGTGGTACGAGCATCTCTGGAAGCACCGGCGCGATCCGCAGCTCACAGCGCGCTGGCTCGCGCGCGTGAGCCGGCTGCTCCGCAGCCGCGATCTCGATGCCTCGACGGCGCAGGTGATCGACGGCGTGCGGCTGGCGGAGCACCTCGCGGCGTTTCGCGGGCGGGCGATCCCAGGCCTCACGGAACTCAACGAGGCGGCGCTGGCCGTCTTCTGCCACGGCGACCGCTCGCCGCTGCAGCTCGTCACGCGCGAGCTCAGCGTAGGCGACCGGCTGGGCGCCGTGCCCGAAGGCCTCGCGCGCGTGCCACTGCAGCAAGATATCGAGGCGACGCAGAAGCGGCTGCGACTAAAGCCCGCCGCGGCGCAGACGCCGCTGGAGCTGGATCTGCGCGAGCCAAGCGGGCTGGAGCGCAGCCAGTTTCTCCATCGGCTGACGTTGCTCGATATCCCCTGGGGGCGGCCGCGGACGACTGGCGGGAGCAAGGGCACCTTCAAGGAGCAGTGGATGCTGGAGTGGAAGCCGGAGTTTGCCGTGGCGATCATCGATGCCTCGCGCCACGGCAACACAGTGGAACTCGCCGCCACGGGCGCCGTCGCAGCGAAATCGGCCGCCGCGCCCCTCGACACGCTGACGACACTCCTCGGCAGCGTGCTGCTGGCGGAACTGCCCGCGGCCGCGCATGCGCTGCTGCAGCGCATCTCGGCCGAGGCGGCGCGGGGCGACGATGTGCAACGGCTCTGTCTGGCCGTGCCCGCGCTCGCGCGGCTGGCGCGCTACGGCAGCGTGCGGCAGACGGATACCGATGCAGTGGTGGCAATCCTCGATGGCTTCAGCGCGCGCATCCACGCCGGTCTCCTCGGCGCGCTTGCCGGCATCGACGACGACGCGGCCGCCGCCTGGCGCAAGGCGATTCTCGACTATCACTCCGCGCTCGGACTGAGCGAAAGCGCCCGGCTCGACGAGTGGCGCGGCGTGCTGCGCAAGCTCCTCGACCACACCGGCACGCATGCGCTGCTTAGTGGCACAGCGGCGCGCCTGCTCTTCGACGGTGGCCAACTCCCACCCGCAGAAGCGGCGCGCGTGCTCGGCCTCGCGCTCTCGCGCGGGCAAGACCCAGCCCGGGCCGCGGCATGGCTGGAAGGATTTCTCACCGGCCAGGGCGCGGCGCTGGTGCACGATGCCCAGCTGCTCCCGCTGCTCGAGGACTGGGTGGCGGGGCTCCCGGAAGACGCCTTTCTCGCGGTGCTGCCGCTGGTGCGCCGGACCTTCGCCACCTTCGAGGCGCCCGAGCGTGCCCGCATCGCGCAGCGCCTCGGGCGCGCGCGCACAGGCGCGCCCGCGAGCGCCGACGCAGCAGAATGGACGCTGCACGCCGAGCGCGTGGCGGCGACCCTGCCCGTGCTCAGCCAACTGCTCGGCAACACCCTTCCTCCCGCATGAGCGACACGCCCTCCCGCGCCCACACGCCCGCAGAGCGGTGGCGCCTCATCCTCGGCCGCGAAGCCGCGACACCCGACGATCCGCCGCTCCGGGAGCACGATGCCGCGATGGATGCCGCCCTCGATGCCCTTTATCGCGACGACGAGGGCGCCTCGCGCCGTGGCGGGCTCGGCGGCTCCGCGCCCAATGTCGCGCGCTGGCTGGGCGATATCCGCACCTACTTCCCCTCGGAGGTGGTGCGCGTGATGCAAAAAGACGCCCTCGAGCGGCTGAACCTCCAACAGATGCTGCTCGAGCCGGAAATGCTCGCCGCCGCAGAGCCCGATGTGCACCTGGTGGCTACGCTGCTCTCGCTCAGCCGCGTGATCCCCAACAAAACCAAGGACACCGCGCGCCAGGTGGTGCGCAAAGTCGTCGATGATATCGAGCGCCAGCTCGCCGAGCCGCTGCGGCAGGCCGTGAAGGGAGCGCTCGCCCGCTCGGTACGCAATCGCCGGCCGCGCCTGCGCGAGATCGACTGGCACCGCACTATCCGCGCGAATCTCAAGAACTACCAGCCCGACCGGAAGCAGCTCATCGTGGAGACGCTCATCGGCCACGGCCGCAAGCGAAGCTCGGTGAAGGATATCATCCTCTGTGTCGACCAGAGCGGGTCGATGGCGACCTCGGTCGTATACTCCTCGATCTTTGGCGCCGTGCTCGCCTCGCTGCCCGCGCTCACCACCCGGATGGTGCTGTTCGACACGGCAGTCGTGGACCTCACGGCCGAGCTCAAGGACCCGATCGACCTGCTTTTTGGCGCGCAGCTCGGCGGCGGCACCGACATCCACGCAGCGCTGAGTTATTGCACGGGGCTGGTGCGACGGCCGGCGGATACCACGCTCGTCCTCATCACCGACCTCTACGAAGGCGGCGACGCGGCGGGGATGCTGCGCCGAGCAGCTGGCCTCGTGGCGGCGGGGGTAAACCTGATCTGCCTGCTCGCGCTCACCGATGCGGGCTCGCCGGCGTACGATCACCGCCATGCGGCCCAGCTGGCCGCGCTGGGCGTGCCAGTCTTCGCCTGCACGCCGGACAGGTTTGCCGACCTCATGGCGGCGGCGCTCAGCCGGCAGGATCTTCACCTGTGGGCAGAGCAGCGGGGGCTCAAGCTGGAGCGCCAGGAGGCTCCGGCACATCCCTGAAGGCGGCGCGGCCTCTGACTCTCAACGTGAACAAACTCTGCATCTTTGTCGGCATGACCGTGGCGGGCTGGGCCGGATGGGCACTGGGCGAAGCCATCGGCTTCGATTTCATGGGATGCTTTTGGGTAAGCGGCGTCGGCAGCCTGGTGGGGGTGTGGCTAGGGTGGAAAGTGGCGCGGAGGCTGGAGTGAGGACAGGGGCAACACATCGAGCCCTGCCCCGACGAGCAGGGCGACTACGAGAAGTACAGGCGCACGGCCTCGGCGACAAACTCGGCGAGGCGTGGGTCGATCGCATCGAAGTTTTTGCGGAAGGCGGGGTCATCGCGGTAGTTGGCTGCGAGTGACACGCATTGCTCATCGTTGGGCGTCCAGAAGTACGCCATGTGTTTTCGCCAGCGGGCGACGATGGCTTGCACGGCGGGCGTGCCGGGGCCTTGCGGGATGACGGCGACGAAGTCGGCGTACAGCGCATTGCCCTCATCGGCGATGCGCTGCTTTTCGGCAGCGGTGAGGGCGGCGTATCTTTTTTGCGAGGCGCGGACGATCTTCGGATCCCAGCGTCGGGCGGCCTCGTCGGCGTAGGCTTTCTCCTGCGCGGGCGTGAGGCCGGCGAAGAGCTGTTTCGGGTGCATGGTCGTTTCTCCGGTTAGGTGACCGATCGTCCGATCGATAGTGGCGACCAGGGCGTGCAGCCGGCCGAGCCGGACAGCGAGCGCGGCGCGCTGCTCGCGCAGCGCCTCCAGCGGAGCAAAGTCCGGGCGGTCGAGGGCGGCCTTGATCGTCGCGAGCGGGAAATCCAGCTCGCGGTAAAACAGGATGCTCTGCAGTCGCAGCAGGCTGCGCTCATCATAGTAGCGGTAGCCATTGGCTCCGATCACCGGCGGCGTAAGCAGGCCGATCTCATCGTAGTGATGAAGGGTGCGGCCGCTCACTCCGGCGAGCTGCGCGAGTTGTTTTACCGTGTAGGCCATCGAGGGTGGTCGGTCGTGACGCCGAGAAGCCTGCGGCCTCACGCAACGTGAGAGTAAAGGCCCGCGATGAACTTTTTTCGCAGGCGCGCGAAATAACTACGGCGCGAACATCGCCTCGTAGGCGGGCTGGGGCTCGAGGACGCCGCCGCTGCGGGCGTAGTAGTCGGCGTCGAGCTCGAAGACGCCGCGCTGGGTCTGCGTCCAGGGCGCGTGCGGCGCGGGGAGGCGGGCGCGGAGGGCGTCCCAGTGGCGGTAGTTCTGGTGGCCGTTGGTCTCGACGAGGCCGAGGCCCAGGCCGGGGAAGGCGGCGAGGCGGGCGGCAACGGCCTTGTTCCACTCGACGAGCGTGGGGCTCACGGTAAGATCGGCGCAGAAGCAGGGCACGCCGCGCTCGTGCGCGAGCTGCGCGATCTTGAGCGACATGCTGAAGGTCTTGGCGATGGGCTTGAGGGCGATGGCCTTGTAGCCCATCTCGATGCGCTTGAGGGCATCGCGGTCGGTGTGCGCGCTCTCGTCGGCGGCGAGGCGTACTGGGATATCGGATACATCGACCTCGAGCTCCTCGGGAAACGGCTCCTCCATGACGGCGATCTGGTCGAAGGCGCCGATGGCACGGGCGTGGTCGAGCAGCTTGAGGAGGGTCTCCTTGCTCTCGTAGCGGCCGTTGGCATCGAAGTAGTAGGGCAGCTTGCCACTGGCGGTGTACGGCGTGCGGGCATGGCCGATGGCGGCGTGGATGGCGCTGAGGCGGGCCTTGTCCTTCTCAAGCATCTCGGCCTGCGTGCCGGGCTGGCCGAGCTTGATCTTCATGAAGAAGTAGCCGGCGTCGACGGCGGCCTTGAGCTCATCGATGGGGATGCCGTAGGCCATGAGCGGGATGCTCGCGATCTTGGCGTGCTTGGCGGCAAGCGCGGGGCGGTACGCGGCGGGAATGAGATCGTCGAAGCGGGTGATGCCCCTTTCGCGCGCGTAGAGCACCCACGCGGCGAAATCGACGCCGACGAGGGCATTGAGCGCGAAGGTCTCGCGGAGGCCGGGGTGCTCGGTGATCTTCTTCGCGTAGTCGTAAACCTCATGCCGGATGCCCTCGAGGAGCTCGATGGGATCGGTGAAGCTCCGGCCCTTGAGCCGCTGGAGCGCCCACTCGGTGGTCGCGTACATAAGCGCGCTGCCACCACTCTCGGCGTGCGAGGCGAAGACGTGCGCATCGCTCCACAAGACGCCCTGCGTGCAGAGGCCCACGCCGCGCTGGCCGCCGGCGCTCTCGAGCATCGCGACGCTCTGCCAGATCTCGGTCTGATAGCCCCCCTTGAAGCCAAACGGGCGGATGAGCGGCTCGCGCTCGAATTGGGAGCCTACGCGGGAAATGGTGATCGAACTCATGCTGAAAATCTCAGAGGGCCAAACTCCTAACGCCAAAGAAATCCCACCGCACAAATTTCAAAAAAGCCGGGCAGACCATGCTGTCGGCTTTTGAGATTTCGACCTCTGGCGTTTGGGCTTTCCCAGCATCAGCCGAGCTGATGCTTGGCGAGGTGGGGCTTGAGGGCGGCGAGATCCTTTTTCATCGCGGCGAGGAACAGGCTGCGGCGCTGGCTCTCGTCGATCTTGGCGCGCTCGAAGGGAGGGTACTCGAGGTGGACGGAGACGGGGCCCTGGATGCCCTGCTCACGCACCATCTTGAAATACGCATCGAAAGGCACGATGCCCTCGCCGATGGGAGTGTTTTCGATGGTGGCCTTGCCCGGGGACTGCTCCCACTTGAAATCCTTGATGTCGACGCACTTCACCCACTTGGCGACGAGGCGTAGCGCATTGGGCCATGCCTGGCCGCCCTCGACGACGGCGTGGCGGATATCGTACTGCACGCCGACCCAGCGCGGATCGCTCTCGCGGAGGACTTCGTAGAGATCCCAAATGGCGCTGCCGACGCGGGTGCCCGAGTGATTCTGGATGGCGCCGTGGAGGCCGAGGCTCTGGTTGAGCGCGGCGAGCTCCTTGATCGTGGCGCGAGTCTTGGCGAGGGACTCCATGATGCCTAGCTTGGGATCGTAGGAGAAGTTGCCAAAGCGGTAGACTTTGACGCCGTGTTTGGCGGCGGTGCGGAGCATGGCGACGGAATTGGCGTCGTTGGCATTGACGACGTCGGTCGTGATCATCTCGACCTTCAGGCCGGCCTTGGTGGCGGCCTCGATGGCGCGCGGGAGATCCTCGGCCGCCTTTTCAGGGAGGACGTGGCCGCCCTTGCGCACGGCGTAGTCGATGCCGCCGTAGCCGGCCTCCGCGATGAGCTTGGCCGTCTCCTCGTAGGAGTAGACCTGCAGCGGCTTGGCGAAAACGTGGAGTGTGCCGAGCTTGCCGGTGCCGCTGGTGGGCTTGGCCTCGATTTTGCCCTTTACCGTCTTCTTCTCAGTCTGCGCGTGGGCCACTGCGCCCACAAGCGGCAGAGCGGCGCCAGCGAGCGCCAGGCGGGAGACGAACGCGCGGCGCGACACGAGGGAATCGGAAACGGGGTGGTTATTCATAAAGATAAAGGGGTCGCGCGAGTGAGAGGCGCGGAAGCGGAAAAAGCAAGGGACCTCGGAGGATGACGGAGGAGAAGGAGGCTGAAGCGGCGAAAGAGCCGCCTGCCCCCAGGGCAGCGGCCTCCCGCCGCTGCCTCAGCCTTTGCCGCCGCGCAGAACGACGAGGTGATCAACGCCGCTGGTCTCGAACTCGCGGTAGTAGGCATCCTCCATCTCGGCGAGGCGATCGGCCTCGGAGTCAGAGAGCTCCTCGGTGAGCTTCGTGGCGCCGAGTTCGCTCCGCAGGTCCCGCTCGGCGAGCCGGTTGGCAAGGTCGCCCCAGAAGACCTCCTCCAGGAACTGCTCCATCTTTTCGCGGGCGACGCCCTCGGTGAGCTTTTCGTGGGGGAAGAACTGGCCGTTGACGTCGACCTCGACCAGGTCTGCGCAGCCGAAGGTCTCGGCGAGGCCGAAGACCTTTTGGGAGAGATCGGCGTAGCGCTCCGGCATCGTCGCCGGATCATCGGGCCGCGCGCCGGCGACGGAGAGGCCGAGGTGCACCAGCTCGAGCAGCCGCGAGTACTCCTTCTGGGTAAACGATACCTTCATGGGGCAACAGAGGGACGCGTCAGCGCCAACCTCGCAAGGGCGGAGTGCGGCAGCGGAGCGCGATCCGGCCGAGGCGCGGGGGCGGCTCACGCACCCGCTCGCCGCCCCGAGGGGGTGATCCCGCCCGCGCTACGGCTCGGGAGCCGGCTACCGGCGGGAGCCCCTCGCGGCCCTGCATTGACCCCTCGCGCCAAACTCCCTCTCCTCACGCGCAGCCCCGCCACTTCCGTACCGCTTTGCCTCGCCATGAGTGTGCCCGCCACCTCTTCACCCACTGCCCTCGCCTCTTCCGCAGCGGAGGCCGCCGCGGCTCCCGCACCCGCGCGCACGCCGCCGGGAGCGCGGCTCGTATCGCTGGATGCGCTGCGAGGCTTTGACATGTTTTGGATCCTCGGCGGCGATGCGGTGCTGCAGATCCTCGGCGGGGCGACGAAGGTCGAGCCCTTCCAGTTTCTCGCCAGCCAGTTCACGCACAAGGACTGGGCGGGCTTTGCCTTCTACGACCTGATCTTTCCGCTCTTCGTCTTCATGGTCGGCGTCTCGACCGTGTACTCGCTGTCGCGGCTGATCGAGCAGCAAGGGCGAGCGGTGGCGCTGCGCCGGGTGATCGTGCGCGGCGTGCTGCTGTACGCGCTCGGGCTCTTTTATAGCGGCGGCTTTACCAATCCCTGGCCCGACCTGCGGCTGCTCGGCGTGCTGCCGCGGCTGGCGCTGGCGTATCTCGGAGGCGGGTTGCTCTTCTGCTTCTTCAAGCCACGGGCGCTGGGGGCGATCTTTGCGGCGATCCTCGTCGGGTACTGGGCGTTGCTCACGTTTGTGCCGATCCGAGATTTCCAACTGGAGAAGGCTGCCATCACCGCAAAGCTCGGCACGGACAAGCCCACGCCGGCGCAGATCCGCGCCGCCTATGAGGCGACGACCGCGCGCGTGACCGGACGCTACGAGCCGGGGCTCAACTACGCCAACCACGTCGACTACGAGCGGCTGCCGGGGCGCAAATACGATATCTACTGGGACCCCGAGGGCATCGTGAGCACGCTGCCGGCGATCGCGACGGGGCTGCTCGGCATCCTCGCGGGCTTTGTCCTGCGGCGCACCGATCTCACCGACGCGCAGAAGCTCTCGCGGCTCGCGCTGGCGGGCATGGCGGCGCTGGCGCTCGGTTGGCTGTGGCACCTCCAGTTCCCCGTGATCAAGAAGATCTGGACGTCGTCCTTCGTGCTCGTGGCCGGAGGGTGGAGCCTGCTGCTCCTCGCGGGGTTTTACTACATCGTCGATGTGCGCAAGTGGCGCGGCTGGTGCCAGCCTTTCGTGTGGATCGGGATGAATGCGATCACGCTCTACGTGATCAGCGGCATCGTGGGCTACCGGCGGCTGGCGCAGCGGCTGGCGGGCGGCGATGTGAAGGCGTGGTTCGACACCACGATCGCGCCGCGCACGGGCGACCTCGTGCTCGCACTCGTGGGCGTGGGGCTGATGCTCGTGCTAGCCCGCTTCCTCTACAAGCGGCAGATTTTCCTGCGGTTGTAGACGGGCGGGCTAAGGAGCCGCCTCGGCTTTTTTCGGCGCAGCCGTCGTTTTATTCGGCGGACGCGGTGCGAAATTAAAGGGGATCAGCGCGCGTACCACCACCGGTTTTCCCTTCACCAAGGGCGGATCGAACCACCAGGAACCTGCCGCCTGCACCGCTGCGTAGCCAAAGGCTTCATGCGTCGCCGTCTGGACCCGCGGCAAGCGCACCCGGCCGTTGCTATCGATGAGGCATTCGATCACGACGCTGCCTGACACGACTTCGGCAGGAAGATCGAGGGGAAATCGCGGCGCCCGGCGCGAGCGCGGCTTGAGCGGAGCGTCGAGCTGATTGAGTTGCACGATCTTCTCGGGACTGCGCTTCTCCAGCGAGAGCATATCATCGCCGGAAGGGTCTGCCGGAGTCCGGCTGTCAAACGCCTGCTCGAAGCCAAGCAGCGAGCGTACAGGCTGCCCGTTGAGCTTCGCTGGCTCAAAGCGAAACCCCTCCACGGCGGCACGCAGCGCCTTGCTAAACTCGGGGTGCGTCGTCTCCAGCTCTGTCACCTTCACCACTCGACCGGAGGCGTCGATCACCATGCCGATCTTGGCCTTCCCCTTCACCTTGTTGCGCCGCAAGGCGTAGGGGTACACCGGGATGTGCACGCTTTTCAACTCGGGCGGGGTATCGAAGCGAAAGCCTTCCGGCTGTTTTCGGGGATCGGAGCGGCTCTCGACTACAAAGGCACGGCGGTCGGGCGCGCGTTCGATCGAGAAAATCAACGGCACGCGCATCTCGGTCGCCACGGGCTTGCCGTCTTTGATCGCGGGCGTGAACTGCCATTTCAAAACCGCCGCGATGGCCGCTTCATCGAAACCTGGACTGGCGCTCTCATGCACAGTGGCATTGTGCACTCGACCGTCCGGCCCCACGGTCATTTCCACCATCACCTCGCCTGAGATGCCGTAGCGGCGCATCGCCTCTGGATAGGCCGGCGCAGCCTGTTTCGTAGCCCGGGGATAGGTATCTACCCTAGATATATCCAAAGGGCGTGATTCCTCGAGCCCGGGCTCAGCGGCGGAGAGCCTAGTGACAGCCAACAGGCCGGCCAAGGCCAGCGCGTGGGCGGTTGAATACATCGAAAACATGGAACGTGGAGGATCGTCGTATGGAGCTACGGAAAAAGCGGTGCACACGGTAGGCAACCCCTTCACCACTGCGATTCTTTTCCTCCAAACCGTCCCCCCGGGGCCCCTGCCGGGCTCGGTCCGTTTCCTACGGCTATCCGGAGCCCAGACCGCGAATAGCGTTGAATGCCTACAACTTGCTTTCACCCTGCCAGGTGATGTTGGGCTCACTCCGGCGCCTCGCCTTAGGCATCTCCCTGATCGCGGCCGTGTCCGCACTGCTTCTCGTTTCCGATCTCGGTTCGCGGGTAAAGCCCGCGCCGCCGGCTGGCCAGGCCGCGGCCGCGCCGGCCAAGCGCCACGCCACTATCGCCGTGCTGCAGCACGCCTCGCAGCTCGTGCTCGACCAGGGGCGAGCGGGGATGTTTCAAGGCCTCGCGGACCGCGGCTGGGAGAAGGACCGCAACTACACGCTCAAGTACTACAACGCAGAGGGCGACATGGCGACGGCGCAGAACATCGCCAAGGCCATCGTGGGCGACAAATACGACATCATCATCACGATCAGCACGCCCTCGCTGCAGGCCGTGGCCAATGCCAACCGTGCCACCAAGCTCCCGCACGTCTTTGGCTTGGTGACGGACCCGTACGGCGCGGGCGTGGGCATCAATCGCGAAAACCATCTCGACCATCCGCCGTACCTCGCGGGCTACGGCACGATGCAGCCGGTGGCGCTCGCGTTTAAGACCGCGCGGGAGATGAATCCAGCCCTCGCCAGCGTGGGTGTGGTGTGGAATGCCGCCGAGTCCAACTCCGAGGCGCAGGTGAAGCTCGCGCGCGCCGTCTGCACGGAGCTGGGCATCACGCTGCTGGAATCGACAGTGGACAACTCCTCGGGCGTGGCGGAGGCCGCCGCGGCGCTGGTCGCGCGCGGAGTCGACGCGCTGTGGGCCGGCGGCGACGTGACGGTGATGAGCGCGATCGACTCGCTGGTGGCGGCGGGGCGAAAGGGGCGCATCCCGACCTTCACCGTCATCCCGCCCAATGCGAAACGGGGCGCCCTTTTCGACTTGGGCGCCAACTACGAGGAGGTAGGCCGCATCACCGGCCAGCTCGCCGGGGATATCCTCAACGGGAAGAGCCCCGCCTCCGTCTCGATCGACAACGTGATGCCCGAGGTGCTCACATTGAACTTGCAGATCCTCAGTGGCCTGAAAGCCAAGTGGAGCATACCCGACTCGATCCGCCAGCGCGCGCAACTCATCATCGACGAAAACGGGGTGGAACAGACGAAGACGAAGGCGGCCGAGCCGAAGCGGCAGGTCACCGCGCCGCCGGCCAAGCCCATCGCCGAGCCCGGCAAGGCGTACAAGATCGGCTTTGCCGCCTTTGCCCCGGAGCCGAGCCTCGAGACCTGCCAGCGCGGCCTGCTGGAGGGCCTGAAAGAGCTGGGCTTTGTCGAAGGGCAGAATCTCACGGTCTCCCGCACGCATGCGCAGGGCGAGATGGTCAACATCCCGCAGATGCTGCAGGCGATGGACTCCTCGGACGTGCAGGCGCTCGCGACGTTTTCCACGCCGGTGCTGCAGAGCGCGCTCACCGCAGCCAAGCGCAAGCCCGTGGTCTTCATCTATGTCACCGATCCGCTCGCGGCGGGCGCTGGCGTGACATACGAAAACCACCATGCCAATGCCACCGGCATCGGCTCGCTCCCGCCGATCGAGGATACGATCGCGATCCTCAAGCGCACGCTGCCGCAGGTGAAGACACTCGGCACCCTGTACAACAGCGGCGAGGCCAACTCGGTGAAGATCATCAGCCTCCTCCGGGAGGCCACCAAGGCGGCCGGCATCCAGCTCGTCGAGCTCACCGCCGCAAACTCGAACGAGGTGCTCCAGGCGATGCAGGCGCTCGTGACGCGGCGGATCGATGCGTTTTACCTGCCCAGCGACAACACGGCGTACCTGGCCTTTGACGCCATCCTTAAGGTCGCCGACGGCGCCCGGCTGCCCGTGATCATCGACGATCCCGACTACGTCGACCGGGGGGCGCTCTTTGCCTGCGGGCCAGGCTACTATCACAGCGGCCGGGCGGCGGCGCCGCTGCTCGCGCGCGTGCTGCGCGGAGAAAGCCCGGCGAAGATCCCGTTTGCCAACGTCTCGGTCAACGTCACGCGCTTCAACCGCAACGCCGCCGCCCGGCTCGGCCTTGCCATCCCGGCCAAGCTGATGGACGAGCTCGAGCTCACCGAGCTCGCCACGAGCTCGCCGCCGCCCGCAATAGCTGAGCCGCGCTCGCGCGATGCCGGCGCCACGCCCAATCCCACCGGCAAGAAGTGGAAGATCGCCTACGTCCTCTACAACGAGACGCCGCCAGCCGAGGAGACGCTGGCGGGCATGAAAGAGGCGTGGAAAAACAGCCCCCTCGTGGCCGGCCGCGACTATGAGATCACGCTCCGCAGCGCGCAGGGTGACATCGCCTCGCTGAGCGGCATCATGGATGCGGCGCTCACGGACGGGGCGGACCTGATCGTGCCCTTCTCCACACCGACGCTCCAGCTCGCGCTGAAGCGCGTGAAGAACAAGCCCATCCTCTTCACGATGATCGCAAATCCCGTCGCCGCCGGCGCGGGAAAGAGCTTTGAGGACCACCTGCCCAATGTCTCGGGTGTGTCGACGCTCGCCCCGCTGAAAGAATCGCTGGACCTCATCCAGAAACATTTCCCGCAGTACAAGCGGCTGGGCAGCCTCTACTGCCCCAATGAAACGAACTCCGTGGACCTGAAACAAGCGCTCGAAGCGGCCTGCAAGGAGCGCGGCCTCGTGCTCGAGACGGTGGCGGCCAATACCGCGAGCGACCTGCCCGATGCCGCCGTCGCCTTGATGAGCCGCAAGATCGACGCGGTCGTGCAGATCTCCGACAATCTGTGCACCGGCGGCTTTACCGCCATCGCCCGCGCCGCACGGCAGACGCAGAAGCCCCTGATCGGGCTCAATAGCACGATGGGGGCGCTGGGCGCCGCGATCTCCTTTGGCCGCGACTACCACGATGCGGGCGTGAGCACGGTGCGGCTCATCGAGCGCTTCGTGCAGGGTGAGGACCTCGGCAAAATCCCGTTCGTACTGCCGCCCAAGATCGTAAAGGACATCAATCTGGAAAACGCCCGCGCCGTCGGCATGACGATCCCGCAGGCACTGATCGATGAGGCCAACGCGGGCAAGGCTCCGGCCGCGGCGAGGCCCGCGCCTGCCGCTCCCGCGCAACCGGCGCCCGCGAAGAAATCCGCGAGCGCCCCCGGCGGGCCGAAGAAGAAGTGGAAGATCGCACTCGTGCTCTACAACGAGACTCCGCCCGCCGAGGAGACGCTCGAGGGCATGAAGGCGGCATGGAAGCGCAGCGAGTTCGTCGAGGGTCGCGACTACGAGATCAAAGTCCGCAGCGCGCAGGGCGACATGGCGCTGCTGAGCGGCATCTTCGACGCGGCGCTCACCGACGGCGCCGACATGGTGGTGACGCTCTCGACGCCGACGCTCCAGATGGCGGTGCAAAAGGTGAAGCGGGTACCGATCGTGTTTGCGCTCGTCACCGATCCCATGGCTGCGGGCGCGGGCAAGAGCTACACCGAGCACCTGCCCAACGTGACCGGCATCGCAGTGCTCGCACCGATGGGCGAGGCGCTCGACATGATCAAGAAGCACTTTCCGACATACAAGCGCGTGGGCACGCTCTACTGCCCGGCGGAGGCCAACGCGGTGTATTTGAAGGAGCACCTCGCGGCGGCGTGCCGGGAGCGCGGCATCGTGCTCGAGACGGTCGCGGTCAACTCGGCCACGGAGCTCTCCGATGCCGCGCTCTCGCTGGTCTCGCGCAAGATCGACGTGATCCTGCAGATCCCCGACGCGCTCTCGTCGACAGGCTTCACGGCCATCACGCGCGCCGCGCGCCAGCGACAGACGCCGCTTTTCGCCCTGAACGGCACCGTGGTGCAGCATGGCGCGGCGGTGGCGATGGGCCGCGATTTCCACAACTCGGGCGAAGCCGCCGTGGCGGTGATCGAGCGCATTTTCCGCGGGGAAAGTCCGGCCAATATTCCGATCACGCTCCCACCCAAGATCAGCTACGTCGCCAGCTTGGCCAACGCCAAGGCCGTCGGTGTCACGCTGCCGCCCGCTCTTTTGAAAGATGTCCAGAAGCTCGTCGACTGATCCTGCCGCCTCATGGAAATCTCCCGCCAAAAATCCGGCGATGTGCTCGTGCTCACGCTCACGGGCCGGCTCGATGCCAACTGGTGCAACCACGTGCAAAACGCGCTCTCCGCCGTCGTGCGCGAGGGCGAGCATCGGGTGCAGCTCGATATGTCCGCCGTCAGCTACGTCAGCTCCGCCGGCCTGCGGGTGCTGCTGTCCGTCTACAAGCAGCTCAAGGCCATCCATGGCCGCTTCGGCGTCGTACGGCCCTCCGCGGCGGTGCAATCGGTGCTGGAGCTCGCGGGGCTCGACATGCTGATCGCGCTCGATGCGCCAGCCGCGCCGGAGAAAGTGGACACGCACCGCGCGTACGCGACGGCGAGCGCGACCTACGAGATCTTTGAAAAGGGCGCCCCACCCGAGCCGTTGAAGGTGGAGCGGCTGGGCGACCCGGCGAGCCTCGGGAGCGGGGTGGGCACGCAGCGGCCGCTGCCGGCGGGCTTTGGGGCCGACAGCATCGCGCTCGGCGTGGGCGCGCTCGGCGCGAGCTACGGCGACTGCGAGGCGCGCTTCGGGGAGTTTCTCGCGGTGGCGGGCTGCGCGGCCTTCCAGCCGGCGGATGGCTCGAGCCGACCCGATTTCGTGGTGAGCCAAGGCGCGCTCGTGCCCGAGGGCTACCTGCTGCTCGGCCTCAGCGGCATCGGCACGCTCCCCACGCTGGCGCGCTTCGAGGCGAGGAAGGAGCGGCGCACGGTCGGCCTCACCGAGCTGGCGCAAGCCGCGCTCGACCTGAGCGGCGCGCCGGCGGCGGCGTTTGTCGCCATCGCCGAGACGGCCGGGCTTGTGGGCGCGACGCTCCGGCGCTCGCCCGCGCCCGCAGGCAACCGGGAAGCGCGCTTCGGGTTTCCGCAGATCCGGGATTTCCTCTCGTTTACCACCGAGCGCGCCTTTCGCGACTCGACCTCGCTGCTCGTCGGCGTGGCCGCGCGGCCGGGCACGGCGTACGACCCGCTGCTGCGCCCCCTCGGCAAGGGCGAGCTGCGCGCGCACGTGCACGCGGCATCCTTCCCCTACCGCCCCATCCGCAAGGGCAGGATCGACCTCAAGCCCGCCGTGGCGGAGCTCTTCGACGGCCATGCCCTCCAGGCCGTGCTCCATCTCCTGGCCGACCCGCGCGAATTCAACGGCGCGGGCGACAGCGAATTCACCCGCGGCGCGCTCTGGCTCGCCCCCATCGCCCTCTGACCCAGCCATGACGCTCCTCCTCGGCGCTCTCACCATCGGGCTCATCCTCTCGCTGCTCGCGATGGGCGTGCTCGTTTCCTTCCGCATCTTCTCGATGCCGGATATCACGACGGATGGCTCGATCACCTTCGGCGCGGCTATCGCGGCGACCCTGCTGGTCAACCATTTCGATCCTGTGCTCGCCACCCTGGCCGGCGCCGTGGGGGGCGCCCTGGCCGGGGCGCTCACCGGGGTGATCCACACCAAGTTCAAGATCAACGCCCTGCTCGCCGGCATCCTCGTGATGACGGCGCTGTACTCCATCAACCTGCACGTGATGGGCCGCAGCAACGTGCCGCTCATGCAGACGCGCACCCTCGCCTCGGTGGGCGAGTCGTTCGGCGAGACGATCTTCCGGGCCAAGACGATCGATGTCTTCGGCTGGCAGGTGGCCTCGGCCGATGCGGGGCTGCTCATGCTCTCGTTTCTCTTCGCCGTCGCCGCAGGGTGCGCGCTGTTCGCCTTTTTCCGCACCAATATCGGCACGGCGATGCGCGCCACGGGAGACAATCCCCAGATGATCCGGGCGCTGGGGGCCAATGTGGAAGGCTACATCATCCTCGGCCTCGCGCTCTCCAATGGCCTCGTGGCCCTCGGCGGCGCGCTGCTCGCGCAGTACCAGGGCTTCGCCGATGCGCAGATGGGCATCGGCATGATCGTATGGGGCCTCGCCTCGGTGATCATCGGGGAGGCGCTCACCGGCACGCGCAGCCTCGGCCTCACGATCGCCGGCGCGATCATGGGCTCGGTGCTCTTTCGCCTGCTCGTCGCCATCGCGCTGCGCTGGGGCCTCAATCCCAACGACCTCAAGCTCATCACCGCGCTCTTCGTCTTTGCCGCGCTGGTGCTGCCGCCCTTCATCTCCAAGATGAAACGACGGAAGGCAGTGGCGAGTGGTGCGTAGCAAGCGGCGGGCATCCTTCACCGACGCGCTCACTCGCATCCACCTGTCCTCGCTACCCGCTACTCACCACTCGCCCCTTTTCCCGGCCATGCTCGAAATCTCCGGCATCCGCAAAACCTTCAATCCCGGCACCGTCAACGAGGTGCGGGCCCTGCAGGGCGTCGATCTCACCATCGAGCCCGGCTCCTTCGTGATCGTGCTCGGCATGAATGGCTCGGGCAAATCCACCCTGCTCAACGCCGTCGCCGGCTCCTTCTACGTGGACGACGGCACGCTCACGCTCGACGGCCACGACGTCACCCGCTGGCCCGAGCACAAGCGCGCCAGGCTCATCGGGCGGGTCTTTCAAAATCCCTTCAGCGGCACCGCGCCTACGATGTCGATCGCGGAGAACTTCGCCCTCGCCGCCAGGCGCGGCCAGGCGCGCGGCCTTGGCTGGGCGCTCGCCCCGGAGCTCATGCAGCCCCTCCGCGAGCGCATCGCCACGCTCAAGATGGGCCTCGAGGGCCGCCTCGACAATGCCATCGGCTCCCTCTCGGGCGGCCAGCGCCAGGCGCTCACCCTCCTTATGGCGACGTGGCTCAAGCCCAAGCTCCTCCTCCTCGATGAGCACACGGCGGCCCTCGATCCCAAGAGCGCCGACCAGGTGATCGCGCTCTCCGACGAGGTGATCCAGCGCGACAAGCTCACGACCCTCATGGTCACCCACTCCATGCAGCAGGCCACCAGCCTCGGCGACCGCATCATCATGATGCACCGCGGCCGGGTGCTGCACGATTTCCGCGGCGCCGAGAAGCAACGCCTGCGGCCCGAGGATCTCATCGACCGTTTTGACGAGATCCGCCGCCGCGAACAGCTCGACGAATCCGCCGCCGCGATGCTCGGCGAGCTGTACGTGTAAGGCGGCGAGGGCCACGCAACACGCGAAAGACTACAGTGAGCCGCTTTTCCCCGCGCGCACAGGGACGTCCCTGTTTTTTGGATTGAACAGAAGGCCACGGAGGCAACAAAGGCCGCTGAGTATTCGCCCACTCAGGGCGCTTCGTTATCTTCGTCGCCTTCTTTTCAAAGTCTGCTGGTCTTCCTTTCGTGTATTTCGCGGTTCCATAAACCCGATCGCCCCCTATCTCCGTGCGCCAGACGTTTACCCTCGCCAACGACCTCGCCGAGATCTCCCGGCTCGCAGAGGGCATAGAGATGTTTTGCGCTCCGCTGGAGCCCGGGCCCAAGGATCTCATGGCAGTGCAGCTCGCCGTCGAGGAGGCCGTCACCAATGTCATCAACCACGGCTACGCCGACGGGCAGCCTCACACCTTTACCGTCGAGCTGGCGCTCGAGGAGCGGCGGCTCACGACGGTGATCACCGACGATGCCCCGGCGTACGATCCCCTCGCCCGCCCGGAGGTGGATACCAGCCGGCCTCTCGAGGAGCGCGAAATCGGTGGCCTCGGCGTCCATCTTGTGAAAAAGCTCATGGACTCCGCACGGTACGAGCGTCGGGATGGTCGCAACGTGCTCACGCTCGTTCGTACTTTCGCCCCCGCCGCCTGATCCTCTATCTTTCGTCGTCATGGACATCACCGAATCCAAAATCGCTTCCTCCACCGTGCTCGCGCTCAATGGCCGCCTCGACGGCCTCTCCAGCCCGATCCTGGAAAAGAAGGTCGACGCGCTCGTCACGGCCGGCGCACGCAAGCTCGTCTTCGACTGCAGCCAGTTGAGCTACGCCAGCAGCGCGGGCCTCCGCGTCTTCCTCGGCTCAGCCAAGAAGCTCAAGTCCGCCGGCGGCGCCGCAGCCTTTGCCGCCCTCACTCCAGGGGTGCAGGAAGTCTTCGAGCTCTCCGGGTTTACCGGCGTGCTGGAGATCCAGCCCTCCGCGGCGGCCGCCGCCGCCAAGCTCGGTTGATCCGCCCATGTCCTCGACTCACCACCTCACCTTCGTCGAGGAGCTCGTGCTCCTGGCCCTCGACGACACCACCGGAGCGCCGCTCCCGCTCCCGGCTGCCGCCTTTGGCTACGCCCTCGCCGGCGCCCTGATCTGCGACCTCTCCCTCCTCAACCGCGTCGACACCGACCCGGAAAAGCTCGTCGTCCTCAGCACCGAGACGACGTGCGACCCGATCCTCGACCAGGCGCTCCAGACGCTCGCCGCCTCCCCTGAGCCGCTGCCGGTGTCGCGCTGGCTCGGCGTGTTTTCTGAAAACACGCGCACCTTCCAGACGGCCGCCGTGGATCGCCTGGTCGCCAAGGGCATCCTCCGCCGCGAGGAGAAAAAAGTCCTCTGGGTCTTCGGCGTCCGCCGCTACCCCACGGTGGACAATCACGAGCGCATCGAGGTGAAGACCCGCCTCGCCAGCCTCATCCTCGGCGACGATCTGCCCGATCCGCGCGATGCGATGCTCATCAGCCTGCTCGTGGCCTGCCATCTGGCGGAGCACATCTTTGCCGGGCCGCAGTTCAACGCGCGCGCGGTGCGCATTGCGCAGCTCGCCAAGATGGATCTCGTGGGCCGCGAAGTAGCCACCTCGCTCGATAATCTCACGCGCGCGCTCCGCTCCGCCCTGCCGCTGGGCATGTAGGGGCTCGCAACGGTCTTTCCGAAGGGCAGCGCAGGGCCGCGGGGCTCTCGCTGCCCTTCGTCGTTTCGCGAGGGGCGCCGGGGCGGCCGGCACGCGACTGTCACACAATCGTCGCTTTGCTGTGCTCGTCTTTGCGGCCCGCTACGGGCTACTGTCTCGCGTCCCCCCCCCAGCTCACCATGTCCTCCGCGCGCCCTCACCTGCTCCGCCCCGCGGCGATCGTCTCGCTGCTCATCCTCGCGCTCGCCATCACCAGCCTCTTCGCGCTGAGCCATACCAACACCCGCTCTGCCGGCGGGCACACGCGCCTCGCCGGCCTCCACGCGGCGCAAGTCGCCGCTGTCGGCGCGCAGGTGGATTTCAAGACCCAGGTGCAGGAATGGAAAAACATCCTCCTGCGCGGCCAGGACCCCGCCGACCTGAAGAATCACCGCGATCGCTTCGAGGCGCGCGCCCTCGCCGTGCAGGCCGGCCTCCGCGCCGCCGAGGCGCAGCTCAAGGCACTCGAGTTGCCGGCTGCCGCCACTGCTACGCGGCTCGCCAGCGACCACGCTGCCCTGCTCGAGACCTACCGCCGCGCCCTCGGCGATCTCCGCCCGGCCGATCCGCAATCGCCCTTCGCCACCGACCGCGCCGTGCGCGGCATCGATCGCAAGCTCAATGACGAGATCGACGCCCTCTCGCGCCAAGTCGAGCAGACAGCCCACAAGGAGCTCGCCGCCCTCACTGCCGCCGCCGCCGAGAGGTACGGCTCGCTGCGCAAGGTCACATTTGCCGTCGCCGGCCTCGCCGTGCTCGCGGCCCTCTGGCTGGTCTACCAGGCGAGTCGCGCGGCGCGGGCCGCGTGAGCGGCGTGCCGAGTCTCCAGCTCCCAGTCCACCCCTCGATGGCCGAGCCCTTCGCCCTGTTTCTCGTCGGTCTGAGCCTGTTCTTCTACGGTGTCGGCGGCATCAAGACGCACCTGCAGGGGCTCTCCAGCCGCCGCTTCCGCCGCCAGATCGCGCGCTGGGCGGCGCACCCGGTGCTCGCGGGCGTGTGGGGCTTTGTCTCGGGCGCGATCACTCAGAGCGCCACGGCGGTCGCCTTCATCCTCACGAGCTTCACCTCCACGGGGTTGATCAACCTCCCGCGCGCGTTGCCGATCGTGGCGTGGGCCAATCTCGGCACGACGGTGCTCGTCGTCTTCGTCTCCTTCGATGTGCGGCTGGCGTTTCTCTACGTGCTAGGCGTGGCAGGGCTCTCGCTCGCCTTTGAGATCGGCGGCCCGCGACTGCGGCCCGCGGTCGCCGCGCTCTTCTCCATCGGGCTGCTGTTCTTCGGCCTGCAACTGATGAAGGAGGCCTTTGCGCCGCTGCCGAAGTTTCCTTGGTTCGGCGATCTCGCGGCGTTTCTCCAAGGCTCGGCGCTCGCGGCCTTCGTAGCCGGCGCGCTGCTGCGGCTGCTCATCCAGTCCTCCTCCGGCATCGCGGTGATCGCCATCGCGCTCGCGCACGGCGGGCTCTTCAGCGGCGCGCAAGCGGCGATGATGATGTACGGCACTGGCGCCGGCGTGGGGCTCTCGATCCTCTTTCTCTCCGCCAATCTCCCCGGCGCCGCCCGCCAGCTCTCGCTCTACCAGGCCCTCCTCAATGCCGCCGCGAGCCTCGCGCTCGCCGGCCTCTTCTACTTCGAGGCGGCCACTCAGGCCCCGCTCGTGCTTGCGCTCACCCAGCGGCTCGCCGCCACGGGCTGCCTGCAGCTCGCCCTCGCTTTTGTCGCGCTGCAATCCACCACCGTCCTGCTCGCCCTGGCGACCTCGCGCATCGCACCGCGGTGGCTCGAACGCCTCTCGCCCGCCACCGCCGAGCAGGATCTCTCCCGGCCCCAGTACCTCAACGAGCAGGCGCTGGCTGATCCCGAGTCGGCGCTCGACCTCGTCGAGAAGGAACAGCTCCGACTCCTCGAGCGGCTGCCCGCTCAGCTCGAAAGCCAGCGCGCAGAGTCCCCGCGCGCCGGCCACATCCCGGCCGGCGCGCTCCACCCCGCCAGCGTGGCGCTCGGCGCGCACGTGCAAGCCTTTCTCCGCGAGCTCGTCGAGCAGCACGCCGATGCCTCCACCACGGGCCGCATCCTGCAACTGGAACACCGCCAAAACCTCCTCGCCTCGCTCGACGAGGCGGTGCACGGCTTTGTCTGCACGCTCGACACGCTGCGCGGCCCGGCCGGCCCCGGCGCGCCCGCGCTCGATCCCCTGCTCGATCGCCTCGTCGAGAGCCTCTGCACGCTGCTCCTCACCGCGACGGACGCCGCGCGCTCGGGCGACCCTGAGGACATGGCGCTGCTCTACCGCCTCACCAGCGATCGCGGCGACCTCATGGAGCGCCTCCGCCGCACCTTTTCCAGCGCCACGCCCGAGCTCGAGCACCAGCGCAAGACGCAGCTCTTTTACCTGACGTCGCTTTTCGAGCGTATCGTGTGGCTGCTTCGCCAGCTCTCGCAGGCACGGCCGGCGCCGTAGCCATTTCCATAGGTCGGCGTCCTACACGCGCGGCGCACCAAAGTCTTGACCGTCCGCCGTGCGCTCCACGCAATCGTAACATCTTTGCGACGCGCCTGCGTTGCCGCGCCGCTCCTCCTTTTCTTCCCTCGGTCTGCCACTCCGCCCAACTCTTTGCACTCCCATGCAGATCGCTGAATCCAAACACTCCACCTGGACCGTCTTTGCGCTCACCGGCAAGCTCGACCAGGAAGGCTCCGCGCAGCTCAAGGCCGCGCTCGCTCCGCATCTCGGCGCCACCCAGCTCGCGCTGGACTTCGCCCAGGTCGAATACGTCACCAGCGTCGGCTTCCGCGTGCTCCTGCAAGCACTGAAGGAGCAGACCGCCAAGGGCGGCCGCCTCCTGCTCGGCAACATGAGCACGCCCGTGTACTCGTTCTTCGAGATCGCGGGCCTCAACACCACCTTCAAGGTCGTCAGCGATATCTACCCCACCGTCGCGACGCCGTAGCCGCCGCGCCGCGCCTCTCTCCTCATGCCGAAAATCCTGCTCGTCGAAGACAACGAAATGAATCGCGACATGCTGTCGCGCCGCCTCATTCGCCGCGGCTACGAGGTGATCATCGCCGTCGATGGCCAGCAAGGCGTCGACCTCGCCGGCACCGTCGCGCCCAATGTCATCCTCATGGATATGAGCCTCCCCGTCATCGACGGCTGGGAGGCCACCCGCCGCATCAAGGCCAACGACGCCACCAAGCAGATCCCCGTCATCGCCCTCACTGCGCACGCCATGGCGGGCGACCGCGAGCAAGCGCTCGCCGCCGGCTGCGACGACTACGATACCAAGCCCATCGACCTCGCGCGGCTCCTGCCCAAGATCGAGAAGTACGCCGGCCCCGGCACGCCCGCAGCGTAGTTTGACCGCTTCTCTCACGGCGATCTGCGACTACCTTGCCCTCGACTCACCCCACTACGCCGCCCGCGTGATCGACACCTTGCTGGAAACGGAAACCCGCATCGGCGAATTTCCAGCCTCCGGGGCCCTCGTCCATGAAAGAGAGCGCCGTGCCATCTACCAGATCCGCCGCTACTCCTACCGCATCATCCACCGCATCCTCCGCTTCCGGATCGATGGGCCAACCCCCAGTACATCAACGCCGCGAACTCAGCCCTAACGTCGGTTGACTCCATCATGTCCGACTCCGCCGACCGCACCAATCTCTCCCACCTCCGGCACGATCTGCGCACGCCGATCAACCAGATCATCGGCTACAGCGAGCTCCTCGCCGAGGAGGCGGCCGACGCCGGCCACGACGCGTACACCTCCGATCTGGAGAAGATCCGCGGCGCGGCCAAGACCCTGCTCGGCCTCATCAACGACAACCTCACCGACGAGCGTATCACCCTCGCCGGCGAGATCGTCGCGCACGGCCCCGCCGGCGCGCCCAAGCCGCCGGCGCCCATCCCGCTCGCCGACGCGGCTCGCCCGGCCGAAGGCATCGACGCGCCCGCACCCATCCCCGGCCGCATCCTCGTCGTCGACGATAATCCCGGCAACCGCGACATGCTTGCGCGCCAGCTCGAGCGCCAGGGCCACTCCGTCGCCTCCGCCGAGCACGGGCAGGATGCCCTCGCCCAGCTCCGCGCCTCGCCCTTCGACCTCGTGCTGCTCGATATGATGATGCCCGTGCTCGATGGCTACGGCACGCTGCTCGAGATCAAGGGCGACAAGGCACTCCAGCACCTCCCCGTCATCATGATCTCGGCCCTCGATGAGCTCGGCAGTGTCGTGCGCTGCATCGAGCGGGGTGCCGAGGACTACCTACCCAAGCCCTTCAATCCCACGCTCCTCCGGGCCCGCATCGGCGCCGGCTTGGAAAAGAAGCGCTTCCGCGATCAGGAGCAGCTCTATGTGAAGACCATCGAGGAGACGCAGGCCCGCCTCCGCGCCGAGCTCCAAGACGCGGAAAACTACGTCCGCTCCATCCTCCCGCCCCCCATCACCTCGGGCAGAATCACCACCGACTGGCGGCTGATCCCCTCCACCGAGCTCGGCGGCGACTCGTTTGGCTACCACTGGATCGACGACGATCACCTCGCCCTCTACCTCCTCGATGTCTGCGGCCACGGCGTGGGCGCGGCGCTGCTCTCCGTCACGGCGATCAATGTCCTGCGCAATGCCGCGCTGCCCGGCGTCGATTTTCGCAACCCCGGGGAGATGCTCACCGCGCTCAACGAAGCGTTTCTGATGGAGAAGCAGAACGACATGTACTTCACCATCTGGTACGGCGTCTGGCAGCCCTCCACCCGGAAGCTTCGCTTCTCCACCGCCGGCCATCCGCCCTCGCTGCTCGTCACCCCGCAGGCTGGCGGCGCCCGCACGGTGGAGCCGCTGCGCGGCCCCGGCATGATCCTCGGCGGCATGAGCGGCGTCGTGTACAAGACGCTCGAGCGCCACATCCCCGGCCCGGCCACGCTCTACCTGCTCAGCGACGGCACGTTTGAGATCAAGCGGGCCGATGGCTCCATGTGGCCCTTTGCCGAGTTTCAGGCCTTCGTCGCGGCCTCCTCCATCCCCGGCGATCTCGACCGCCTCTTCCAGCAGGCCAAGGCACTCCACGGCGAGGGCCCGCTCGAGGACGACTTTTCGATCGTGCGCTTCGATTTGTGAACCCGCCCGCGACTCCAGCTCCCCGCGCCTCCCCTGCCGCCTCGCGGCTCGTGGTCGCGCTGTTGCTGGCCTCGCTCCTCGCCCCACTGGCCCGCGCCGCCGCGCCCGCCTGGCGCACCGGCTGGTACGAGCAACCTCCGCTCCAATACAGCTCGCGCCAGGGCGAGGCCGAGATCGTCACCGGGCTCGATGTGCAGTTGATGCGCGCCATCGCCCGCCAAGCCGGCCGCCAGCTCCAGATCGACGAGATCCCGTGGGACCGCCACCAGGAGCAGCTGCGGACTGGCGAGCGCGACTTCGCCTTTGCGGCCACCTGGACGGCCGAGCGCGAGAAGTTCGTGCGCTTCACCGCGCCATACCGCCGCGAGGAAAATGCGCTCTACCTGCGCGTGCGCGACTCGCACCGCTACACATTCAAGGATCCGGTGGCGTTTCTCGCGCAGATCCGCGCGGAAAACCTTCGCCTCGGCGTCGTCAAGGCCACCGCCTACCTCCAACCCGAGGTCGATGCCTTTGTCCGCGATCCGGCCAATGCGGCGTACCTCGTCGCAAGCGATACCGATGCGGCCAATCTCCAGGCCCTCGTCGAGGGCACTGTCGATGTCGCGCTCATGGAGCGCCTCGCTGGCGCCACGCTCGCCACGCAGCTCGCCTACGATACGCTCGTGGCCGAGCATCCGGTGCCGTTTGGCGCGATGGAGGTGCGCGCGATGTTCAGCCGCGTCTCCACGACTGAGAAGGATGTCGAGGACTTCAACCGCGCGCTCGTGACGCTGCAGGCCAGCGGCGAGTTCGACCGCATCCTCCGCGGCTACCTTCTGCCCCCGCTGCTCGGCATCGCCGTGGGCGGCCGCTGGTTTCACTGGCTCGACCTGCTCGGCACCGCGGCGTTTGCCATCTCCGGCGTGCTGCTCGCGCAGCGCGGCCGCTACAATCTTGTCGGCGCATTTCTCCTCGCGGCGCTTCCCGCCGTCGGCGGCGGCATCCTGCGCGATCTCATCACCGAACGCAGCCCGATCGGCGTGCTGCGCTCGCCGACGCCGCTGCTCCTGGTGATCGGCCTCGTGCTCGCCGGCTACATCGCCTTCAAGGTCGCGGAGCGCATCGCGCCCGCGGGCAGCCGGCGCACGGCAAAGCTCGCTGCGGGCTTCGACGCGCTCACCCACTTCTTCGACACGGTGGGCCTCGCGGCCTTCATCGTCATCGGCGTGCGCGTCGCGGTCGAGATGCAGTGCGAGCCCCTCTGGCTCTGGGGCCCCCTCCTCGCGATCCTCACCGGCGCGGGAGGCGGCGTGCTGCGCGATATCGTGCGCGCCGACACGCACAACTCCACGCTCAAGCGCGGCTTCTACGCCGAGGTCGCGCTGGTCTGGGGCCTGCTTTTCAGCCTCTTCCTCGAGTGGGAGGTGCGCCACATCGGCATGGACGAGGTGCGCTGGGGCACCTTCGGCACGCTCCTCGGCGCCTTTGCCACGCGCACGCTCATCCTCCAGCGCGGCTGGGAAAATCCCTTCCAGCTCGGCAGCCGCCACACCCGCCCCGAGCAGCGGCTCGCCAGCCTCACCGCCGATCTGCGGGCGCTCGTCGCCACCCTGCCCGGCTGGTTTGAGGAGCGCGACGGCGTCACGCAGCCGCTCGCGCCCGACGCGATCGAGCAGCGGCACACCGGCGCGCTCGCGCGCTTCGCTGCGCTGCACGAGGGCGTGCGCCAGCTCGAGCTGGCGCAGCCCACTCCCGAGGTGGCGGCCCGGCTGGCGGCGTTTCGCCCCGAGCTCGAAGCCTTTGCGGCGGCGGAGGCCGTGCTCCGCGATATCGTGTGCGAGCCCGCCTTTGCCACTGCCTCTGCGCAGCGGCTCCACGAGGCGATCCTCACCAGCGTAGCCACGCTCGCAGCCGCGGCAGTCGAGCGCGATCGCGCCACGCTCCTCACGCTTACGCACGAGCGCGGCAGCGCCCTCGATGCAGTACGGCGGCACTTCGTGGCCGCGGCCGAGGCGACTCCCGCCGCTGAGCGCATCCGCATGCTCCAGTTGAGTGTGAAGTTCGAGCGCTTCGTGCAGCTACTCCACACCGCGCACCGCACCGATGCCTCCGCGCTCGCCGCCTAGCCCCCTCCCCCTCTTTTTCCGCTTTTCATCATGGCTCAGCAACGCTCGTTCACCCCGCGCTTCCTTGGCGGCTTTCTCATCCTCGGTCTCCTGGTGGCCCTCGGCTTCCTCGGCGGGTACTACAACCTTCGCACCTCCGTGGAGACCGCCCTCGAGGATAACGTGGCGACCCGCATCGCCGAGGTCCGCCGCGAGCTCGGCACCGCGCGCAATCTCTACCTCGAGCGCGTGCATGCGGCCATGCGCGTCCTCCGCCTCCAGGCGCTCAGGCGCGGCACTCCCGCGCAGGGCGCGCCCATCACCGTCGATGGCCGCACCGTCCGCTCCCTCCAGTTTGGCGGCTACCGCGTGGGCGAGGATTTCGAGCTCGTCGATACCACGGTCGAGATGATCGGCGGCACCGCCACCCTCTTCTCGCGCGATGGCGACAACTACGTGCGCGTCTCCACCAATGTCCGCAAGTTCGATGGCTCGCGCGCCCTCGGCACCGTCCTCGATCCCAATGGGCCTGCGATCGCCGCCATCCGCAAGGGCGAGGCCTACTACGGCGTCGTCGATATCCTCGGCCGCTCGTACATCTCCGGGTACGACCCGATTCGCGACGCCCAGGGCGAGATCATCGGCATCTACTACGTCGGCTACCTCGTCGAAGCGCTCGATGAGATCGGGAAGAATCTCGCCGAGACCAAGCTCCTCCAGCGCGGCTTCGTCGCGCTGCTGGATCGCAAGGGCACCCCTCTCTTCTACTCCAAAGGCGCCGATCTCTCCGTGCTCCGCTCCACGGTGCAGCCCCTGAAGGAGGGCAAATCCTCCTGGACGGACCGCGACTGGCAATGGCGCGCCGAGAAGTTTCCCGAGTGGCAGTTTACGCTTCTCGCCGCCGTCAATCAGGACGATATCCGCCAGGTCTCCTGGGCGCGCGTGATTCCGGTCTTCGGCTTCATGACGCCGCTGATCGTCGGCGCGCTTGTGCTGGGCTTCTTCTTCGCGCGCCGCCTCGCCAAGGCTCTGGCCGAGTCCGAGCGCCTCAAGGAGGAGGCGCACAAGCTCTCCCTCGTCGCCAGCCGCACTTACAATGGCGTGCTCATCACGGGCCCCACCGGCAAGATCGAGTGGGCAAACGCCGCCTTCACCCGCATCACGGGCTACACTTTGGAGGAGGTCCTGGGCCGGCACCCCGATAGCTTCCTCATGGGCCCCGATACCTCGCCCGCCACGCTCGCCGAGAAGAAGAAGGCCCGCGAGGAGCTCCGAGGCTTCCAGCTCGAAATCCTCAACTACCACAAATCCGGCCAGCCCATCTGGATGCTCGCCGATGGCCAGCCCGTGCTCGATGAGCACGGCAAGGTGGCCAACTACATCGTCATCATGGTGGAGATCACCAAGCGCAAGAAGGCCGAGGAGGAGCTCGTCCAGGCCCGCGAGGCCGCCGAGGCGGCGAGCAAGACCAAGAGCACCTTCCTCGCGAATATGAGCCACGAGCTCCGCACCCCGATGAACGCGATCATCGGCTACTCCGAGATGCTCATCGAAGAGGCGGAGGACCTCGGGCAGGATGACTTCATCCCCGATCTCAAGAAGATCCACTCCGCCGGCAAGCACCTCCTCGGCCTCATCAACGACGTGCTCGATCTCTCCAAGATCGAGGCGGGCAAGATGACTCTCTACCTCGAGGAGATCGCCGTCCCCGGCATGATCGGCGAGGTCGTCTCCACCATCCAGACGCTCGTGGAGAAGAACGCCAACCAGCTCGTCGTCCAGTGCCCGGCCGACTTCGGCGTCATGCGCGCCGATGTCACCAAGATCCGGCAGACGCTCTTCAACCTCCTCAGCAACGCCGCCAAGTTCACCCACAACGGCAAGATCACCCTCACCGTCACCACCGAGCAGCGCGACGGCAGGGACATGGTCGCTTTCCGCGTCGCCGATACCGGCATCGGCATGACGCCCGCCCAGCTTGCCAAGCTTTTTCAGGCCTTTGTGCAGGCCGACTCCTCCACGACGCGCAAGTACGGCGGCACCGGCCTCGGCCTCGCGATCTCGCGCAAGTTCTGCCAGATCATGGGCGGCGACATCGTCGTCGCCAGCGAGGAAGGCAAGGGCACCACGTTCACCGCCTACATCCCCCGCCACGTCGCCGATCTCGTCGCGACCCAGCCGCCCTTTGCCGCCAAGGCGGAGGCCGCCCCCGCCCCTTCTGCCCCGGCGGGCGCCACGGCGGCCCCTCTCGTGCCCGCCGCCGAGGGCGCTCTCGTGCTCGTCGTCGACGACGATCCCACCATCGTCGACATCCTCAGCCGCAATCTCATCCGCGAGGGCTACCGCGTGCGCTCCGCCCTCAATGGCCGCGATGCTCTCGCGCTGGCGCGCGAGCTGCAGCCGCGCCTCGTCACGCTCGATGTGATGATGCCGAGCATGGATGGCTGGTCCGTCCTCACCGCGCTCAAGGCCGATCCGCTCACGCGCGCGATCCCCGTCGTGATGATCTCCATCGTCGACGACAAACAGCTCGGCTTCTCGCTCGGCGCCGCCGACTACCTCACCAAGCCCATCGATCGCGGGCAGCTCGCCGACATCCTCGCGAAGCACGTCCCCAACGCCACCGACCGCCTCGCGCTCGTTGTCGATGACCTGCCTGATAACCGCGCCATCCTCCGCCACGCCCTCGAGAGCGAAGGCTGGTCCGTCATCGAAGCCGAAAATGGCCGCGCCGGCCTCAATCTCTACATCGACCACAAGCCCGCCCTCATCCTCCTCGACCTGATGATGCCCGTGATGGATGGCTTCGAGTTCCTCCGCGAGCTTCGCGCCCGCGAAGACGGCCGCGCAGTCCCGGTCGTCGTGGTCACGGCGAAGGAGCTCAACGACTCCGAGCGCACCATGCTCCGCTCCTCCGTCGAAAACATCATCCAAAAAGGCCCCATCTCGCACGATAGCTGGCTCGCCCAGGTGCACGCCGGCATCGCCTCCTCCCGCCCGCACGCCTGACACGTCTTATGTAGCCCTGCCCGTAAGGGCAGGGACCGACGTGTGGAGGACTTCCATCCCTGCTGTCCGGTAGTGCTTACCATCCATGGCGAACGGCGCGGCTCATCCACCCAGCCCGAACAGCTCGCCCGCGCTCAACAGTCCTCGCGACGGATCGCCGGCCAGTTCGAGGCCGCGGCGAGAGGGTACACGTGGTCAGGTAGGCGCATGAAATCTACTCTACACTCACTGCATCACCGCGAACAAAATTGCTGCTCTTACGCTTCGGCGTGTACATTATCTTGAAACGAAAAACCGACCATGTGGGTGCGAAAAACCAAAGGTAAACTCCAAGCCGAAACGCAGGCGGCAGGACGCACTCGATTTTCACCGTTGCTGCCCTTTTTTCTTGGCGCTCTGGTAGGACTGCTGGCGCTCCTTTGGGAGCAATCGTGGAGCTTTTTCCTCTTCGTCACGGGCGTTTCCTTTGTGCTGATTTACGGCTGGCGCCTTATCTTTGGCGACCGGCACCTGCTCGATTTCGCCAGCACCTTGATTACCCTTCCGGTTGTGACCATTTCCCAGGAGCAATGTATCTGTACTGCGTGTTACAAGCCGCAGGCGCCTCGCAACGAAGGCTGCGTTGCCTGCGGTGCCAAGCTGGAGGAGATATCGGAATGGGAATGGGTCGACCGCGCGAAAGCTAGGCGCAGGGTCGAAACCTGAAACCGCATTATTTCACCCGCAGCACCGGTGGGCCCGCAAAGCGTTTCCGCTCGCCCAACCACCACACGGCCACCAGCAACCCAATCGCGACCGCCGTCACCGTGAGCGCTCGATCATTGGGCGGCTGCACCCCTATCCACACGAGCGCCAGCACGCCGAGCACCGAGATCACGCCCAGCGCGCGAAAGACCGCCGTCGGCAACCGAAACGGTCCGAAGTGCGTCCACGTTTTTCCGAGCGCAAAGATGCCCACCGCCGTCGGCATCACGTAGGAGAGATAAAGGAAGATCACGCACGCCGTCGTCAGCGTCGAATACGCCGGGGTATATAGCGTGAACCCGATCGCCAGCGCCGCCGTCGTCCAGATGGCCGCCACTGGCGTCGACCATTTGGGCGACACCCGCCGCAGGGTCGTCGAGCCCGGCAGCCCGCCGTCGCGGGCAAAGGCGTAGATCATCCGTGAGGTCGAGGTCACGCACGCCAGCCCGCAGAGATAGTTGGCGACCACGATTCCGATCCACAGCACCTGCCCGAGCGCTCCTGGCAGCACCTGTGTCATCAGCCACGGGAAGACATTGCCACCCTGCTTCGCCGCCTCGCCCATGTCCGGCATCGCGAGCACGAAGGCGCTCACCATCACCCAGCCGCAGAGGCCCGAGAGCGCCACCGAACGCAGGATGCCGCGCGGCACGTTGCGCGCCGCGTCCACTGTCTCCTCCGAGGTGTGCGCCGAGGCGTCGTATCCAGTAATCGTATACACCGGCCACATCAGCGCCAGGAGAAACGCGACCGCCATGCTGCCGTTGGCCGGCCACACGTCGCCACCCGCCGGGCCCGTGACATTGGCAAAGGAAAACAGCCGCCCCATCTCGCGCGTCGGGGCGAAGACCACCAGCGCGATCGTCAGGGCGAGGGCCACCGCGAAAATGAGATAGCCGCTGAAGTCCGTCAGCCGCGTCACCGTGCGGATGCCCACGTGGTTGAGCACCGCCTGCGATACCGTGATGAGCGTCACGCCCGCGATCTGGTGCGCGACTCCGAGCTTCGCCGGGTCGACGCCGAAGAGCGGCCCCACAAAGCCCACGAAGAGCGTGTACGCGCCCACATTCACCGCCGCCGTCACCAGCACCACGCCGCCGAGATTGAGCCACGCCGTGGCCCACCCCCAGCCCTTGCCGCCCAGCAGCGAGCTCCAGTGATACAGCCCGCCCGCCGTCGGAAACGCCGAGGCGATCTGCGCCATGCACAGCGCCACGATGAAGCAGAATACCGCGCCCACCGGCCACACTACCCCCGCCGCCGCCCCGCCTACCGCGCTCACGCCGAGCTGCAGCGAGGTGATCCCGCCCGCGAGGATACAGATGATCGAAAACGAGATGGCGAAGTTGGAAAACCCGCCCATCCGGCGGAGCAGCTCCTGAGCGTAGCCCAGGCGGCCTAGCAGTTGCACATCGGCAGCCTCGGTCGTGGCAGGCGTGGCAGGCATGGTGGGAGACTCCTTTTGAACACGAATTGCTCCTCTATTGCAATATGCATGCCGCCGAAATGGTCGGGACGGGGAGCGCTCGCGCACAAACTCCCGGGATGGGGGTGACACGGCCTCACGGCTCCGGTATAATGGCTCAAGCACACCGATGACCACGCTCCACCCCTCCGCCACCCCCGCAAACCGGCTCCGCTCACCTCTCGGGGATCGCGCAAGGCCCCCGCAAATGCCCGCGAAAATCCTCCTCTATTTCCGGGCTATTGCCACCTCGGCCGCGGTAAGTTGGGGCAAAAAACGCGCCGGGAGCGCCGCCGGCTGAAATTTTCAAGTTACCTGTAACCTCGCCTCGGACTTCCGTGTACTGCACTATCTCTCCAGTCGAACTCACAACGCCCGCGACCGCCCGATCTCGTTGCAATCCTACATCATCGAAGCCGCCAACCTCGGCAAAACTTACGGCACCCACCGCGCGCTCGCCGAGGTGACGCTGAAAGTGCCGCCCGGCACCATCGGCCTCCTCGGGCCCAACGGCGCGGGCAAGAGCACATTCATCAAGTGCCTGCTCAATCTGGAGACTCCCAGCTTTGGCTCCGCGCGCGTGCTGGGCGTCGATATCCGCCCGGGCAATCGCAGCTCACGCGAGCGTGTCGGCTACAGCCCGGAGCAGGATAGCCACATCGCCGGCATGGCCGGTTGCGAGTACGTGACGTACTGCGGACAGCTCTCTGGCATGCCGATGCGGATCGCGCGCCAGCGCACGCACGAGATCCTCGACCTCGTGGGCATGGGCCAGGAGCGCTATCGCGCCATCGAGACCTACTCCACCGGCATGCGCCAGCGCGTGAAGCTCGCGCAGGCCCTCGTGCACGACCCCGAGCTCGTCTTCCTCGATGAGCCCACCAATGGCCTCGATCCCTCCGGCCGCGAGCACATCCTCAACCTCATTTCCAAGCTCCACAGCGAGCTCGGCACGAGCGTCGTCATGTCGTCGCACCTGCTGCGCGATATCGAGCGCGTCTGCGATCGCGTGATCATCATCGGCCACGGCCGCCTGCTGGAGCACGATAGCATCGCCGCGCTCAAGGCGCGCCACCAGCGCTCCATCGAGATCGCGCCGGGGGCCGCGCGGGAGCGCTACCTCGCGGCCTTCGCGGCGGCGGGCGTCGCCGTCAAGACGCTGTCCAACGGCAAGCTCCGCGTCTCCTCGCCCACCGACTCCATCGAGTGGGTCCTCCAGCTCATGCGTGAGCACGCACTGCCGCCCGCCGAGATCGTCGCCAATCCCGACGCGCTGCACGATCTCTTCATCCAGTCCCTCGCGACCAGCGAGCCCCCGGTCCTCCCTGCCAAGTCATGAGCACTGCCGCCACTAATCTCGATCTTAGCCGCTGGCGCTCCGCGCCGCGGGGCGTGCAGTACCGCCGCTGGGTGATCATCTCAGCGGGTCTGCGCCAGCTCTACCGGCTCCGTTTTTTCAAGATCATCCTCGGCTTGGCCTGGAGCGCAGGGCTCGCGATCGCACTACTGAGTTTTGCCTACGGCCAATTCGTCACCGAGGGCGGCTGGCTCGAGACGCTCGCCTCGCAGTGGGGCTCGCGTTCGACTGCCGTCGCCAAGGCCACCGGCGCTGTCATCCTGATGTATCCGGATATTTGTGTCGGCGGCTTTTACACGCTGGTCTTCTGGCTGCATTCGTACGTCGCGCTCTGGTTCAGCCTGTTTGCGCTCACGGCGCTGCTGCCGCGCCTCATCACGCGCGACCGCGCCTCCAATGCCCTCATCGCCTATCTCGCGCGGCCACTCACCTCTGGCGACTACTTGCTCGGGAAGCTCGGCACGATCGTCGGCGTGCTGCTCTGCGTGTGGACGGGCCCGCTGCTCTTTGGCTGGTTGCTGGGGCTGTTTTTCGCGCCGAATCTCGATTTCGTTATCTACTCTGGCCGCTCCCTGCTTGATGCCCTGCTCTTCAATGGGGTTGCCATCGTGTCGCTCTCCGCCATCGCGCTCGGCGTCTCCGCCGTCAGCCGCACCACGCGCAACACGCTCCTCCTCTGGCTCGGCCTCTGGCTGATCCTGGGCTTTCTCACCATCGATCCCGGCAATCGCAAGTCGGCCTGGTTCAAGCGCGCCAGTTTCACGGAAAATCTCGCCGAGGCCCGCATCGGCATCCTCGATCCCTCGTCCGCCCTGCTCTCCGCCGCGGCCACCCTGCCGATCTCGAACAAGGAGTTCTCCGCGAGCCTTGAGCGCGAAGGCCACGATGTGAAATCCACCGACTTTCACGGCGCGCTCTACAGCCTCGGCGGCTTCGTGCTGCTGTCCTCTGTCGTGTTCCTCCGCCGCATCAAACCCGAATGAACCCTCCCGCCGCCCCCCTCGTTGTCGGCGAGAATCTCAGCCGGTTCTACGGCATGATCCTCGGCCTCAACAATATCTCCTTCACGATCAAGCCGGGCATCACCGGCATCGTAGGCCCCAATGGCTCGGGCAAGACCACGCTCTTCCGCCTGCTGCTCGGCCAGATCCGGCCGTCGTCGGGCTCGCTGCTCGTCTTTGGCGAGGAGCCGTGGAAGAATCTCAGCGTACAGGCCCGGCTCGCCTACTGCCCGGAGGCCGAGGCTGTGCCCGGCGGCATCGGCAGCTTCGATTGGCTGGTCTCGCTCGGGATGATCTCGGGCCTCTCCGCGGCCGAGGCCAAGGCCCGCGCCCGCGCCAATCTCGATCGCGTGAAGCTCGGGAGCGCGCATTGGAAAAAGCGCCTCACCGCGCTCTCCAAGGGCATGCGCCAGCGTGTGAAGCTCGCCCAGTGCCTCCTGCACGAGCCCGAGATTGTAATCCTCGATGAGCCGATGAATGGCCTCGATCCCATGGGCCGCGAGGAGATGGCCACCATCCTCCGCGAGCTCGCCGCCGCCGGCCGCAGCGTGATCGTCTCCAGCCACATCCTGCACGACCTCGAGGCGCTCTGCGCCGAGTTCATCCTGCTCCGCTGGGGCCGCATCCCGCGCTCCCTGAACGAGACGACCTCCTCCGAGGCCCGCGCCAGCTGGCCCGCCCGCACGAGCATCCGCTGCGACGATCCCGATGCGCTCGCGCGTTTCCTGTTTTCTCGCGGCCTGCTCCGCGGCTGCGAGGTCGATGCCGATCGCGTCGATCTCACCTGGCGCGATCCCGCGGCCTTCTACGCCGATGGCAATTTCCACACGCTGCTGCTCGAAAGCGGCGTGAAGATCCACGAGGTCCAGAATACCGAGTCCGTCCTCGAGCGGGCGATCGACAGCACGCCCTCGCGATGAACGCCTCCGCCTTTCCCGCCCCCCGCGTCGCGCCCAACGCGTCCCATGCCTTTGGCGGCATGTGGCGGCTCGCCTCGCGCCGCTATCGCACACCGGGCTTCTGGGTCATGCTCCTCGGCGGGCTCGCGCTACTCGCGCTTTCCTCGTTCATGGCCGCGCCCAATCCCGGCCAGCCCGAGGGGAATTTCCTCGGCTGGGCGCTGGGCTTCTACATCGCGATTATCGTGCCTTTGCTCAGCTTTATTTTCTCGGGGAGCGCCACGCGCGACGATCTCTCGGCCGCCTCGATCGACTATGTGCTCACGCGGCCCGTCCCGCGCCCGCTGCAGGTGCTGTTTCGCTACCTTAGCCAGATGATGTGCGCCCAGCTCGATTTTCTCCTCGCCTTTGGCGTGGTCGCCGCGGTGGGCGTCTACTACGGCACGCCGGACTTGGCGGCGGCGCTGCCGCTCCTGCTGCTCGCCCAGGTCGCCGCTGTGGCGGTCTACTCCGCCGCCGGGGTGCTCTGCGCCCAGCTCTCGCGCTGGTACATCATCCTCGGTCTCGCGTATGGCGCGATCATCGAGATCGGCGTCGGCGTCGTGCCCACCCAGCTCAGTCAGATCTCCCTGCTGCGCCACGTGCTCTCGATCGCCGTCCCGCTCCTCGGCGACCGCCTCGGCCCCTTGACTGCTTCCGCGGCGCGCGACCCGCTGGCGCTGCCGGCAGTCCTGCTCCTCCTTGTCGGCTTCATCGCCGTCGCGCTGGCCATCTCGGCCACCCTCTTCTCCTGCAAGGAGTTCTCCGGCGCCGCCAGCAAGGAAAGCTGAGAAACCGCACCCGCCTGTAACCTCGCGCCCCCGCCGCGTGTATCGCTGGCAAACCAACCCAACCATGAAATTCGTCTCTCGCCTCGCCCTCAGCGCCCTCCCCCTTCTTCCCGCCTGCCTGCTCGCCGCCCCCTACAATCCGGCTCAGGTCTCCGCCGATGCGCGCTGGGTCATCCACGCCGACGTCGAGGCCTTGCGCAACAGCAAGGTCGGCCAGGTCATCGTCGCCGAAATCGAGAAGGCCCAGGCTGAACAGAAAAACAACGGCATCGGACTCAATATCCCCAGGCTCGTCTCGACCCTCACCACCCTCACTGCCTACGGCACCAATTTCGAGCCCGACCCTGCCAAGCTCGACGGCACGCTCGTCGCCCAGGGCGCGCCCGAACTCCGCAAGATCGTCGAGAGCATCCTCCTGCAGGGCACGCTCGCTCAGGCGGATGTCTTCTCCGAGGTTTCCGACCTGCCTTTCCCGGCCTACGCCATCTCCGACCCGAAGCTCGCGCCCGAGAAGCGCACGCAGGTCATCATCGCCTTCCCGCCCGAGGCGCTCATCCTCGTCAGCAAGTCGAAGGACTCGCTGCAGCGGGCGCTCGCCGTCCATCGCGGCGCGCTCCCCGCGCTCGACAAATCGAAGGACTCGCCGCTCACGCGCTTCACGGCCAACGCCACCGGCGCCGCCGTCTTCGCCGCCAGCGCCGCGCCCGCCGACATCAAGTTCGACGAAAAGTCGCCGCAAGCCCGCGTGCTCCAGCTCACCAAGGCCGGCTCGCTCGCCCTCGGTGAAAAGGAAGGCATGCTGGTCGCGCTCACCGAGCTCAGCGCGACCTCCGATCGCAATGCGGACAAGCTCCACAAGATCCTCGAAGGCCTCACCGCCATGCTCTCCCTCGCCGAGTCCAACGACCGCCAGCTCGCCGAGTTTCTCAACGCCACCAAGGTCACCCGCGACAACGATATGGTGCGGCTCAAGGTCGTCTACCCGACGGAGCAGATCGTCAGGATGACGCAGGCGCTCGCCAATCCGCCCCCGCCGCGCAAGTCGCAGCCCGCCTCCATCACGGTCGGCGCGGCCGTGGCGGAGTGGACGGGCGCCGAGGCGGAGCCAGAGAAGGAGGGTCTCGCCTGGCGCACCATCGAGAATGTGCGTCTCGCCAACGGCATGCTCGTCACGCTGGGCCGCACCTTCGAGCGCGTGCCCGAGACCGTCACCCCGCAGTTCGAACGCGTCGAGATCGTGCCCTCCGGCGGCGGCGCGCCACTCGTCTTTGGCCGCGACCTCATGCGCACCATCCGCAACTCCATGCTCCAGTTCTCTTTCCCTGGCACCGAGGGCAGCTACACGCTCAAGGTGGCCTATAAAAAGGGCACCGCGCCCAACGCCCGGTTTGCCGTGAGCACGCAAGATCCGAGGGCTGAGAAGAAGGACGGAAAAAAGGGCTCCTGAATCCCATCTGGATATACGCGCCCCCCGCGCGATGACCGCCTTGGCCACCAGTCTCGATCCCGCCCGCTCCGCCGCCTCGCCCGCGGCGGAGTCGCCGTCTGCGGAGGAGGTCGCCACGATCCGCGCCGCCGCCGGCGGCGACGCCCGCGCCTTCGAGCGGCTGGTGCATGCCTATGGCCGCCGCGTCCATGGCTACCTCGCCAAGCTCACCCGCCACGCGCACGACGCCGACGACCTGACGCAGCAGACCTTCATCAAAGCTTACCACCACCTCGGCACCTTCGACTGCTCGCGCCCGCTCATCAACTGGCTGCTCACCATCGCGCGCCGGACCGCGCTCAATCATTTCCGCGACACCAAGAAGTGGGAGCCCGCCGAGGAGACGATCGCCTGCTCCGCACCCTCCCCTGCCCACTCGCTCGAGCAAGCCGAGCGCAGCACGCAGCTCTGGGACCGCGCCCGCCGCCTGCTCTCGCCCCGGGAGTTTGAAGTGCTCTGGCTCCGCTTCGGCGAAGAGATGTCCGTCGAAGAGACTGCGAAGATCGTCGGCCTCACCAAGATCCACGTCAAAGTCATCGCGCACCGCGCCCGCAACCGTCTGGCCCAAGGAGAACCCGCCTCATGAAACTCGCCTGCCGCCTCGCCCGCCTCTCCTCCACCCTCCGCGACGATGCCGCCCCGCGCCACGCCGCGACCTGCCCTGCCTGCCAGGCCTACTTCGCCGCGCAGTCCGGTCTCGAGACCGAGCTGCGCCGCTCCGCCCCCGCCGCCCGCGGCGCCACGCCCGACGATCTCGAACGCGGCATCATGGCGGCAGTCCACCGCTCGCGCGCGCCCGAGCCAGAGGCGCGCCGCTCGCTACCCTGGGGCACCTTCGCGACCTTTGGCACCGCGGCCGCCGTGATCGTACTCGGGGCGTTGTATTTCCAGCGCTCCGGCCAGCCCGCGAGCCGCGAGATCGCCGCGGCCGACGCCCAGGCGCTCCTGCAAAGCGTGAGCTCGCTCTCGGCCGACTTCTCCGGCCGCGTGCTGCCCACCGCCGGCGCGCTCGTGACCGATAATCCGCTCCAGGCGGAGGCGACCGCTGTTTACCAAAGCGCGCGCTCCGCCCTCGACTTCCTGGCCCTCAACTTCCTCCCCACCGCCGCCGAGCCGGCCAGTCGCGGCTAACCGCGGCCCTAGCCGCCGAGCGCGGCCGCGATCGCCGCCACGAGCTCTTCCTGCGAGAAGGGCTTTTTCAGGGTCTGGGCGGCTCCCATCAGCCGCGCCATCTTGAGGTAGTCCTTGGCGTCGCTGGGGTTGCCGCCGGTCATGGCGAGGATCTTCACGTCGGGCTTGAGGGCGCGCAGCTCGCGGATGGTCTCGATGCCCTCCTTCTCGGGCATAACGAGGTCGGTGAGCACGAGCTCGACCGAGGGCATGACGCGAAAGAGCCGGAGGGCCTCGCTGCCATCGCGCGCGGGCGCGACGGTGTGGCCGAGCTTGCCGAGGGTGATCCCGAGCATGTTGCGGAAGAGATCGTCATCATCGACGAGGAGGATGTGGGCCATGGGCTGGAGGAAATTAGCGGGCCAGCTCGCGGTGCACCGCATCCGCGAGGGCGGCGAGCGTGAGGGGCTTGAGCAGGAGCTGCCGCACCCCCAGCGCCCGCACACGCTCGGGGGTGAGCGAGGCGTTGTAGCCGGTCGTCAATATGACGGCGAGCTCGGGCCGCAGTTGCAGAAGCTGCTCCGCGAGATCGAGGCCGCTCATCGAGGGCATGGTGAGATCGGTGATCGCGAGGGCGAAGCTCTCGGGGGCTGCGCGGAAGGCCTCCAGAGCCTCCTCGGGATGAGTGAAGGCCGCGCACCGGTAGCCGAGGCGCTCCAGCATCCGGCGGCCCATCACAATCAGCGGCGGCTCGTCGTCGACGAGGAGGATCTGCTGGCCCTGGCCATGCGGCGCGGAGGCGGGGGGATCGGCGAGGCCGATGCCCTCCTCCGAATGAGCGGGGAAGTAGAGCTGGAAGCGGGTGCCCTGGCCGGGCTGGCTGTATACGGTGATGATGCCATCGTGGGCTTGCACGATGCCGTGCACGACGGCGAGCCCGAGGCCAGTGCCCTCGCCCGGGGCCTTGGTGGTGAAGAAGGGATCGAAGATGCGGCTGAGGGTGGTGGCATCCATGCCATGCCCCGTATCACTCACGCAGAGCCGCTGGTAGCGGCCTTGGTGGAGGCCGGGGTGAAGCGAGACGAACTCCCGATCGATGGTGAGATTCTCCAGGGTGACGCACAGGCGGCCGGGGCGGTCGCGCATGGCCTGGGCGGCGTTGGTGACGAGATTCATCAGCACCTGATGGATCTGGGTGGGATCGGCGAGCACGGTGGGGCCGCCGCGCTCCAGGGAGATATCGAACTCGATGCTGACCGGGATCGTGGCGCGGAGGAGCTTGAGCGCCTCCTCGATCACGGGCACGAGCTGCACCGGGTGGCGCCGCTGCTCCTGCAAGCGGCTGAAGGCCAGGATCTGCCGCACGAGGTCGGCAGCGCGAGAGCCGCCCTCGCTGATGGCTTTGAGATACTCGGCGAGCTCGGCATTGCCGTGCACCTCCATCTTGGCGAGCTCGGTGTAGCCGGTGATGGCGGCGAGCACATTGTTGAAGTCGTGCGCGATGCCGCCCGCGAGCGTGCCGATGGCTTCCATCTTCTGCGACTGGCGGAACTGTTCCTCGAGGTGCTTGCGCTCGACAAACTGGCCGAGCTGCGAGCCGAGGCCGGCAAACATGGCGAGGATCGCAGGCTCCGGGCGCGTATCGGTGAAGCTGAAAAGGCCGACAACGCCGTACGCCTGATTGCGCACCATGATGGGGAAGCCGACGGCACCCCGGAGGCCCACTTCCCGAGCCTGCTCCCGCCGGAGGAAGGCTGGGTTGCTTGCGAGGTCGCCGAACCAGGCGGGCTCCTTCTGCGCCCAGACGCGGCCGGGCAGTCCTTCACCGGGGGCGAACGTCATCCGGCGCGTCTCGGCAGCGAAAGCCTCGAAGCCGGGCTCGGGGCGGTGCCAGATAGCGACGCAACGCAGGAGGCGGGAAGCGCGATCCTCCAGCCAGAGATCGCCCGCAGGGAGGTCGAGGCGCTGGCACACGATCTCCAGCACGCGCCGGGCGGTCTCGGGGAGCGGCGCCGACTCGGCGAGCACGGCGGTGACCTCGTGCAGCACCCGGCCGCGCAGATCGGCTTTCTTGTACTCGGTGATATCGATGGCGGTGCCGACCATACGGTAGACCTCGCCCTTGTCATTGCGCACAGGGAAGGCGCGATCGCGAATCCAGCGCACGGAGCCATCGGGCCGCACGACGCGGTAGACCTCGTTGTAGGTGCCCGCGACCTGCTTGGTGGTGGCCGCAAGCAGCACGCGGCCACGATCCTCGGGGTGGATCGCCTCCATCCAGAGGCGCGGATCCTCGTAGAGGCTCCGGCAGGATTGCCCCCAGATGATCTCGTACGCCGGGCTGACATAAAAGACGGTGCGCTTGGCGATATCGGAGATCCAGAAGACCTCGTTGATATTGTCCGCGATCTGGCGGAAGCGTGCCTCGCTCTCGCGCAGCAGGAGGGCTCCGCGGCGCTCATCCTCGAGGGCAGTCTCGAGGGCCCGGCGGGCCTTCTCCGCGAGCTCGAGATGGCGCTCCTTTTCGGCGATGCCGGCCGAGAGGCGGGAGGTGATGCGGCGCAGCTCGAGCTGGGCGATCACCTGGCGGCTCAGCGCCCAAAGCGCATCGCGCTGGCCCGCCGTGAGCGTGCGCGGGGCGGGGTCGAACACGCAGAGGGTGCCGATCGCGTCGCCATTGGGCGCGACGAGAGGGACACCCGCGTAGAACCGGATGTGAGGCGCACCCACCACCAGCGGGTGGCGGGCAAAGCGCTCATCGGCCGAGGCATCGCAAACCTCGAGTATCTCTGCCGGCGTGTGCAGGGCGTGGGCGCAGAAGGCACCCTCCCTGGGCAACGCGCCCATGCCGGGCTCCAAGCCGTAGGCGGCCTTGAACCAGAGGCGCCGCTCGTCGACCAAGGCCACCGCGGCGGAGGTAGCCTGACAGACGTGGGTAGCGAGCCGGGCGAGATCGTCGTACGCAGGCTCCGGCGGCGTATCGAGCACGCGGTACTCGCGCAGGGTAGCGAGCCGCCGGGCCTCGCGGTCCTCGGGGTGCTCGCTCATGGGCGATGCCCCTCCCGGAGGCGCGCAGGCGCGAGCCCCCGAAAGATCGGGGTCTCGACGACGGCGTGGATGTCCATGGCGGGAAGGCGCAAGTGAACTTCATTATATCGGCATCGGGGCGCGTTTCTGAGGCAAAAAGCGGAAGCAGACAGCAAGCCGCCCTCGCTCCCGCGCGGCATGCAGCGCGGTGAGACCCTGCGGATCGCATGACACAGCGGCTCCATGGCGGCAGGAAAAGGGTAAAGGGGCGGCCCGATGCACTGAGCCTGCGGCGAGCGCAGGTGGGCAGCAAGCGCAGAACCGCGCCTCGCCTTTAGCGCGCCGCGCCGCCACACTGGCACTCATGCTACCCCGAACCCTGCTCCGGCTGCTCCTACCCCTTTTCCTCGCTGTCACGACGATCGCCGCCGCCCCGACCCCGTGGACGACCCCGCCGGGCTTCACCGCGACGCGCGGCGGCGAAGACGGCCGCATCGTGACCGTCACCACGCTCGCGGCCACTGGGCCGGGCTCGCTGGCGGCGGCGCTCGCCGAGCGCGGGCCGCGCAAGATCGTCTTTGCTGTCGGCGGCATCATCGACCTCAACGGCGCGACCCTGCGCATCCGCGAGCCGCACCTCACGATCGCCGGCGAGACCGCGCCGTCGCCCGGCATCACGCTCATCCGCGGCGGCATGGGCGTAGGGACGCACGATGTGATCATCCGCCACCTCCGCATCCGCGCCGGCGAGGCGGGCCGAGCCAAGAAGAGCGGCTGGGAGATCGACACCCTGGCCACGGCGGGCGCGCGCGATGTCATCATCGACCACTGCTCCGTCTCCTGGGGGACAGATGAGAACCTCAGCGCCAGCGGAGACCGCTTTGGCGGCGGCCCCACGCCCGACGACTGGCGCAGGCACACCTCGCACCGCATCACGTTTCACCGCTGCCTGATCGGCGAGGGCCTGCGCAACTCGACGCACGCCAAGGGCGGGCACTCGATGGGATCACTGATCCACGACAACGCCTCGGACATCGCCGTGATCGGCAATCTCTACATCAGCAACAACGCGCGGAATCCCCTCTTCAAGGGCGGCGCGCGGGGCGTGGTGGTCAACAACTACATCCACAATCCCGGCAACGCGGCCATCACTTTTGCCCTGGTGCCCGACGAGTGGAAGGGCCGCACGTGGGAGCGCGGGCAGATGGCAATCGTGGGCAATGTGGTGCGCCGCGGGCCGAGCACGCCCGCAACGCTCGTGCCCATCGCGTTTGGCTCCAAGAGCACGATGCCGGAGTGCGACGCGTACCTCAGCGACAACCTCTTCTTCGACCGGAAGGGCGTACGCGAGGAATTCAAACCTGCGGTGACGAGCATCGCTGGCATGGAGCGGGGCAAAGGCTTTCTCGAAGTGCCCAAGGCTCCGCTCTGGCCGAAGGATCTCAAGGCCCAGCCGGCGAGCAAGGTCGTCGAAGCGGTGTTGAACGATGTGGGCGCGCGGCCGTGGGAGCGCGATGCGATCGATCGCCGCCTGGTGGAGGAAGCGCGCACCGGCGGGGGCAAGATCATCGACAGCGAGGCGGAGGTCGGCGGCTATCCGAAGTCGTAAGGCCGACGATCCCGGCTAGGCGAGGATCTGCTTCAAGCTGTCGAGGTCGAGGATGCTCGAAAGCGACTCTTCCTGCACAACGGCGGCGGCGAGGGCGGCCTTCTCGTGCTGGAGGTGGCGGATCTTCTCCTCGACGGTGCCCTCGGCGAGGAGGCGGTAGGCGACGACAGGCTGCGTCTGGCCGATGCGGTGGGTGCGGTCGATGGCCTGCGCCTCGGCGGCGGGATTCCACCACGGATCGTAGAGGATGACGTAGCTGGCGGCAGTGAGATTGAGGCCGAAGCCGGCGGCCTTGAGCGAGAGGAGAAAGACGGTCTTGGACTTGTCGCGCTGAAACTCGTCGACGAGCTCGGCGCGATTTTCCGTCTGACCGGTGAGCATCAAGTGCCCGATATCGGCGGCGACGAGGCGGGAGCGGATGATCTCCAGCATCTCGACGAACTGGCTGAAAACGAGGACCTGGTGGCCCTCATCCTGGAGCTCCTCGACGCGCTCGAGCAGCGCCTCGAGCTTGGCGCTCGGGAGATCGCGGTGCACAGGGTCGATGAGCGCCGGGTGGCAGCAGATCTGGCGCAGGCGGAGGAGACTCGAAAGGACATTGAAGCGGACGGCGGCGAGGGCGGCGGCGGAGTCGATGCCGAGGAGCTGGTTGCGCGCGCGCTTGAGCTCGGCGTCGTAGAGCGTGCGCTGCGCGCCCTCGAGCTCGACGATGAGATCATCCTCGGTGCGCGAGGGCAGCTCGGGGGCGGCCTGGGCCTTGGTGCGGCGCAGGAGGAAGTGGCGCACGCGGCGGTGCAGGCGCTCGTGCGCGGCAGGGTTGGCGTCGTTGTACTGGCGGCGAAAAGCGCCCTGCGTGCCGAGGAGGCCGGGCTGGGAAAAGGCGAACAAGCTCCAAAGATCGCTGAGGCGATTTTCGATGGGGGTGCCGGTAAGGACGATGCGGTGCTTCGCGAGGAGCGCGCGGGCTACGGTAGCGACCTGGCTGGACGGATTCTTGATGAACTGGCCCTCATCAAGGACGACCGCATCCCACTGCCGCGACTTGAACCACGCGGCATTGAGGCGGAGCTGGGTGTAGTTGGCGACGAGGAGATGCGAGTCGACCTTCGAGCCGGGGCCAAGCCGCATGGGATCGAAGGAAACCGCTTTGAGCGAGGGAGCGAAGCGCTCGGTCTCGGTGAGCCAGCCGTGCGTGACGCTCTTGGGGCAGACCACGAGGACGCGGAAGGACTCCCCGCCCGCCGGGTGCGTCTCGTAGAGGTTGAGCAGCCACGCGAGCGTCTGCACGGTCTTGCCCAGGCCCATGTCGTCGGCGAGCACGCCGCCAAGGCCCAGCGAGGAAAGGTGGGAGAGGAAGTGGTATCCTTCGAGCTGATACGGCCGCAGTGTAGCGCGCAGACCTGTGGGCAAGTTCGGCGCGGGCTGCGTGGCGAGCGAGCGGGCGCGCTCGCGGAGGGCGGCGGCGAGGCGGGCATCCTGCGCCTCGAGCGCATCGGCCTCGCCCGCGAGCTGGAGGGCGTGGACACGATGGGTGTGCGTGCGGCCATCGGCCAGGACATCGGCGGTGTCGAGGCCGAGGCGCTCGAGCGCCTCGGGGGAGGAGGCATCGACCTCGAGGCGGCGCCAGCCATGCTTGGGGAGGGCGACCCACTTGCCACGGGCCTTGGCGAGGAGCGCGATCTCGTCGGCGGAGAGCGTGGTATCGGCGATACGGAGCTTCACCGAGACATTGAACCAATCGCGGCCGAGGCTCTCGGCGGTCGCCGCGGAGAACTCGATGTGGCCGCGCAAGGGCGGGCCGAGGAGATTGGCGAGGCCGGGCGAGGCATCGACCTTGATGCCCGGAGGCAGCGAGGCATGCCAGGCGATGAACTCATCGGGAAAATCTTCGCCGACAGGGCGAACCCACTCGGCCTGCCACTCGCGCCAGGCGAGGCCAAAATCGGGCAGGCGAGCGCTCGCGGCCTGGGCAGGCTCGAGATCGAACTCCAGCAGAGGATCGCCAGGCTTGCGGGGCGGCGGCGCGCCGCGCGCCGTCCAATGCCAACCGGACTCCATGTATTGCTGCTCGATGGGCAGATCATCCGCGCGGGCGACGAGCACGGCATGGAACTCCAACACATCCTCGTCGTCGGGCATGGAGGTGAGCCAGCACTTGAGCACGGGGCGCAGGAGGATGCGGCGGACATTTTGCTCGAGCTGGGCAGGGAGGCGGAGGCCGACGGAGCGGAGCCGCGACATGAGGCGGGTATCGGCGAGCGCGGCGGTGGGCAGCGCGGCATTGGGAATGGGGGGCGGGCCGGGCCAGACCTTCTCCTCGAAATAGTACAGCGGCGCAGGCTTGAGGGCGACGAGCGTGGCGCGAGTGGCATCGCGGCCATCGGGCGTGACGAGTTGGAGATCGAGCCGCTCGCTGGAGCCAGGCTGGAGAGCGGCCTGAAGCGCGAGCGGGTACGGCTCCACCGCGAACGGCTTGCCATCGGGTAGGACGAAGGCGTCCCGCGCGGCGCGGGTGCGGAGGAGATTGGCGGCGGCCTCGGCCGGGAGCGGCTGGCGCGGGCCGGGCGGGGGCATGCCCGCGGCGCACTCGGCAGCGAGCGCGATGCCGAGGGCAGTCTCGGACGGGGTGAGCAACTCGAAATCGATGGGGCGGGCGCTGGCGAGCGCCACATACCACTTCTGGGGAGGCTGGCGCCACGCCTTGCCGGTGCCCACGCCGGAGCGGGAGCGCACCTCGACGACGAGGCCACCCTCGGGGCGCACGCGCACGCGCAGGCCGGCGAGGTCAGACGTGGCGGGGTGCTGGCGCAGCGCAGGGGAATCCTCGGCGACGGCCAACGCGCGCTGCCACGTGGCGAGATCATTCTGAATCGAACGCTGCTCGATGCCGGTGCGCGTGGAGGCGATATCCGTCTGGGGGCGGAAGGCCTCGGGAATCTCGCGGCCATCCAGCTCGTAATCGAAGGCCATGTACTGCCACAGCGCCCAAGGATCGGCCGGGGCGGCCTGCGGATCCCACCAGCCGGCGTAGGCGGGCGAGTGTAGTGGAGCACCGGATACGGGCGTGTACTCAAAGCCGTGGCGCAGGATGGTGCCGGGATAGATGATGCCGTGGCCGGCGACAAAATCGGAGAAGAGCGCCGCTAGATTCTCCAGCATGTTATCCTCGGCGGCCGTGAGCGGGCGGCCGAGCTTCTTAGCGAGGCGGGGCGACCAGTGCTCGCGGAAGGCGATCTTCGACGGCGGCTCGGGGCGCTCAGGGGCAGGCTTGAGGGAGAGGCTGGCGCGCTCGGGCTGCGGAGCGGGCGGCTCATCAGGAACGGGCGTGGGCAGCGCACCGGTCTCAGCCGTCTGCAACCAGCCACGGGCGGCGGCGTAGGTGTGCTGGCAGTCGTTGCGCCGGTCGCAGGTGCAGCGGGCCGTCCACTTGCCGAGGGTGAGGAAGAGCGTGACAGAGCAGGGCTCCTCGTCGTTGACCTTGCCCTCGACGTAGTGATCGGCGCCGGGCCAGACGCGCTCGACGGCACCCTGCGCAAACAGATCCTCACCGCGCTCGCGAGCGGTGGTGGGGAGCTGTTTCAGCCATGCGCGCAACGCCGCCAACGCCTCGGGCGTCTGGACGCTGCGCGCAGGCGGTGGGCGGGCGCGGGCCATGAACAGGATAGACGCGTCAGAAGGCGACGCGTCCGGCCTTAGAATACCTTTTCTTCGAGGAGCGCAAACAGCTCGGTCTCGGTGATGCGCTTCTGCTGCATGCTATCGCGCTCGCGCAGCGTGAAGGTGCCATCCTTCTCGATGGTGTCGAAATCGATGGTGACGCACCACGGGGTGCCGATCTCATCCTGGCGGCGGTAGCGTTTGCCGATGGCACCAGTCTCGTCGTAGAAGACCGCGTAGCGGCGCTGGAGCTTCTTGTAGAGCTCCTTGGCGCGGCCGACGAGGGCCTCCTTGTTCTTGAGGAGAGGGAGGACGGCGACCTTGACGGGCGCGATGCGGGGCGAGAGCCGGAGCACGGTGCGCTTCTCGACGTTGCCCTTCTCGTCCTTCACATCTTCCTCCGCGTAGCCGGCGCAGAGCACGGCGAGGAGGATGCGATCGACGCCGACGGCGGGCTCGATGACGTGCGGGACGACCTTCTGCTTGGTGGCCTCGTCGAAGTACGTCTGGGGCACGCCGCTGTGCTGCTGGTGCTGCTTGAGGTCGTAGTCCGACCGGGCCGCGATGCCCCACAGCTCCTGCACGCCGAAGGGGTAGTTGAACATGATGTCGACCGTGCGGCGCGAGTAGAAGGCGAGTTTCTCCTTCTTGTGCTCGTAGAGCGAGAGGTGCGACTCGGGCAGGCCGATCGAGAGAAGCCAGTCGCGGCACCACTTGAGCCACTCTTCGTGGCAGGTGAGCCAGTCGGCATCGGGATGGATGAAGTACTCCATCTCCATCTGCTCAAACTCACGGGAGCGGAAGATGAAGTTGCGCGGCGTGATCTCGTTGCGGAACGACTTGCCGATCTGGGCGATGCCGAAGGGCAGCTTCACGCGGGTCGTGTCGACGACGTTCTTGAAGTCGACGAACATGCCCTGCGCCGTCTCGGGGCGGAGGTAGGCGATCGAGGAGGCATCGCGCATGGCGCCGACGCTAGTCTCGAACATCATGTTGAAGGCGCGAGGGGGGGTGAGGCTGCCGGCCTCGCCGGTGGCGGGCGATGGGACGAGCGGGATCTCCTCGGGGGTGGCCTCGGTAAAGTCCTTGGGAGTGACGGGGGCGAGCGCGCCCTGGATGGCCTTCTTGCGCTTCAGGGCCTCGGCGGCGGACTGGAGCTCTTCGGTGGTCTTTTCCGACTCGAGGGCGCTGACGTAGCCGACCGTCTTGCCATCGACGACGACGGCGGAGAAAAAGAGCTGATCCGCGCGGTAGCGTTGCTTGCTGACCTTGCAGTCCACGAGGGGATCGGTGAAGCCGGCGACGTGGCCGGAGGCTTCCCATACCTTCGGGTGCATGATGATGGAGGTCTCGACGCCCACGACATCATCGCGGCGGCGCACCATGTCGGCCCACCAGCAGTCGCGGATGTTTTTCTTCAGCTCGGAGCCCAAGGGGCCGTAGTCGAAGAAACCGTTGAGACCGCCGTAGATCTCGGACGACTGGAAGATGAAGCCGCGGCGCTTCGCGAGCGCGACGATGGCATCCATGGTGACGGCGGGAGTGGCGGATTCTGCGGACATAAGAAGTGAGAGCTAGCCGGAGAGATGCGGGCCGGTCAATGGCGGAGGCGACCGGGCGCGTGGGCTCAAAGCTCATACGGCTAGCGCAAGGCGGATTTCAAGCGGTCGCGCTCGGTGAGGAGGACCTTGGCGGTGCGCTGGAGGGCAGCGTGGCGCTCGGCGGCGGTGGGGTCGTCGAAGATGGGCTGGCCCCCGGCGACGCGCCAGCGGCCGTGCTGGCCCTCGGCGAAATCGAGGTACTGGCGCATCAGCGCCGCGAGCGCGTCGTCCTTATCGCGCAAGCGCTTGAGGCGCGGCATAAGTTTCTCCGTGGCTGCGCGATAGATATCCACCCCGGCGCGGACTACGTCCTCCGAGAGGCCGCGATCGCGGAGCTCGGAGGTGAAGTAGAACGCCCCCATCCCCGCCGCGTCGTGGAGGAGATCGTTGGCCTTGGAGAAGGCCTCCACCTGCGCCCGGCGGGCGGCGATCATCTCGGGGAGGGCCAAGGGGGTGAGGTCGAAGAATCGGGCGGGGTCGACGCCTTCGACCGCGATTTCGTAAACGAGCCGGGCGGCATCGAAGCGGGCTTTGACGGCGCGGCGGGCATCGGCGACGGGGCCGGTGGCAGCGGGGGCCCTGGCGATAGGCGCGCGGTGTACAAGGTTGTCGGCCAAGGTTTTGGACTCGATTTCGAGCAGCGATTGCTCGGTGGCGCTGCGGCAGAATCCCTGCACGCCGAGCCCGAGGATGAGGAGGGCCAGCACGCCGCCGAACACCACTACCTGCCCCCTTCCCTGCGAGCGCCACACAAGCCAAGCGAGCGCGGCCGGCAGCGCGACCAAGCCGGCGGCGATCCCCACACCGCTCACGGCCGCGCCCCACGTGAGCGTGCCCTGCCCAGCTCGGCCGAGCAGCCCGGCCAGCGGAGCAAGGGCGCAGACGCCGCCGACGACCCAGGCCAGGGGAGGCAGGCAGAAGCCGGCAGGGTAGCGGCGAGGCGGAGGCAAGGGGCTTGCGGGCTCCATGGGCGCCACCCTGCCGCGGCGGCGGGCGCGGTCAACGACGCAAGCGCGTCGAAGGCATGGCGTTCGATTCCTGAGAACCGACGCCACGCGCCACGCTCTATGGAGCCATGACCACCAGCGACGACGCCACCCTCCTCGCCCTCAACGAGCTGCTCGTAGCCAACCGCGACGCCGAGCGCGGCTATGGCGAGGCGGGCGATCTCGTGCGCCTGCCGGAGCTGATCGAGCTCTTCGCGGGCTTTGCGCTCCAGCGCGGGAAGTTTGCGGTGGAGCTGGAGGAGCGCATCAAGGCACTGAGGAGCACGCCGGTAAAAGGGGGCAGCCCGCTCGGCGCGCTGCATCGCGGCTGGATGGATCTGAGAGCGGCAGCAGAGGACGATATCACGCACGCGCGGGCAGTACTCGCGGAGTGCGAGCGGGCCGAGGACATCGCACTCAAGGCCTACGCCGCCGCCCTCAAGCTGCGCGACATCGATGCGCTTTCGCGGACGCTGATCCAGACCCAGTACGAGCAGGTGCAGGCGGCGCACGACCGGGTGCGGCAGCTCCGAGAGCGGGCGAGCCGGTAGGGCGCAGCCCTCCTCGCAGGGAACGGGATAAACCCGGCGCCGGGCTGTCTCCACCCTCCCGGGCGGCGCTGCTCTTTTGCTTGAGCCGTTTGCAGAATCCAGCAGACGGAACCAGCTTACCTGCCCTAGAGTCCACCCGAAGCCCTCTTTCCTTTCTCGTTATGAAACCGCGTCTTCTCCGTCTCACTCTCCTGCCGGCCCTCCTTGCGCTCGCGCTCACGCCGGCCCACACAGTCCGCGCCGACGACGTGCTGCCCGCCGCTGAAAAGAAGGCGGAAAAGAAAAAGGACAAAGCAGCCTCCAAGAAGGCCACCGACGCCGTGCCGGCGCCGCCCGCGGGGGAGAAAACCCCGCTGAGGCTCACCGTCGACACCAAGCCGATCAATCGCGACGCCTTCGACCGCGTGAGCTACGCGCCCGTGATCAAGCGCACGGCCTCCAGCGTGGTGTATGTGCACTCCAGCAAGCGCGTGAGCCAGCCGGACTACTCGCGGTTTTTCAGCGATCCGCGGCTGCGCCGCTTCTTCGACGGGCTGGGCATCCCCAACCCGGAGGAAGAGGGCGACGAGGCGCAGCCCCAGCAGCCCAACCGCAAGGCACCCAACAATCGCCGAAGCGTGCCGCGCAGCCGGCCGCCGCAGGACATGCAGCAGGGCCTGGGCTCGGGCGTGATCATCTCCGCGGACGGCTACATCCTGACCAACAACCACGTGATCGAGGGCGCGGACGAAGTGAAGATCTCGATCGGGGAATCGAGCAAACGCTACGAAGCGCGCGTGGTGGGCCGGGACTCCTTTGCCGACGTGGCGGTGCTGAAGATCGACGCAAAGGACCTGACCCCGGCCACGTTTGGCGACAGCGACCAACTCCAAGTGGGCGATGTGGTGCTCGCGATCGGCAATCCCTTCGGCGTGGGCCAATCGGTGAGCCGCGGCATCATCAGCGCGCTTAGCCGCGGCGTGGGCATGGGCCTCATCGAGGACTTCATCCAGACGGACGCGGCGATCAACCCCGGCAACTCCGGCGGCGCGCTGCTCGACACCGACGGCCGAGTGGTGGGCATCAACACGGCGATCCTCTCGCGCAGCGGCGGTTTTGCGGGCGTGGGCTTTGCGATCCCGATCAATCTCGTGCGCAATATCGCGGAGCAGATCGTGAATACCGGCCGGGTGAGCCGCGGCTTCCTCGGCGTGGCGCCGCAGGACATCACAGAGGACCTGATCGCCTCGTTTGGCGTGGAGAAGGGCTCGCTCATCAGCGATGTCACCGCCGACAGCCCCGCCGAGAAGGCCGGACTGAAGGCGGGCGATGTGATCACGAAGATCAACAACACGGAGATCCGCGACTCGCGCCATCTGCTCCTCACGGTCGGCCAGATCCTGCCCGACACGCAGGTGACGGTGCAGTACCTCCGCGATGGCAAGACGGCGACGGCGACCTTGAAGCTCGGCCGCAGGCCGGAGACGGCGGAGGACGGCGAAAGCACGCTGCTCGCACCCAAGAGCGATGAAGGCGTGCTCAACGGCGTGGGCGTGGGCGACATCACCGCGCAACTGCGCGACCAGATGCAAATCCCCGCAGGCGTGCGGGGCGCAATCATCACCAGCATCGATCCCGACAGCCCCTCCGCGCAGCAAGGCCTACGCGAGGGCGACATCATCCTCGACCTCAACAAAAAGCCGGTCGCCAGCGCAGACGAGGCGGTGAAGCTGAGCGAGGAGATCAAGGGCCCGCAGGTGCTAGTGCGCATCTGGCGCAACGGCCGCGTGACCTTCGTGGCGGTGGACGAATCGAAGAAGTAGAGACGCAGGGCGGGTTGAAAACCCGCCCTCCTTTTTTTTCATGACTGCCGCGTGTCTTGAAAGGCCGCGCGCAGGTCGGCAAGGTCTCGCCCGCATGTTTTCCTCGTTCACGCGCCGCATTGTCGTTGCCGCCACCGGTTTATTTACCTGTTCGCACGCGGAACTACAGGCGCAGGCGACGGGCGTACCCGCGGCGGCAGCGACCGGCCCCGTGACGGAGCTGGAGCGCTTTATCCTCACGGAAACGGCGCTCGCGCAGGCGGGCGACGTGCTGCCGACATCGCGGCCGAGCGACTCCGTGCTGGGCTGGAGCGCCTCCGTGCTGGAGACGCCGCGAGCGGTGACGGTGCTCACGCCGGAGCTGCTGCAGCGCTTCGGAGTGCGGGACTTCAACGATCTCGAGCGGGTGAGCGCCGGCGCGATGCGGCCCAACTATTTCGGCGTGCCCGGCGCGCCGCTGCTGCGCGGGGACTTTGCCGGCACGTTTTTCAATGGCATGCAGCGCGCGTGGCAGCGCAACGAGATGCCGATGTCTTTCGGCTCGCTGGAGGGGCTCGACGTGGTGAAGGGCCCCGCGCCGGGGAACTACGGTGCGACGCAGGCCGGGGGCTACGTCAACTTTCTACCCAAGTCACCCTACTACGATCGTGCGCGGGGATCGCTGCGCGTGACGGCCGGGAGCCATGAGCACACCAACTCCCAGCTGGATGTGGGCGGGCCCCTCCTCGCGCTGGGGCGGCCAGCGGCCTACCGCATGTCGCTCACGGTGCAGGAGGCGGGGTCATACTTTCGCAATGTCGACAATGACTATGTCTCGCTCTACGGCGCCGTGAAAGCACGGCTAGGGGACGGCGTGTCGCTCTTCGCAGGCGCGGAGTACTACAGATTCAAGAGCAATGAAAACGCGGGGTGGAATCGCGTGACGCAGGCGCTCATCGATCGCGGCGAGTACATTGTGGGTGAGGTGCGGGATGCGACGAGCGCGGCCGCAGGCGGCTATGTGCTGCCGGGCGATGTGCCCTTTGTGCCGGTCTTTGGGGCAAGCGCGCCGGGAGGCTCCGCGCTGGATGGCACGGGCGCGGCGATCATCGCGCCGGCGAGCTATCGCGCCACCCTCGCGCCCGCGCTGCGCGCGCTGCTCGGCCCGGCGGGCGAGTACACCTCCGCTTTCTTCAACGCGGGCGGCCGAGCGCTCACGACGCGGCTCGATGGCCGGACGGTACTGGCCGATCCCAACGACTTTGCCAACTCGAGCGACCTGCTGGGCTTTGTGGACCTCATCGACCAGCGGAGGGCGGGGTTGACGTTGAAAAACCAATTCCTCGTGGACTGGCTGGAGACGGACAAGCGCTCCTCCTACGGCTACGCGTACCGCACCGAGCAGGTGGTGCTGGAGGACAAGATCACCGCCGAGCACGCGCTCAAGGCCGGGCCGCTGCGGCGGCTCGTCTACGGCGGCTCGCTGCGCTACCAGTGGGCGCACCAGCTCCAGGACTTTTCAGCGGAGCCCTTCTCGCGGCGCGACATCTCCGCGGCGGGCATCTCGCGCAACTCAGTCGTGCTCACGGGCGACCAGCGGGCCGCCACCGGCGACACGCGAAACCTCTGGGCGCAGGGCGACGATACGGAGCTGACCACGCTGGGCCTCTTCGCGGTGGGCGAGCTGCGCTTCAGCAAGCGCTTCACCACCACGGCCTCCCTGCGCGTCGAGGGGGCGCGCTTCGACGTGCGCACGCCAGGCGAATTCGAGCGCAGCGCCACGCGCAACCAGCACATCGCCTCGGGCGGAAAGAACTACTATTCGGCAAGTCTCAGCCCGCTCTTCAAGATGACGCGCGAGCTATCGCTGTACGCGACCGTGCAGCACGGGACGGCGCTCAACGCCTCGCAGGGCGGCACGATCACGAGCGAGGCCAACTTCGGCGAAACCGAGTTGGCGGAGGCAGGGGCCAAGGCCTCGCTGCTGGAGGGACGGCTGTTTGCCTCGTTTGCGGGCTACTACTCGACGCTCTCACGCTTCAACAACATCACGCAGAATCCCTACGGGCTGCGCACCAAGGGCCTCGAGCTCGAGGCCACGTGGACGCCCTCGGCGCGAATAGCGGTGATCGGAAATTTCAGCGTGCGCCGGACGGAGCTCACGCACGCGCTGGGCTTTCGCTTCGCGGCGACGCAGGACTACTATCTGCCGCTTGTGGCGGGCGGGCTGTACGCGGACTTTGGCGACAACAACGGGCTGCTCGCGCGCAACAATCCCGACACGATTCTCGCCGGCTCGCCCGAGACCGTAGGCAGCCTCGTGACGAGCATCACGCTGCCGGCGCACTTCACGCTCTCGCTGGGGCCGACCTTCCGGAGCGCATACTGGCACAATTTTGAGCACACGCTTCGGATGCCTGCGAGCCTCGTATGGAATGGCTCGCTGGCCTGGCGGCGAGGCCCGATCACGGTGCTGGTGGAAGGAACGAATCTCACCAACGAGGACTGGTTCTACGGCTCCGACCCCATGTTTGCCGCCAACACGATCGTCACCAAGGCGCCCCTGCGCGAGGGCAAGGTGAGCGTGACGTGGTCGTGGTAACAGGCACTCACCCGGCGCGCTGCCGCCGCAGATGCTCGAATGCCATGTAGGCCGCGCCGATCGCGCCGGTAAACAAGGCAGGCGCAAGGAGCGCGTGGAGCCCCACGCGCGCGAAGCCATAGCTGCCAGCCACGCCCCCGCAGAGAAAGCCGAGCAGCAGCACGACGTACAAGCCGACGCGCCGGCCGTCGACGGGATGCCGGCCAAGCCAGTGGCCGAGGGCCATGCCGAGATCGGTGACGACGCCGGTCATATGCGTCGTGCGGATAACAGCGCCGCTATACGTGGAGGCCATCGCGTTTTGCAGCCCGCAGGCAAATGCCGCGAGCCACTCGCCGCCGAGCCAGGCGTGCCGAAGCGACCACCAGGCGGCAAACAGCGCCGCCGACTCCAGCAGGAGCACGACGCCGTAGCGCCGGCCGAGCTTCAGCGTCGCCTGCCCGATGATCGCGGCGCTCGCCGCGCAACCTGCGAAGAACGCCAGCACGGTCAAGACCGCGGCGAGCGCGAGCCGCAGCTCGCCGCGCGCGAGCTCATTGCCGAGCATGGTCAGGGGGCCCGACATGTGGGCAAGCGCCTGATGGTGCACACCGAGCAAGCCCACGGCATTGACGGCGCCCGCAGTCGCCGCGAGGGCGAAACCGCCAACGAGAATCCATGCGGGCACGGGCTTGGAGAGCATGGGAGCAGGCTAGAGAAAAAGGCGCCCGAGCTACAATGGCGGCGAATACCAACGCGAAACGGGATCGCGCGGGCGGCCGCGATACGGCGCTCCAGCCTCGCCATCCCGGGCGGTCTGCGCTTCAAAAGCAGGGAATGAGAGCTGCCGAGAACCCGACGCCATGCCCGAGCGACGCCCCCATCTGGTGATCCTCAACGGAGCGCTCGCGGGCGCGGAGGGCAACACGGGCGCGCTACTCGACGGCGCGGCCCGGCTCCTGGCGCGCAAGGCCAGCGTAGCGCGAGCAACCCTGGCAGAAGGCGGGGGATTTGCGGCGGCGCGGTCGGAGCTGGAACGGGCCGATGGCGTGCTGCTCGGCACCGGCACGCACTGGGACTCGTGGAGCAGCGTGCTCCAGGCATTTCTCGAGGAGGCCACGCCCGCGGAGGGCACGGCGCTCTGGCTGGGCAAACCGGCGGCCGTGGTCGTCACGGAGCACAGCGTCGGCGGCAAGGGGGTATTATCGCGGCTGCAGGGGGTGCTGGCGACCCTCGGCTGCATGATCCCGCCGATGAGCGGGCTCGTGCTGGCGAAGGCGGCCGTGATCGCGGCGAAGCACGACCCTCAGGCCGCGCGCGACTTCTGGTGCGCGGAGGATCTCGCGATCGTGTGCCACAATCTCGCCGAGGCGGCGGCCCTCCGCGCAGGGCGGCGCACGCCCGCCCGCTGGCGCACCTGGCCGGTGGATCGGCAGGACTACCGGGCGCGATGGCTCGGATGAGGACGCGCACGGCTCTTCACCCTTTAACGATGAAGCGCAAAGTCATCATCGACCAGGACGCCTTTGGCCCGGGCGGCTCCAATCTCCAGTCGATCCTCATGGTGCTGCAATCGCCCGACGTGGAGGTGCTGGGCATCACCGTCGTGAGCGGCGACGGCTGGGTGAAGGAGAACGCGTCCCACGTGCTGCGCATGCTCGAGCTGATCGGGCGGCCGGAAATCCCGGTGATGCCGGGTGCGACGTATCCACTTCTGAATACACAGGAGAGCACGCGACGCTGGGAGGCGCTGTACGGCAAGCTGCCGTACAAAGGCGCGTGGATGGAGTCGTGGCCCGACTACAATACCGTGCATCGACCGCCATACCATGCCCCGGATGTCGTGCCGCCCTCCCCGCTTGGCGCGCCCACGCTCCAGCCGGCGGCGGAGACCGCGGCGGCGTTCCTCGTGCGCACGGTGCGGGAGTTTCCCGGCGAGGTGAGCGTGCTCGCGATGGGGCCCTTCACCAATCTCGCGCTCGCAGCGCGGCTCGACGAAGGCTTTGCGGCCAACGCACGCGAGCTCGTCTTCATGGGCGGGTCGTTCAGCCCCGAGGTGTCGACGATCGACGAGTTTTCCCTCCAGTTCATCCACAGCCCGCGCGTGGAATTCAACTGCCGCTGGGATCCTGAGGCCGCGCACATGATGCTGCACGCGGGCTGGAGGAAGATCACCTGCATCCCGCTCGATGCCACGGCGGAAAACAAGCTCACGCCCGAACTTGCGGCACGAGCGGGCGCGGGCGAGGGGGCGGCGGCACGATATTTCCGCCAACATCCGAGCCTCGGCTACCCGATGTGGGATGAGATCGCGGCGGCGGTGCTGCTCGATTCCTCGCTCATCAAAGATTCGCTCACGCTCGCGATGGATATCGAGATCGACCACGGCGCGAGCTACGGCGCGACGCTGAGCTGGCCCGCCAGCGCGGGGCCGGGGCTGGGAGAGCCGGATGTCACGGTGGTGCGAGCGATGGATGTGCCACGGCTGGAAGCGCTTTTCGTGCGACTAATGCAGGCTGTGCGCTAAGCCAAGGGTGGCGGCAGGGCGATTGCGTCGGCGGGGATATTTTGTATCGTTGTGCGATATGTTTCCGATCCTGTCGTCGCTCCCGCCCTGGCTGGTCCGCCTGCTGCTCGCCTTTGGGGCGGGCTGCGTTTTCGCCGCGCTGCTGTGAAACGCTTCGGCTATCTTCGCGATCCGCTGTGCGTGGCGGCCTGCCTCCTGTACGCGCTCAACCGCGGCTGGCTGCGTGGGCACGTAGGCGGGGAGTTTCTGACCGGATATTTCAACGACCTGCTCCTCATCCCGGCGGCGCTGCCGCCGGTGCTCTGGCTGCAGCGCCAGCTCGGCGTGCGGGCGGAGGACGGGCCGCCGCGCTGGAGCGAGATCGGGCTGCATGTGGCGGCATGGTCCTTCGTCGCCGAGGGGCTCGCGCCGCTGGTGCTCGCACGCGCGACCGGCGACTGGGGCGATGTGCTGGCGTATGCGGCGGGAGCGCTCGTCGCGGGGCTTTGGTGGCGGCAGGAGGCGCACGCGGCCGCGTGAGCTTTGATGTGCTTGCGCCGCATTACACGTGGATGGAGGCGGTGCTCGCGGGGCCGCGGCTCCAGCGCTGCCGGCTCGCGTGGGAAGGCTCGCTAGCGGGTTGTCGCGATCTACTGATCGTGGGTGTGGGGCACGGGCATTGCCTGCGGCACTACGCGCAACGCTTTCCGCATCTGCGCATCGTTAGCGTCGATGCCAGCGCGCGGATGCTCACGCAGGCGCGACAGCGGGCGGAAGCGGCGGGGCTGGAGGTGGGGCGGCTGGCGTTTGTGCACGCGGCGCTGCCCGACTGGCGGCCGGCGGCGGGGAGTTTCGATGCGATCGCGACGCCCTTTTTCCTCGATTGTTTTCCCCAAGAGGAGCTGGAGGCCGTGATCGCGGCGCTGGCGCACGGTGCGCGGCCTGAGGCGCGCTGGCTCGTGTCGGATTTTGCGGTGCCCGAGCGTGGCGCCGCCCGGTGGCGGGCGCTCGCGGTGCATAGGCTGATGTATCTTTTTTTCCGGAAGGTCACGCGGCTGCGCGCGCGGCGGCTCACTCCGCCCGATGCGGGGCTGCGCAGGAACGGCTTTAGCCTCGAGGGGAGGCGGACTTACGAGTGGGGTCTGCTGCAAGCCGACCTGTGGGTGCGGCACGGCACTTGCGGGCGCATTTAGGGTCGAGTAGGGTGTGAACACTACTGTCCGCCTGCTTCCGCTGATGATGGCCGCGATCTTCGCTGGTTGCTCCCAGACCTACTACAACGCGATGGAGAAATTCGGCATCGCGAAGCGCGAGATCCTCGCCGACCGCGTCGACGAGACGCGCAAGGCCCAGCAGGAGGCCAAGGAAGAGTTTGCCGACGCGCTCCAGCGCTTCCTCGCCGTGACCAAGACCGATGGCGGGACACTCCAGCGCAAGTACGACGAGCTCAACTCGCAGTTCAAGCGCAGCGAGGAGCAGGCCAAGGAGGTCCGCTCGCGCATCGCCTCCGTGGAAGACGTCGCCGAGGCGCTCTTCCGCGAGTGGAAGCAGGAGCTAGCCCAGTACTCCAACGCCCAGCTCCGCCGCGAGAGCGAGCGACAGCTCGATACCACCCGCCGCAAATACGACGCGCTCGTCACTCTGATGAAACGCGCGGCCGACCGCATGGACCCGGTGCTCGCAACCTTCCGCGACCAGGTGCTCTACCTGAAGCACAACCTCAACGCCGCTGCCGTCTCCTCGCTCGGCGCCACGCATCGCACGCTCGAGGCCGATATTACCCGGCTGATCACGGAGATGGAGACCTCGATTCGCGAAGCGGAGGTGTTCATCAAGGATCTGAAGGCTGGGGTGTAAGCGGCCCAGCTCTCGCCCATGGTGAGCAGGGCGAAGCCCTGCACGGCTGCGACTTCGATGTGCCAGGTGCGGTCGCCGCGATTGTGGGCGAGATAGCCGACGAGCCAGTGGCCGGTGCCACGCAGGCCGCAAGGTACCAGAATGACTTGCTCGCTTTCCAGCGCACTTGGCCGGCGCAGGGATTGGTGTGCGCATCGACTGGCTGCATCCAATGATGGGTGGTGCTCATGGCGCTTGCAGCTACCTGCCTTGGTCGCGAAGCGAATTTCGCTGCGCGGTCTCGTGCTCGGCAGATGCTGATTGCGTTTCCGTTTAGCGGCGAGCGGTCGCTTCCGCCTTGGTGCGGATGTGGCGGAGCACGCGGCGGTGGATGCTATGCAGCAGGTAGTCCGACCACAGGCGCCAGTAGCCGGCGGGCCAGAAGCGCTGCGTGTACCACGTGGTGCCTTGCAGGCGGGTGTGGCCATCGGGCAGGGCGATGAGCAGGAACTCTCCACGCTGTGAGAGGAAGAAGCCTTCGAGATGCGCGGTGTGCAGGTGCCGGTACGGCGAGAGCTCGCGCATGGGGTGCGGCTGCTCGACGACGTCGAAGGCGAGGCGCCTGCCCTCCTCCCACACGGTGATCGGCTCGACAAAGGGGCCGGTCGAGAACTCGCAGCGCCGGATCGCACCGACGCCGGTGCCGGTAATCGTGGCGCGGATGGGATACGCGATGCCGCTGCGGAAGATCAGCTCTTCGGGCGGCGCGAGCTCCGAAAAGGCCACGACCTCGCGCCACACCTCCAGTGGGCTCGCGGCGATGTCGATGCTCGTCACGGCCGGGATCACTTCCGGCTTCGGCGGCAGCAGCGATTCGCCGGCCAGCAGCAGCGGCAGGCCGATCCAGCCGACCGAGTAGACCTTGGTGACCGCGCCTTCCATCCTCTGCTCCCTGCGCTGAAGAATGTAGCCTACTACTGAGCCTGCGAGAGCGAGGAGGCCAGCGATCGGAGCCGCCATCAGCAGGCAAATGACGCCCTCCAAAGCCACACTCGCGATGGCAACCGCCGAAAACAACACCGCCAGCTGACCAGCCCCGATGCAGCTCCACATCGTACGCGGCTTCGCCACGCCATGGGCGACGGCCGCCACCAAGCCAAGCATGAAAGGCATCGCCACAAAGATGGTCCAACCGTAGCTTTCGAGCACCACGGTGGCGAGCCACGTCACCGGGACCGCGAGCACGACGGCTAGTACACCGGCGAGGACAGCACTCGTCAGCGGGTTTTCCAGCGCCCGTCGTTGCTCCGCAGGAAGCTGCGAAACGCCATCGGTATTGAGGCGATCACGCGCCGGCAGAAAGCCGACCAGCAGAAAGAGGGGGAGATTCACCACCGGGATGAACATCCCCACGACCCACCAAAGGGGACGGCCGGCATCGCGCAGGCGCCGCAGCGTGAGCGCCGCACCCACCGCGACGAAGGGCAGCAGCGTCAGCACATGGGCGAGGACGTAGGAGCCGACGTCCGACCGCATGTCGATCGATTTGGGCAGCCAGAAGCTCCATACACCCCAGGGGCCGAGCCCGGTGCCGAGGCCCAGCGCTTGATCGATCCACATTTTGACTACAGCCAGGGCGAGGCCGCAGGCGAGGTAGACCCGGCGGGGCGTTCTGCCGCGTGGATCGTACCACGGCGAGGGAGTGGGTGTGTCCATGGGAGGATCACCCGAGCAGCGCGCCCCAGGCGTAGACAAACGGGAGGAGGCAGAAGACGACGTTGGTCGTGTGGTAGCCGAGACGCCACCAGCCGTTGACGAGGTAGGGGCTGACATCGAGGAGGATGGCGGCGATCCAGCGGAGCGTCCAGAATGCGGCGAGGAAGGTGCAGACGGCGCGGGCAAGGGGCTCGCCGCTGGTGAGCTCGGCAGCGAAAAACCACGTGCCGAGGCCGAACGAGACGAGGCTCAGGCCGATGAACGCGTAGTAGACACGGAAGAGCGTGCGGGCGAAGGGCGTGAGCTTGGCGCAGTCTTTCCACAGGCCAGTGGCCCAAGGCATCAGCGCGCCGGCGGCGACGAGGCCGAGGTGCACGAGGGCGGTGAGTTTGAAGACGACTTCGAGGGGGGTGTTCATGGCAGGAGATTGCCGAGCACGTGGAGGAGAGGAGCGAAGACGCGCTCGACAAAAGGGGTGTGAAAGAGGAGCGGCACCGGCAGGCCTGCGACGACGAGCACCCAAAGCCAGCCGCGCCAACCCGCACCGAGGCCGAGCCGCCGGCCGAGGGCGCTCTTCTCAACGACGACGCCGAGGCCATTGAGCACGAAGTACAGCGTGGGAAGGCCCCAGCCACCGCGCGCGGGGACCGAGATCACGATCTCGTGCACGAGACCCGAGAAGAAAAACACCGCGAGCCCCGCGCCATGCGCCCCGAGGGGCCGGGCCAACGGCTTGAGCAGGAAGCGCCGAGCCGAATCGGCGAAGGCGAGATTCCACCGCTCGCCCCAGAGCGAGGCGAGCGAGGTCGCGGCGATCGGCGCGCGCATGATGGGCCGGGCCACGACGCCATGGGCGCGCCAGAGGCACGAGAGGAGGTGAAGCACGCCGAAATGAAACGCGAGGAGCGCACCGACCAAGCCCACGCAGGTCGCGGCATAGTCGAGCCCGAGACGGATCGCCGCCAGCACCAGCACGACGCCGAGCACGAACTTGGCGAAGGCGAACGCCCACTCGCGCTTGCGGGGGGCAGGCGCAGTGGCAGGGCCGAAAAAGGCCCGCGCATCGAGCCCGACCCACGCGAAGAGGTACCCCGCGAGCCGCCCATGGGTAGCGGTCCCCGCGTAGCCGGGCAGGGTCGCCAGCTTGATTGTCGTAAACAAAGTCGCGGCGAGCGCGCACATGGCGACCCAGCGCGGAAGGTCCCACGTCAGCCACGAGGCCAGAGCGACGACGGCGATGCTGGCACTCCAACCGACTACCCGACCAGGGGCTGCGAGCCGCAACGGGCTGAAAGGATCGCAGTTCATCACATTTCGTTGTTTTAGTTATTTCTGTTAACTCAGAAATTTTAAGGTAAAAGGATTACCCTAGGAGCTTGAAGACCTTGTCACCCGCTTGGAGGAGGCGTTTCGAGGCGGCGGGCGACATCGTCTGGCTGCGCTCGGCCCAACTGCCGACGAGTTCGAGAAACTCGGTGAGCTCCTTGAGCTTGGCGATGGTGTAGTCCGCATCCGTCTTTTTCTCTTCGGCCTCGTTGACGCAGTCGCGGAGGGTGGCCAGCGTGGGATCGAGTTCGCGCTTCTTCCTCTCCCGCATGATGATGAGAAAGAGCTCCCACACATCGCGCTGGGTCTCGAAGTGCTCCCGGCGATCGCCGAAGACATGGACGACGCGGACGATGCCCCAGCTGTGCAACTCCTTGATGCTGGTGCTGACATTCGAGCGGGCGACATTGAGCGTCTCGCTGATCTCGTCGGCCGGGAGAGGCTTGGGCGAGAGCATGAGGAGGGCGTGCACCTGAGCGACCGAGCGATTGATCCCCCAACGCCCGCCCATCTCCCCCCAGTGGAGGATGAAGCGTTCCATGACAGGCGTGAGTTTCATGATTTCTGTCATTTCAGAAATTACGAGAATCGTCAAGTAATAAAGCGCCGGAGGCGGCAGGATGCAGGATGCGAGGGGAATCCCCCAATAAGCGCAGGTTGAAGTGACGACGCACCCGGCCCCTTTACCGGCCGACCACCCCTCACCTCCAGAGAACTATTTCTCGCGCTCCAGTTTGGCGCGGAATTCGCCGACGAGCATGTCGCAGGCGTGGCAGAGGGTATTGAGGTCGCGCTCGACGAGGGTGAGCCAAGGCGCTTCGACGAGCTTCTCCTGCGCGCAAAAGGCGTACTTTGCGCGAGGCCGTGCAGTCGCCAATCACGCCGTGCTGCCGCTCGCCGAAGCCCGCCAACTTCGCCGGGACCGGCCGGGGATTCACAAACTCCAACCGATGCCCCGCGAGATCGCGCCGGGCATTGCCGGCAAACTCCAGCTCCACGGGCCCGGTGCGCCCCGCCAGCCACAGCCGACCGGTAATGCGGCCGCGCACGCGATTGTCGATCTCACCGCGCACGACGGCTTCGTGGATTCAGCCAGGCCATGGTGCGATATCAACTGCCACGCGCCTTGAGCGCAATCTCACCCGCACACTCCGGCGAGCCGCGCGCGAGGTCGCGGCAAATCTGCGGGCGCACGTCGTACACGGTGCAGAAAAACTCAGTGCCACCCTCAGCACTTTCCTGCATGGCGAGCGCCACGCAGTGCCCGCCGCTCATGCGCATGTAGGCGCGATGGCCGATGAACTGCGCCAAGTCCTCCGCCTGCGGGCCGAGCCGCGACCAATCATCTCCGGTCACTCTCACGTGCAACGCGGAGGGCGAGAAACAGCACGCCCCGCAGCAGCGACAACTGGCGGGAGCATGTTTCTCGCCGATCGCGTTCATCCCAGGAGGGTCTCCCGCATGCCCGCAGACACCCGACGCGGCGGCAAGGCCGCGAGCGGGGCGGCCAGCTCTTCGTCACGCACCGGGGAACGCGCGGGAGGCACAAGCGCCACCTTGGCGGAGCTGCGCGTGACGACAAGGTTACAGTGAGTGGCGGCCACCGTGCGCAGAGGGCAGGAACGGAAACCCCCTACACGTCGATCCCTGCCCTCACGGGCAGGGAGACGAAAACATCCTCAGAAATCCAGCGTCGTCGTGAGGCGCCAGCTCCGCGGCTCGTTGAAGTAGACGCGGCGGACGCCGGTGTAGGTGTCGTTGTAGCGGCCGACGTTGACGGTGTAGGAATTGGTGACGTTCTTCACGTTGAGCTGGACGGTCGCGTTGATCTTCGCGCCAGGCAGCTTGAAGCGGTAGCCGAGGAAGGCGTCGCCGAGCAGGGACTCATTGCCCCAGTAGATGTGACCGGTGACGCGATCCCAGCTCATAAAGTTTTTGCCATTGTAGCGAATGGAGCCGCCGATGAAAGCGCCGCGGAGCCTGCCCTCGCGGAAGCTGTAGCGCGCAGTGCCATTCATCTTGTGCGGCCGCGTGCCAAAGGGGCTGTTCTGGCGGTCGACTTGGAAGGCGAGCTCGCTGTCGAGATCCGCCACCGCCTGGTCGAACTGCGCGAGGGCGGCGGGATCGTTGAGCAACTGCTGGCGCCAGCCGGGGATGCGCTCGCCGAAGAACTGAAAGATCTCGCCGAAGAAATTTTCACGGCGGCGCTTCGAGTTGGAGTAGCTGGCCCGCAGCGAGAGGTTTTTCGTAGGATTGGCGACCACCTCGACCTCGATGCCCTCGGTGAAGACATCGATGGTGGCAGTCGTCCAACTGACGGCCTGGCGGTCGTAATCGGCCTGCGAGATCCTGCCGGCGTCGAGCAGCGCATCGAGCATGAGGGCGAGATTATCCACACCGAGCGCATTGGCGCCGGGGAGGATGGGAGTATCATTGATCTGCTTGGTCTCGAACCACGTCGTGCGGATGAAGAGTTTGTCGTTGCCCAACACATCGAGCATGAAGCCGTAGTCCTTGCCATTGCCCTCGGTGGGGCCGGCGATGTCGCCATCGGGGAGGACGGTGCGATCGAAGCGAGGGGCACCGTTGTTTTTCGACATGTTGTAGAAAAACGAGAGGCGCTTGGTGAGGTGCATGACCGCGCCGGCGGTGAAAGTCTGGGGCTTGTACTCGCGCGTGACATACTGCCCGTTGAAGTACCACTCGCTCGCCACGAGCTCGCCGGACTGCACGCGGGGATCGCCGGCTGCGACGCGCGCCTCGCCCTCATTTTTGAAGGTGATGCTATCCTGACGCGCACCGACCGTAGTCACCAACCGATCCTTGAACCAGAAGCTCTGCGCGGCGACCATGAGGGTATCGGTATCCTTGATCGTGTGCGTATTGGCCTGGGAGCGGGAGGCGAACGTCGAGTGAAAGCGACGGCCGTTGAGCGTGAATTCGCGGATGGGAATGCTGGGATCGCTGGGGTAGTAGGTGGTGAAATCGGAGGGGTCGATGTAGTTGCGGCGGAAGACCTGATTTTGCGCGCCCTCGGCATTGGCGGCGTTGGTGATCGGCACGTTGTTTTCGTCGACGAGCGTCTCATTGCGCCAGCGGCGGCGGCGATCCTGCTGCGAATTTTCGACCAGACCGGCGATGCGGTGACGGCCAAACCAACGATCCGACCTGCCTATATCCCAAGCGAGCGTGAGGCGGTAGATCTCGTTTTCCGTGCGGATCCAATCCTTGAACCAATTGGCATCGAAGTAGAGCCGGCCGGCGTAGGGATTGGGCACAGTGGCGGCGGAACCATCGGGGTGCGGGAGGGTGAGATTGGGATCGGCGCGGAGATTGGAGCCGGCCGGAGGCATGCCCAGCGCCTCGACGTCGTTCTCGTTTTTGAAGTAGGCGAGCTCGAGATCGATGCGCTTGGGGAGCTTCTGCTGGAGCGTAACCTGATAGTTACGGAAAGTCTGGTGCCGCACGCCGCCGGGGCCGACGAGATTGTAGCCGTAAGGGGAGACCGTGGGCGTAGCCAGCGTCTCGACGCCGTAGCGATTGATCGATTCGAACTCGCCGCGGTAGTTGTAGACCGTGCCGTTTTGCTGATTCCACGTGTAGCGATTGTTGTTGGCGTTGAGGCGCTGCGTGCCGGGGCGCGCCGCGGTGCCATCGAAGACGGGGCTCCCGTTATCGACATAGCCGGTGAGCTGATCCTGTGCGTTCCAGTTGATCGTGAGACTATTGTCGACGAGGCCCTTTTCGTAGGAGGCGTGGATCGTGGTATTCTTGATCGGCTGGTAGGCGACGGCCGCCGTCCAGCGCGCGGTGTCGTTGAAGTCCCAGTGGCGCCAGCCTTGGTTGTTATTGTAAGCGCCGATGAGCCGCAGCGAGAGCTTCTTCGGGAGGAGGACCTGGTTGTGATCGCCTTCGTAGCGCTCATAGTGCCAGGAGCCGAAGATGGACTTCACCGTGGTGCGGGAGCGATTGAGGTTGGCCTTCTTGCCACTGAGCGAGACAAGGCCGCCGGCCTGGCCGAGACCGAAGAGGATGGAATTGGGGCCGCTGGCGACCTCGGCGCGCTCGACGTTGTAGAGATCGACAGGTATATTGGACTCGACGAAGTCGCGCGAGGCGCCGGCAGGCGAGCCGCGCATGCGGAAGGAGTAGTCGCCGCCATCGGCGCCGCGGCCTTGGGGATTGTTGAAGCCCGCATTGGCATCCTCGACGTCGATTTCGACATTGGTGGCATGCGCGAGCATCTCCTCGAGGTTGGTAGCGGCGATATCGGAGAGAAACTCCGGAGTGAAGGCCGAGACGGAAGCGGGGGTATCCTTGAGGCGGGAGTTGAGGCGACTGCCGCTGGTGGTATTGGCGG